>NZ_JBHEEV010000042.1:0-500 GCF_041930145.1 Brucella ciceri | reverse complement strand
CGTCGCAGCACCGGCAAGCGCACTGCCGGGAACCGAAGCCGTCCATGTGCCGTCGCCATTGGAAACTGCCGCATAAGGCACGCCATCGACAAGCACGTTCACCGTCGTCGTCGCAGCATCCGAAGGCGGGTTGGTGATCGTTACCGTTACCGCAACATTGCCTGCCGCCTCGGCGGCATTGACCACACCGTCACCGGCAATCGCACCAACCGTCACGGTCGTCGCACTCGTGTCCGGCGGGGTCGTGTCACTCGAAGTCCACGTGCCGCTTCCCGTTCCCGGATTGCCTGCAGGATCGGTCACCGCAACCGTCACATTGCCATCGGGCTGTTCAGCCGGGGCCGTCGCCGTCCATGCGCCGGTCGTGCCATCCGCCGTCACCTGCGAGGTCGTGCCGTCCGGCCAGGTCACCACAACCGTCGAACCCGGTTCCGTCGTGCCGGAAGCTGTCGGGATATTGTCTCCTTCCGGATCGGTGATGGCGACATCGGTCGTCGGTG
>NZ_JBHEEV010000041.1:0-591 GCF_041930145.1 Brucella ciceri | reverse complement strand
GCGGATCTGCCGAAGGCGCTCGATGCGCCTAAATCAACGATCTACGATCTGGTGAATATCCTGAGCGAGGCGGGCTTGCTGGAAGTCAAGGACGCACGGGTCTATTTTGGCAAGGTAATGCAGCTCTATGGTGCTAGTTACCTGCGCGCCAACGATATCGTGGCGCGTGGCCGCGATATGGTGGATCAACTGGTCAAGGAAACGGGTGAGACTTGCGAATTGTGCATCCGCCTGCGTGGCAAGCAGGTCATCATCCACGCACGGCCTGGTTCCCGACCGTTGCGGATCAGTTCTGAAGTCGGATCACAGATACCGATCCCGTGGACCGCTTCGGGTCGGCTGATGCTATCCGATTTATCCGGGGATGAAATTGAATCAGTGCTGGAACCGGAAGACCGCCTGCAACCGAACGGGCAGGCGGCGGATATCGCCGCCTTCATCGCCGAGTGCCACGCGCATCGCAAACAGCCGCTGGCTCGTACTGTTGGTGCCATCAACAATTTCACACAATGTCTGGCGTCCCCTTTGGTCAATGCGCGTGGCGCGGTGGAGGCAACGATTTGCTTTGTTCTGCCCATCGATATGCCGGAG
>NZ_JBHEEV010000040.1:0-668 GCF_041930145.1 Brucella ciceri | reverse complement strand
CGCTGCTTCTTCATTCGTCCGTCCTTTATTGGGCCGGAATCTAATCCATTCTGGAGGAAATTCTCAGTGGCAGGTCATGATCATGAATGCGGTCGAGCACATCGGCCAGATAGGCTTGCGGGTTGATGCCGTTCATCTTCGCCGTTTCAATGATCGTCATGGCGCGTGCCAGAGTTTCCGCGCCAGTATCCGCGCCTGCGAATAACCAATTCCGGCGCCCTACTCCTATCGGCCTCAGGGCTCGCTCCGCAGCATTGTTGTCCATGGCCACACGCCCGTCCTCCAGGAACAGGGATAATGACGGCCATCTGCTCAGCCCATAGCGCAAAGCCTTCGCCAGTTCGCTTTTGCCCGGAATGCGAAGCAACTGCTTTTCCGCCCACGCGCGCAGTTCCTCGACCTTTGGCTTGCTGTGCTTTTGACGCGTGACAAGCCGTACATCGGCGGGCCGACCTGCAATATCCCGCTCGATATCATACAGCGCGCCGATCCGATCGAGAGCCTCGCGCGCAATCTCGGATTTGTTCGCGGTCCAGATGTCATGAAAGTCACGCCGCCAATGTGCCCAGCAGGAAGAGGTGGCTCGGTTTATTTGAACAGTTTCGGGCGTCTCGTTAAGTGGATTTCCGCCTCGATTATGCCGCCACCATCATCGGTGCCAGCGCGTT
>NZ_JBHEEV010000039.1:0-658 GCF_041930145.1 Brucella ciceri | reverse complement strand
TTTGATAAGGAAGCGGGTTACTCCGCGGCAACGGGTGCGGCGGCCGTTTCCTGCGGGGATGGCGCGCGCTGCCCATCGTCCGATTTGTCGATGCGCTGGCCCTCGCGCGTGGGCTTGACCAGCGGTTCGGGCGTAACTGGCTTGTTGAAAAGCAGGTGGCGCCCCGCCATGATCCCCTCTGATGCCTGCACATGCAGCCGGTCTTCGTCGCGCTGGCGCACATCTTCGCGGATCGCATAGGCATTGGCTTCGGAAAGGCCCAGCCCCTCCAGCGTGCGCTGCCCGAACAGAAGGCCGGATTCAAAGGTTTCACGCAGCTCGTATTCCACACCCTGCGCGCGCAGTTGCAGCGTATGTTCGCGGTCATAGGAGCGCACGAACAGGCGCACGTCGGGATATTCCGACTGGATCAGATTGACGATGTGGTTGGTCGTCGATTTCTTGTGCGTGCAAATGGCAACGATCTTGGCCTTGCGGATGCCTGCCGCTTCTAGCACATCCTTGCGGGTGCCATCGCCAAAATAGATGCGGAAACCGAACTTGCCGGCCGCGCGGACACGGTTGGAGGAACTGTCGATCACAGTCACATCAATGCCGCCGGCAAGGAGAATCTGTGCCGCGATCTGCCCGTAACGCGAGAAGCCGATCATGAGGACAT
>NZ_JBHEEV010000038.1:0-737 GCF_041930145.1 Brucella ciceri | reverse complement strand
CAATAAAACTGCATCCCCGCCCCTGAAAATGTTCGTAGTCCCGCTGATCGGCGCAATCAGGCGCGAAAACGGGACGGCGCTTGCGTCAGTTGAAGGAGAGCATCCGGTCGAGCCCCGAGATAGGCCGGACATCGGCGAGAAGCGCGCGCGCCTGCGCCTCATCCTGCTTCATCTGATCGATCAGCGAATCGAGGCCGTCGAATTTCACCTCGCCCCGCAGGAAACCGAAGAAGGAAACGGCTGCGGTCTTTCCGTAAAGGTCGCCGGAAAAATCGAAGAGAAAGGTTTCGAGAAGAGGCGCGCCTTCGTCGTCCACTGTGGGTCTTCGCCCGAAACTTGCCACGCCGTCATAAAGCATGGCGTCATCCAACCGGAAGCGAACCGCATAAATGCCGTGCTTGAGACTTGTCTGCGGTGCAAGCGCCATATTGGCTGTTGGAAAACCAAGCGTCCGGCCAAGCTTCTTGCCGTGGATCACCTCCCCGCATATGCGGTAGCGATAGCCGAGAAGTCCGGCAGCCTCAGCCACTTCACCCTCGCTCAAGAGATTGCGGATGCGCGTTGAAGAAACGAGCATCCCGCCCTCATCGGTGAAGGCATCGACCAGCGTAACACTGAACCCGGCCTTTTTCCCCGCCTCGCACAGGAATTCCGGCGTGCCGCGCCGTCCCTTGCCGAAATGAAAGTCGTAACCGGTGACGACGCGGCTCGCACGCAGCTTTTCAACAAGAATATGC
>NZ_JBHEEV010000037.1:0-797 GCF_041930145.1 Brucella ciceri | reverse complement strand
AAAATGGCCTCCCCAAGGGAGTTCATCAAAGCATTGTCTCAATAGCTGATTTGTCCGGCGAAATGGGGGGCACTCCACTCTTCGCGTTTCATGGTGGTAACCCGCCAGGTAGTGGCTGGCGGGGTGTTAATCGTTGACCGAATATCTACCAATCAGTTATTCAAGGGGCGGTGCCAGTTGAGGCAAATTCTGTGGCTCGGAGGAGCAACCGGCCCGCGAGCTTCGATCTTCAGCAGGCGACGCGCCCTTGTTCGTCTGAAACGTCATTCGCCAGGACATCCGACGGAGCTGTGCCCCACCACGAGAAAGGGGACGAAATCCGAAATAGCAAATGAAAATAAGCCGTGCTCATGTCGCCGAAAGAAGCAACAGAGGCGACAACTATGTCTCGCGCCCTGTTATCCATAATGGCGAAAGAGGGGAAACTCCATGTCGAGTCAAAATCGGCCCGAAGCGAATCGCCTATGCGCGCCAAGGTAGAAGCATGGGTTACTACATGAATAGGCGAAAGAGCGGCTAAAAATTGCCGCCTGCCTCACTTTCCTAAGTTAGGGGATCGGGTAAAACTCAACAATTTCAATTGGAATGGCGGAAGAGAATGGGAGTCGAACCCACCAAAGACCATCTATCGGCCCCTCCCGGATTTGAAGTCCGGACATGCCACCGGGCATACATCCCTTCCAACTATTGAATTTACTATACAATTTCCGCTGTAGCAGTAGCTAAAGCATGTCGCTGTTGACCGGATTCGGGATTCCCGTTTGGCTTGATTTGTGATTCTCATGTCCGTTTTCAAG
>NZ_JBHEEV010000036.1:0-844 GCF_041930145.1 Brucella ciceri | reverse complement strand
GAATCGGAGGTTTGGGAAATAAACTATATATTTCAAGTCGTTGCCAGATCTCGGAACCCGAGGCGCAAAAAGTCAGGAAATTGGCGGCCAGTCGGTCGCGCGGCTGATACGGTGCGAAAAGCCATGTAATCGCACGCAAGGAAGCGAATCCAGATCTGATCTTGTGAGGGAATGTTCGTGGAGCAACTGGCGGAGAGGATGGGATTCGAACCCACGAGACCCTTATGAGGTCTACTCCCTTAGCAGGGGAGCGCCTTCGACCACTCGGCCACCTCTCCGGTAAGGGCGAGATAGCCGGTACGCTTTGTCATTTCAAGCGAATTGCGCGCCAACTGGCAAAATTTCCTGCGAATTATCGCACTTTATATATACGCGATCCGGAATGTGCGTGGAATCATCGGCTTTCGTCCGGCCCGGCGCTGTCGTTTTGCCTCGCATAAGAAGGAAAGATTCGCCCTGGTTTCGACCAATGTGGCGGCCTATGACGATAGTCTGACATATTCTCCGCCTGGAACGCCAGAAATCGTGGATTCGCTTCCCTGAAGTGGGGCCGATGTCAAAAAGCGCGTGTTTTCAAGCGTTAAGACTCGTTAATTCCCATTTACTCATGTTAATAAACCCTAAACCTCCTGCCCGGAAACGGGCAATTTCGTGTCTTTTCTGCAACAGAGCTCTCTCATAGAAGCACCAGGAAGGTTGGGAGAGTGCATTCGATGTTGAAACGAGAAAGCGGGCGAGTATCTTCACATCCAGAAGAAGGAGCGCTTCGGGGTGACTTTTTCAAAAGGGGATGGGGACAGGTTGTCCTTCAGCCAAATCAGAATGCCCAGACCCATTTTTAACT
>NZ_JBHEEV010000035.1:0-961 GCF_041930145.1 Brucella ciceri | reverse complement strand
TTCATTACTCGATGATCGAGGAGACGATGCCTGCACCGACGGTGCGGCCGCCTTCACGGATAGCGAAGCGGAGCTTCTCTTCCATGGCGATCGGCACGATCAGCTGCACGTCCATGGCGACGTTATCGCCAGGCATGACCATTTCCGTGCCAGCCGGCAGCGTGACAACGCCCGTCACGTCCGTCGTGCGGAAGTAGAACTGCGGACGGTAGTTCGTGAAGAACGGCGTATGACGGCCACCTTCGTCCTTAGTCAGAATGTAGGCTTCTGCCTTGAACTTGGTGTGCGGCTTCACAGAACCCGGCTTGCAGAGAACCTGACCGCGTTCAACGTCTTCACGGCCAACGCCGCGGATCAGCGCGCCGATGTTGTCGCCAGCCTGGCCCTGGTCGAGCAGCTTGCGGAACATTTCAACGCCGGTAACCGTCGTCTTCGCCGTCGCCTTGATGCCGACGATTTCAACTTCTTCACCAACCTTGACGATACCGCGCTCAACGCGACCCGTCACAACCGTGCCACGGCCCGAGATCGAGAACACGTCTTCGATCGGCATCAGGAACGGCTGGTCAATCGGACGTTCCGGGGTCGGAATGTAGTCGTCAACAGCGGCCATCAGCGAACGAACGGCGTCTTCGCCCAGTTCCTTCGAGGAATCTTCCAGAGCAGCAAGAGCCGAACCCTTGATGATCGGGATTTCGTCGCCAGGGAATTCGTACTTCGACAGAAGTTCGCGAACTTCCAGCTCAACCAGTTCGAGCAGTTCTGCGTCGTCAACCTGGTCGCACTTGTTGAGGAACACCACGATTGCCGGAACGCCAACCTGACGGGCGAGCAGGATGTGCTCGCGGGTCTGCGGCATCGGGCCGTCAGCAGCCGAAACCACCAGGATCGCGCCGTCCATCTGGGCAGCGCCGGTGATCATGTTCTTCACATAGTCGGCGTGGCCGGGGCAGTCGACGTG
>NZ_JBHEEV010000034.1:0-1058 GCF_041930145.1 Brucella ciceri | reverse complement strand
TTGACTGGAGGTCAGAAATGAACATCAAGAGCCTTCTCCTTGGCTCCGCTGCAGCTCTGGTTGCAGCTTCCGGCGCTCAGGCTGCCGACGCAATCGTCGCGCCAGAGCCAGAAGCCGTTGAATATGTCCGCGTCTGCGATGCTTACGGCGCCGGCTACTTCTACATCCCAGGCACCGAAACCTGCCTGCGTATCCATGGCTATGTTCGTTACGACGCTAAGGGCGGCGATCGCGTTTACGCTCGTTCGCTGGACGATATCGAGCGCGACACCTGGGGCAAGAACGCCCGTGCAACGCTTCGCTTCTCGACCGCTTCGGAAACCGAACTCGGCACCCTGAAGACCTTCACCGAACTGCGTTACAACTGGAACGGCGGCGGTGACGGCGAAGAAGAAGCTTACGGCTCGAGCGAAAACAGCTCGCTGCGTTACGCTTACATCCAGCTCGGCGGCCTGCGCGTTGGTCTCGATGAATCGGCCTTCGTGACCTTCCCTGGTTACCTCGGCAACGTCATCAACGACGACGTGATTCTCGCTGGCGGCTACCGCACCAACCTCATCAGCTACACCTTCACCGGCGGCAACGGCTTCTCGGCCATCCTGTCGCTCGAAGAAGGCGGCAACGGCGACTCCGACGTTGACGTAACGCTCAAGGACTACACGCCGCAC
The DNA here is from genome assembly GCF_041930145.1 of Brucella ciceri. Lineage (NCBI taxonomy): Bacteria > Pseudomonadati > Pseudomonadota > Alphaproteobacteria > Hyphomicrobiales > Brucellaceae > Brucella > Brucella ciceri. The sequence continues at coordinate 390 of NZ_JBHEEV010000034.1, read as the reverse complement.
GTTGTTGGTGGCCTGAAGTACGCTGGCGGCTGGGGTTCGATCGCAGGTGTTGTCGCTTATGACGCCCGCAACGAAGAGTGGGCTGGTAAGGTCCGCGCTGACGTGAACATCACCGACCGTTTCTCGGTCTGGGTAATGGGTGGTTACAAGTCCAACGACGACAACTACTACGTCACGCAGGAATTTGCTGACGGCAGCTGGCGCGGTATTCGCCGCATCGACTCGTTCTACGGCACCTGGGGCGGCGATTGGGCCGTTTGGGGCGGCGCAGCGTTCAAGGCAACCGAAAAGGCTACCTTCAACGTTCAGGTCGCTTACGAAGACGCAGAAACCTTCGCTGCAACCGCAAATGTTGCGTACGAACTGGTTCCTGGCTTCACCATCACCCCG
>NZ_JBHEEV010000033.1:0-1271 GCF_041930145.1 Brucella ciceri | reverse complement strand
TGACCTGCCACTGAGAATTTCCTCCAGAATGGATTAGATTCCGGCCCAATAAAGGACGGACGAATGAAGAAGCAGCGATTTACGGAAGAGCGGATTATTGCGGTGCTGAAGGAGCAGGAGGCAGGCATGAAGGTGGCCGACCTGTGCCGCAAGTATGGGATTTCGGACGCAACATTTTATAACTGGAAAGCCAAATACGGCGGTATGGAGGTGTCCGAGGCGAAGCGCCTGAAGGCACTCGAAGAAGAGAACGCCAAGCTTAAGAAGCTGTTGGCCGAGCAGATGCTCGATGCCGCCGCACTCCGCGAGCTTCTCGCAAAAAAATGGTAGGGCCTGCCGCCAAGCGTGACGCCGTTGCACATCTGAAGGACATAATGGGTCTTTCGGAGCGGCGGGCCTGCCAGATTGTGTCTGCTGATCGCAAGATGATCCGCTATCGGTCCTGCCGACCGCCGGAGGTCGAATTGCGGGCGAAGCTGCGCGACCTTGCCAACGAGCGACGGCGCTTCGGCTACCGACGGCTGTTCGTCCTGCTCAGGCGGGACGGAGAGCCATCCGGCGTCAACCGCATCTATCGGCTGTATCGCGAGGAAGGGCTTTCGGTTCGCAAGCGGAAGGCTCGACGAAGGGCCGTCGGCACGCGTGCGCCGATCCTGGTCGAGGCGAAAGCAAATGCCCGTTGGTCTCTCGATTTCGTGCACGACCAGTTTGCATGCGGGAGACGGTTCCGGATTCTCAATATCGTTGATGATGTGACGCGGGAATGCCTGGCAGCAATCCCGGACACCACAATCTCCGGCCGCCGTGTCGCACGGGAGCTGACGACACTGATCGAACGACGCGGCAAGCCAGGAATGATTGTCTCCGATAACGGCACGGAACTCACCTCGAATGCCATCCTGGCCTGGTCGAAGGATCACAAGGTTGAGTGGCACTATATCGCGCCAGGAAAGCCTATGCAGAACGGCTATGTTGAATCCTTCAACGGTCGGATGCGCGACGAATTGCTCAACGAAAGCCTGTTCTTTGGCCTCGATCACGCCCGCAGCGCCATCGCCCAATGGGCCGACGATTACAACAATATCCGGCCACACTCGTCGCTGGGATACCAAACCCCGGCGGTCTATGCTGGATCCATCGCCGCAACCGGCTCCAACGCTGCGCAATATGAAAGCTTGGCGTTTCCGCCGGTTGCTACCAACACGCCAATTGGCGTAGTCAAAACCGCCGAGGCTCTAATCGCCGTTGGATGAAAGTTCAGTGGCAGGTCA
>NZ_JBHEEV010000032.1:0-1319 GCF_041930145.1 Brucella ciceri | reverse complement strand
TGAACTGCCCCCACTTTCGACCGGACACTCAGCATAAGCAGGAAGGCTCAAGCACAGGCTTGAGGATAGGCTTATGTCTAACGAGTTTCGACAGGTTGATCTGATGATCGGTGACGTCCGGCGGCGACGCTGGACAACGGAACGCAAACTGCAGATCATCGAGGAAAGCTATGCCGCCGGGGAGACCGTTTCCTCCGCGGCGCGGCGGCATGGAGTTGCGCCAAATCTTCTGTATCGCTGGCGCAGGCTCCTGAGCGAGGGAGGTGCGGTGGCCGTGGATTCTGACGAGCCAGTGATCGGCAATTCCGAGGTGAAGAAGCTGGAAGATCGAGTGCGCGAGCTTGAGCGTATTCTCGGGCGCAAGACGTTGGAGAACGAGATTCTCCGCGAAGCTCTTTCCAAAGCCCACTCAAAAAAACCGATATCGCGGCCGATCTTGTTGCCGAAGGACGGTTCCCGATGAAGACCGTGGCTGACGTCCTTGGCGTATCGCGGTCCAATCTGGCGGAGCGCCTTAAAGGCAAGTGCAAGCCGCGTGGATCATACCTCAAAGCGGACGATGCCGAGCTGCTGCCCGCCATTCGTAAACTCGTGGATGCTCGGCCGACCTATGGCTATCGGCGGATCGCTGCCCTTCTCAACAGGCAGCGGCGAGCCGCCGATCTGCCCGTCGTCAATCGCAAGCGAGTTCATCGCATCATGGCCAATCACGCTATGATCCTTGAGAAACACACGGCGGCGCGAATAGGCCGTGTCCACGACGGCAAGGTCATGGTGATGCGGTCTAACCTGCGCTGGTGCTCGGATGGCCTTGAGTTCACCTGCTGGAATGGCGAGGTGGTCCGCCTCGCGTTCATCATCGATGCGTTTGACCGGGAAATTATCTCATGGGCAGCCGTCGCCAATGCCGGGATATCAGGTTCCGACATTCGAGACATGATGTTGGAGGCCGTCGAAAAGCGCTTCGGCGCAACCAGCGCCCCGCATGCAATAGAACATCTATCTGATAACGGCAGTGCATACACCGCGCGCGAGACCAGGCTGTTTGCCCAAGCCCTCAACCTGATCCCATGCTTCACGCCCGTTGCCAGCCCACAATCGAACGGCATGTCTGAAGCCTTCGTCAAAACCTTGAAGCGGGACTATATACGCATCTCACCCATTCCGGACGCCGATACAGCTCTCCGGAAGATCGACGGATGGATCGAAGACTATAATGAAATCCATCCACACTCAGCGCTGAAAATGGCCTCCCCAAGGGAGTTCATCAAAGCATTGTCTCAATAGCTGATTTGTCCGGCGAAATGGGGGGCACTCCA
>NZ_JBHEEV010000031.1:0-1387 GCF_041930145.1 Brucella ciceri | reverse complement strand
GACGCCCTTCTGTTTGTCAAGCGACGATCCTGGTTTGATTGATCTGCTTCTGGCGACGCATGATGATGCCGAAGACTTCCCGAGCGATGTAACGTTTCAATGCCCGGATTGCATCGAGCTTGGAGTGGCCCGCAGCCATACGGCGAGCGACATACTGCTTTGTCTTGTCATCGGTCCTGAGGCGGCCAATTGCAATGATATGGAGGGCGCTATTGGCAAGCCGGTCGCCGCCCCGGTTCAGACGATGTCTTGTGGTCTTTCCTGAGGATGCTGGCACAGGGCTGACGCCGCAGAGCGCCGCGAAACTTGCTTCTGACTTCAATCGCTCGGGATTGTCGCCGGCGGTGAGCAAAAGCTGCGCGGCGCTGTTGTGTCCAATTGAATTACGTTCGACAAGGTCCGGAGCCAGGTCTTCGACGATTGCAGCGATCATCATGTCGAGATCGGCAATCTCATCATGCAGTTCGAGGTATCTGCGACCAAGCGACTTCAGGGTAATCCGATACGCCGCTTCCACATCGCGATAGGCTGTCAAGTCCGGACGCCAGGCGGCAAGCAATCGAACCAGTTGCATGCGGGTCATGCGACGCAGCTGATCCCGCAACACGTCGGGCGCTGCGATGATCGTATTCTGGATTAATTGCAAGGCTATGCGCCGAGCGTTGACTGCCGTCTTTCGGCAAGCCTTTAAAACTCTGAGAGATTCCACCATGCCGTCCCGGCTTCGAGGTGTGACGGTTCGCCGTTCGGCAAAGGCGGCATGTGCCGCAGCCTGGGCATCGAGATCATCATTCTTACCCCGTCTTCGACGGTCGTGACGATCTGGTGTGGTAACTTCAAGGACCTCCACGCCCGCGGCCTGCATATATCGCAGCAGCCCAGCACCATAACTGCCTGTGCACTCGACACCGACGCGCTGCAACTCTCCGAATGTCCGCATCCAGGCAAGCATCAACCGATAGCCGTTACGGGTCGTCGGGAAACTGCGCGTCTCAAGAACGCGGTCGTAATCATCGACGACCGCTGCGACATGTAAATCCTTATGGGTATCGACGCCGCCGACAACATGACGCGCTGGCTTGTTCTTCTGTTCCATGCCGTAACCTCTGGAGTTTGACCGCTATCGCACGGCTCAACCACGGGCATATGCATGGACAGGACAGTCATGTGACCAACGCGGTCAGGCCCTTCTTGGGTCACAAGCAAACGCCGAGGCAAAGCCTCACCGCAAGGCGCTCCCGGGCGGCTGACAGGTCCAGGGAAAGACACGCTGGTCGATCGGAGTGTGGGTCAAGCCACACCTGGACGCCTTGCAGCGCCAGCCTACCAAGCGATCGATCGGTGTTTGAGACAAACCGCCCGGGAACTGGCTATCATCTTCTGACTG
>NZ_JBHEEV010000030.1:0-2584 GCF_041930145.1 Brucella ciceri | reverse complement strand
AGCTAAAGCATGTCGCTGTTGACCGGATTCGGGATTCCCGTTTGGCTTGATTTGTGATTCTCATGTCCGTTTTCAAGGGTTACGACATAGGTTTTCGCTTCGCTTTTTCAGGGCAGAGAGCATTATATGCTGCCTATTGCAGGACGCGGCGGCATTGAGACGACGGTTGATCAGACTCTGATGCGCGGATTGGATACCGCAGGACCGTGGTTCGTCTCGGGCCTTCCTCTGTCTCACGTTAACGCGTGTTGCCATTTTTCAGGCTCGCAGAATCACAACGAGGGTTGCCCTGACCGGCCGCCGCGCCCAACAATAGGCAGTGTGATGGAAGTAAACTTTTCTCCTTCTTCGTGTTGAGCCGTTCTTTGTCAGGCGGCTTTTGTTGACGTGACAGGAATGGTTGTTGCGATAGCCCAGACGAAAGCAGCAAGCTCACGTGCGATGGCAACGATGACGATATTGGTGGGGCGACCACTGGCTTGCATACGCCGGTATCGCTGGCATAGCCGTACTTGCGCCTTCCAGGGGATTGCCCTGATATTTTCAGGCAACCCCTCGCTTCGCTTCACAATTTCCAGGCCGACACGCGCGGGTAATCTATAGGTCCATGCGCCTTCGACCAGCATCCGTCGTGCGCGGGTGTTGCCCGCCTTGGTTAATGGACCCACGCACCACGCTTGCGCCTGTGGAATGCTCCTTGGGAACCAGTCCCAGCCAAGCCATGAACTGACGTGGGTTGCTAAAGCGCCGAAAGTCGCCGATCTCCGAGACCAGGGTCAGCGCTGAGATCTGTGCGACACCGCGCAAGGCCTGGATCGCTTCCACCACGGGGTTGAGTGACCAGTCCGGCAAGAGCGCCAGCATCTGTTGGGTCAACCGTTCACGCCGTTCCTCTATTTGCTCGATGGCACGAATATATTCTTCCATGGTGACCTGCTGCGCCCGATGATCGAACCTCTGGGCCGCCAGCCAGTTTCGATGTGCTTTTGTCCAATGAGACCGGCCCTCGAAGACCCGGCCGTAGCGGAGCAAAAATGACAAGAGATGCTGGCGTGCCCGTCGCAAATCAGAGACCGCCGTTTCCCTCGCCCGGCAAAGATCGCGCATGGCCTCATGCGTCTCGTCGGGAACCCAGATGGATGACAGTTACCGGCGCGCAACAAAGCAGCCAATGCCACCGCATCGCGGCGATCCGTCTTGATCTGGAGCCCTGGACGCGTTGGAATGAGCGATGGTGCGACGACGAGGCATTCATGGCCGAGACCTGAAAGCTGGCGATACAACCCATAACCCGTCGGGCCGGCCTCGTAGCAAAAGCAAAGGCGCTCGTGACGCCCGGCGAGCTTGTCGACAAATTTGCGCACCGTATCAGCACGGTTGGCGATCTCGCCATAGTAGCGCACCTCTCCCTTGCGGCCCGCTTCCGCCAAGCCAACGGCAATCTTTTCCTTGCTCACATCCAAACCAACGTAAAGTGTAGTATCATCGACCACGGCTCGTCTCCTATGTTTGAGGCTCTGGCTGTCAAGCTAACCCTCGTGCACAACATAATGCGAGACGAGCCACCATGCCTAAGAAGGACATGGGGTCTCACTTGTCTCGTGGAAGGAGATGCACCATGGGCAAGCCGCATCCGATCGAGTTGCGTGAGCGTGTCGTTGCGTTTGTGAATGAGGGCAATAGTCACCGGGAAGCCGCTCGGCATTTCCGTGTTTCGCCTCGGTTCGTCAACAACATGATGATCCTGCATCGGTCATCCGGCTGTCTGGCCGCCGCCAGGCAGGGCCACCCGCCTGGTAGTGTGAAGCTTTTGGCTCATGGTGATTGGGTCCGCGAGCAGATGTCCGCCCGTGGCGAAACGACTTTGGACGAACTGTGCGTTGCGCTCGCGGAGCGCGGTATTGAAGTCCACCGCGCCACGGTCGGGCGATTCCTACACCGACTTGGGCTGAGCAATAAAAAAAGCCTCAAGGCAAGCGAGCAGCGTAGACCAGAGATCGCCAAGGCGCGTGATCTTTGGATCAATCGCCGAAAGCGGTTCTTCAACAAGGCCTTGTCGCGTCTCATCTTTATCGATGAGACTTCCACGGATACGCGCCTGACAAAACGCACCGGATGGTCTGCCAAAGGCAGGTGCTTTGCCGCCTATGCGCCCTTCGGAAAATGGAAGACACAAACCTTCATTGCCGGACTGCACTGCCATGGCCTGACCGCGCCATGGATCGTCGATGCACCGATGAACAGCCGCATCTTCGAAACCTGGATCGAGACACAGCTTGTGCCGACACTGTCAGTCGGTGATATAGTCATCCTCGACAATGTCGGCTTCCACAAAAGCCAGAAGGCTGAGCAACTGGTCAAGGCAAAGGGCGCTTGGTTTCTCTTCCTGCCGCCCTACTCGCCGGACCTGAACCCAATCGAAATGGCTTTCTCAAAACTCAAGGCACTTCTGAGAAAGCGAGCAGCACGCAGCTTCGACGCCATCTCAAAAGCACTTGGCGATATCATCAGTCTCTTCTCCATCAATGAATGCCAGAACTTCTTTAAGGCTGCTGGGTATGAGGCCGAATAAATGCGACACGCT
>NZ_JBHEEV010000029.1:0-2662 GCF_041930145.1 Brucella ciceri | reverse complement strand
GCATCCCCGATTTGGGCAGTGCCGATCTGGACATTGACGATCTTCGCCCAATCCATGACGAAGCCTTCGCCGTACATAACGTTGTTCTGGATGACGAATGGCTTGAAGAACTCCGTACCATTCGAGAACACGATCTGTTCGGCTATCAGGGCGATACGCGCCTGGGTGCTGTTCACGTCAAGGAAGAGGCCTGCGCTCTTGTAGCTGTCGGTTGTTCCGCCGCGGACTTCCATGCCAATGCGGGAGTTCCAGCCGCTCGGTGCCACATAAGTCCCCATACGGAATGTCGCGTTCGCAGACACTTCACCGATATTGGACGATAGCTGAGTGATAAGGTTGGCTTGCGCCGCCACATCATCCTCGACGCCATCAACGCGGACTTGCAGCAACTGAATAATGCTTGCCCCGGTATTGTCCCAGAGCTGGGCATTGATCCGGGTCAGCTGCTGGCCAATGGCACTATTCGGACCCGTGGCAACGATGATATCCTCCTGCCACATCGCCTGCGCATTGCCGAACGTGCTGGAAAGCTGGCGCGTCAGACGCTGGATGTCGGAATAGTTGCTGTTGTGATTGTCCGCTGTCAGGGTAGCAAGTTCTTCAGCTTGCCGGATCAATTCGCGAACCTGCGGCCCGATCCAGCCGAGATAACCCTTCAGGTCATCGGCCAGTCCTTCGTAGTCGATAGGGTTCTGATCGCCCTGCGCGTTCAGGGTGCGAAACGGCTTGGCCGCCGACCACGCTACAGACCGGCCATTGTCCACGCGCAAACGCGTGCGGACGAACCAGTCAGTGAGCGAAGTCAGCCCTTCGGAGATCGTCACATTAACGATATCGGCGGTCACAAAATCGCGGAACACCTGGCTCGGATCGTTTGCGGGCCAGTATTCGATATCGACGCCGACAACCGAGATATCATCAATCGCGTCCCAGAGCAGCCGTGCACCTGGCAACTCTCCGGCACCATCGGCCCTGACGATTGTCGGGATAACATCGAAGTTCTGCACCTCCGCCAGATACTGCGGCGGTGGCACGACGATGATGTTCGGAGGGTTGGTCTCGTAGGCGGTCGGATCGAACACGCCATTGCTGATCTGCTGCAAAGACAACGAGATATCGCGAGCGCCGTCGGTATTGATCCCGCCAAGCTGGCGCGTCAGCACCTGATATGTCCGGTCGCCATACTTGGCGCTGTTCCAGCGAACCCACCGGCCTTCCTTGATCGTATCGAGGAATTTCGGATGAACGACGATTTCAGCCGATGCCTGATAGCGAGCGCCACGAATGGCAATATCAGCCAGCCTGTCCACCTGCCGCACATCGGTGACGGCAGCGTAAGGAATGGCACTGGCGAGCGTTTCCCTATCTTCGGCCAGCGCCCCTTCATCGATACGGGTTGCCGCGTCCTTGGTTTCGTAGAAGTCATCCGGCGAGACATAGGAAGCCGCGACAGTGTTGATCAGTTCCGTACGCTTGCGCTTGGCACTGAACCGCAAGGGTGCGCCGCGCTTGATATCATCGTCCGTGATGGTCGCAACGATGGCCTGCGGAGCGCCCGCAATCGGGAACTCGCCATCAACACGCTCCACCCATGAGCCGCACATAGCTTCAAGGATCGGGGTCAGGTTTGCGTCGTGGTTGGCGCCGGGGCCGTCCTTGGCAATCGCATGGGCACGATATCGCTTCGAGCCGTCCGGCATGACTTCGTCGCAGATGTTCGCTGCCTGGGTATATTCTGCCAACGGCAGACGGCTTGCACGTACAGCCTTGCCGACCATGCGCTGGGAGCCGTTGAAGAAACCGCGTTCCAGATTGTAAATCTGCACTACCGGATTGTCGGAATATTCCCACGTGCTCTGATCGTCCCAACGATGCGCGCCCGATCCGCCCACCGTGCTATCCTTGCGCCAGTCGTAGAGCGGAGCACCGACGACTTCGAACAGCAACTTTGCCGGTGAAGTCAGGCCATCGCCATTCTTGCGCAATTCCGAGAACACGACAGCGTAGGCAACGCCAGCGCCGCGATGGTTCGCAGTCCAGCGGCCAGCCGGACGGGCATTGTTGATCAGCGTCGGTTCTGCCTGCTGATCCATCGTGCCGTAGAAGATTTTCACGCGAACATTGTCGTGGTCATCACCGCTCGTGCCTTCGTTCGGAACAAGCCAATAGCCGTCTGCATCCTGCTCTGTCAGGTTGCGCCACTGACCATTGTAACGAACACGCAGAACCGCCGTGATGCGGAAACTCGACAAGACGAATACGTCCTGAATGAGCCGACCGCCACTGCCGTAGCTGTTGCGATAGATGTGGTGACCTTCGGTCGCACACGTGCCAAGAATGACCGAACGCGGGATATTGGCGCCATACTGGGTTTCCAGTTCGGAAGCACGGCTTTGCGTCTTTGGAGGAAACAGCGCATTGACGGCATATTTCAGTGCAATGCCGAAGGCTGTCTGCGCGATACCGGCGAGGATCGGGCTTGCAGCAGCCCACGCGGCCACGCTCGATACAAGACCGCCAATTGCGGTGAAGATAGGCGCTAAAAATGGCATGCGACAGCCTCTATCGGGCGCAACAAAAAAGGCCCGCCGCTGGCAGACCTTCAAAAGCGCAAATTGTCGAAGTGGTTACAGGCCGACCTTGTAGGCCTGCTCGATGTCGG
>NZ_JBHEEV010000028.1:0-3241 GCF_041930145.1 Brucella ciceri | reverse complement strand
ACCAACACGCCAATTGGCGTAGTCAAAACCGCCGAGGCTCTAATCGCCGTTGGATGAAAGTTCAGTGGCAGGTCAGCACCAATAAAGACACCCTCTTGCCAGATTCTCGCCCACTCCTGTTCGTCATTTGCAAGTTTCGCCCGTGCGGCTTCCAGTTCCGCGCGGCTGTTTGCAAGGATCGCTTGGGCATCTTCTTCGGTGAGCTTACGACACAGTTGTCCAATCATAACCAGACGCTGGATACGGGCATCAGTTCTGGCGATACCTTTGAACCTCTCTTGTGCCAGCGATGCCGACATTGAAATCTCGGGCGCTCCTGCGATCACCATTAGAAGGAAAACCGGCAGCCAAACATTTATTGGCGCTTGAAACCATTTCATCTTTCTCTCCTGAGGAGCAAACTGAAGGACTCACCCCTAGGAGACACCGGAGCTCCCCACGAAGGAGGACGTATCGCCTGTATAGAGAAAAAGGCACTGTTGTTTCAGTGTTACTGAGTCGACGATATAACTCAATTCATCGCCGCTGCTTGCTGAGGTATGTACTAAAACTTGGGGAAAAACTGTATCCTCACTTTCGAACCGGCCCGAACTGTTGTGTTAACGGGGCCATAGTCAGGGTTGAAAGTCGGGTGCCAAGCTCGGAGCACTTTATCCGATAACCATTCCAGCTCGAGTTGCTCGTCCGCTACCTTGCTGTCGAATTGAACCATTGCATTCACAAAAGAGTTGCAGGGTTCTGATCTGCCGGCCTCCAGCACTGAAACCTGCACCATTTCGGTCCACTGCAAAAATGCACCTGCTTGCGGACATCTGCGAACCTCGACGTGGACGAACTTGTTGGGAGATGGCAAATCGACGACGATTTGGTCGGGGCCGCATGCCGTCAATATGATCAGCAGACAACAGAGATACATGTTTTTCATTATCATCAGCGAAACCTCTGTGTTCGAAAGATAACAGGCTCATTAATGTCCAGCTGACCACATACAACACTCCAGCTGCGGATATACCAGGCCATCTTGATACCGCTGAAATTGATCGTAAGCCAAAATCCCTCCTCTGCCCAAGAATACCGCACCTGCAGCGATCAAACCCTTACGCCAGTTTTTCATATCGATCACTATCAGTCTCTGTAGCAGGGTTTGATTTGTTTCCTGGAAAAAGAACCTGCGTTATAAGTGTTAATGTTTTGCACCGGAGGTTTTGGAGATAGCGTTAACCACCCGGCCTGCAGTTCATCTCGGTGAAGGCAGCGAGCTCTTTCTTGTCCATGCTAAAGCCGTAAGCCTTGATGGTGAGCTTGCCGATCATCGTATCGTTACACAACATTATTGAAGTGGGCTTTTTACCGGAAATACTCATATCGCAAATCGCACCAACGCTTTCGTCGTTAGTTTCGCCCTTACTTCCGATGAGCAGATCGCAGTTCAGCTTTGCTTTAATACCAAGCTGGTTAAGATCGCTCTCAAAATCGCCGGCACGTTCTGATATCTCTTGTTGATCAGTGATATCGCGGACCTTCAGCGTTTCGGCAACTATTGGCGCTGTCGAAAAAATCAACCCTGCGGCCATCACGCTACCCAATTGGAAATACATGGTTTCTTCTCCTACACGTTAGCCACATCTGCAATTCCAGAACAGATTATGAATACAATCACATTGCCTGTGTCTAGACATTACGTGTGTACGTGGCGCGATTTGTTCGCCTGTTTGGGGTTTTTGATTTAAAGCCGAGATTCTCGGTCTCCGCTCGTCACAGTAATCTCCCTTCGAGGGAGGTGTGATGCGGGCATTAATAGTCGATCGGCAAGCGCAGCAACTTCTTGATGCCGCGGCAGCTGAAACTCAAACTTTCATGCCATGGGCCTTCCTTTGTCAGACGACCGCTTTGCAAAGAATCCGAACCGGGAATTGCGCGAGACGACGGCCTCAGTTTGACCAGTTCCGAACGCTGGATGCGAATGATCACCGTTCCAGAACAGTCATCCGCGTCGCAAAGTCATCGCAAGAGTTTGTCACCGCTGGACAAATGAAACCCTCATCGTTTATGCTCGTGTGGTCGATGTTATGGCAAACTAATGAACTCACACGTCTGATTCTTCGCATCTCGGAACATCTCACCAGCTAGTACAGCGAACGCTGGGAAGAAGCCACCAAAATCGAAAATGAGTTTCACAACGGCTAGGGCGCCTTTCGAAAAGCAACCGCTAGCGAACAGAAATTATTATTATCCTCTCAACCGACGTTACTTTTTCTGCAGCGCCTTGACTTGCAGAGCAATACTTCCGCGATCCAGTTCCGAAACAATTATCTCGACGGGAACCTGTGGTTTTAAACGGAAAATTTTTGCGCCAACTCGCTGATAAGCCTGATCAGGTGTTTCAATCCTGCCCACGCAGTTCGAAACGAACTCCGCGACTGCTTTAACCGTCGAATCTTCCAGCACGCACGACCAACTCACCGAGGATACATTCGTGCGCAAAACAACACGGCAAAAATTGCTTCCAGTTAAGGTGAGCTTTGATGGGTAAACGTCCACATCCTTCGGCGGCACGTTAGCAGCAACATTTTTAAAGTTAACTTTCGATTGTTTGATGACCTGCTTCAACGTTGAGCAATCCTTCCGAGCATCTAAAGCATAGGCTGAGCTGGATGTGAAAACCCCAACCGATACAAGTGCGGTCATGAACAAAGATTTCATCAGAACCTCCGAATAGCTGAGGCATAAACGATAGAAACCGATCAAACTATCATGTTTATGCCGGACCAAAGCGTGTTTCTGAATGGGTATCCGATCAACGCTGAGAGTTGGCTCGGTTTGTTTGAACAGTTTCGGGCGTCTCGTTAAGTGGATTTCCGCCTCGATTATGCCGCCACCATCATCGGTGCCAGCGCGTTGAAGTAAGCCTGATCCGGCGACTGCCGGTCAAGAGATGAATGTGGACGTCGAGTATTGTAAAAGTTCAGATAACGACCGATCCCCGCGCGGGCCTCGGACACGGTCTTGTAGGCGTGGAGGTAGACCTCTTCGTATTTGATCGACCGCCAAAGCCGTTCGACGAAGACATTGTCCCGCCACGCGCCCTTGCCGTCCATCGAGATCGCAATCTCAGCTTTCTTCAGCACCGCCGTGAAGTCGATGGAAGTGAACTGCGATCCCTGGACGCCCTTCTGTTTGTCAAGCGACGATCCTGGTTTGATTGATCTGCTTCTGGCGACGCATGATGATGCCGAAGACT
>NZ_JBHEEV010000027.1:0-2500 GCF_041930145.1 Brucella ciceri | reverse complement strand
GGCTTTTGTGAATGAAGTGGAACGAGTTGGAAAACTCGACCGAAGTGGGTGATAGTCCCGTACACGTAGAATAGCAGAAGTCCTTGAGTAGGGCGGGACACGTGAAATCCTGTCTGAACATGGGTCGACCACGATCCAAGCCTAAGTACTCGTGCATGACCGATAGCGAACCAGTACCGTGAGGGAAAGGTGAAAAGCACCCCGACGAGGGGAGTGAAACAGTACCTGAAACCGGATGCCTACAAACAGTTGGAGCCCAAGATTTGTTCTGGGTGACAGCGTACCTTTTGTATAATGGGTCAGCGACTTAGTGTATCGAGCAAGCTTAAGCCGGTAGGTGTAGGCGCAGCGAAAGCGAGTCTGAACAGGGCGTTCAGTTCGATGCATTAGACCCGAAACCAAGTGATCTAGCCATGAGCAGGTTGAAGGTACGGTAACACGTACTGGAGGACCGAACCCATATCTGTTGCAATAGATCGGGATGACTTGTGGCTAGGGGTGAAAGGCCAATCAAACTTGGAGATAGCTGGTTCTCCGCGAAATCTATTTAGGTAGAGCGTCGACCGAATACCCCCGGGGGTAGAGCACTGGATGGGCTATGGGGACTCACCGTCTTACTGATCCTAACCAAACTCCGAATACCGGGGAGTACTAGTCGGCAGACACACGGCGGGTGCTAACGTCCGTCGTGGAGAGGGCAACAACCCTGACCACCATCTAAGGTCCCTAAGTTATGGCTAAGTGGGAAAGGATGTGAGGATCCCAAAACAACCAGGATGTTGGCTTAGAAGCAGCCATCATTTAAAGAAAGCGTAACAGCTCACTGGTCTAAATAAGGGTCTTTGCGCCGAAAATGTACCGGGGCTCAAGCCATACACCGAAGCTGTGGATGCACGTATGTGCGTGGTAGCGGAGCGTTCCGTAAGCCTGTGAAGGGACAGTCGTGAGACATCCTGGAGGTATCGGAAGTGAGAATGCTGACATGAGTAACGATAAAGGGAGTGAGAGACTCCCTCGCCGAAAGTCCAAGGGTTCCTGCTTAAAGTTAATCTGAGCAGGGTTAGCCGGCCCCTAAGGCGAGGCCGAAAGGCGTAGTCGATGGGAACCACGTTAATATTCGTGGGCCTGCAGGTAGTGACGGATCGCGTGTGTTGTACGTTCTTATTGGATTGAACGTGCAGCGAAGCGGTTCCAGGAAATAGCTCCTGCATATAGACCGTACCCTAAACCGACACTGGTGGACTGGTAGAGAATACCAAGGCGCTTGAGAGAACTGCGTTGAAGGAACTCGGCAAAATGCACGCGTAACTTCGGAAGAAGCGTGACCCTCATATGGGCAACCATGTGGGGGTGGCACAGACCAGGGGGTAGCGACTGTTTACCAAAAACACAGGGCTCTGCGAAGTCGCAAGACGACGTATAGGGTCTGACGCCTGCCCGGTGCTGGAAGGTTAAGAGGAGATGTGCAAGCATTGAATTGAAGCCCCAGTAAACGGCGGCCGTAACTATAACGGTCCTAAGGTAGCGAAATTCCTTGTCGGGTAAGTTCCGACCTGCACGAATGGCGTAACGACTTCCCCGCTGTCTCCAACGCAGACTCAGTGAAATTGAATTCCCCGTGAAGATGCGGGGTTCCTGCGGTTAGACGGAAAGACCCCGTGCACCTTTACTATAGCTTTACACTGGCATTCGTGTCGGCATGTGTAGGATAGGTGGTAGACTTTGAAGCAGTGGCGCCAGCCATTGTGGAGTCATCCTTGAAATACCACCCTTGCCTATATGGATGTCTAACTGCGGCCCGTTATCCGGGTCCAGGACCGTGTATGGTGGGTAGTTTGACTGGGGCGGTCGCCTCCTAAAGAGTAACGGAGGCGCGCGATGGTAGGCTCAGAACGGTCGGAAATCGTTCGTCGAGTGCAATGGCATAAGCCTGCCTGACTGCAAGACTGACAAGTCGAGCAGAGACGAAAGTCGGTCATAGTGATCCGGTGGTCCCGCGTGGAAGGGCCATCGCTCAACGGATAAAAGGTACGCCGGGGATAACAGGCTGATGACCCCCAAGAGTCCATATCGACGGGGTTGTTTGGCACCTCGATGTCGACTCATCGCATCCTGGGGCTGGAGCAGGTCCCAAGGGTATGGCTGTTCGCCATTTAAAGCGGTACGTGAGTTGGGTTCAGAACGTCGTGAGACAGTTCGGTCCCTATCTGCCGTGGGTGTAGGAATATTGACAGGATCTGTCCCTAGTACGAGAGGACCGGGATGGACGTATCTCTGGTGGACCTGTTGTCGTGCCAACGGCATAGCAGGGTAGCTATATACGGACGGGATAACCGCTGAAGGCATCTAAGCGGGAAACCCACCTGAAAACGAGTATTCCCTATCAGAGCCGTGGAAGACCACCACGTTGATAGGCCGGGTGTGGAAGTGCGGCAACGCATGCAGCTTACCGGTACTAATAGCTCGATCGACTTGATCACTCCCATTTACAATATCCATC
>NZ_JBHEEV010000026.1:0-5810 GCF_041930145.1 Brucella ciceri | reverse complement strand
CATAAGCCTATCCTCAAGCCTGTGCTTGAGCCTTCCTGCTTATGCTGAGTGTCCGGTCGAAAGTGGGGGCAGTTCAAAGAGATAGGAATTGACGCCTACGCGCGTTTCCTGCAAGGGAATTCGCTCACCAGATGCGTAAACTCGACGGTGGACGAAAGGGCAGAGCAGGCGCAAGCAATCTTAGCTTGGCGGGATGACGTCAGAGTTTATTCCGGTTCGCTGAACTGGAACATGTGAATGATGCTGATGTCTTCTGATTTACAACGGGTAATCGCGCGGGAGATAGCTACCGATTTATTCGGGCAGAGAGGGGGACTGGGGTTACAGGCTGATCAGTAAGGACTCGAGTTATTGCTTACGTTATTAATAGTTAGGGGCTGATAATCCATCGTTGATTTCATCTTTCCTTAGATCATAACCTGGTTATCATCCCCCAACGGCTGATATCGCGTTTTCGTTGTTGGTCTCTGCCCCAGATCTTTTAATGGTGTTAGTCGACTTGCCCGTTGCAAAAAAACCAGCATGACGGAGCCACCAGTAAAACACTTGGTAGAAAACCGGCGCAATCAGAAAGACCGTTGTGGTGCAGACAACGCCAAATATAATAAAATTATCGTACGGGGACGATCCTACATTAATGGACCAAATCTGCCAGCAGCAAGAAATTACATAAGCATGACTCAGGAATACAGTGAAAGAATACTTGGAGTATTTCTTAAGTAATACTCCTACTTTTTTATCATGTATCAGGTCGGCTAAAATCCAGAAATAAAATGGTCCAAATATAGTTAGCGTGCTCTCAATATAGTTAAATGAAGATCTGCTGATGAAGTACGAGAAAGCGACGATGCAGGCAGTTGCAGCGCCCGTACCCAGGATAATGGAGCGATGCATTGTACTTGGTTTCCAGCTGTCCAGGCTATGAATGGATGCAAAAATTCCAAATAAAAACCAAGCGTAAATATCAAAACGAAATATGAATGGGAGCTGAATATCGCTAATGATAACTAGCGCGCTTAATATAAAAACCGCATAAGACAGATTTCTATACGTCGCCAATTTGACAAATATCGGCACAAGGCAAAAACAAATAAACAATTCCCTTAAAAAATATAACGGTCCGTTAGCTGGTACTGTATCAATAGAAAACAGAGCATTCAGCCAAGCCCAAGTCTCACCTTTAAATAATGGCAAGTCTCGGCGTGACTCCCATCCATGTGACTGCGCCCAGTAAATCAGTGTTGCGAAAGCGAAGTTCCAGACGACCATAGGAATTATGATCCTGGCCACCTTCTTTTTGAGCAAACCATTAAAACCGTATTTTTTAAAAGACGAGACTACCAGAAAACCCGAAATCACGCTCAGAAGCGGCATGCCGATAGGTGACATCACCGCAGTAAGCGTCAAACGAAGCACGTTCCAGGCCGTGAAATCGATCTCTTTGGAGGTCGGATTGTACAATGTCCAAGGGACGTGTGCGCTTACAACAAGTGCAATCAGCAAGGGGCGCAATACAGAAATTTTCGATCGTGTATCGTGATGCATATAGTCCGCTTGCCTCAAGTCAAATATCAATTAAAATTTCAATTGCTTAACCATGCAGCGAATGAGAGGCATTCCACCACAAGTGCTACCGCCGTAGTGCCCTTTTAGGGGTGGCCGATAGTCGTTAGATCGCGTGGGTCTATCGCTATGATTAGCTACCTACGGCCAGCCAAGGATGTCGCATCCTCATCTCTACGATGAGGTCATTATGATTGTTTACCGTGTCAGTCCTCAACATAGAAGTTCCATGTACTCTGTAGCGACAAAGAATCTGGGGAATAAAAATTGCATCTAGGCCGCTATCAACAAACTTGCACCAGAAGTCATAATCTTCCCACCCCCCTTCCATGTGGGTATATCCGCGCACGGTCTGCCATGCTGACGTGGAGATGAGCGCCATCGCATCTACGTAGTTGTTCTCTCGGAAAAAATCAGGCGACCAGTAATCGGCGTATCTAAGGCCGGACACATCACCGAAAAACTCGAGTTGAGTGTAGGCCGCTGCATATCCTTCGTCTAATACCCAAGGCGCAAGAACTTCAATTGCTCGTGGATAGATCATGTTGTCCGCGTCCATGATAAACAGCGCGCGGGTATCGCTGGCAGCAAAAGCGGTGTTTCTGGCTTGCGCAAGTCCCTGATTAAATTCATGGCGAACAACAGTGGCCCTGACAAACCTTTCGCTATTGCGTTTTGTCCACAAAATGGCCCGCTCAAGCGAATTGTCCTTTTGAGAACAGTCGTCTACAATCATAAGTGAAAGATTTCGGTATGTCTGGTTTTTAATGGATTCAAGACAATCCAATATCTCTTTCTCGTAATTATAAAGACTCACTGCAACAGTAATGGTGTCGTCATTTGACGTGTGCGAAACATGATCAAATTGCAGATTGTACTTTGAGCGGTAAATTCGGTTAAGCATCGGTGTTGTCCGCGATGAAGTTCACAAGGGTTTCTGCATTCGAATGCTCGAACTTGTTATTATTCAACATGGTTCGATTCGCTCTGCGGATGGCCGCGGCCTGTCGCTGGCCATCCAGATCGTTTAATAGCCAATCAACCGCATCTCCGACGTGACGAGCATTGACTTGAATATAGTGGACGCCCGGCTTGTAGAGAGGATGTTCAAGGCAGTGGTCGCTGATGACTACGCAATCATTGCCGATGCCCTGTCGAGCGATTCGATGCCACTCGAAATAAGGCATCACATCTCGATGTATGTTGAGATATATCTTCGATTTTTGCGCAATCGCTTCGGCTACTTCAGTTAAGCTTTTATCAAGCCCGGCAGTTAAAGGGGTGGACCTGCGCCTATAATAAATGAATGAGTTAAGGCCTGCTATTCTAGGTGCGATTCTACCAAGAGCTTTTTCACGTCGAGGGCTTTGAGCACCGAAGAAGGATAGATCTATGGGGCGGTCGTGCCACTCCGGTTTATCCTGAAGGTTCGGCACCGCCTTGAGAAGAGGATGTTCCTCAATTGAGGCAAGATCTACCCGCGTAGGTTTGATCGCTGGCTCCCAATGGAGTGCTGGCATGTTCGCCGAACGAAAAATAGAGGCGCTTTGGTTGCATATATCTATAATTGCAGCTGAACTCAGCATTTCTGGAAGAGCAGAAGAAAACCACTGGGTCTGGAGCTGTTCGGTATTGTAGGCGATACAATTTTTCATAAAAGCTGGATTGAAGTATTTCGGCCCAGCGTTCAATAGAAAAAACTCGTGCGGAGCAACGACAATTTTGGGTTTTGGATTTAAATAATCTCCGTCCGCCTCATTTTTAAGGGTAACCTCAATATTACATAATTTAATCGCATTATAGACTTCTCTGGCAATCTCATCCATAAATACGTTGCCAACGGAGGAGACATATACATCTACCGATCCGGGCCTTCTACCATCGCTGTTATTAGCGTTCGTTACCGGTGTGCCCGATATGCTGGTCGCAATTTTAATTGGATCGAAAATACGACGCCCTTCCTTGGCGCCGTAGTAAACAACATGCGTGACGGGATCCGTGCCGACAATATCAGGATTTTGTTTTACGTACCAATCCGGTTGGAAAATTGGGAGGGACCGGAGACGTTTTGCTGCTACTGATAACATTTAAAGACGACCGTTGAATGTCAGAAGAATGAACGAATTTTGCGGAAGGGCTTCGTATATCGCCAACTCTTCGAAGACTGGAAGGCTTTCAACCTTTCGCGAAGCAAAGAAAGCTCATCATCTGTCAAAGACTTGCCCGGCAGCGCACTGTTGTCCGCTTGCTTTCTAAGCAATTCAATGTCGTTCTTCAAAGCGGACAATTCTGCCTTCAAAAGACCGGTGTCCGAGTTATACTGAGTGGTTAGTTGTTGTATTTGAAGTCTTAATTTGCGGCGGGTCGAGTTGTGCAAATCCCTTTCTCGATCTAATTTTTTCTGAAGGGTTTGGGCATCAACAGTGGGTATTTTCGCCAACGCTGTGGCGCCAGCCGGGGAGGTTGCTTGCTCCTCAAAAACTACATTACTGAACCGTCCCTTGATCGAATGCTCGTACACCGCTCGGTTCTTAAAATAGTTGTTTGGGTGCATCGTGACTTCTCGGCCCAGCAAAGCTGACATGATTGCCACATGCAGGCGATCAGTTTTAACTTCCTTGTACTGCGAGAGAAATTCGGCCATCGATATAACCGCGGCTTTTACGAAGGCGGGATTTGTCCAAACGTCGCCATTCCAAGCCAACGATATGTCCATGTTGTTTTGATCGTGCTCTCCTCCCAGCGACTCCCCATCGATCCTCATTGCGTTGAGGCAACCACTGCCTGACACCTTCGCCTGTTCAAAGTGTTTGGGGCTCAGATATAAAGCAGCATCCTGACATAAATGGATTCGGTCGTTGCGACCGCCCACTGCAGTACAATGTTCGAAAGAAATCTTTTCCCGACAGAAAACGGTGAGATTGTTGTGAGTTTCCATTATAATATCATCATACCCGACAATAGATTGCGGGAGTAATATTACTCGGTTAGTTTCACGGTGTTCCCAAATTAGTTTGGCAACGTCTTCGTATCTACCCTCCACCATGTTGCCGCCGCCGCCGATGAAGATTATCTCGCCGTCCAACCGCTCATCTTGCCGATGGGTAGTGTAGTTGATTCCAAAGTGGTCGAGCAGTTGCATGGTTGCGTATGTGATGAGCCCGTCCCCCAGATTGCCGGAATGGGGGAAGAAGCGCACACTAGCTTGCGAATAATTTCGAAGCTCTAAAAGAAGAGGGTCATTGTCTGGCAAGTAAAGGTTCATGATAGGTCTAGACTCGATAGCTCTTGGGCACTAGGAAAACTGAGCGGAAATAGAAACCTATTTTCCCCGTTTGTTTTTGTTCGGTGTGTCTTCATAAGAGATAGGGTTTGTTGTTTTTCGGGTCCGTAAAAATCCGACCAAACCTACTATCAGTGTGAACACTGCGAGGGAAATAACCACGCTGTTAAAAATGATCATGTCCTATTCGCCCATTAACCCCGTCTGTTTTTTAGTCCATCGGCGGCAAACGCAACCGGAATTTGTGCGGAAAGTCTCCGCTTTTGCAGCAACTCCGGACTTACAGCAGCCCCGATTATGCGTCTGTCGGCAATCAATTGCGCAGCGGTTATTCTCAAGCGAACCAAGGGAGGGTGATAATGATCTATCCCGCCTATGTATGGTCACCAAAGAAGTCGCGGTTTGTTTTTGGCCGCCCTGATTCTCGCATTGCATTGGATGCACCACCCAAGTTGTAGGGGGTTTAGCTTGTATATTAGAAAATGCAACACGTTTTTGCCACAATCGTAAAATAGTCGCATTTTATCACGTGCCGATTGCGCCGGCTTTTTCACTTTTAAAAAAACCTCGACACCGGAGTGTCGAGGTTGCGCCGGAAAAGCGAGCGCTTAAACTGCGCTTATCGATCGGCTCACAATTAAGGGCATATGCAACCGGTTGGCACAGGGTTTGCACTGTCCAGCCGTGAGCATGCCGACACCCATTGAGCCGTGATACGTGCGACAGAAATCTCTTTTGGAAACTGCAGCCATCACCCATCGATGATAGGTAGACCGCGTTTGCGGTTTACCTTCAAGGACATCCCCCCGGAAAAGAAAACGTTCTTCGCGTATATGAGCGCCGTCTTTTGGCGACCGTCGATCGCAGGCCAAGGTCGACGGCACGGCAGCTAAAGCATGTCGCTGTTGACCGGATTCGGGATTCCCGTTTGGCTTGATTTGTGATTCTCATGTCCGTTTTCAAG
>NZ_JBHEEV010000025.1:0-10384 GCF_041930145.1 Brucella ciceri | reverse complement strand
TCAGTCTCTTCTCCATCAATGAATGCCAGAACTTCTTTAAGGCTGCTGGGTATGAGGCCGAATAAATGCGACACGCTTTAGCAATCGGGCTGCGCCCCGGCGAGCGTCTCGGCATCTGGTCGCCCAACAATCTCGAATGGATTCTCACCCAGTTCGCGAGCGCAAAGGCGGGCCTGATCCTCGTCAACATCAACCCCGCCTACCGGGCGCATGAACTGGAATATGTGCTGGGGAAAGTGGAATGCGCGGCACTCATCCTCGCGCCGTCGCTGAAGAGCAGCAACTATATCGACATCCTGCGCAGCATCGTGCCCGAACTCGATGAGGCCCGGCCCGGGCATCTGATGTCCGGGCGGCTTCCCTCGCTGCGCTGCGTGATCCGGCTTGGTGCGGAACAGATGCCGGGCATGTTGAATTTCGACGATGTGGCCCAATCCGGCGATGAAGTCACCAGGCAGGAACTGGCGCAGCTTGCCGACGAACTGCAATTCGACGATCCCATCAATATCCAGTTCACCAGCGGCACGACCGGCAGCCCGAAGGGCGCGACGCTCTCGCATCACAATATCCTCAACAACGGCTTTTTCGTCGGCGATGCGATGCAACTTTCCGAACAGGACCGGCTCTGCATCCCGGTGCCATTCTACCATTGCTTCGGCATGGTGCTCGGCAATCTTGCCTGCGTCACTCACGGCTCCTGCATGGTAATCCCGAACGACAGTTTCGACCCTTTCCTGACGCTGCAGACCGTCGAGGAGGAGCAATGCACCGGCCTGCATGGCGTGCCGACCATGTTCATCGCGATGCTGGATCATCCGGACTCCAGCCGCTTCGACCTTTCGAGCCTGCGCACCGGCATCATGGCCGGGTCGCCCTGCCCCATCGAAGTCATGCGGCGTGTCGTGAGCGAGATGCATCAAGGCGAAATCACTATCGCCTGCGGCAAGACCGAGACGAGCCCGGTCAGTTTCCAGAGTTCGACGGCCGATCCGCTGGAGCGGCGCGTTTCCACGGTCGGGCGCATTCACCCGCATCTGGAGGTGAAGATCGTGGATGCGGATGGCAAGGTCGTGCCGCGCGGCGAAAAGGGCGAATTGCTGACGCGCGGCTACAGCGTCATGCGCGGCTACTGGAACGACGCGGAAAGTTCAGCCGGCGCCATTGACGATGCGGGCTGGATGCATACGGGAGACCTCGCGACCATAGATGAGGAAGGTTATTGCAACATCGTCGGTCGCATAAAGGATCTCATCATTCGCGGCGGCGAGAATATCTACCCGCGCGAGATCGAAGAGTTCCTGTTTGCCCATCCGGCGATCAGCGACGTCCAGATATTCGGCATTCCGGACCGGAAGTTCGGCGAAATCATCTGCGCCTGGGTCAAGCTGCACAAGGACGCACAACTGTCCGAAGAGGACCTCAGCGAATATTGCCGGCAGCGGATCGCGCATTACAAGGTTCCGGCGCATATCCGCTTCGTGGATCAGTTTCCGATGACGGTGACCGGCAAAATCCAGAAATTCGTCATGCGACAGGCCATGATCGAAGAGCTGGAACTGCAGGAAATTAGAACGGCGTAATTATGCCGTCCTGTCAGGAGCCGTGTTCTCCAGGAGCGGGATGTTTGTAACCTGTCCCGCCCTCCCGCTCTCAGGTTTTGTCTGAATATAATCATGTCCGAAGCCCGCTCCCACTTTTTCGGAACCATGTTCTAATATTTTCGCTCCCGCCGGCTTGCAAAGCAAAACCGAGAATGCATATTACGTAAACGTAAGATTTTTGGGAGAGTTTCCATGGAAGAACTGATCGCACGCATCACCTCCAAAGTTGGCATCGATGCGGCAACGGCAGAAAAGGCAGTCGGCATGATCCTCGCCTTCCTGCAGAAGGAAGGTCCGGAGGCAGAAGTCCAGAAGCTTCTCGCAGCATTTCCGGGCGCTGAAGACGCGATTTCGCAGGTCAAGGGCGGCGGCTTCCTGTCCGGTCTGATGGGCGGCGTGATGGGTCTGGGCTCCCAGCTCATGGGCGCTGGCCTCGGCATGGGCGAGATTTCCGGCGTCGCCAAGGAGACCATCCGCTTTGCCAAGGAAAAGGCCGGCGACGAACCCGTGGATGCCGTTATCGGCGCGATCCCGGGCCTCGGCCAGTTCGTCTGACCAACCTTGCATTTTTCGATAAAGGCCCCGGTTTCCGGGGCCTTTTTGCATGAGTGCCTCCCCGCGGAAACCATCCTTCGCCGCAGGCACCCCCCACATGCCAGTATAAAACAATAGTAATTAAGTCATGTTTTTCACGATAACGTGAAGCCCATGTAATAATCCCACTAAATTCTGGATGATACTTGCCGCATTGGAGATTTAGCCGGTGCGATGATTGCAATGTCCCGGATTGTATCGGATATTTGAACCAAGGGACGAAATCTGTTCAATTTTTAAACGCGGAGGATCGCATGCGTTTGTTTTTCCTGACTGTCAGTTCTGCTGCTGTATTGGTCGCCGGTGTAGCACAGGCTGACGTCACAGCCGATCGTCAGGCAATCATGAAGGACCTTGGCCGTTCTGTCGGCTCGATTGCTCCCATGGTCAAGGGCGAGAAGCCTTTCGACGCCACCGCCGCACTTGCCGCGTTGGAAAAGATCGACGCCGACGCCAAGAAAATGGACGTGGACACGCTTTTCCCTGCCGGTTCCGATCAGGGCGACACGGAAGCCTCGCCAAAAATCTGGGAAAACAAGGACGATTTCGTCAAGCACGTTGAAGAATTCCGCGCAGACGCCGCGGCTGCATTGGCTGCCAAGCCGCAGGATCTGGATGCGCTGAAGTCCGCCTTCCAGCAGGTTGCAGCCAATTGCGGTTCCTGCCATCAGGTCTATCGCGTCAAGAAGAACTGATCTTCACGGTTGACACCGCGCGCACCGGACGGAAACATTCGGTGCGCAAAAGCATTTCCAGCTGGGTGCGGTGCTGCTCCGGCGCTTCCGCGCATTGAAGCTGGCGTGCTGAATGACAGCCATAAGAGCGGTCCGCAATCGTCGGAACCGCCAGACGGGAACGGATGAAATGGTCCGAAAACTGGCATATGTCGCAGGCGCCGTGGTCGTCCTTGGAGCCGCAGCTTTCTGGATTCTGACCACGCCGCAGAAGGTGAGCCAAACCGTTCTGGATGCGATGGAACCGGGCGATCCGGTCAAAGGCGAACAGGTTTTCTGGGCGGGCGGCTGCGCCTCCTGCCACGCGGCCCCCGGTGCAACCGGCGATGCGCGCAAGGTTCTGGCGGGCGGGCACGAACTGGTTTCGGATTTCGGGACGTTCATCGCGCCCAATATCTCCCCGTCCGAGCAGGGGATCGGCACCTGGACGATCCATGATTTCGCCAATGCGATGCTGAAAGGCATCGGCAAGCAGGACGAACATCTTTATCCGTCGTTCCCCTACACATCCTATACCAGAATGCAGCCGCAGGACGTGGCCGATCTCTTCGCCTTCATGAAAACGCTGCCGCCGTCCGACAATGCAACGGCGCCGCACAGGCTTTCTTTTCCGTTCAATATCCGGCGCGGACTGGGCCTCTGGAAACAGCTTTACCTGTCAGACCAGCCCGTGGTGGAAATCGCAAATGCCTCCGATCAGGTGAAGCGCGGCCAGTATCTGACCGAGGCCCTTGGCCATTGTGGTGAATGCCACACGCCGCGCAATGTCATCGGAGGGCTGGACAAGGGCCAGTGGCTCGCAGGGGCATTATCGCCCGAGACCGGCAGCGACGGGAAAAGAGGCGTTGTGCCGAACATCACGCCGGGAGAAGCAGGCATTGGCGGCTGGAGCGAGAAAGACATCGCCTATGCGCTGCAGAGCGGCTTCACCCCGGATTTCGATTCGCTCGGCGGATCGATGGCCGATGTGGTTGCGAATATGGCCCATCTCGCCGAGGCGGATCGCAATGCCATTGCCGCCTATCTGAAAGCCATTCCGGCGCATCCGAACGGTTATTCGGCGCGCTGAGGTCGAGTTGCAAGCTGCGCCCGTCAGTTCGTTCAGGGCTTTTCCTTGTCGTGACGACGAGCGGCGTTTATATGCTTGAGTTCGTTTCGATCTGATTGAATCAGATCGAAACGAACTCTAAACTCTTTTATTGAAAGCATAATCTTATCGATCCTCGTTTCACTCCGGTCGGATTATGCTCTAAAGTGAGTTGAACAGAGGGAGCAAGCCGCCTGATGACTGCCGAAGACGCTATTTTTCTTGGCGCGAGCCGCAAGCCAGACGACTCTTACCAGCAGCCGGAATATCTAGCGCTGAAATACGGCAACCGTCACGGCCTCGTCACCGGCGCTACCGGCACCGGCAAAACGGTCACGCTGCAGGTTCTGGCCGAGAGCTTTTCGGCGGCGGGCGTCCCCGTTTTCTGCGCCGACATCAAGGGCGACCTTTCCGGCATCGGCGCGGTCGGCGTTCAAAATCACGGGCTCCTCAAGCGTGCGGCGGAGATCAAGCTCGACCCGTATGAAATGCGCGCAGCCCCTGTGATCTTCTGGGATATTTTCGGCGAGCAGGGTCATCCTGTCCGTGCAACCATTTCCGAAATGGGACCGCTGCTGCTGTCTCGCCTGATGAACCTGACCGACGCGCAGGAAGGTGTGCTGAACATCGCCTTCCGTCTGGCGGACGAAGAAGGCTTGCTGCTTCTGGACCTCAAGGACCTGCAGGCGATCCTTGCCGAGATGGCGGAGCGCTCGGCAGAGCTTTCCGGAAAGTACGGCAATGTGAACAAGACCTCGGTCGGGGCGATCCAGCGTTCGCTTCTGGTTCTCGACCAGCAGGGCGGCTCGAAATTCTTCGGGGAACCGGCGCTCAAGATTTCGGACCTGATGCGCACCACCACCGACGGGCGCGGCGTGGTGAGCGTGCTCGCCGCCGACAAGCTAATGATGAGCCCGCGGCTTTATTCCACATTCCTGCTCTGGCTGATGTCGGAACTGTTCGAGGAGTTGCCCGAAATCGGCGATCCCGACAGGCCGAGGCTGGTCTTCTTCTTCGATGAAGCCCACCTTCTGTTCGACGAAGCGCCCAAGGCGCTGATCGATCGCGTGGAGCAGGTCGTGCGCCTGATCCGTTCCAAGGGCGTCGGCGTCTATTTCGTAACGCAGAACCCGCTAGACGTGCCGGAAACGGTCCTGGCGCAGCTTGGCAATCGCGTGCAGCACGCGCTTCGCGCCTATACGCCGCGCGAGACCAATGCCGTGAAGACCGCAGCCGACACGTTCCGCCCGAACCCTGATTTCAACACGTTTCAGGCGATCACCAATCTTGCCACGGGTGAGGCGCTGGTTTCCACCTTGCAGGAAAAAGGCGTGCCTTCCATCGTGCAGCGCACGCTCATCCGCCCGCCCTCTTCACGCATCGGGCCGCTGACGCCGGAAGAACGCGCGAAGATCATCGCCGCAAGCCCGGTCGCCGGACAGTACGATCAAGCCGTGGATCGCGATTCCGCTTTCGAAATGCTGGCCCGCAAGGCGCAGAATGCAGCGGCAGCCCAGCAAAAGACCAAGGAAGAGGAAGAAGGCGGCGGCATCTTTGGTGAGCTCGCCGGTACGGTGCTCGGCACCGGTCGCCGCTCCGGCCGCCAGACAGTGGCGGAAGCAGCCATGAAATCCGTCGTCCGCTCGGTCGGCAATTCGCTCGGGCGTGCGCTCGTGCGCGGGATCCTGGGCAGCTTCAAGAGGTGATTTAAGGCAGTAAGGCAGTAAGGCAGTAAGGCAGTAAGGCAGTAAGGCAGTAAGGCAGTAAGGCAGTAAGTGAAATAGGGCAGAAGGTTTCAGTCAAGCAAAACATATTGCCCTACTGCCTTACTGCCCTATTCCCCTAACCTTACATCACCAGAATTCGTGCCTTTGCCGGAACACGATCATAGAGATCGATGATGTCCTGGTTCAGGAAGCGGACGCAGCCCGAAGAGACTGCCTTGCCGATTGACCACCATTCCGGGTTGCCGTGCAGGCGGTACAGCGTGTCCTTGCCGTCCTGGAAAATATAGAGCGCGCGGGCGCCAAGCGGGTTCTTGAGGCCCGGAGCCATGCCGCCATTCTTGGCGCTGTACTGCACCAGTTCCGGCTGGCGGGCGACCATTTCATCCGGCGGAGTCCAGCGCGGCCACTGGCGCTTGTACTGGATCACGGCGCGGCCCGACCATGCAAAGCCTTCGCGGCCAATGCCGACGCCGTAGCGCATTGCCTGACCGTTTTCGAGGACCAGATAGCAGAAGCGGTTGGCCGTATCGATGACGATCGTACCCGGCAGTTCGCCGGTCGGATCCTGCACCACCTGGCGCAGGAAGCGCTTGTCCATCTTCTGGATCGGGATTGCCGGAAGCATGAAGCCGCCATCTTCAACGGCGGCGTACATCTGTGCCCAGCCGCCATAGGATGAATCGACATTGGCCTGCGGGGTGCGGTTGATCGGGTTCCCCGACTGATCCACATCGATAATTGGAACATTCTGCCCCAACTGAGCGCAACCGGCCAGGCCGGCGGCCGCTGTTGCTGTCATTGCCGTCAGAAAGGAACGGCGGGTAAGGGTCGTTTGCATATGAAAACCAGTTTAGTGACGGGAGGAGTTACAGATACACATTCAGGGTTAACGAATTGCGACCCGACCAAATTGTGGCAGATACGCAGTGGGCGGTGAAAACGGCCTGAAACGGCTGTTTCCGGTGTTTGGTTGCACGGAAAACGCCCGAAAATTGTGGCGTACACCCGTTCTTAATGCGGCCTAATCGTGGCGAAGGCCCACCAGCATGGCTCGTGTTGCAGCCGCGACACAATTTTGGATGCAGCGGCCAGCTTTCGATAAATCCGGCAAGTTCGAATTTTAGTGAAAACTCAAACGAGCAGTTGGAGGCTTGGCAAAATGAGCGCCGGAGCGAACTCCTTATATTCGTCGGGCTGGTTGGAACGGTTGATCCAGACCCCGCGCATGCCGAACCGCACCGCGCCCGCCACGTCCCAGCGGTTCGAAGACTGGAACGAGATCGCCGACGGATATAGCCGCCAGTGGAGGGTGATGAGTTCATAGACTGCCGGCGCGGCCTTGTATTTCCTGACTTCATCGACCGAAATCACGTCGTCGAGCAGAACATCGAGCGCGGCCGAACGGACAGCGGATTCCAGCATTGCGGGCGATCCGTTGGAGAGAATGGCGAGCCTTGCGCCCTTCTCCTTCAGGCCTTTGAGGGCCGCGGGCACTTCCGGATAGCAATCAAGCTTCCAATAGGCGTCGAGCAGATCATTGCGCAGCCCTGGATCGACGGAAGGGTAGCGCGCAAATGCGAAATCAAGCGAATCCTCGGTAAGTTTCCAGAAATCGCTATAGGTGCCCATGAGGCTCAGCACCCAGGAATATTCGAGCTGCTTTGCGCGCCACAGCTCGGAAAATGCCCGTCCGTCCGGCCCGGCCTTGTCCGCATGCCGCCGCACCGCCGAATGGACATCGAACAATGTGCCATAAGCGTCGAAGACATAAGAACTGTGGGACACCATTTCCTCCTGTGAGGGTCCGCCCGCATCGCGAAGCGTTAGAGCGCGTTTCGATCTGATTGGATCAGACGGGCGCTCTAACCCGTTGTTTTTGACGCGCATCTTATCCGAAAACCGTTTCACACTTTTCGGGATGCGCTCTAAATCGAGAATTACGCCATCCTACTGTGATTTCAATAATAATTCATTGTCTTGAAGCTGAATTGCTCAATCACGCCATTGCCGCCCGCACCGATGCGGCCTATGTAGATTCCGCACACAAGTTTTGAGGCAGCATCTGTTCGGCCCGCCGCTGGCTGCCCATGTAAGCCGAATGACAAGAGGAGAGTTTCCAATGGCTTTCGAACTGCCCGCCCTGCCGTATGATTACGACGCCCTTGCGCCTTTCATGTCGCGCGAGACGCTTGAACTTCACCACGACAAGCACCATCAGGCCTATGTCACAAACGGCAACAAGCTGCTCGAAGGCTCCGGCCTCGAAGGCAAGAGCCTGGAAGAGATCGTCAAGGAAAGCTACGGCAAGAACCAGGGCCTCTTCAACAATGCCGGCCAGCACTACAACCACATCCAGTTCTGGAAATGGATGAAGAAGGGCGGCGGCGGCAAGAAGCTGCCGGGCAAGCTTGAAAAGGCAATCGAGTCCGATCTTGGCGGCTACGACAAGTTCCGTGAAGATTTCATCGCTGCCGGTGTCGGCCAGTTCGGTTCGGGCTGGGCCTGGCTGTCGGTCAAGAACGGCAAGCTCGAAATCTCCAAGACCCCGAACGGCGAAAACCCGCTCGTTCACGGCGCAACGCCGATCCTCGGCGTCGACGTGTGGGAACATTCCTACTATGTCGATTATCGCAACCTGCGTCCAAAATACCTCGAAGCCTTCGTCGACAATCTCATCAATTGGGAATTCGTCGAAGAGCTGTATGAAAAGGCCTGATGCCTTTCCTATGAGAATAAGAAAAACCCCGGTTTTGCCGGGGTTTTTTGTTGCCTTCAGTCCTTGATCACCTGCACGCCCACATGCCGTGCGCGTCCCGCACCCCATCCGGCGATGGCGGCACCCAGTCCCAGCAGGGCGAAGAACGCCCCGCAAGCAGCAAAGCTGCCAGTCGCGCTGTGGATCATGCCGACGATCAGCGGACCGATCGCGGCCAGCGTATAGCCGACGCATTGCGCCATGCCGGACAGATGTGCCGCCGTGTGCGAATCCGGGGCGCGCAGCACGATCACCATCATCGCGGCTGCGATGAGACCGCCCTGCCCGATGCCCTGAATGACCGCCAGCACCCAGTATGTCCATTGCGGCAGGTAGAGAAATCCGATCAGCGGCAAGGCTGCGCAAGCGCAGAGAGCGACATTGAGCCAGCTCTGGTTCTTCTGACGCGTGGCGATGGAAGGCACGGCGAGACAGGTCACCACCTGCACCATGATCGAGAAGGAAACGAGGCCGCCTGCCGCCTTGGGGCTCAGGCCCTGCTCGCGCAGGATCGGCGCCAGCCATCCGAAAACGATATAGGCGGTGGAGGATTGCAACCCCATGAACAGCGTCACCTGCCAGGCCAGCCTGTCCTTCCAGAGCCCGATCACCCGGAAGCCCGAATGGGCCACATTGTGCTTGGCGCGCAAGGCCTGCGGCAGCCACAGAAGCAGCACAAGTGCCGCCGGAACGGCCCAGAATGCCAAAGCGAGGTTCCACGAGCCGCCGAGCAACCCCTTGATGGGAATGGTGAAACCGGCTGCAGATGCAGCGCCCCCGCACAATGCCATCGTATAAAGGCCGGTCATGATGGCGGCTGTCTTCGGAAAGTCGCGCTTGACGACGCCCGGCAGCAGAACATTGCCCGTGGCAATGGCGGCACCGGCCAGCGCGGCGCCAATATAGAGCCAGTAGAAGGAACCGAAACCGCGAATGGCGGTGCCGATTGTGAGCACGGCCAGCACGACAAGCAGGACACGCTCCGCGCCGAAGCGCTGCGCCATCCGCGGCGCAAACGGCGCGAAGACACCGAGACAGACGACCGGCAGCGTGGTCAATATACCGGCTGCGATCGACGACATGCCGGTCGCCTCGATGATTTCCGGCAAGAGCACGGAAACGCTGGAGAATACCGGCCGCAGATTGGCGGCGATGAGCACGAGGCTCAGGCCCAGCAAGATGCGCATCGCCTTGCTGGGCGGCTGCTGGACGGGCGGCGGCGGGACGCTGTCCGCCTCCGCATCGACCAGCGCATCCGGCTGCATTGCCTCGTTTTCTGCCCTGTCCGACAGGGCTGTATTTGTGTGGCTCATGATGCGAGCAACCTTTCAAGTTCTTCAATCAGGGGCGCCATGAAACGGCGAACGGTTGCTCCGGCCTTTTCGGGATCGCCCGAGGCGATGGCCTCGACGATCTGGCGGTGCGCTTCATCGCTCGGCTCTGGCAGTTCGCCATTGAGCGTGGCTTCTATGGATTCGCGAATGGAGGCGGAGAAAAAGGCATAGACCTCGATGAGGGCGTTATTGCCCGAGGCCGCGACGATGGCTTCATGGAAGGCAAAGTCTCGCGCCACGAAAGTTTCGCGGTCGAGTTCATCGCGACTGCCCCGCTGCGCCAGCATTTTTTCAAGATGCGCAAGCCCCTTCCGCGTGATGCGCAAGGCGGCAAGACGGGCCGCTTCGGTTTCCAGAACTGCCCGGGTCTCAAAACGGTCGCGCAGGCTGGTGTGGCGAATGCGGTCCAGGCTGCGAGCCGTGTCCGCCGTCGAGCGGACATAAGTTCCTGAGCCCTGCCGGGTTTCCAGCATGCCCTGCGCGACCAGCGCCCGCACAGCCTCGCGCACAGTGCCGCGGCTGACGTCGAGCGTTGCGGAAAGTGCCGCTTCA
>NZ_JBHEEV010000024.1:0-13639 GCF_041930145.1 Brucella ciceri | reverse complement strand
TGGCGTCCCCTTTGGTCAATGCGCGTGGCGCGGTGGAGGCAACGATTTGCTTTGTTCTGCCCATCGATATGCCGGAGGTTGGCCAGCCTCGCAGAGAAGCGAATTTGTGTATCGGCGGTGCCATAAAGCGGTTCTGTCGCCTGAGTACCGGAATGGAACCGCGCACCCTCGCAATAAGAGAGCAATGCTTTTCAGATGGGCAGCCTTGGCGTCGGGCACGCGGTTTGTCGTGATCGTGCTTTTCCCCCATGATGGGGTAAACACCTAACATTAGCTGAGCGATCTTCGCGGACTGTGCGCACTTTGTACTGAACTGGTTTGTATCGAACGCCAAAGTGGCGTCATTGCCGCTGTGATATCCCTATAAAGAGCGTAACGGCGATTATAGTGCCTATCCAGCGCGGCGTTCGGCTTGTAGTGCCGATCAGCGCGCACCATAGCATTGGCGCCTTCTGTGAAATCTGAGAACAGACCAACCCCCGTTCCGGCTGCAATGGCTGCGCCCAATGCACCTGTTTCTCGTGAGACGGCAACGGTAACAGGTACGCCGAGCACATCGGCAAATATCTGGGGCCAGAGACGGCTGCGTGAGCCACCGCCGGAAAGCACAGCTTCCTCAAAGGTCGCACCTGCATTGCGGATCGTTTCCACATGCTGGCGATGACCAAAAGCTACACCCTCAAGCAACGCACGGATCAGGTGCCCCTTGGTGTGCCATCCCGCAATACCGTAAAACCCGGCTCGTGCGTGACCGTCTTGTTGCGCTCCGTACAGGTAGGGGTGGTATAGCGGATCATCATTCGCGGGCTCTATCGCCGCTGCCAGGCCGCAGCAAACATCGAACGGAGAGATATCGGCATGATATTCACCTCCAAAAAACTCTCGCACCAGCCATTCCAAATTTGCAGCCGACGTCGCGCTGTTTTCCATCGCCATGTAACGGCTGCGATCAAAAGTAGAGGTCATGAAGACTGGCCCCTCGAGATCAGGGCCGTCGATAATAATCTGGTTGATGCTCCACGTACCCGCAATGATCGATGCACTTCCTGAGCGCGAGACGCCAGACCCCAGCGCCGACGCTACGACATCGAAGAGCCCTCCAACAACGGGCGTACCCGCCGCAAGCCCAGTCTCCCGTGCCACAGCCTCAGTTACATTACCTGCAATATTATCGCTTTCGATGAGCGGCGGCAGGATGTCCATACTGTCACCCAAACCATAAGCGTCCATCAAAGCACTGTTGTAACGGCGCGTTGCAAGATCGAGCAAGCCCGCCCCTGACATGTCGGAAACTTCGCTGAAACGTTTGCCTGTCAAGCGATTGACTACGAAGTCCTTGGAGAAGAATACAGTGCCAATCTGACTGAACAGTTCGGGCTGATAGCGTTTCAGCCAGGCGAGCAGTGTCGGGGTTTGGGAGGGCCATGGACGCTGGCGCGCTATCGGGTACGTCTTCGCGCCCACCCCTTCCGCCACCCACTCTTCAACGAGACCAGTCGCGCGGGTGTCGAGCGACTGGATGCCTATGAGCGGTTCTCCCTCCCGGTCGAGCGCATAGAGCCCGTTGCCATGTCCGGCACAGCCGATAGCGGCAATATCGCTCGCCGCTATACCCGCCTTATCGAGGCAAGCCCCTATAACCCGTTTGGCATTGGACCAGAGCTCGCCAAGGTCACGCTCGACGTGACCAGGATGCGGCATGCGGCTATGTCCTTCTTGACCTGCATGGGCGAGCTCCCGTCCCGAAAGATCAAAAACCACCGCCTTGATGACAGTGTTGCCCGCATCGAGCCCCAACAGATATTTTTGCATGAAGAACCCCTCCCAAGGTCCAAGTAGTTCAGCAACTCAACCCTGCTGATAGAGCGAATAGGCCTCCTCGCCGCTCGCATTCTTATGGATAATCGCCATCAATCCGCGCACCACGGCGCTTGGATTGGCATGCTGATATATGTTACGCCCATAGACCATGCCCATTGCACCTTGCTGCATCAAGGCTGCAGATTTGGTAAATACTGCGGAGAGATCTTCCTTACCACCGCCACGCACCAGCACCGGACAACGTGCGGTCTCTACGACACGATGGAAATCCTCTGCATTTGTTGTCGGGTCTGCCTTGATGATGTCAGCTCCCATTTCACGGGCGAGCCGCGTGAGCGTCACGATCTTGTCGGCGTCACCATCAACCATGTAGCCGCCGCGCTCTGTGACTGGCTGCATGACGAGCGGTTCGATCATCAGCGGCATACCGTATTTTTCGCAATCTGCCCGAACGCGGGAAATGTTCTGCACGCATTGACGAAAGAGGTCCGGCTCGTCCGGCAGCATGAAGAGGTTCACCACCACACAGGCCGCATCCATCTGCAGCGCTCCGATCAGCGGATCGGCCTCGTTCTGCAGCACCGCCCACATGTCGCGATGGCGGATACGGTTATAAGGATTACCCATGTCGAGGCGCATGACCAGCGCCGGTTTATCTTTGCCGGGAACATCCTGCAGCAGGTCGGCCTGACCATAGTTCATCTGGATTGCATCAGGCTTTGCGTCGATCAATGCCTTGATGACAGCTGGCATATTCTCCAAGCCGTCGAGAAAAGAGGGCTCATTGCACACGCCATGGTCGACAGCCACATCCAGACAGCGACCGTTGCCGAACAGCCGGTTCATCCGGACTTTGCGGTTTTCTCGCATAATTCACTCCTTTGTTCGTTCCTTGCGGAAAGGGTTTCGGCGGGGACACCGTGGCGCTCGCGCATGAGGGTTAGAAATCGCGTCAGCTCCGCGTCGCGGTGCTTGGGCGACCAGCTCTTCTCCGTCGCCAGCAAATCAAGCACGGCCTCGGTCATGGCGAGAGATAGCTCGCCGGAAATCGCCAATGTCGTGCGACGCAAAAGCAAGTCATCAAGATGCTCGACTGCCTCGGTTCGGATGAGATAGAGGAACTCTCGCGTGCTGTATTCGGCATTCGGCAAAGCGTAGTCAGGCCTTTCTACGATGAAATTGGTTACTTCAGCGGCATCTGTGCCGTACCGCGTGAAAAGAGTTGTGACGCGATCCACAGATAGTCCACTAGTGTTGGCAAGGTCAGTAATCCAGATTGCACGATCTTTCGGAAATGAGCGTCCGCCGCCTATGGCTCGTTCCGCCGTGTCGATCCGCCGCGACAAACCCAGCCGCTTCAGTGCCAAGTCGGCCGCCATTTCGCCAAAGGAGCGAAAAGTTGTCCATTTGCCGCCAATCATGCAGAGTACGGGAGGACGGTCATCCTGCCCTTCAAGCACCGTGCAGAAATGGTCGCGTGGGATACGGCCAGTAAAACTGTCGTTGCTGGCTGGCAGCGGGCGCACGCCTGCGAACTGGAAGACAATCTCCTCAGGACGTATTTTGATCTCTGGCAGCACGAAAGCGAGCGATTGCAAAATGTAGTCCCGTTCGTCTGCCTCGCAGCGCACGGTGCCGGGATCGTCGACGCGGATATCCGTCGAGCCGACGAGAACTTTGCCGAGATAGGGAAACAGGATGCAGATGCGTCCATCCTCGTTCTCGTAATAGATCATGTGCCCATCAAGACTGTCACTGAGAGCGGGATTATCGACAATGAGATGCGAGCCTTTGGTGCCCCCCATCAGCGGGGCAGGTTGTGCCTCTTTCGGAAACAGTGTGCCATTCGCGATATCGATCCAGCCACCCGTCGCGTTGATGACCAGCCGCGGCTGGATAGAGAGTGTTTCGCTGGAAATACTGTCGAATAACTGAAAATCACCACCGCCACTTTCACAAATTGCCGCATAGTTCAGCGCCTTGGCATTCGGTCCAGCTGAAAGGCCGTCGCGCAGAAGCTCGACCCCAATCCGCTCTGGATGGCTGACCCAAGCATCGAAGTAGGTAGCGGAACTGCGGATCGCGGGATTGAGCGAAGGCCATTTTGCAAGTGTCGTTTTGCGACTGCGAAAACGGTGTTTTGGCATAAGCGCTCGTTTGCGCGTCAGAAAATCGTAGATACCTAATCCTGCTTTGATGGCGATTGCACCACGCCGGCTCGGACGGCGCGTAAGCCCCAGAAAACGTACAATCCCATTTCCTAACCCCGAGAAAATGTCGAAGATCGGAACGGTTGTCGGTAGCGGCGCGACATAGTGGGGAGCATTGCGCAGCAATCTGTCACGCTCGACAAGGGCTTCCTTCACGAGGCTGAACTCGCCATTCTCCAGATAACGCAAACCACCGTGAACCATACGTGAAAGCGCAGCGCTGGCGCCCGAA
Organism: Brucella ciceri; assembly: GCF_041930145.1. NCBI lineage: Bacteria > Pseudomonadati > Pseudomonadota > Alphaproteobacteria > Hyphomicrobiales > Brucellaceae > Brucella > Brucella ciceri. The sequence continues at coordinate 9,376 of NZ_JBHEEV010000024.1, read as the reverse complement.
CAATAATCGGACTGCTCAACCAGCAGCACGTTCACGCCCTGCAGCGCAAGCTCACGGAAAACGCTGAGCCCGTTAATGCCACCGCCGACGACACAAACGTCCACCTTCGGGCTCTGGCGGAGCCCGTCTAATATCTCTTTTCGGTTCATGATGGCCGTCCGTTATCCGTCCATGTTAACCAGTTGTGCCGAAATGGCCGTGTCGATAGCCGCAAAGTCATCAGACGAAAGCCGGAGCCTTCCTGCCTGCGCATTGTCGAGCGCCTGCGCTGGATTTCTCGCCCCGCAAAGTGCGAAGGTCACTCCCGGCTGCGCCAGCGTCCAAGCAATCACGATCTGGGCTATCGTCGCGCCATGGCGATCGGCGACCGGCTTTATAGCCGTCGCAAAATCCTTTGCCTTCTGCCGGTTGGCAACGGAAAAGCGTGGATTGTCCTTGCGTTGATCGTCCCCGGAAAACACACGTTCCGGTCCGATCATGCCAGACAGAAGACCAAGCGCGAGTGAGGAATAGCTCAACGTCGATACATTGTTTGCAGTGGTAAGCGGCAGCAAGTCTTGCTCGATCTCCCGATCGATCATGCTGAACCGCTCCTGGATCGCATCGAGCGCGCCAGTCTGGACATAGTGCTCCAGTTCCGACCGATTGACGTTGCTGGCACCAACAGCCCGGATTTTTCCTGCCTGTTTCAGGTCATCAAGCGCCGCGACGGTCTCTTCGATTGGTGTCGTCGGGTCCTGCCAATGAGTGATGTAAAGATCGATATAATCGGTACCAAGACGGCGCAAACTTTCTTCCACCTCGTGGATGATCGCATCCCGCCCCAGATAGCGATGGACTGGCTTTCCATCCTGTTCGAAGAAGTGCTTACCTTTCCGGGTATGCCAGACGAGGCCGCATTTGGTCGCGATCACCGCCTTGCCGCGGCATCCGGCAATTGCCTTGCCGACAATTTCCTCAGATCGTCCGAGGCCGTAGGCCGGCGCCGTATCGATCAGCGTCACGCCAGCATCCAGCGATGCCTGGATAGCTGCGATGGATTGGGCTTCATCCGTTCCGCCCCACATCCAGCCGCCTATAGCCCATGTACCGAGACCGACTGCGGACGCCCTGACGCCGGAGCGCCCGATTTCGCGGATCAACTGTTCGCCGCTCATGCGAAATATCCTTCTTGGGATGCAAGTTCGAGAACGCGGGCGCCAGTCGCTTCGTCGGTGACGAGCGTATCGAGATGATTGCCGCGAAGAACACTCAGGATAGATTCGGCCTTGTTCAATCCACTGGCGACACCGATCTTCGTCGGGATGTGCGCAAACTCATTCAGCGTAAGCGAGACCAGCGCACGGTTGAGGCTATAGTTGCAAATCCGTCCCTCCACATCGAGTAGATGGGCAAGAAGTTCCGCACTGGCACCGGAATGCTCGATAGCCGTCCGGTCTTCACTCGACGACGGGTGCAGATCGTAATAGGTCGAATCCGTACTGACGATAGAGCCGATACCGACGATGGCCACCTTGGCCTCCCTCGCCCGTTGGAACACGTCAGCGACAGAGCGCATGTTCATCAGCATAGCGCGCTGCGCAGCATCATCTGCGAACAAGGGCGCATGTATCTGATAGGAATGCCCTCCGAGCTTTTCGGCCATCAAAGTCGAGACGTGATTGACGTCAGTATAGTGCTTCCCCTGCACGCAGCCCGTTGCTGGAATAACCTCAACATCGAAACGGCGTGGGGCTTGAATTCCAGCGACCACGGAACTCATGCCCTTTCCGCCAGTGATGCAGATCGTGTCACCATCGGCGATTTCTTCAAGAAGCAGGCGGGCAGCGGCTTCCCCCACCGCCAGCAAAGCCGTTTGCGGGTTGTCGGATGCGGTCGGCACAACGATGGCGCGGCTAATGCCACCAAGCGCCAGCAATCGTTCTTCCAGATCGATAAGAGGCTCGACCGGCGACTTGATCTTGATTTCTACAAGGCCAAGCTGGCGGCCGCGTTTGATGAGCCGGTTGACAGTTGCGTGAGAAATGCCGAGTTGGTCCGCAATCTGCGCCTGTGTCAGCCCCTCCAGAAAATGCAGGACGAGAGCCTGATGCATCTGGCGGGCAACGACGATTTCCTCACGTGGCGCTGTTGTTCTCGGTTTCAGTTTAGCAATGGGCATATCAGGACACCTTCCGCTTGTGCAGGAAATGGTCGATCGAAACAGCGGCAAGAAGAATGCAGCCCTTGATCATGTCCTGCCAGTACACCGAAACATTGAGGAGGATCAGCGAGGATGTGACCAACGAAAGCAGAGCCATGCCGAGAATAGCGCCAAGGATAGTACCTGAACCACCGCTGAGCGATGCACCGCCGATGACTGCCGCAGCGATAATATTCAGCTCCATCCCAACACCAAAAGTAGGCGTAGCAGCACCGAAGCGGGACATATAGATGACGCCTGCAACACCGGCGAGCGTCGAGCACAACACCGTAACCCAGAATTTGACCTGGTTCGTCTTTATGCCTGAATAGAGCGCCGCTTTCTCATTGCTGCCGGTATAGAACACCTTGCGAAAGGCCGTAGCGCGACGGAGCAAGAAGTCGAACAGAATGACGACGGCGACGAAAATCAAAATGACATAGGGGATGCCATAGAATGTGCCCTGCCCCACCGCTTTGAAGCTTGGCGGCAGCGTGAAAAGCGACAGCGGCGTTCCTTTGGTGATGATAAGGCAGAGACCACGCACAATTACCATGGCTGCCAGCGACGTGATGAAATGGTTGAGGCCAACGACGGTTACGAAGAATCCCATAATGCCGCCGATGGCTGCGCTCGCCGCAATGCCTACAAGCGAAGCCGTCCATGGATCGAGCCCAGTCAGAAAGAGTGCGCCGGAAAGGACCATGGAGAAACAGACCACCGAGCCCACCGAAAGGTCGATGCCCCCGACAATCAACAGAATCGTCATCCCCACCACGACGATGCCTTCCACCGAGAAACTCATCAGCATCGCACGAAAATTGCCGAGCGTCAGAAAATGCGGCGACGCAAAACTCATCACCATGGCCAATGCCAGAATGATCGCAATCAAACCGCCTTCACGCATGGTTCCTATGCGCCTTATCGACGAATTTTTTGGCGCAGCCGCTGCCATTGTGTCGATTGCCATTTCACCCTCTCCCATTTTCTTTTCATGCGGCATGATGCGATGCCCGTTCCGCGCCAACGCCTGAAGCAAGAAGGATCACTGCCTCTTCCGACATGGTGTCCGCAGAAAGCTCTCCCGCAATGTGCCCTTCCCGAACGACCAGCACGCGGTCAGCCAGACCAAGAAGTTCCGGCATTTCCGACGAGATGACGATGATGCCAATACCGGAACGCGCAAGCTCCCGCAGCAGGCGATGAATTTCCGCTTTTGCGCCGACATCAATGCCCCGTGTCGGTTCATCCATCAAAATGACTTTAGGCTTTACCGCCAGTTGCTTGGCGATTGCCACTTTCTGTTGATTGCCGCCTGAAAGTGATTTCACAGGCGCTTCGATGCCACCCATGCGCACGGAAAGCCGTTTCGCAAAATCCTCTGCAAGTGCAGCTTCGGCTCGACCGTTGAGAAGTCCGGCGGCATTGGTCAATGATTTCAGGTCCAGCACGGAAATATTCTGCGCGATGGACATCTCCAGGAATACACCAGAACCTTTGCGGTCTTCTGAAAGATAAACAATGCCGGCCTTGGCTGCGTCGGAATATGAACTGATCTTCTGTGTCTTGCCATGGAGGCGAACTGTTCCCGCAGTGCGTGGACGAAGGCCGCAGACACCTTCGGCAATCTCCGTTCGCCCCGATCCGATAAGGCCACCGAAACCAAGAATTTCACCTTTGCGAACGGTAAAGCTTACGTCATTAAAGCGCACGCCATCGCCGATTCCGTCGACTTCGAGAATAATTTCGCCTGCCGCCTCGTGCGATCCAAGTTTATCCGGGTAGAGCTGCGTGATCTCCCGTCCTACCATCCGACGCACCACATCGTCGGGTTTCACATCGGCAATGCGATCGGTGCATACATAACGACCATCGCGGAAAACCGTCACCCGGTCACAGAGGTTGAAAATCTCGGCCATGCGGTGACTAATATAGATGATGGAAATACCGTTTGCCTTGAGATCACGGATGATCGAAAAGAGCTGCTGTGCCTCCGTTTCGGTGAGCGCAGCCGTGGGTTCATCCAGAATCAACACACGGCAGTCGAGTGTCAGCGCTTTGGCGATCTCCACGAGCTGCTGGCTGGAAATCGGCAAGTTGGCGACCTTCTGCCGAACATCGATAGCCGCCAGGCGGTTCATCACGATCTGCGCATCACGTTCCAGCGCGCCGTAATTCATGAACGGCGAACGACGGCGATTGGTCGTCGCCATAAACATGTTTTCGGCCACTGTAGCGTCCGGACAAAGCGCTATTTCCTGATGCACCAGACCGATACCAAGCGATTGCGCCACGGCGGGGGAGGCAATGTGAACGGTTTTGCCGTCAATGCGTATCTCACCTTCAGTCGGCTGCAAAACGCCAGCGATAATGCTCATCAGTGTCGATTTACCAGCACCGTTCTCGCCGCAGAGCGCATGGACCTCACCACGTTCAAGCCTGAAATCCACTTGCGTCAGCGCCTTCACCGCTCCGAAATGCTTGGTTACACCGTGGATGGTAAGCACCGGTTCAGCCATCTTTTTCCTCCCTCTCCATTCAAACCATCCGCACCACAGGGCGCGGATGGCTTGTTGAACGGAGCCTATTCGTCAATGCCCTTAGTACCGCGACGCTTCAGATATTTGTCCCAATAGAAGTCGTCCGCGTTTTCTGCGGTCACAATTGAGAGGCCATTATCGACAACGGGAATGCTCATCGGGTTGAAGCCGGAACGCTTGGCGTCATTCATCGGGTCGATCAGTTCCGGATGCTTGGCAAGCCACAGCAGCAAGAAGCCCATATAGCCCTGCATGCCCTGGTTCGGATTGATCGAACCGAAGACTTCACCAGCCTTGATCATGTCGAGGATGTTGGCGTTGACGTCGGCACACATGACGAGAACCTTGCCACCAGCTTCTTTGTTCGCCTGCGCAGCCCCAATTGCGGAGTTGGCCTCCGGCATGAAAACCGCACCGAGGTTCGGATTGGCTTGAATGAGGCTCGACAGCCCCTGATACGCTTTCGTCGGGTCCTGATTGGAAGCAGCACGACCAACCAGCTTCATGTCAGGCCACTTCTCTTCCATGCGGGCGATGAAAGCTGCAATGCGCTTGTCGTGATTATCCTGTCCCGGATTTTCAAGAACAGCATATTCGCCATTGCCGCCCATTTTCTGGGCGATGGCATCGGCCGCATAGGTGCCTTCTCGTGTGTTGTCCGAAGTGATGAAGGACACACGCTTCGACAACGGAGAATCTGCTGCGAATGTGACGACCGCCGTACCCTGATCGATCGCCCGGTTGATGGGCTCGATGAACGGGTCGGAGTTCATCGGATGAACAAGAATACCAGCTGGATTCTGCGCCAACGCCTGATCGAACGTGGCGATCTGCTTGTTCACGTCATATTCTGGTGTGCCAGTATATTCCGTCTCGCAGCCGAACTGCCGACCAGCCTGCTTGAACATTTCATAGACGGGAAACCAGTATTCAACGCCAGAAACCATGACGTTCATCACATATTTTTCGCCCGGTTTACAGCGGAACGGATTCTCGGTCTCGGCTGCCGTTGCGGAACCGGCCAGAAGCGTTGCCGCAAGAACCGCCATTGCGGTCGTGCTCAGAAAATTGCGCAAGTGTCCTCCTCGAGGCCGAAGCCCCTCCCAAACGCGCGGAAAGCGTCCCAAAAACGCCGTTGATCTTTGTGAAGACCGGCCCTCCTCCTCGAAGACCAGTATTGATAGCTAATCGCAAAGAAACGCGACTGTCAATATAATTCATTATATGAAATATATTTCACCTTGGTGGTGCATTCCCCTCATTGTCGAATAAGATCGGGGATGAAGCACTTTCAATTGAGCTAGCAACTTTTCGAGAGGTATTCGGCGGGCACGTGGGCGTCCTCTCCTTAATTCTCATCCCGTTTTGACCGTTTCGATGACCAATGTAGCTTCAAAGCTAAGCGCGAATTTATGTACACCTTCTGAAGCTCAGTGCTCTGATGCACCAAATCGGATATGATGTTCGTAAACTGCAGGTGCGGCTTGTTGGTTGTGATGTTCGCCGTCGAACCTGCTTTGCGAGATCAACTTGTCGCAGCGGGTTTAGAGCCCGCCTTTCGGTCTCCCACCCGGCGCGGGAACAAGACGTGAATGTCAATCTCGTTCGGAAGTGCATGAGCGCCAAAGAGGAGCGTCCATCGCCTTTGGCTTCTGCGTTCGTTTCTGCTAGATTGCTCCGGAAATGACCTCTGCTGCCAGCTGTTTACTGAAAAAGAGCGTGCATCGGGAAAGCTCTCTAATGCACCCCAGATTGAGCGCGATGCTGCCGAACGTAGTCAGCCGAAAACACGTACTTACAAAATTGACGATGCGGCCGATATCGGCACCTTTTACAGTTTAACTTTTCCGAAACAAATGTCCAACAAAGCGGAGTTACGCTGGCGCCCGTGGGTGGTTATGCTCAGCGAAGCCGTCCGGGCGCAGCGAAAATAGCGCTTACTTTCAAAGTGTCCGCGTGGTTACACAACGTCTTGGGACGACCGCGGCGCGTTGGATCGGAAATGCCCTTACGGAAGAAAGAAGCCGGCGACGACAAACGCTCCGATTTCATAGAGTGAATAACGCTCAGATTTCAATGAGAACACCAATCCCGATGACTGCCAGCACCAGAGCCGTAATCGCAGTATACACATGGTCGCGGTCGCGCAGGAAAAGGATCAGCATCAGCGCTAGCCGCGCAACAGGGAGAAAGATGAGCACCGCAACGCCTGCCTTCACCGCGCTAAAACCGCTCAGCGGGAGGACGAGTGAACCAAGGAATGGTTTGACAGCGGTCAAGATGACGCCGACCGCAATCATCGCTGTCGCGAACCATGTTCCGTAACAAAGCAGCCCGGCGATGACATAGTCCCGCCGCTCCAAAGCAGATTTCATGCTGTACCACCAATAAGTTGGACACCAAAGGCACTCAGAATCATCTGAACTGCCAGCAGTGCGAGAACGATCACGAAGAAAATACGCAACTTGTGAGCCGGGAGCCCCATCAGCAGACGAGCACCAACGAGCGCACCGATGACTGAACCGAGTGCGACCGGACCGGTAATGTCAATGTCGATATCGCCTCGTACGTAGTATGCACCTGCGCTGGCTGCTGCTGTCACCCCAATCATGAAGTTCGACGTAGCGGATGATACTTTGATGGGGAGTCTCAAGGCAGTGTCCATCGCCGGGATTTTCAGGACGCCGGAGCCAATGCCGAGCAATGCAGAAATCAGCCCGGCAGCGTACATCAGCACCATGCCAAATGGAACGTGGCCGACTTGATAAGGCATTTCATGCCCCGTCACTTGATCAGGATAGCTGGAGTGCAGGCGTAGGGTCGTGGCCCAACTCGTCACATCCGTGCTGATCGCGTCGATCGTTTCGCACCGCCTTGCAAGCATTTGCATCGCCGAAAGCGCCAGAATGGCTGCAAATAGGGTGTACAAAACCGAGGTCGGAACGATGCCGATAAGAAAAACGCCGGTCAACGCGCCGAGCGTGGTCGCCGTCTCGAGGACAATGGCTAGGCGAATATTGGTCAGGCGACCTTTTATGAACGGGGCCGCGCTGATGCATGAGCAGGCAATTACCGAAACGATACTTGCTCCAATGGCAACATGAATATCCCTGCCAAACAGCAGCGTGAGAATGGGTACAATAAAGATGCCACTAGCCATGCCGAGCACACCACCCAGAGCACTTGCGCCGAAAGCGGCCGCAAAAAAACATAGGGTTTCCATTGCTCGGCCCCCGTCAAGAACATTCGCGCGGGCGTCGTGCCAGCCGGGTGACGAACTTAATCAGGTCCCCGCGATAATGCAGCTTTTCGTAGTCAATTGGCCGATGTCCGGTAGTGTAGGACGTACGCTCTATCAGAAAGATCGCACTACCTGAACTAATGGCGAGCGCTTGCGCTACATCCGACGTGGCAGTGATGGCTTCAAGACGATATTCCGCCTCGGTAAGAGGCAAATCGTATTTGTCCTCAAGCAGCGAGAAAATCGGTTCAGCATCCAAGTCGTGCGTAACGATCTTCTCTCCGATCTCGCGTGGCAGGTAGGTCTCATCGAAGGACATGGCCACGCCGTCGGCTAGTCGCACGCGCTGAATCCGCATGACCAAGGTACCAGTCGGAATGGCGAGTTGCCGCGCAACATTTGTATCGGCGGCGACGTTGCGCCTATCCAGCACCCGGGCGGTCGGCGTGCGGCCGAGCGCCTCCATATCCTCTACGAACCCCGTCAACTGGGTCAATTCTTGGGTGATCTTGGGATGCGCAACGAAGGTGCCTTTTCCTCGTCTGATTTCTACTAATCCGCGCGCCACCAACAGCTCTATCGCTTTACGAACCGTCGTTCGGCTCACGTTGAATCGTTCCGTTAGCTCATCTTCCGTTGGAAGTTGGCGGCCTGGACGGAGAACAGAGGATGATATTTCTGCAGCAAGGGCCGCTTCGACTTTCGCGTACAGCGGTATGTGTTCATATTCATTTGTCATATCGACATCATGACATCATGATGTCGATATGACAACGAGATATTGCGTTATATTCCGCAATCGAGGGGCGGGTAATCACGCTCGGGCTACAACAATCGGGCCTTGCGGCCGCGTTGTTGCGATGCTCTTTCATTATCGCTTCTCTAGCAGCGACGAACCATGGGGTTGGCAACGCTCTTAGGTCCCTCGAACGCGTCGAGGTTGCGAATTATCAACGGATGCCGTTGGGCTTGGCAAGATATGCTCGGTAGCGTTTGAATGCCAGTCAGAATCTATCTCACCTAAAGCGCGGTTTCCTCGCGATCGAAGATTAGATGATAATTATCGGTTGCTGCGAATCCGCTGCTTTTATCGAAGACGTAGCGGAAGAGTTGAATGGGCACGGTCGCCAAACGACCCCGTGACAGCTCCGGATTGCCCGGCTGGTCCAGGTCGGTCAATCACTGAGAACTGGAGTGGCATACCAGTAAGGCCTTCCTTCCGGCCTAACGCGGTAGTGCGACAGTATACGGCCCGTGGAGCACGTCACCCGTGGGCCGCGATGGAAATTTCGCTCGCAGCCTCAATAAGTCGGACTTCCAACCTCCGGCGCTCGATCTCCGGCATATCGATGGGCAGAACAAAGCAAATCGTTGCCTCCACCGCGCCACGCGCATTGACCAAAGGGGACGCCA
>NZ_JBHEEV010000023.1:0-17001 GCF_041930145.1 Brucella ciceri | reverse complement strand
ATCGCTGCAGTCAGCGACGTCTTGCCATGGTCAACGTGACCAATCGTGCCGATGTTAACGTGGGGCTTCGTACGTTCAAACTTACTCTTTGCCATTTGAGCTCTCCGTAAATTTAGCCTGCTCAGGCATTCTTTTAATTGGGAGCGTGACCCTTAGATCACGCAAACTTCTTCTGGATTTCCTGTGCGACCGCCGTCGGAACCGGCTCATAATGGTCGAACTGCATCGTGTACTGTGCACGGCCCTGGGACATCGAACGCAGCGAGTTCACGTAACCAAACATGTTGGCCAGCGGAACATTTGCATTGACGACCGTGGCGATGCCGCGGGCTTCGGTGCCGGAAATCTGACCGCGACGCGAGTTCAGATCGCCGATAACGTCACCAACGTAATCTTCCGGCGTGACAACCTCGACCTTCATGATCGGTTCGAGGAGCTGCGCGCCAGCCTTCTGCGCACCTTCACGGAACGCTGCACGGGACGCGATTTCGAAGGCGAGAACAGACGAGTCAACGTCATGGTACGCACCGTCGATCAGGGTGGCCTTCACGCCGAGCATCGGGAAGCCAGCCAGCGGGCCTGCACCCATGACGCTTTCGATACCCTTCTGGACACCCGGAATGTATTCCTTCGGAACCGAGCCGCCGACGATCTTCGATTCGAAGATGAAATCATCGCCGTCATGCGGTTCGAAGATGATCTTGACGCGCGCGAACTGACCCGAACCGCCCGACTGCTTCTTGTGGGTGTAATCGATTTCAGCCTGACGGGTGATCGATTCACGGTAAGCAACCTGCGGAGCGCCGACGTTGGCTTCAACCTTGAATTCGCGCTTCATGCGATCGACGAGAATGTCGAGGTGAAGTTCGCCCATGCCGGCGATGATGGTCTGACCGGATTCTTCGTCCGACTTGACGCGGAAAGAAGGATCTTCGGCGGCCAGACGATTGAGCGCGATGCCCATCTTTTCCTGGTCGGCCTTGGTCTTCGGTTCGATGGCGATTTCGATAACCGGATCCGGGAATTCCATGCGCTCGAGGATAACCGGCTTCAGCGGATCGCAGAGCGTGTCGCCAGTGGTGGTTTCCTTGAGGCCAGCCAGAGCAACGATGTCGCCAGCAAAAGCTTCTTCGATGTCTTCACGGCTGTTGGAGTGCATCTGCAGCATACGGCCGATACGCTCACGCTTGCCCTTGACGGTGTTTTCGAGCGAAATGCCCTTGGTCAGCTTGCCCGAGTAAATACGAGCGAAGGTCAGCGAACCAACGAACGGGTCGTTCATGATCTTGAATGCGAGCATCGAAAGCGGTGCTTCATCCGAAGATTCGCGGGTGGTTTCGCTTTCCGTCTTGACGTCGATGCCCTTGATGGCAGGAACATCGGTCGGAGCCGGAAGGAATTCCACAACGGCATCAAGAAGCGGCTGAATGCCACGGTTCTTGAACGCAGTGCCGCAAAGAACCGGATGGAACTTGACGTCGATGGTGCCCTTACGGATCAGAGCGCGCAGCTCGTCATTCGTAGGCATGGTGCCTTCGAGATAGGCTTCCATTGCAGCTTCGTCGATTTCCACGGCCAGCTCGATGAGCTTTTCGCGGTATTCTTCAGCCTTGTCCTTCAGATGGGCAGGAACTTCACCAACCGTTGCAGCAGCGCCGATGGTGCCGTCCCAGGTCAGGGCCTTCATTTCGATCAGGTCGATGACGCCTTCGAACTCGTTTTCAGCGCCGATCGGCAGCTGAACCGGGAGTGCTACTGCGCCAAGACGCGAGCCGACCATTTCTACGCAACGGTAGAAATCGGCACCGATCTTGTCCATCTTGTTGACGAAGACCATACGCGGGACGTGGTACTTTTCAGCCTGACGCCACACGGTTTCGGTCTGGGGCTCAACGCCAGCGTTGGCGTCGAGCAGCGCGATTGCGCCGTCGAGAACGCGCAGGCTGCGTTCAACTTCAATCGTGAAGTCAACGTGACCAGGCGTGTCGATGATGTTGAAACGGCGCTTCTTACCATCACGGCCCTGCCAGAACGTGGTCGTAGCAGCGGAAGTGATCGTGATACCGCGTTCCTGTTCCTGCTCCATCCAGTCCATGGTCGACGCACCATCGTGGGTTTCGCCGATCTTGTGGTTCTTACCGGTATAGAACAGAATGCGCTCTGTCATCGTCGTCTTACCGGCGTCGATGTGAGCCATGATACCGAAATTGCGGTAGTCTTCGATTTTATATTCGCGGGCCATGATAGTCGCTCTTTGAATAGGTTTCGACGATTACCAGCGGTAATGCGAGAAGGCGCGGTTGGCTTCAGCCATGCGGTGCGTGTCTTCACGCTTCTTCACAGCAGAACCACGGTTGTTGGCAGCGTCAAGCAACTCACCGGAAAGACGATCGATCATCGTCGTCTCGTTACGGCCACGAGCAGCATTGATGAGCCAACGGATGGCAAGTGCCTGGCGACGTTCTGGACGCACATCAACCGGAACCTGATAGGTTGCACCACCAACGCGGCGCGAACGGACTTCGATGTGCGGAGCTACGTTGTCGAGCGCCTGATGGAACAGCGCGACCGGCTCGGACTTTGCCTTGGCTTCGATTGCATCGAGCGCACCGTAAACGATGCTTTCAGCAACCGACTTCTTGCCATGAAGCATGACTGCATTCATGAACTTCGTGATAACGAGATCGCCGAACTTCGGATCCGGATTGATCTCACGCTTCTCAGCCTTATGGCGTCTGGACATTTCGTCTCTTCTTTCAATTACATCGGGCTCAGCTCGCCTTCTGGCGGCCGGTATCCCCGGAAAATCTTACTTCGGACGCTTTGCACCGTACTTCGAACGGCGCTGCTTGCGGTTCTTGACGCCCTGGGTGTCGAGAACGCCGCGGATGATGTGGTAACGCACACCCGGCAAGTCCTTTACACGACCGCCGCGGATCATGACGACGGAGTGCTCCTGCAGGTTATGCCCTTCACCAGGGATATAACCGATAACTTCGAAGCCGTTCGTCAGACGAACCTTGGCAACCTTACGCAGAGCCGAGTTCGGCTTCTTCGGGGTCGTCGTGTAAACGCGGGTGCAAACGCCGCGCTTCTGAGGGTTTGCCTGCAGTGCAGGAACCTTATTACGCTTTACCGGCGCAATGCGCGGCTTGCGGATAAGCTGGTTTACGGTTGGCATACAACCTTCCTCTTTAAAAAATCTCGTATCCACGCCCCAAGGGGCCGTTTCACCGGCATGCTCATGCACAAATTCGGAGTCAGCCCTCGTCAACCGGTGGCCACCCCGAACAAAAGCAGAGGAAGCTGACGCTTCATGCGAACGGCAAGTTGCATTTCGATCGTAAAACGAACCCTGTTTGAGACGAACTTCAGGACGCGTCGTCCCGAAAAAGCCTGTCTCACATCGGCTCAGATGGGCTGCTGATACGTCTTTAGCGACGTTTCGTCAAGGGCAGCGGCTCAAGTTTCTTTAATGAAAGCCCTGAAACCGGCGTTTTGATCCCGCCCGGACAGGTTATTGCGCCGCATTTGACGACTATTCGCTAATATTACGCGATCAAAACCGTCATTTTCCTATGCAAGCATGGCGCAGCCACTCAGGTCAGGCTATTGAAGCACATCCGAGTCGAAACGCAACCGAATATTAAGGGTTTCTCAATGTCTTCCACATCCACAAATGATTCCACACCTGCGGGCGACGATTCGCCAACCGTCCATCTCGTCATCGCTGATGTCTGGAACGAAGGCGAAGAATCCCCAGTCGAAGTACACCTGCTTTTGAAATCGGACGAGAACGAAGATCTCGTTCAGACCGTCCTCAGCATTCTTGCCGAAGAAGGCTACCATGAAGCCGAACTTCTGGAGATGGGCACGCTGACCGAAGAGCCGGAAGAAGAACCGCACAAGAGCGCCTGGGCCACCGCCCTTAGCGGTGAAGTCGCGCTGATCGAATTCGACGGCGACGACGAAGAAGAAGAATAAGCATCATGGAGAGCGCCGGTTTCAACCGGCGCTTTTTTCTTCTGCTGATGCGGGCTCTCCCGTTATCCCGAAATGCAAAAAGGCCGCCCCGAAAGGCGGCCTTTTTCAGTTTCGTATCCGCCGATCTTATTCGGCGGCGTTGTTGGTCATGTCCACCAGCATCGCATTGGCTTCCGCGGAACCGGAAGACTTGCGGCGCTCGTCGATGATCAGATCGTCGCGAGCGGTTGCGATGCGACGGATCTGGTTGGTCATGCCGCCAGTACCGGCCGGAATGAGACGGCCAACGATGACGTTTTCCTTGAGACCCTGCAGCGTGTCCATCTTGCCGGCCACCGCAGCCTCGGTGAGGACGCGGGTCGTTTCCTGGAACGACGCAGCCGAGATGAACGAAGGCGTCTGCAGCGAAGCCTTGGTGATACCGAGCAGAACAGGGTTGCCAGAGCCCGGCTTCTTGCCCTCTTCGATAAGACGCTCGTTGATCTCTTCCAGCTCGATGCGGTCGACGTGGTCGCCCGGAATGTAGCCGGTATCGCCGGATTCCGTGATTTCCACCTTCTGCAGCATCTGCCGGACAATCACTTCGATGTGCTTGTCGTTGATCAAAACGCCCTGCAGACGATAGACTTCCTGGATTTCGTTCACGAGGTACGAAGCCAGAGCTTCGACGCCCTTGATCGCCAGAATGTCATGCGGTGCCGGGTTGCCGTCGAGGATGTACTCACCCTTTTCGATGACGTCGCCGTCCTGAAGATGGAACGGCTTGCCCTTCGGAATGAGGTACTCGACCGGCGCGATCGTGTCGTCGTTCGGCTCGATGATGATGCGACGCTTGTTCTTGTAGTCGCGACCGAAGCGGACGGTACCATCGATCTCGGCGATGATGGCATGGTCCTTCGGACGACGTGCTTCGAACAGTTCGGCCACACGCGGCAGACCGCCGGTGATGTCCTTGGTCTTGGCGCTTTCCATCGGCAGACGGGCGATAACGTCACCAGCCTTCACATGCGCGCCGGGCTCGACCGAAAGGATCGATTCCACGGAGAGCAGGAAGCGGGCATCGCCACCCTTCGACAGCTTCAGGATCTTGCCGGCCTTGTCCTTGATGACCATGGCAGGCTTGAGGTCCGAACCGCGAGGCGTCGAACGCCAGTCGATGACGACGCGCTTCGTGATACCGGTCGACTCGTCAGCCGTTTCCGAAACCGAGAGACCATCGACGAGATCTTCGAACTCAACGTAGCCTTCAACTTCGGTCATGATTGGACGGGTATACGGGTCCCACTCAGCAATACGCTGGCCGCGCTTAACCGTATCGCCCTCGTCCACGAACAGGCGCGAACCGTAGGTCACGCGGTGGACCGCACGTTCCTTGCCCGTTGCGTCGAGGATCAGGACAGCCATGTTACGGCCCATCACCACGAGGTTGCCATCGGAGTTGCGAACCACATTGCGGTTACGCAGCTTGACAGTGCCTTCGTACGAAGCTTCGAGATACGAGCTGTCAACCACCTGTGCAGTACCGCCCAAGTGGAAGGTACGCATGGTGAGCTGGGTGCCCGGCTCGCCGATCGACTGGGCAGCGATAACGCCGACCGCTTCGCCCTGGTTGACCGGAGTACCGCGTGCAAGGTCGCGACCATAGCACTTGGCGCAGACGCCGTTGCGGGTTTCGCAGGTCAGGGCCGAACGGATGCGGATCGACTGGATACCAGCCTTCTCGATGATCTCGACGTCCTTTTCCTCGATCATGCGGCCAGCTTCGACGATGACTTCGCCGGTTGCCGGATGCAGGATCGGATCGAGAGCCGTACGGCCCAGAACGCGCTGGCCGATCGAGGCAACGATCTGACCGGCATCGACGATCGGCTGCATGGTGAGACCGATTTCGGCACCGCAATCGACTTCCGAAATGATCGCATCCTGTGCAACGTCAACGAGACGGCGGGTCAGGTAGCCCGAGTTAGCCGTCTTCAAGGCGGTGTCTGCCAGACCCTTACGGGCACCGTGGGTCGAGTTGAAGTACTCGTTAACGGTCAGGCCTTCCTTGAAGTTCGAGATGATCGGGGTTTCGATGATTTCACCCGACGGCTTGGCCATCAGGCCACGCATGCCGCCAAGCTGACGCATCTGGTTGACCGAACCACGGGCACCCGAATGCGACATCATGTAGACCGAGTTCATCTGCTTCTGGCGACCGGTCACCGGATCGAATTCGACGGCCTTCAGGCGCGCCATCATCTCTTCGGTGATCTTGTCGGTAGCCTTGCCCCAGGCGTCAACGACCTTGTTGTACTTTTCGCCCTGAGTGATCAGGCCGTCATTGTACTGCTGTTCGTATTCGGTCGTGAGCGCTTCGGTGTCGGCAACGATCTTCGCCTTCGTGTCCGGGATAACCATGTCATCCTTGCCGAAGGAGATGCCTGCACGGCAGGCATGAGCGAAGCCGAGCTGCATGATGCGATCGCAGAAGATGACCGTCTCTTTCTGACCGCAATGGCGGTAGACGTGGTCGATCATCTTGGAGATGTTCTTCTTGGTCATCTCCTGATTGCAGATGTCGAACGGCACCATGACGTTCTTCGGCAGAAGCTCGCCAATGATCATGCGGCCAGGCGTCGTGTCGTAGATCTTCGACACTGGCTTGCCTTCGGCGTCGACCGTCTTGAAGCGGCCCTTGATCTTGGTGTGCAGCGTGACGACCTTGTTTTCAAGCGCATGCTGCAGTTCGCCCATATCGGCGAACATCATGCCCTCGCCCGGCTCCTTCTCCGCCACGATGGACAGATAATAGAGGCCGAGAACCATGTCCTGCGAAGGAACGATGATCGGTGCGCCGTTAGCCGGATGCAGGATGTTGTTGGTCGACATCATCAGCACGCGGGCTTCAAGCTGGGCTTCAAGCGACAGCGGAACGTGAACAGCCATCTGGTCACCGTCGAAGTCGGCGTTGAACGCGGTACAGACGAGCGGATGCAGCTGGATGGCCTTGCCTTCGATCAGGGTGGGTTCAAAAGCCTGAATCCCAAGACGGTGCAGCGTCGGCGCACGGTTCAGGAGAACCGGATGCTCACGGATCACTTCGTCAAGGATATCCCAGACTTCCGGACGTTCCTTTTCAACCAGCTTCTTGGCCTGCTTGACGGTCGAGGAATAACCCTTGGCGTCAAGACGTGCGTAGATGAATGGCTTGAACAGTTCGAGCGCCATCTTCTTCGGCAAACCGCACTGGTGCAGCTTCAGTTCCGGACCGGTCACGATGACCGAGCGGCCGGAATAGTCGACGCGCTTGCCGAGCAGGTTCTGGCGGAAGCGGCCCTGCTTGCCCTTGAGCATGTCGGACAGCGACTTCAGCGGGCGCTTGTTGGCACCGGTGATGACGCGGCCACGACGACCGTTGTCGAACAGCGCGTCCACAGCTTCCTGCAGCATGCGCTTTTCGTTGCGGATGATGATGCCCGGTGCGCGCAGTTCGATCAGGCGCTTCAGACGGTTGTTACGGTTGATGACGCGGCGATAGAGATCGTTCAGATCCGACGTCGCGAAACGACCGCCGTCCAGCGGCACGAGCGGACGCAGGTCCGGCGGAATGACCGGAACGATCTTCATGATCATCCATTCCGGACGGTTTCCCGACTCCAGGAAGTTTTCGACGATCTTCAGACGCTTCATCAGCTTCTTCTGCTTCAGGTCCGAAGTGGTCTCGGCAAGCTCGACGCGCAGATCGGCGGCGATCTTTTCGAGTTCCATCGAAGCCAGAAGCTCGTAGATAGCTTCAGCACCAATGAGGGCCGTGAACTGATCTTCGCCGAATTCATCGACGGCAATCATATATTCCTCTTCCGAAAGAAGCTGGTGCTCCTTCAGCGAGGTCAGGCCCGGTTCGGTAACGATGTAGTTCTCGAAGTACAGGACGCGCTCGATATCCTTGAGCGTCATGTCCAGGAGCGTGCCGATACGGCTCGGCAGCGACTTCAGGAACCAGATATGGGCAACCGGGGCCGCGAGTTCGATGTGGCCCATGCGCTCGCGACGAACGCGCGAGAGCGTAACTTCCACGCCGCACTTTTCGCAGATGATGCCCTTGTATTTCATACGCTTGTACTTGCCGCACAAGCATTCATAGTCCTTGATCGGGCCGAAGATGCGCGCGCAGAAGAGACCATCGCGTTCAGGCTTGAACGTACGGTAGTTGATCGTCTCCGGCTTCTTGATCTCGCCGTATGACCAGGACAGAATCTTCTCAGGGCTGGCAATCGAGATTCTGATGGAATCGAACGTTTGTGCCGGAGCCTGAGGATTGAAAAGATTCATGACCTCTTGGTTCATGCCGTTCTCCTTGAGGGCGATCCGTCGCCCTGTGTCGTCGATGACAAGCTGAAAATCCTTGCCATCCTGAAAAGAAATCGCGGTGCTACGCAGTTATGAACTGGCTTGCCGTAGTCTCGCTTCCTCTTGCGGGGAAAAACCGCCGTCATCGAAAACGAGTTTACCGGCGCGCCACGGCGATACCATGGCGCGCCTCAAAGTTTATTCCGCCGCGTCCGGCAGGGCCGGCTGTTCAGCGTCACGCGTGTCGTCGAGTTCGACATTGAGGCCGAGCGAGCGCATTTCCTTGACGAGAACGTTGAAGCTCTCCGGAATGCCCGCTTCGAACGTGTCGTCGCCGCGCACGATCGCTTCGTAGACCTTGGTACGGCCTGCCACGTCGTCCGACTTGACGGTAAGCATTTCCTGCAGCGTGTAGGCCGCACCGTATGCTTCCAGAGCCCAGACCTCCATTTCGCCGAAGCGCTGGCCGCCGAACTGAGCCTTGCCGCCCAGAGGCTGCTGGGTCACGAGCGAGTAAGGTCCGATCGAACGAGCGTGGATCTTGTCGTCGACCAGGTGGTGGAGCTTCAGCATATAGATGTAGCCCATCGTCACCTGACGGTCGAACGGCTCACCCGTACGGCCATCGTAAAGCGTCGACTGACCAGACGTTGCAAGTCCGGCATCCGTCAGCATCGCGTTGATGTCGGCTTCAACCGCACCGTCGAAGACCGGCGTTGCGATCGACACGCCGCGCTTCACCTGGTTGGCCAGCATGAGGACGGAATCGTCATCATAAGACCGGACCGGTTCATTGCGGTCGTTGTCCGGATAGATGTGCTCCAGCGTCTGGCGCAGCGGCTCGATATTGGCCGTCTTGCGATAGACGTCGATGAGCTCACCAATCTTCTTGCCCATGCCTGCGCAAGCCCAGCCGAGGTGGGTTTCCAGAATCTGGCCCACGTTCATTCGGCTCGGAACGCCAAGCGGGTTCAACACGATGTCGGCATGCGTACCATCTTCCAGGAACGGCATGTCCTCGACCGGCAGAATGCGCGAAACCACACCCTTGTTGCCGTGACGGCCAGCCATCTTGTCGCCTGGCTGAATCTTGCGCTTCACAGCGACGAAGACCTTGACCATCTTCATGACGCCCGGAGGCATCTCGTCGCCGCGCTGTACCTTTTCGACCTTGTCCATGAAGCGTGCTTCGAGCAGCTTCTTGGAGTCGTCGTACTGGCTGCGCAGAGCTTCCAGCTCGCCCTGAAGCTTTTCGTCTTCAACGGCAAACTGCCACCACTGCGACCGCGGATACTCCGTCATGAGATCGCGGCTGATCGTCGTGCCCTTCTTGAAGCCCTTCGGGCCGGCAGCGGCAACCTTGCCATCGATCATGTCGGCGAGACGGCCATAGACGTTGCGGTCCAGGATCGCCTGTTCGTCGTCACGGTCCTTGGCGAGACGCTCGATTTCCTCGCGCTCGATAGCCATGGCGCGTTCGTCCTTTTCAACGCCGTGGCGATTGAAAACGCGAACTTCCACAACCGTACCGTAGGTTCCGGGCGGCATGCGCATGGAGGTGTCGCGGACGTCCGATGCCTTTTCACCGAAGATGGCGCGCAGAAGCTTCTCTTCCGGCGTCATCGGGCTTTCGCCCTTCGGCGTGATCTTGCCGACAAGAATGTCGCCAGGATGCACTTCGGCACCGATGTAGACGATACCGGCTTCGTCGAGGTTCTTCAGCGCTTCTTCCGAAACGTTCGGAATATCGCGGGTGATTTCCTCAGGTCCAAGCTTGGTGTCGCGGGCAGCAACTTCGAATTCCTCGATATGAATCGAGGTGAACACGTCTTCCGAAACGATCTTCTCGGAAAGCAGGATCGAGTCTTCGTAGTTGTAGCCGTTCCACGGCATGAACGCGACGAGCACGTTGCGGCCGAGAGCCAGATCGCCCAGATCCGTGGATGGACCGTCAGCGATGATGTCGCCCTTGCCGATCGGGTCGCCGACGCGAACGAGCGGGCGCTGGTTGATGCAGGTCGACTGGTTCGAGCGCTGGAACTTCTGCAGACGATAGATATCGACGCCCGATTTGGACGGATCGAGATCTTCCGTTGCACGGATAACGATACGGGTCGCATCCACTTGGTCGACGATACCGCCGCGACGGGCTGCAATAGCAGCACCGGAGTCGCGAGCGACAATCGGTTCCATGCCGGTGCCGACGAACGGCGCTTCAGCGCGAACGAGCGGAACGGCCTGACGCTGCATGTTCGAGCCCATGAGAGCGCGGTTGGCGTCGTCGTTTTCAAGGAACGGAATCAGAGCCGCGGCAACCGAAACAAGCTGCTTCGGCGAAACGTCCATCAGGTCCACGTTTTCACGCGGAGCCATCATCACTTCGCCTGCATGACGGCAGATGACGAACTCGTCAACGAAACCGCCCTGCTCGTCCAGTTCCACGTTAGCCTGGGCAACCGAGTGCTTGGCTTCTTCCATGGCCGAGAGATAGACAACGTCGTTCGTCACCTTGCCGTCGACAACCTTGCGGTACGGGCTTTCGATGAAGCCGTACTTGTTGACGCGGGCAAAGGTTGCGAGCGAGTTGATGAGACCGATATTCGGGCCTTCCGGCGTTTCAATCGGGCAGATACGGCCATAATGGGTCGGATGCACGTCGCGGACTTCGAAGCCAGCGCGCTCGCGGGTCAGACCGCCCGGTCCAAGTGCCGACAGACGGCGCTTGTGGGTGATTTCCGAAAGCGGGTTGGTCTGGTCCATGAACTGCGACAGCTGCGAGGAACCGAAGAACTCGCGCACGGCTGCAGCAGCCGGCTTCGCGTTGATCAGGTCCTGCGGCATGACCGTGTCGATTTCGATCGAGGACATACGTTCCTTGATCGCGCGCTCCATGCGGAGCAGACCGACGCGGTACTGATTTTCCATCAGTTCACCGACCGAACGCACACGGCGGTTGCCGAGATTGTCGATGTCGTCGATTTCGCCGCGACCATCACGCAGTTCCACAAGCATCTTGACCACGGCCAGGATGTCTTCCTTGCGCAGAACGCGCACGGTGTCTTCCGCATCGAGGTCCAGACGCATGTTCATCTTCACGCGACCAACGGCCGAAAGGTCGTAACGCTCGGCATCGAAGAACAGCGAGTTGAACATCGCTTCGGCCGAATCCATCGTAGGCGGCTCGCCCGGACGCATGACGCGATAGATGTCGAACAGGGCTTCCTGACGGCTTTCGTTCTTGTCGACAGCCAGCGTGTTGCGGATGTACGCGCCGATATTGACATGGTCGATATCGAGAACGTTGATTTCCGTCTCACCGGTGTCGAGCAGGGTCTTGAGGACCTTCTCATCGATTTCGTCACCGGCTTCGAGATAAATCTCACCGGTTGCGTAATTGACGACGTCTTCCGCAAGATAAGAACCGAACAGATCGTCTTCCGTCGCCTTGATGGCCTTGAGGCCCTTTTCGGCAAGCTGCTTGGCCGAACGGGCGGTCAGCTTCTTGCCGGCTTCCAGAACGACTTCGCCGGTGTCCGCGTCGATGAGATCGGAGATGATCTTCATGCCCTTGAAGCGGTCAGCCGAATACGGAATGCGCCAATTGTCGCCATCACGCGTATAGGTGACGGTCTTGTAGAACGTCGACAGAATTTCTTCGCCGTCCATGCCGAGCGCCATCAGCAGCGTGGTGGCCGGCAGCTTGCGGCGACGATCAATACGTGCGTAGACGATGTCCTTGGAGTCGAATTCGATATCGAGCCAGGAACCGCGATAAGGAATGACGCGAGCCGCGAACAGGAGCTTGCCCGACGAATGGGTCTTGCCCTTGTCATGATCGAAGAAGACGCCCGGCGAACGGTGCATCTGCGAAACGATCACGCGCTCGGTACCATTGACGATGAAGGTGCCGTTGTCGGTCATGAGCGGCATATCGCCCATGTAGACATCCTGTTCCTTGATGTCCTTGATCGACTTCGCGCCGGTATCTTCGTCAATATCGAACACGATGAGACGCAGCGTCACCTTGAGTGGCGCCGAATACGTCAGATCGCGCTGACGGCATTCGTCAACGTCGAATTTTGGTGCGTCGAACTCGTAGCGAACGAATTCGAGCATTGAAGCGCCGGAGAAATCCTGAATTGGGAAAACAGACTTGAAAACCGCCTGCAAACCCTCGTCAGGACGCCCACCGGATGGTTCTTCAACCATAAGGAACTGGTCGTAAGATGCCTTTTGAACCTCGATAAGGTTCGGCATCTCAGCGACCTCTGGGATCTTGCCGAAAAATTTGCGTACGCGCTTGCGACCATTGAAAGAATGGGTCTGAGCCATCGTCGCTCCTCGTTCTATAGCCTTGCGGCTTGCTCACGCCTTGCGGCCTTTATCATGCGCCGCCCTTCGGCGGTCCTTCGAGCACATGAACCTTCTGATTGGCCCCTTTCAGATCGGATGGATCGAAAGGATCATGTGCAAACTTTCCAGAGCGGCCTTCAGCATCGTTGCCGACACGCGGCGCTCTTAACGGGCTAAAACCCGTTTCCTGAAAGCCGTTCCGGCACTCAGGAAAAGGGTTCCAGTCATCCGACCCACCGGGAAAGTCCGGCGGGAACTGGCGGATGGAAAACCATCCGCCAGAATAGTCCGAACTTACTTGAGTTCGACCTTGGCGCCAGCAGCTTCGAGCTGTGCCTTGATCTTCTCAGCTTCGTCCTTCGAAGCGCCTTCCTTGACGGCCTTCGGAGCGCCTTCGACCAGGTCCTTGGCTTCCTTGAGGCCGAGACCGGTGATTGCGCGCACTTCCTTGATCACGTTGATCTTGTTAGCGCCGCCGTCAGCGAGAACGACGTCGAATTCGGTCTTTTCTTCTGCAGCAGCAGCAGGGGCAGCGCCACCAGCAGCAGCAACAGCGACCGGAGCAGCAGCCGAAACGCCCCACTTCTCTTCGAGAAGCTTGGACAGCTCAGCGGCTTCCAGAACGGTCAGGGCCGAAAGGTCTTCAACGATCTTTGCGAGATCAGCCATTTTTGTACTTCCTATTATAAAGGTTTGAACTGTTGACAGCGAGAAACGGCCTTAAGCCGCCTCGTTCTTCCGGGCGTGCGCGCCGATAACGCGGGCGATCTGGCCCGCCGGAGCGCTGGTAAGTACTGCAAGACGCTGAGCTGGGGTCTGGATCATTCCAACCAGCTTTGCGCGCAGTTCGTCGAGCGACGGGAGCGAAGCAAGCGACTTGACGCCATCGGCGTTAAGCGTCGTTGCACCCATTGCACCGCCGAGGATAACGAGCTTGTCGTTAGTCTTGGCGAATTCGACGGCTACTTTCGGAGCGGCGATCGGATCGCTTGCGTAAGCAACGACCGTCTGACCCGTAAACAGGTCAGCAATACCTTCCGATTCCGTGCCCTGAAGAGCGATTTTGGCAAGGCGGTTTTTCGCGACTTTAACGGACCCACCTGCATCACGCATCTTCGAGCGAAGATCGCTCATCTGCGAAACGGTGAGACCGGTATAGTGGGCCACGACGACCGAACCGGACTCTTTGAAAGCGCCGTTCAGCCACGCGACAAATTCGCGCTTTTCCGCTCTATCCACTGTCTCTCTCCAGTTGACAGGACCACATGGCCCTGCCGGGTTGCCTTTGCCGGACGAACTTCACAGTCAGTCCGACGTTCGAGGATCCTGTCCCCTTCAGCTCCACCTGCAAGCAGGCTTCACCCAAAGGCAACTACGGTTCAAACCTTGCATGCACATTCGTGCGAAACAGGGTTATTCCACGTCTCATGCAGGCTTTGCGTTTAAGGAAAACCACCCGAAGATGATGATCCGCCTGCAATCTCGGACAGGATAACCGGATTTTCATCCGGCTATCCGGGTCTTTCGACCCGGAATTCTTGCCGTTCGTCCTGTTGTTCCAGAACTGGCTGGCAGCCATGCCTCTCCAATCGGAAAGGCTTGGGCCCCGGCGAACCGGAGCCCTGAAACTTAGGCGACGACCTTGACGGTTGCCGGGTCGACCTTGACGCCAACGCCCATGGTCGAGGAAATCGACACGCGCTTGACGTATTCACCCTTGGCAGCCGACGGCTTTGCCTTGATCACGGCGTCAGCGAAAGCCTTGATGTTTTCTTCGAGCTTGGCATTGTCGAAGGAAACCTTGCCGATACCGGCATGGATGATACCTGCCTTTTCGACGCGGAATTCGACTGCACCGCCCTTGGAAGCAGCAACAGCAGCTGCAACGTCGGTGGTGACGGTACCAACCTTCGGGTTCGGCATCATGCCGCGAGGGCCGAGAACCTTACCGAGACGGCCAACGAGCGGCATCATGTCCGGGGTTGCAATGCAGCGATCGAATTCGATCTTGCCGCCATTGACGATTTCGAACAGTTCTTCCGCACCGACGATGTCGGCGCCAGCCTTCTTGGCTTCTTCAGCCTTGTCGCCGCGAGCGAAAACAGCAACGCGAACCGTACGGCCTGTGCCATTCGGCAGGTTGACGACGCCGCGGACCATCTGGTCGGCGTGGCGCGGATCGACGCCGAGGTTCATCGCGATTTCGATGGTTTCATCGAACTTGGCGACAGCACGTTCCTTGACGAGACCGATAGCAGCCGACAGATCGTACAGCTTGTTGCGATCGACGCCTTCACGGATCTTGTTAATGCGCTTGGAAATCTTCGCCATCGTCTCAGCCCACCACTTCCAGGCCCATCGAACGGGCAGAACCTTCGATCATGCGCATCGCTGCTTCAATGTCAGCGGCGTTCAGATCCTTCATCTTCGCTTCAGCGATCGTGCGAACCTTGTCGCGGGTGATCGTGCCGGCGCTTGCCTTGCCCGGGGTCTTCGAACCGGACTTGAGGTTAGCGGCCTTCTTGAGGAAGTAGGTCACCGGAGGCGTCTTCATCACAAAAGTGAAAGACTTGTCCTGGTAATAGGTGATCACGACTGGAATCGGCGAACCCTTTTCCATTTCCTGCGAGGCAGCGTTGAACGCCTTGCAGAATTCCATGATGTTGATGCCGCGCTGACCCAGGGCCGGACCGATCGGGGGCGACGGATTGGCCGCACCTGCCGCTACCTGGAGCTTCAGCTGGCCTGCAATTTTCTTAGCCATTGCTTTCTGCCTTTTTTACTTTGCCGGAAATCCGGCTTTCTCGATTAATGCCGGAAAATCCGGCTCTCGACTGACGCCAGTTCGACTGGCGGGCAGTTCGGTGGTCCGGAGATCGGCGACCGGCTAAGCCGCCTTCCCTTCCACCATTTCCACTCCAGCCGAAATTCGCCGGGAGTGGAGCCCTTCACGGGCAAACGATCAGAGCTTGTCGACCTGACCGTATTCCAGATCCACGGGCGTTGCGCGCCCAAAGATGGAAACCTCAACCTTGAGACGCGCGCGCTCTTCGTCGACTTCCTGAACGATCCCGTTGAAGGAAGCGAACGGACCGTCGGAAACGCGAACGTTCTCGCCAATCTCGAAGGATACCGAAGTCTTCGGACGCTCGACGCCATCCTGAACCTGGTTCAGAATCTGGTCGACTTCCTTCTGGGAAACCGGCACCGGCTTGGAATCGCCAAGGAAGCCAGTGACTTTCGGAGTATTCTTGATCAGCGAGAAGACGGCATCCGTAAGGGTTGCACGCACCAGCACGTAGCCTGGGAAGAACTTGCGCTCTGCGTCAACCTTGCGGCCGCGGCGCACTTCAACGATCTTCTCGGTCGGCACGACGATCTGCTCGATAAGCTCGGACAGACCCTTCTGCTTTGCCTTGGCCTCGATGTCCTCGGCGACCTTCTTTTCGAAATTGGAATAGGCGTGAACGATGTACCAGCGCGCCGTCATCTAAAAACTCCCCAATCCTAACTTATCGACCAAGGCCGAGAATAAATTCTACGCCATAGGCCATAAGCTGGTCGGCAAGAAAAAAGAACGCGGCAGCCAGAAACGCCATGATCACCACCATAATGGTGGAGATGACCGTTTCACGCCGTGTAGGCCAGGTCACCTTCGCCGTTTCGGCGCGAACCTGCTGAAAAAAGGTGATCGGATTCGTCTTGGATGCCATCTGCCGCTCTGTCATTGATCCGGCGCTACCCCCAAACTCTAGCTCGCAAAAACGAATCAAAAGCCTGAAGTCACGCGTATACGGCACGCAAAGCTGAAAATTCAGCCCCACGCGCCGCGTGTCTGTTGACGCTACATAGAATCGATTCCCGAAAAAAACAAGCCCAAAGGTTAAAAGAATACCATACAGGCTTATCGGAGATCCGATCCTTGCGAATATCACTCGACGCACCATCCAATCGTGCGGCGGCGATCCTCCCCTGCCCGGCCAACAAATCCCGCAGGGAATTATCATTTTCCACGACGTCGCCTTGCCGAAGCCTGCGCCATCATCGAAAAGGTAAGGCGGCATAGATTGCTGCCTAAACTATCATATAGAAAACGGGCGCCCATAGTCAAGCCATGAGCACCCGTTCTGAAATGGCAGGGGCAGCAGGGTTCGAACCCGCGACCTACGGTTTTGGAGACCGTCGCTCTACCAACTGAGCTATACCCCTATGCGGCATTTAGAATGCCAGACTGGCGGCGTAACCGCCAGTCAAATTCATTACTCGATGATCGAGGAGACGATGCCTGCACCGACGGTGCGGCCGCCTTCACGGATAGCGAAGCGGAGCTTC
>NZ_JBHEEV010000022.1:0-17464 GCF_041930145.1 Brucella ciceri | reverse complement strand
GTGTCCCACCTGCAATCTGCCCCGAAGTCATGAGTTGACCTTTCTCGTCCGATCATGGTTGCCAAACCGCACATCTTATAATATCGTCCTAAATATAAGATTATAGTCCAATATATAAGACTAACAAGAATATCAAGGGAACAATTAAGCAAACATGCACGGAGGCAAACATGGCTGCAGGCAACGAACGGCGTGAATTCCTTAAACTCGGGTTGGGTGGAGTAGCACTCGGAGCGGCTGTCGCCGTGACGCTGAATGCTAAGGAGGCGGCAGCGCAGGCAGCGAGCGACAGCCTGCTGCGTACCGTTCTGGACCGGGGACACCTGATCGTGGGTACGGGCAGCACTAATGCGCCTTGGCACTTCGAGAATGATGCCGGCGAACTGGTTGGTATGGACATCACCATGGGTCGGATCATCGCCAAGGCCCTGTTTGACGATCCTACCAAGGTCGAATTCGTGAAGCAGGATGCGCAGCAACGCATTCCCAATATCGTTACAGGCAAGGTCGACATCACGCTCCAGTTCATGACGATCTCTGGAGCGCGCGCGCAGCTCATCAACTTCACGCGCCCTTATTACGTTGAGGGCGTCGCTCTTCTGACCAAGCCCGACGCCGCAGCCAAGACATTCGACCAATTGAAGGCCAAGGGAAGCAGCGCGCGCATCGCGATCCTGCAAAATGTCGACGCCGAGACGACCGTGCACGCGGTGCTGCCGGACGCGCAGGTCATGCAGATCGATACGCAGGCCAACGTGTTCCAGGCACTGGACTCCAATCGCGCCGATGCCTCCGCAGTCGACCTGTCGAACGTGCGCTGGCTCGTCGCCAAAAACCCGGACCGTTACTTCGACGCCGGCAAGCAATGGAACGCGATGCTCTATGGCGGCGGGGTGCGTCAGGGTGACCTGGACTGGCTGACATTTGTAAATACCGCCTTTTCAATTGCCATGTTCGGCCACGAAAATGCCTTGTATGACGCAGGCTTCAAGGAATATTTCGGCATGGAGCCGCCAGAGCGCAAACCGGGCTTTCCGTCCATCTGAATCTGGAGCGCCCGACCCTATCTGCGGTCGGGCATTGCAGGGCGCGATCCGAACATTGCGAGTCGCCTGCCCGAGAGGGAGGCTGTAGCGGAATGTGGATTGCGCTCGAAACCGTCCCGATCCAATACACCGGGAGGCAGGCGCCCGCACATGAACTACCATATCAATTTCAATCTGATCTGGCGGCATTTTGATAAACTGTGGCAAGGACTTGTTCTCAGCCTTGAGCTTGCGGTGCTTTCGGTCCTGATCGGCGCGATCATCGGGCTGGCGCTCGCCATCTGGTATGTGTCGGCCGGTAAGGTCGCGCGCGCCCTGATCTCGGCCTACGTCGAGGTTCTGCGCAACGTGCCGTTGATCCTCCTTGTCTATATCGTCTTTTACGGCATCCCCACCGTCGTCAACATCGCATATAGTCCGACCGTTTCCTTCGTCGCCACGCTGTCGCTCTATGCCGGAACTTATCTGGTCGAAGTGTTTCGCTCCGGTCTGGAGGCGGTTCCACGCGGCCAGATCGACGCCGGCAAGGCCATCGGCCTGACGCCATGGCAGCGCCTGCTTTATGTGCGCCTGCCGACTATGATACGCATCACGCTGCCCGCGCTGTCCAACACCTTCATTTCGCTGTTTAAGGATACGTCCGTGGCGTCGGTGATCGCAGTGCCGGAACTCACCTACGGCGCACAGTGGATCAATTTCAACACTTTCCGAATCGTCGAGGTCTACATCGTGACAACGGTGATGTATCTGGTAACCGGATATGGAATCCTGCTCGGCCTGCGCCAGCTGGAACGCCGTTTCAGAGCGGAGCGCTGAACCATGTCTTCCATCCTATATGCGCTTCCCTTCCTCGGCAAAGGCCTTGCGATTACGCTGCTCGTATCTGTACTAGTCGTGCTTTTCTCGCTGATTTCCGGCGTCATTCTCGGGATCGGGCTGATCTATGGCCCGCGCCCGCTGCAATGGCTCATACGCCTGTTCAGCGACTGCATCCGCGGTATCCCGATCCTCGTTTTGATCTTCGTGGTCTATTACGGCTTTCCGCCGCTCGGCGTTTCGATCAATTCCTTCTGGGCAGGTGTGGTAGCGCTGACGCTATTCAAGGCCGCACAGGTCATCGAATATGTACGTGGTGCCATCGTCTCCATACCCAAGGGACAGATGGAAGCTGCCAAAGCTATCGGCCTGACCTTCGTATCCCGCCTGCACTACGTGATTTTCCCGCAAGCTCTTCGACGCTTCCTGCCGCCATGGATCAACGGCGTCACTGATGCGGTCAAGGGCAGCGCGCTGGTTTCACTCCTCGGCGTGGTCGATCTCATGCAGTCGATCAACGAAGTCATTGGTCGCACCTATGAGGCTATGTCGCTCTATCTGCTGGGCGCGTTCATCTATTTCGTAATCAATTATTCACTCTCACTGGTCAGCCGCTCGGTAGAGCGCCGCTATGCCTATATTCGGGACTAGAGCCATGACTGCAACTGACAAGCCGCTTCTCAGGATTGAAAGCCTGGAAAAAGAATATGGCTCCGTATCGGTGCTGAAGGGTATCGACATGCAGGTGCAAAAGGGAGAAGTCGTCGCCGTGATCGGCCCATCGGGCAGCGGCAAGACCACGTTGCTGCGCTGCGTGAATTTTCTGGAAACCTATGATTCCGGGTCGATTCAGATCGATGGTCGTGAAGTAGGCTATTCCGATACCGGCAACCGCAAACGCCGGGGCGAAACCGACCTTGCCCGGATGCGCGCCGAAACCGGCATGGTGTTTCAGAGCTTCAATCTGTTTCCGCACCTGACGGCTGCCCAGAATGTCATGTTGGGCCTGACGAAAGTGCGCGGAAAGCCGAAGCAGGAAGCACGCGCCATCGCCGAACACTGGCTCAAGCGTGTCGGGCTTAGCCACCGCATAGACAACCTGCCGTCGGAACTTTCGGGCGGCCAGCAGCAGCGTGTGGGCATTGCCCGCGCGGTGGCCATGGAACCGAAAATCCTGCTGCTGGACGAAATCACCTCGGCGCTCGATCCAGAGCTGGTTAGCGAGGTGCTCGACGTAGTGCGCCAGCTGGCGCAGGAGGGCATGACGATGTTGATGGTGACCCACGAGATCGCCTTCGCCCGCGACGCCAGCGACCGCATCGTGTTTATGGATGAGGGCCGCGTCGCAGCTGATGGCCCGCCGGCACACCTGATGGCCCAGGCTGGTCAAAACGACCGCCTGAACGCCTTCCTATCGCGTTTCAGAACCTCTCATTTGAACTAGGATCCGCGTGCGCATGTCCCGTTATCGCCCCATTGCCGCGTTGGAGCGCGAACTTCCACCTGCTCCCACGCCGATTGGCACATTTCGCAACGTGCTGGAAATCGGCAATATGCTCTATATTTCCGGTCAGGGACCGCTGGACCATGAAGGCGTCCTGCACAAGGGCAAAGTTGGCCGAGACGTCAGCACCGAAACAGCGAGAGAACACGCCCGCCTTGTCGGATTGAACCTGCTCGCAGTGCTGACGGCGCATCTGGGCGACCTGCGGCGCGTGAAGCGGATCGTGAAACTGCTCGGCTTCGTTAACGCGGTCGATGACTTCGAGGAGCATCCGCGCGTCATCAACGGCTGTTCCGATTTTCTGGTCCAAGTTTTCGGCGACGATGGCGTGCATGCCCGTTCGTCTATCGGCGTCGCCTCGCTGCCCAACAACATCACGGTCGAAATAGAAGCGATCGTCGAAATCTTTCCCGAAGAACACGATGAAAGACACGACAATGGATAAGTCCAATTCTCAACGTCCCAACCAAACGATCCGCGAACGCTTCGGCCTGCGTCCGATAATCAATGTCTCCGGCACGATGACTGCGCTCGGCGCGTCGATCATCGTTCCTGAAGCCATTCGAGCCATGGCCGAGATCGCGCCGCAATTCGTTGAGATGGACGACCTGCACCGCACCGCGAGCAAGGTCGTCGCGCGCCTGACCGGCGGTGAAGCGGGCTTCATCACTGCGTCCTGTGCCAGCGGTATATCGCTGGCACTGGCTGGCGCCATTACCGGAACCGACCTTCTCGCGATCGAACGCCTGCCGGACGTCGCGCCCGGCGCGAAGGATGAAATTATCGTCCAGCTCGGTCATCTGGTGAATTTCGGCGGCAATATCGACCAGTCGATCCGGCTGGCCGGCGGCAAAGTCATACAGGCCGGCACTGTCAGCGTCACACATGATTACCATGTCGCGAACGCGATAACCGACAAGACGGCGGCAGCCCTTTACGTTGTGTCTCACCATACCGTACAGTATGGTATGCTATCGCTGGAGCAATTCGCCGAAATTTGCCATGCCAAGGGCGTGCCGGTCATCGTCGATGCAGCCTCCGAGTACGACCTCCAACGGTTCCTTAAGGCGGGAGCCGATATTGTCATCTATAGCGGCCACAAGTTTCTCGGCGGACCAACTGCAGGTATCGTGGCCGGGCGCAAGGATCTGGTGCGCGCCGCCTTCCTGCAAAATCGCGGCATAGGCCGCGGCATGAAGGTTGGCAAGGAAAGCATTGCCGGGGTGATTGGGGCGTTGGAAGCCTGGGAAGTCCGCGATCACGCAGCCATCCGCGAACGGGAAACAGCGGCGTTGAAGCTCTGGCACGATACGCTGGACGGACAAAAAGGCATCAAAGCTGACATTGTGTCCGATCCAACCGACAATCCCCTCGACCGGCTGGAGATTCGCGTTACGCCGGAATCCGGTTTCTCGGCGGCCGGTTTTGCCAAAGCGCTATCGCTAGCCGAACCACCGATCATCGTGCGCAATCACGAAATCGAGCGCGGCCACTTCTATCTCGACCCTTGCAACCTGCATGACGGCGAGGCCGAAATCGTTGCCGAAGCACTGAAAAAGACGCTGGCCGATACCCGACCCGAATATGCGCGCATGAAGCCGGAAAAGAGCAGTTTTTCGGCGTCGGTTTGGCCTGACTGAGGGACAAGAATAAAGCCAAGAATTGCGTTTGCAACCTCAGTGTCGGTCAGCCGCTTGGCGGCATTTTCTCTTCCCCTCGGAAGAAGTGCAGATCCTCGCAGGTGCTCGAAACGGATTAGCGTCTCATCAAATGGTGACGCAGGCGAGAGTTTCATGAAGAAGGTGAGCAAGATTCTTAACATACATGCTTGATTTCGATTACGCATCTGGCACCCAAGCAATAGTCCGGAACGCACAACCCGCTCGGTCATATCTAGGCAGTCCATGATTTACGTCTGGATAAGTTCCGGGGCCCACTATGGGCCATTGCATTTTTTCGCGGGCAACTTCTGCATTCGGAATTGAGCCGTAAAATATCTGCGTCTGAACCGAAGGCGTGTTTTGACCAGCTTTCGACCCCGTTGCGGTCGTTCCTTACGATTTCACCAATGCCTGAATGCGGCAGATCCAGCACAGCCTATCTGCCGACACTCTTCTCCATTTGGCGGAAATCGCGCGGACTCAACCCAATGGCGCTACGAAACATGTAGGTGAAGGCGCTCGGCGACTGGTATCCTAAATCGAGCGCTACCGAGCTGATTTTCTTGCCGGCGGCAAGCTGGGAGACGGCGTGAAGAATGCGGATTTGTCTTAACCACCGCGAAGGCGACATTCCCGTTTCGGTTATGAAAAGCCGCTCAATTGTCTTACGGCTGGCCGAAGCGCCGATGAGCCATTCGTCGATAGAAGCAATCGAGCCCGGATCATCTATCGCGGCTTGCGCAAGCCCGGAAATGCGCTTGTCCCGTGGCATCGCAATCGAAAGCGAGATGTCTTTGGCAGCCACAATTTCATGGAAAAGCAGTTCGTATAAAGCGGCCTCATGCGGCTTTGTGAGTCCGGAGGACTCGTTGTCCGGGACAGCGCCCATCAAAACCCGAAGAACCGGCGTCATCTGAACGATACGAGCCCTTGTTCCGAGCCTGTCCGACTCTGCGCGGTTCACGTCGACATAGATGATCTCATTGCTCGATGCATAGCGCAGCCAGTGTTCGACATCAGGCGGTATCCACACAGCCATGGCCGGATTGAGCAGGAGTACCCGGTCGCGTGTGCCAACATACATCGAACCGCGAATGGCAGAAAAGAACTGCCCGAAATCGTGTGTATGCCAGCCGAGGTTCTGCCCCGCCTCCTGGCTTTCCATGTCGCGAATATATCGGGGCCGTGTTGCACCGGGCATCGTGATGGAACCCAATGTTGGTTTGACGAAATCTAGATATAGATAGATCAATCGTCGACAGAAAGACAGCGCACTTTCCCCTATTTTGGCCGCGCATTCGGACAGGCAAGGACAGTACCAGCCATGGTGGCAACCGCAACACGCCAGGACGCAGCGCCGGATTGGGCCGCTATCGCGATCGTCATATCGAGCGTAACCGCCTTTGCAGTCGCTCAGGGTCTCACCTTTCCGCTCATTTCCCTTGTGCTTGAAACAAAAGGCGTGGCCGGAAGTCTGATCGGTCTGAATGCCGCCGTTTATGCAGCCGGCGCGATAGTGTCTGTTCTGGCAATAGATCAACTCACCGCAAGGGTCCGGGGAAACCTCCTGATCGTCGCTGCCTTGTTCGGCTGCTCTATCGGCCTTGCGGCGTTCGCCGTGATAGACAGTTTGCCAGTCTGGTTCATTGCCCGTTTCGCTATCGGCTTTTGTGCGAGCCTGATCTCAATCCTGAGCGGAGCCTGGCTGAACACGGCGACCCCCGACCGCCTACGCGGACGTATTTCCGGCTTCTACGGAGCCGGCATGTGCGCGGGATTTGCGGCCGGCCCGCTGGCCATTCCATTTCTGGGCACAACCAATGGTTCTGCCTTTGCGCTGGAGTCTGGCTACATTGCATCGATTGGTCTTGCCTGCGCAATCTTTAACGGCAACGCTCGTACAGTGCCGGAACGCGCCCCAGCAGGCGTATTGTTCCGCTTTATCCGCGCCGCGCCCATTCTGGTGCTCATGGAACTGGCCTTCGGTTTTGCCGATATTGCTGCGATATCCGGTATGGCCGTCTACTTCGTGCGCGTGGGCCACTCAGAGGCATTTGCGGCTTACGCGATTACCGTGCTGTCGCTTCCCACAGCTTTTGCCCAGCCGGTCGTGGGATGGTTGCTGGACAAGACTTCGCGCGCCGGGGTGACGACCGGCTGCGGCCTTGTGGGGGCGATCGCGTTCCTGATCATTCCATTCGTTCAGTCCGAAGCAGCTATTTTGGGGATATTCGCAGTTATCGGCATCGCCACATTTGCCCTGAGCACATGTGCGCTTACAATTCTGGGCGAGCGTTTCGACGGCGGAATGCTGATAGCCGGAACCGCCTGCTTCTCGTTGGCCTACTCCGTCGGCAGCGCAATGGGATCGACTGGCACGGGTTTTCTCGTGGATTGGATTTCGCCAGACGCTGTCCCGACAAGCGTCGGCCTGGGTCTGCTTGCGTTCACGATATTGGTTCTGTTCAGGCGCCCGTGACTATGCTTCCAAAGCCATCACTCAAGCTGGGTTTGCCGTACTCGTATCGTCTTTGTGGAGCAATTCGACCGCGCGGCTGGTCAGCGTTTCGAGGACACGTCGGCCACAAGCCGGCTCGTGACGCCGCGCACGCTGTCACGAAATGGCTGGAACACGTCAAGCCCTCTCTGTGTCATGGAAAGGTTCTGGACCCGCGCGACAAGTTCTTTCCCGATGAGGTCATTCACGAGGGTCATTTCGCTGCCTGGGGCCACCACGCACGCACCGGCGATCGCGGCTACTGTTCTGGGTTGCGCTCGGCATCATGTCGGCGGCGGCTTTCGGCACGACGTTCAATATCTTCGGCTACGCCCTGCGCGGCATTACGCTCATCATGGGTCTTGTTGCGGTGCTGGTTGCGATAAACTTTCTGGTGCGCGGCGGCCGCGAGACATTGAATCTCTGCCTCCAAAGCCTCGCGGAAGGCGCCAAGAATGCGCTGCCCGTGGGCGTTGCCTGTGCTCTGGTCGGCGTCATCATCGGTGTTCTGGCGCTGATCGGTGCCGGTTCGACCTTTGCCCGTGTGATCGTCAGCGTTGGTGAGAATTCTCTGTTCTTCTCGCTGATACTGACCATGCTGGCCTGCCTCGTACTCGGCATGGGCATACCAACCATTCCGAACTACATCATTACTTCCTCTATCGCCGGTCCCGCGCTTCTTCACCTCGATGTGCCGCTTCTGGTGTCGCATATGTTCGTCTTCTATTTCGGCATTATGGCCGATCTCACGCCGCCCGTAGCACTTGCAGCTTTCGCAGCGGCGCCAATCGCGCGAGAATCCGGCATGAAGATCGGCATGCAGGCGATCCGGATTGCGGTGGCGGGATTTGCCGTGCCGTTCATGGCAGTATACGAGCCGGTTATCATGCTGCAGGAGGGTGGCCCGCTTACCGAACGGTTCGGCTTCTGGCTTGCCTTCGCCTATATGATCGTCAAGGCGCTACTCAGTATCCTGCTTTGGGGCGCTGCCGCTATCGGGCATCTGCGAACACCGCTGAATATGTGGGAGCGCATATGAGCCTTCGTTGCCATCGCTCTGATGCTTGCAACCTATCCCTATAGCGATGAACTCGGTTTTGCAGCCTGTGCTGCCTTTCTTGCCTGGCACTTCTGGAGATCGCGGCCTTCCATCGTCGCGTCATCAGGTTGATGGCTGTCTGTATTGCAACGGCTGGCGGCGTAATGAATATCGCCGCCACGAGCTTCGTTCACTCCTGGACGCACTGTGTCGAGAAACTGCCGTGGCGGGAGGTCTGGAATGTGACGCCCCAAGGGTTAGTCTTGTCAGAGGCTCCGGTGCAGGCATGGACCCGCCCGCTGTTGCCGTTCTCAAGAACGGTTGGTTACCTATCATCCAAACATTCCTCCGCGTCCTGAAATTGTTCTCGCGGCCTCCCGCAGGACAATCGGAGGCTGGTCCTTTTGTGCAGATGGCAGTTGTATGGAACTGGGTACAACAGCGGAACAACCAATCCATATCCCCCCTGCAACTAAAACGGTCCCGCCCAGTCCCGAAATGCGCCACTCGATTAGGGATGTAGCCGACGGTTGTGGGTGAGAAAACTCTCAATGAACCGTCGCAATGCCACGGTCCCCAAATCTACCAAACTCCGGCTACCGCCATGTTTCATTTCGAGCTGTGGTTCGACTCGAGGAACAACACGGACTGTGTTGACTGGTATGGTAGTATGGTATACTCGAAATTTGAGGAGCCCCATTTATGCAAAGTCCATTATTGCAACCAAAGCACGTCAGTGTCGTCGATCAGCTTTACGCAACGCTGCGGGCTGCCATCATTGATAATGCGTTGTCCCCGGGTGCCCGGATTTCCGAGGCCGACGTGGCTCAACAATACGGGGTCAGCCGTCAGCCCGTGCGTGAGGCTTTTATCAAGCTCGCCAATGAAGGACTGCTGGAGGTTCGGCCCCAGCGGGGCACCTTCGTCGCAAAAATTTCACTACCGGCTGTAATGGATGCGCGCTTTGTGCGCGAAGCGGTTGAAGCCGACATCGTCAAGCTTCTGGCCCAATCTCCCGATCAATCCCTGGTTGCCGAATTGCGAGCCCAGCTCGTTCGTCAGGAAAAGCTCGTCGGTGGATCGGCACGCGATTTCATGGAGGCGGATGAAATATTCCACCGCACTCTGGCCGAGGGAGCTGACAAGGCAAAAGCCTGGCGCGTCGTCGTCGAGATGAAGGCCCAGATGGATAGGGTACGGTTTCTTTCCAGCATGCATTTCCCGGTCGATCGCCTCATCTCGCAACATCGCGCGGTGGTCGACGGGATTGCGAACGGCGATCCCGCCCAGGCCGAGCATTCGATACGGATGCATCTGCGGGGAATTCTGAGCGATCTGCCTATCATCGAGCAGGAGCGGCCCGAATATTTTCTGTAGAGCCGCAGTGCAGCAGCAATCATATCTAGAGGAGGAAACCATGAAATTTCAGAATCTTACGCGGCTGGCAGCGACCTGTGCCGTTCTCGCCGTCATGGGGGGAACTGCCCTGGCGCAGGAGGTGACACTCAAGCTTGGGCATCTCGCCAATGAAGAGAATATCTGGCACAAGGCGGCGCTGAAATTCGCGGATGAAGTCAAATCCCGTACCGACGGACGCGTTGCCGTCGAAGTCTATCCGAATGAATCGCTCGGCAAGGAAATCGACCTCATCAATGGCATGCAGCTCGGCACGGCCGATATGACCATCACCGGTGAAAGCCTGCAAAACTGGGCGCCAAAAGCAGCCCTGCTGGCTCTGCCATATGCATACAAATCGCTTGAACATATGGACAAGGTCGCCTCTGGCAAGATCGGCAAGCAGATCGAGGCAGAGATAATCGAAAAGGCCGGCATCCGCCCCCTGACCTATTTCGCACGCGGTCCACGCAACCTGTCGGCCAATCGCGAGATAACCAAGCCGGACGATCTGAAGGGTTTCAAGGTCCGCGTGCCGAACGTGCCGATCTTTGTTGCCGCATGGCAGTCGCTCGGTGCAAACCCCACCCCGATGGCCTTCTCCGAGGTTTTCACCTCGCTCCAGAACGGCACCATCGAAGGCCAAGAAAACCCGCTCGCGCTTTTCAAGTCCGGCGGCTTCTATGAAGTTCAGAAAGTCATCAACAAGACGGAACACGTCCGTTCGTGGATCTATCTGGCCATATCGGAACGAAGCTGGGGCAAACTCTCGGAAGCTGATCAGGCTGCATTGCAGGAAGCTGCCAAGGTCACCCAGGCTTTTGAACGCGAGCTGTTCATTGCGGACGAAAAGGCACTCGTCACCGACCTCGAAGGCCGGGGGGTGAAGTTTGTCGACGTGGATCAGGCTGCCTTTGCCGACAAGGCACGTGACGCCGTCATCAACTCGGTGCCGCAGGAAGTCCGCCCCCTGGCCGAACAGGTTTTCAACGACTGAGCTAGTGGCGCTGCCGACCCTCCGTCCGGCAGCCGCCCCGTCGAGGATACCATGACAAAACTATTCAAAGGGTTGGAAGGCCTATGCCGCCTTCTGATACTGGCAGCATTTCTCATATTGATGGGCGCGGTGCTGTTGCAGGTGTATGCGCGCACGTTTTTGAGCACCGCCCCGGTCTGGACAGAGGAACTGACCAGATTCTGCCTGCTCTATATTGGTGCGCTCGGTGCGGGCCTCGCGCTGCGTAGTGGCGATATGGTCAATGTCGACCTTCTTTGCGAAAGCCTTCCTGGACGTATGCCGTGGCTGCTGCGGCTGGTAAGCGCCGCATTGACAGTAATTTTTGCGGCTGTTCTCCTGCCTGCCGCGTGGGATTACACCATGATCGGGAGCCGCCAGACCGCTCCTTCTCTCGGGTGGCGCATGGATTTCGTCCACGCAACGCAGATCGTTCTTCTGGTCGCTCTGGGCCTCTGGGCCGTGATGCGCATCATTGAGATGCTGTCGGGCCGTCATGACGGGCGCCCCATCCCCAATTCGGAGGAAAACTGATGGGTCTGACCCTTCTCCTTGGCACATTCGTGCTGGGCCTGGCCATCGGCCTGCCCGTAGCCGTGACCCTGGGCCTGTCCTCGATGGCCTATCTTCTGTTCGCAGACATCCCGCTGGTTGTCATTCCACAGAAGATGTATGCGGGGATGGACAGCTTCGTTCTGCTCTGCATTCCGGGTTTCATTCTGGCTGGAAACTTGATGAACTCCGGCGGCATCACGGAGCGGATCATCCGCTTTGCAAATGCCCTTGTGGGCTGGATGCGCGGCGGGTTGGCGCAAGCCAATATCGCAGCCTCGATGCTTTTCGGCGGCATTTCGGGAACCGCCGTCGCCGATGTGGCTTCCGTCGGTGGCATGATGATCCCCGGCATGAAGAAGGTCGGTTATCCAGCCGATTTCTCCGCTGCCGTTACAGCCGCTTCATCGACCGTCGGCCCGATGATCCCGCCAAGCGTACCGATGATTATCGTTGGGTCGCTCTCCGGTCTTTCGGTCGGCAAGCTCTTTCTAGCGGGTGCGGTTCCCGGCCTTTTGATGGGTTTTGCCATGATGGTAACGACCTATTTCATTGCCAAGAAGAAAAACTTCCCCCGCGAGGACTGGAAGGGCGTCCGGGAACTGCTATCCTCGTTCACCGGCGCAATCTGGGCCATCGCCATGACCGCCCTGATCGTGGGTGGCCTGCTGATCGGCATCACGACGCCGACTGAAACGGCTGTGGTCGCGTGTCTTTATGCGGCGGTGGTGGGGCTGTTCGTCTACAGGGAACTGCCGGTAAGCCGAATTCCGAAGATCATCATCGATAGCGCGATCAGTTCGGCTGGCATTCTCGTTCTGGTAGGCACAGCCAATGTGTTCGGCTGGATTCTCGTCGCGGAACGTATCCCGCAGACGCTGGCCGATGCGGTTCTCTCGATCACGGACAACAAATTTCTCGTTATCCTGCTGATCAACATCCTGCTTCTGTTCGTTGGCATGTTCATGGAGACGATCGCAGCTCTGATCATTCTGTTCGTGCCCTTGCAGGCTCTGGCATTGGCAGTCGGTATCGACCCCATTCATTTTGCATGTTTTGCGGTGCTCAACCTGATGATCGGACTGACAACGCCCCCCGTCGGCGTTTGCCTATTTGTCGCCTCCAATATTGCGCGACTTCCCCTCTCGCCAGTGATCAGGGCAATCATCCCTTACATCATCACCAATTTGATCGTCCTTCTGATGGTCAGCTATCTGCCGCCGCTGGCGACGTGGCTACCCAACACATTGATGCCCTGAGGTGGAAATGACTGAATTTTCGAACACGCGCGTGATCTGTCTTCACGCGCAGGATGATCTGCGGATCGAGAGCCGTCCTGTCGGAACACCGGGGCCGGGCGAAGTGCTGGTTGCGGTCGAAGCAGGCGGGATCTGCGGATCGGATCTGCATTACTGGCTGGAAGGCGGCATTGGAACTATTCGCGTTCGGGAGCCGATCATCCTCGGCCACGAGGCGTCGGGACGCATCAAGGCCCTCGGCGAAGGCGTGACGGGCCTGACGCCGGGCCAGCTTGTCGTCATGAATCCCTCACAGCCTTGTGGCACCTGCAGTTTCTGCCAGCAGGGCTTGCCCCGCCATTGCACCGCTATGCGGTTCAAGGGCTCGGCAATGTACCTCCCGCACGAACAGGGCATGTTCCGCGACCGGATCGTGATTGCGGCTGACCAATGCCTGCCTGTCCCCGATGGGATCGATCCGGGAGCCGCAGCCTGCTCGGAACCGCTGGCGGTCTGCCTCCACGCTGCCAATCGTGGCGAAGCGATTGCAGGCAGCTTTGCGGGCAAAGTCGTCATGGTAACGGGCGCAGGCCCGATCGGTGCCCTTTGCGTGGCGGTTGCGCGACAGCGCGGCGCTTCGGAAATCATTGTGACAGACATTCAGGACGCCACGCTGGCCGTCGCCGCACGCATGGGCGCTGACCATACTGTCAATATTGCAACTGACGCGACAGGGCTCGCCCGCTGGCAGGCTGGCAAGGGCAAGGTCGATCTGGTATTTGAATGCTCGGCCGCAGCGCCGGCCATCAACGACGCAATTTCCTGCCTGCGTCCGCTCGGCACGCTCGTACAGGTCGGAGTCGCCGGACCAACCGTCTTGCCTCTCAACGTCATGGTGGGCAAGGAAATCCAGTTTGTCGGCTCGCAGCGGTTCGATACGGAATTTGCCGAGGCCGTACGTCTGATCGGATCGGGGGCTATCGATCCCCGACCGATCATCACTGCAACCATTCCCTTGATCGAAGCCTTGTCCGCCTTCAGGGCGGCTAAAGATCGTTCCCGATCTGTCAAGGTTCAGATTAGTTTCGCTGATGCGTCGGCATCGCACTGAAAACAGAAAGACGAATAAATGAGACAGACCTGGCGCTGGTTTGGCCCCAAGGACCTCGTATCCATCGATGATATGCTGCAAGCAGGGGTCGAAGGCGTTGTTACCGCCCTGCACCACGTGGCGACCGGCGCGGTCTGGTCCCCCGCTGAAATCGAACAGCGACAGACCGAAATTGTCTGGATGAAGAATGGCGATCCTTCCGGGCTGAAATGGGAAGTCGTCGAAAGCCTTCCGGTTTCAGAAGACATCAAGCGACAGACCGGCGACTGGAAGACCCATATCGCCAATTGGAAGACATCGATGCGCAACCTGCGTGACGCAGGCATCGAGGTCATCTGCTACAATTTCATGCCGATCCTCGACTGGACGCGTACCGACCTTGCCTACCGGCTTGCGAATGGGGCGACCTGCATGCGTTACGATGCGCTGGATTTCGCTGTCTTTGACCTGTTTCTGCTGGAGCGCAAGGGCGCGTCCGAAAGCTATCAACCCGACCTTATCGAAGCTGCCCACAAGCGTTTTGCAGACATGTCCGAGGCGCGGCGGCTGGAGCTTTCCGGCAATGTCGTATTCGGTCTGCCAGGCGCTGCCGAACGTATGTCGATGGACGATGTGAAGGCGCATCTCGCCCATTACGACAATATTTCGCCAGAGCGCTTGTGCAGCCATTTGATCGACTTTCTGGCAGAAGTGGCTCCGCTCGCGGAAGAAATTGGCGTGCGTCTTTGCTGCCACCCGGACGATCCGCCGTTCCCGCTTCTCGGGCTGCCGCGCATCATGTCCACGGAAGCCGATTATGAAGCGGTCATGAATGCAGTAAACATTCCGGCGAACGGTATCACACTTTGCACCGGTTCACTGGGCGCGCGCGCCGATAATGACCTGCCAGGTATGATGAAGCGCCTCGGTGACCGCGTGCATTTCCTGCATTTGCGCAATGTTGCGCTCGAGGAACCCCATCTTGGCGGTTCGTTCCATGAGGCTGCTCATCTTGAAGGTCACACGGATATGGTGGCAATGATTGCAGCCATTCTGTCGGAGGAAAACCGCCGCAAATCTGAAGGCCGTGCCGACTGGCGCATCCCGATGCGTCCCGATCACGGTCAGGACATTCTCGATGATCTGAACCGACGCGCTCAACCGGGTTATCCATCTATCGGTCGGCTGAAAGGTCTGGCTGAATTGCGCGGGATCATGACCGCCCTCTCCCATCCAGATGTCAGGATCCACAAGTGAAACGGCTTTCGGCAGAGGCAAACCGCGGGGGGCCGGCCAGTTGGCCCGCTTATACACCCGAAGATCATGGAGTGGGCATCGTTCATCTGGGGCTTGGCAATTTTGCCCGCGCGCATCTCTTGTCCTACACCGATACCGTGCTGGCGCAAAAAGGTGGCGATTGGCGCGTGACGGGCGTGTCCCTGCGGGGAACTGCCGTTGCCGACAGTCTTAATCCGCAGGATGGCCGCTATACGCTGATCACGCGCGGCCTGGTAACGGAGGCGCGGGTGATCGGGGCACTGGATCGGGTACTCTCCGGCCCGAAGGTCGGACAGGATGTCTTGAACGCGATGATATCGCCCGGATGTCGCATCGTCAGTCTAACAGTGACAGAAAAGGGATATGGCATCAGCAGCGACGGGAGGCTGGATCACGCGCATCCAGCTATCGCTGCCGACCTCGCCAATCCGGAGACACCGTCCAGCGTGATCGGCCTTGTCGTGGCAGCGCTATCGCGCCGTGAGGCCGCTGGATTGCCAGCATTTACCGTCCTCAGTTGCGATAATCTCTCGCATAATGGTCAGAAGTTGCGAAATGCAGCACTGGCCTTTGCTCGCGAAACTCACGGTGAGCAGTTGTCCTGCTGGATCGCCGACAATGTCAGCTTTCCCTCGACCATGGTGGATCGGATCACGCCAGCATCGAATGCAGAGACC
Source organism: Brucella ciceri (assembly GCF_041930145.1). Taxonomy (NCBI): domain Bacteria; kingdom Pseudomonadati; phylum Pseudomonadota; class Alphaproteobacteria; order Hyphomicrobiales; family Brucellaceae; genus Brucella; species Brucella ciceri. Next base: position 1,656 of record NZ_JBHEEV010000022.1, on the reverse strand, counting down.
GCCAGGCTTGCTTTAGAACTGACGGGACGTGAAGACCATGCTGCCGTCGAAACCGAACCTTTCAGCCAATGGGTGATCGAGGACAAATTCTGTGCCGGACGTCCGCAATGGGAATGTGCCGGCGCTCATTTTGTCGACGATGTCGCTCCATATGAAAGCATGAAGCTGCGAATGCTGAACGGGGCCCATTCGATGCTTGCCTATAGCGGACAGCTCTCCGGCAAGAAGCTGGTCCGCGAGGTTATGGCCGACCCGGAGCATGCTGCACTCGTCCGTCAGCACCTTGCAGCGGCTGCAGCGACTGTAAACGGACTGTCCATTGATCTCGAAGCCTATGCTACGGCTCTTATCGAGCGGTTTACCAACCCTGCTATAGCCCATTCCACCGCGCAGATCGCGATGGACGGTACGCAGAAACTGCCACAACGCATCACCGCCCCGGCGCTGGAAGCACTGGCATCGGGCAAGCCCTACAGACCCTTTGTCTTTGCTCTAGCTGCGTGGCTTGCCTATCTGGCTCGAAAGGGGAACGACGGCCACCCAGTTTCATTGAATGATCCCAAAGCCACTGAGCTTTTGAACGGATTGAAAGATATCGAGACATCGGAGGGGATAGTCCGTGCGGTTGCCTCTGTGTGCCCGGACATCCTTCCCGAAGCACTGACAGATGGCGTGTTCGGTTCAACTCTGCGGGATACGCTTCATGCAATCCAGTCGGAAGGGATCTTGACGGTTATCAAACGGGAGGCTGCAGAGGCCACTTGATCGTTAATAGCATAGTTCGGAGTCGGCGCGTGAAACATTGACACTGTTGAAGAGGTATTGCTCCCTGTTTGCCCGTGACATCGACTCTGGCCTTGGCTCGACCCTCGGGTTTCGTAGATGGATATTGACTATATTTAGTTTGGCGCATGTCGGGTTTTCGCGAGAAACGAAAGACAGCTACTGACCAATCTATGATTGCCGGTCAAGATTTTGTGCCGGATTCGCATCAGAAACAAGTCTGGTTGCTTTCCATTAATCTGCACGATCGATGTATTAACGCGAGGGAGCGGAGGGATAATATCCGGTTTCCGCCGATTGAGATGCGCAGTAGGCTCGTTGGCGCGGGTCACCTTCGTTGCGAAAATCGCAAAGGATCACTAGTGATCGCAAGAAATCACTATGCTTTTTTTATGTCGAGCCGTATTTGAAACTGTTACGGGTTGCAGGTTGAACTCGAAAACAGGATAGTCGAATGACGCTAGAACGACTTCGGATCGTTCTGTTTTTTAATGGAATTTTCGTCCTTGCTGTGTCGATTGCCATGCTGGTTCCGGCGGTCATCGATATTTCGTTTTCGAACTTCCGTGACGCCGCGGTGTTTTTGCGATCTGCCATGATTGCCGGTGCGGTGGCCTTGCTGCTGACGGTTGGCTTTCGTCCGGAATTACAAAAGCTCAATGACCGCAGAACAGGTCTCCTTATTACAGTGAGCGCGTGGCTCTCGGTTTCTGCGGTCGGTGCAATTCCATTGTATACCTCGTATCTCGGTATAAGCTGGACGGACGCTGTTTTCGAATCCACGTCTGCACTCACGATGGAGTGCCCCCCATTTCGCCGGACAAATCAGCTATTGAGACAATGCTTTGATGAACTCCCTTGGGGAGGCCATTT
>NZ_JBHEEV010000021.1:0-18366 GCF_041930145.1 Brucella ciceri | reverse complement strand
CCTGCGCGACCAGCGCCCGCACAGCCTCGCGCACAGTGCCGCGGCTGACGTCGAGCGTTGCGGAAAGTGCCGCTTCATTGGGCAGCTGGTCGCCGACGGACCAGCGTCCCGACATGATTTCCGCACGCAATGCCTGCGTGGCCGAATCCGTCAGGGTCTTGCGGAATATTGCCTTCATAGCTCCACCAAAGTCATCTGATGACTTGATGAATTAAACCTGCGGAAGGAAGCTGTCAACCGTCATGCGGAAAGCCGATTGCGGACTGGAAACCGCTGCCGCATTCCGTTAACAATTTTCGCGCACAGTGCCCATAATTCAGCTGCCCGAAATTCGGGCCAGACTCCAGGTGCCAGTATGATCACACTCTACAGCCTTTCCGGTGACCACCTCGAACAAGTGGAGGTCGAGCCGGGCACCCCATTGCCCGAGAATGTGATCTGGATCGACCTGTTCGCTCCCGGCGTCAACGAAGACAGCATTGTCGAGGCATGGACGGGCATTTCGATCCCGACGCGCGAAGACATGACGGAAATCGAGGAATCGAGCCGCTTCTACATGGAAACCGGCGCGCAATATCTGACCGTTCCGATCCTGCACGCGGTCGATCTCGATCATCGGGAGCTGGCGCCCGTCACCTTCATCCTGCACGGCTCGCGACTGATAACAGTGCGCTATGCCAATCCAAAATCCTTCACCACCTATATTCTGCGCTCGACCAAACCGGGCAACGGCCTCATTTCAGCCAAGTGCTCGGGCCTTTCGATCATGCTCGGCATCACCGAAGCCACGACCAACCGGCTGGCCGATATTCTGGAAGGCGTGGCAGGCAAGATCGATGCGGCTTCGCATTCCATCTACCGCCGCCAGCCCAAGGCGCGCCCGATGACGACGCAGGACTTCCGGCACATACTGACCCAGATCGGCGGACAGGGAACCTTTCTCTCGCGGATGCGGGAAAGCCTTGCAGGCATCAGCCGCATGCTGGTCTATCTGTCGGCCACCAGCAATCCGGCTTCGGGCAAGAAGGAAACGCGCAGCTGGATCAAGTCGCTGGAGCGCGACACCCAATCGCTGACCGCATATGTGGATTTCCTTTCCAACAAGGTTACCTTCCTGCTCGATACGATCGTCGGCCTGATCTCGGTCGAGCAAAACGCCATCATCAAGATTTTCTCGGTGGCGGCGGTTGGCTTCATGCCGCCGACGCTGGTTGCTTCCATCTACGGCATGAACTTTTCCTTCATGCCGGAACTGCATTCGCCTTGGGGCTACCCGATGGCGCTTATCCTGATGGTCGCCTCTGCCCTGCTGCCGCTCTATTATTTCCGCCGCAAAGGCTGGCTGTAGCTTGTAGTGACAAGAAGCGCACGCCATGTTATATCAAGCGTTATAACATAGGAGAACAGCCATGAATGTGACCCTGCGCAAGATCGGCAATTCCGATGGTGTGATCCTGCCTAAGGAAGTGCTGGAGCGGCTCAACCTCCAGACCGGAGACAAGCTCCAGGTGATCGAAACACAGAACGGCCTGACGCTGGAGCCTGTTGACGATACTTTCGAGCAGCAGATGGAAGCTGCCCGTAAAGTGATGGACAAGTACAAGGTCGCCTTGCAGAAGCTCGCCGAATGAACTGGCGTTTTCTTTCGCGACGCGTCGTTGAGGCAATCCACATCGAACAACTGCAACGCCACGGCGGCGCTCAAGGGCTTCGTGATGAGAATGCTCTTGAGTCTGCCCTGGCTCGCGCGCAGAACAAACAGGTTTATGGCCAACCGGATCATGCGGAAATCGCAGCAGCCTATGTTTTCGGAATAGGCCGCAACCATGCTTTCGTAGATGGCAACAAGCGCACCGCTATCGTGACCGCTGTTACGTTTCTGCTCGCCAACGGCTATGCACTGACCGCGGACGACGGATTGCTTTACAGTTTCACGATGGGTATTGCTTCCGGCGAGATTGATGAAGCTGGCGCGACCGCTTTTTTCCGTGACCATACAGTCGAGATAGAAGAAGACTAAACTGTCGTCAGCGACACGATTTCCCATTCGACATTGTTGATTTTCACAACATCACCGACCGGCTTGCCGAACAGCAGGATGGCGACAGGCGCGACATGGGAGATCTTGCCGTTTGACGGGTCGGCCTCGTCCTCGCCCACTATGGTCCAGCGACGGACCTTGCCATCATCCAGATTTTCCAGTTCCACGGTCATGCCGAAACGCACGACATCGCTATCGGCAGCGGGAACCGAAAGCTCGGCGTTTTCGCGCCGCGCCGTCCAGTAGCGCAGATCACGCGAAATGCGCGCAACCGCCGAACGCTCGCCCGCGACATTGGCATCCGCCAGCTCGCGTTGCAGCCGGGCGATTTCGTCCTCGATCATCTTCAGCCCCGCCGGCGTGACGAGATTGCGATGCGGGCTTACAGGGCGCTCGCCAAGGTCGTTCGGCGCATCATCCTGTTCTTTGGTGAAAGCTCTGCTCATCATTTCAATGTAAGCAAGCGCACCCCATCCGGCAAGCCTCCCTCCCATCCCCGCCCGCTTCTGCCACGCGTAAACGCATGATTTGCATGGCGGTTTTTTATTGATTGATGAGTCAATCAAAGATAGACTGCACTGGAATTAGCCTGAGAACGGACCACAATTATGCCCAAGATCGGGATGGAGCCCTTGCGGCGGCGCGAGCTGATCGATGCCGCCATCCGCACAATCGGCCAGCGCGGTTCGCTGGATGTGACCGTCGCGCAGATCGCGCATGAGGCGGGGGTTTCGCCCGCGCTTGCGCATCATTATTTCGGCGGCAAGGACAAGCTCATTCTGGCCACGATGCGGCATCTGCTGCGCGAACTGGGGCAGGATCTCAACGCGGCCATCGGACAGGCGGAGACGCCGCAGGCGCGTATCGCCGCCATCATCGCAGTCAATTTTTCCGCCTCGCAGTTCACGCAGGAAACGATTGCAGCCTGGCTGACCTTTTATGTGCATGCGCAGCAGTCGGAAGATACGCGGCGGCTCTTGCGCATCTATGCGCGCCGCCTTCATTCAAATCTGGTTTTCGCGCTGGAGCAGCTCACGAGCCGCGAACAGGCGCACCGCATCGCCGAGGGCGCGGGAGCGATGATCGACGGCCTCTATATCCGCCATGCGCTCGGCGCGGATGCGCCGGATGCAGGCAGGGCCACGGCACTCGTGGAAGATTACATCGCGGTTCAGCTTTCAAGCCCACTTTTGGAAGGGCCTTCGGGAGAAAAATGAGTATGGAAGCGGATTTCGTCATCATCGGTTCCGGCTCCGCCGGATCGGCCATGGCCTATCGCCTGTCGGAAGACGGCCGCTATTCGGTAATCGTCATCGAATATGGCGTGCCGGATGTCGGCCCGCTAATCCAGATGCCGGCGGCGCTGTCCTTCCCCATGAACATGGAGACCTATGACTGGGGCTTTTCCACCGAGCCGGAGCCGCATATTGGCGGGCGCAGCCTCGTGACGCCGCGCGGCAAGGTGCTGGGCGGTTCATCCTCGATCAACGGCATGGTCTATGTGCGCGGCCACGCCCGCGACTACGACCACTGGTCGGAAAGCGGCGCGCGCGGCTGGGCCTATGCCGATGTGCTGCCCTATTTCAAGCGCATGGAAAATTCGAGCGGCGGTCAGGAAGGCTGGCGCGGCACCAGCGGCCCGCTCTATATTCAGCGCGGCAAACGTGACAATCCGCTGTTTCATGCCTTTGTCGAGGCCGGTCATCAGGCGGGTTTCGAAGTGACGGAAGATTATAATGGCGAGAAGCAGGAAGGTTTCGGCCCGATGGAGCAGACGATCCATAATGGTCGTCGCTGGTCTGCCGCCAATGCCTATCTGAAGCCCGCGCTCAAGCGCCCGAATGTCAGGCTGGTCAAGGGGTTGGCGCGCAAGATCGTGCTTGAAGGCAAGCGCGCGGTTGGCGTCGAGATCGAGGCAGGCCGCACCTTTTCGACCGTCCGTGCGCGGCGCGAGGTCATCATTGCCGCCTCGTCGATCAATTCGCCAAAGCTTTTGATGCTTTCCGGCATCGGGCCTTCCGCGCATCTGAAAGACCATGGGATCGAAGTGGTTTCCGACCGTCCCGGCGTCGGCCAGAACCTGCAGGATCATCTGGAAGTCTATATCCAGCAGGAATGCACGCAGCCGATCACGCTCTATTCCAAGCTGAACCTGTTTTCGAAAGCCAGGATCGGCGCGGAATGGCTGTTCTTCAAGACGGGCGACGGCGCGACCAATCATTTCGAATCCGCTGCTTTCGTGCGCTCGAAGGCTGGCGTGGAATATCCCGATATCCAATATCATTTCCTGCCGGTCGCCATCCGCTATGACGGCAAGGCGGCAGCGCAGTCGCACGGTTTTCAGGCCCATGTCGGGCCGATGCGATCAAAATCGCGCGGCAGCGTGACGCTTCGTTCGGCCAATCCGCGCGAAAAGCCGGTCATCAAGTTCAACTACATGTCGCATGAGGACGACTGGGCCGATTTCCGCCATTGCGTGCGGCTGACGCGAGAAATTTTCGGACAGGCGGCGTTCGATCCTTATCGCGGCGCGGAAATCCAGCCAGGCGCGCAGGTCCAGAGCGACGATGAAATCGACAATTTCATCCGCGAGCATGTCGAAAGCGCCTTCCATCCGTGCGGCACCTGCAAAATGGGTGCGCTTGACGATCCGATGGCCGTGGTTGATGCTGAATGCAAGGTGATCGGTGTCGAAGGCTTGCGCGTTGCGGATTCATCCATCTTCCCGCGCATCACTAATGGTAATCTCAACGGCCCGTCGATCATGGTCGGCGAAAAGGCTTCCGATCATATTCTTGGCCGCACGCCGCTGGCGCGCTCCAATCAGGAACCATGGATCAATCCGAGGTGGCAGGTTGCGGACCGCTGACGCGGTCCAGCGAGTGGGCAGTAAGGCAGTAGGGGAATATGTCAGCTCGTGTTCCCGGCGCTTAACAACATACTGCCTTACTGCCCTACCCCCTATTCCCTTAAACAAGGAACCAGAAATGAAAGCACAACCCAAAGCCTCGCACTTCATCGGCGGCGCATTCGTGGAAGACAAGGCAGGAAAGCCTTTGCCAGTCATCTATCCGGCGACGGGTGAAGAGATCGCCAAGCTTTATTCCGCCACGCCCGGCGTGATTGAGGCGGCTTATGCGGCTGCGCTGAAAGCGCAAGGCGAATGGGCCGCGCTGAAGCCCGTCGAGCGCGGACGCATACTGCGCCGCACGGCGGAAATCCTGCGTGAGAAGAACAAGAAACTGTCGAAGCTCGAGACGCTTGATACCGGCAAGGCGCTTCAGGAAACGCTGGTGGCGGATGCCGCTTCAGCCGCCGATGCGCTGGAGTTTTTCGGCGGTATCATTTCCGGTTTCAACGGCGAGTTCGTGGAACTGGGCGGCTCGTTTGCCTATACGCGCCGCGAAGCGCTCGGCATCTGCGTCGGCATCGGCGCGTGGAACTATCCCATCCAGATCGCCGCGTGGAAATCCGCGCCTGCGCTCGCAATGGGCAATGCCTTCATCTTCAAGCCGTCAGAAAATACGCCGCTTTCGGCTCTGGCGCTGGCCGAAGCCTACAAGGAAGCCGGGTTGCCCGACGGACTGTTCAATGTCGTGCAGGGCTTCGGCGATGTAGGAGCCGCACTCGTCAACCATCGCCTGACGGCCAAGGTTTCACTGACCGGCTCCGTGCCGACCGGCAAGCGCATCATGGCGCAAGCGGGCGAACATCTGAAGCATGTCACGATGGAACTTGGCGGCAAGTCTCCGATCATCGTGTTCGACGATGCCGACCTTGAAAGCGCCATCGGCGGCGCGATGCTCGGCAATTTCTATTCCACGGGTCAGGTCTGCTCGAACGGCACCCGCGTCTTCGTCCACAAGGACGTGCGCGAACGTTTTGTCGACCGGCTGGTCGAACGTACGCGCAAAATCCGCATTGGCGACCCGCTGGACGAAGCGACCCAGATGGGTCCGCTCGTCAACGCAGCCCAGCGCGAAAAGGTTCTCTCCTATATCGAAAAGGGCAAGGCGGAAGGCGCAACCCTTGCGTACGGCGGCGGCATACCGAAACTGCAAGGTTTCGATAAGGGCTATTTCATCGAGCCGACCATCTTCACGGATGTGACAGACGACATGACCATCGCCCGCGAGGAAATCTTCGGGCCAGTGATGAGCGTGCTGGAATTTATTCATGAGGATGAGGTGATTGCCCGCGCCAATGATAGCGAATTCGGTCTGGCGGCGGGCGTGTTTACCGCAGACATTGCACGCGGCCATCGCGTCATCGGCCAGATCAAGGCCGGGACATGCTGGATCAACGCCTATAATCTGACGCCGGTGGAAGTGCCCTTCGGCGGCTACAAGCAGTCCGGCATCGGACGCGAGAACGGCATCGCCGCTCTGGCGCATTACAGCCAGATCAAGACCGTCTATGTGGAAATGGGCAAGGTCGACAGCCCTTATTGATCGTTGAACCGGGTCCGTGGAACCGAAACCGGTCCCGCGGACCTGGGAGCGCAGTCATAACGGTAGAGCTGTGGTGACGGCACCGCGCGCGGATAGACGATGGCGCGCTGTGACAGCTGGCCCGCCGGGTTTGCTAAGGGCATGGCCCAGCCGGGCCGTGCGGCTGCATCTGGAGCGCCCGTTCCCTGCATCGGCACGAGCCGGCAATCCAGCCCGAAATCGCTCTGCAGCCCTGCTGCGGAGGCAACGTTCGCGCAGCCGATCATGGCAAGCGCCAAAAAAGTAAAAAACAGCCTCATATTGCGATAACTTTCAAACACTATAAATAGTTTCAAACCTTCTCATATTCAATGAATGCTCTATAGAAATAGCCTGCGGAAAGAACCGCGCATATTTGACGCGATTACCTGTTAATAGCTATTGGTGAAACGATTTCTCACCTTGCAGGACGTCACCATAACTGACCTTATAGAAATGACTACAATTATATTAGGTTGAAATTATATATTACAAAATAATGAAACTGCAATCATGGAAAGTGACATAGACAATCCTATTTACCGGAAATAAGAATACAACTCCTACTTATTGGCTGGCAATAAATGAGCATAAGCCAATGGATCAATATAGTATTTATTTCTAATGAATGATTATTCCCCACATCAATGTTCATGATCTTTGGCTTGACGATTTGCAATGAGCAACGAGGCAACAATTTCAACAGACATGATAGAGGACCGGCTGCGCAATGAATTCTGGCGCGCCATCCTGAAGCCCATGTATGAAATCACGGGCGACAGCGACGATTACCAGTTTTCAGGATCAATCGTTGCGCGTTCCATAGGCTCCATTCAGATTGGAGCAACCTCCTTCAATTCACAGCGCTACACGCGTGCGCGAAAACTCATCGCCAAGAGCGGGCTGAACCACTACGTCCTGCAACTTATCACCGGCGGCGATCTGCACGGCGATTTCAATGGTGTCGATGTCGAAGCGAAACAGGGCGATATCGTCGTTATCGATTTGAGCCAGACGGTGGAAAGCCACGCATCCAACGGTTCCCGCATCACCGGCTGATTCCGCGTGAGGAGCTGGAGAGGATCGTCGGCTGGCGCAATCTGCACGGCCTCGTTATGCCTGCAACCGCCCCCATGACACGGGTGCTCTTCAGCTACCTCCAGAATCTCCAGTCATTGAGCGGCACACTGGACAGGGTGGAAGCACAATCAGCGCTGGATGCGATGTTCATACTGCTCGGCGCAAGCATCAACGGCACCGAGGGCGGCGTCATTGAAAGCCTTCCAGCCAACCTCCCAGTGCGCAAGCGCATCCTCGCCTATATCGACGAGAACCTTTCCGATCCAGTGCTGGGGCCATGCCTTATCACCAAGAACCTGCGCATTTCCCGCTCGAGCCTCTACCGGACATTCGAGGTGGAAGGCGGAATTGAAAGATCATCCGCGACAAGAGGCTGGACCGCGCCTATCGCATTCTTGTCGATGAACGCGGGCTGCACGTATCGCTGAAGGAAATTGCCTATCGTTTCGGCTTTCATGATGGCACGCAATTCACCAAGGCATTCAAGGCCCGTTTCGGCATGTCGCCGAGGGACGCTCGCGGTTGCGAGGCGGATCTGCTTACGCCGGTATTGGACAAGTTCGACTACACGATTCACCTTTCGGAAGAAGTCGCCAAACTGGGCATCATCAAGCCATGAGCCGACATCAGCCCGATGCAAGGCGCTTCAGAAAGTCGTCGCACCAGCGGTTGACGTCGTGGGTGTTGAGAAAGCCCATCATGCTTTCAAACCGCTCCTTGCGCTCCTCCAGAGGCATGGCCAGCGCGCGGGCCATGGCATAGGCCATCGCTTCCGTGTCATAGGGATTGACCAGAAGCGCGCCGTCCAGTTCCTGCGCGGCGCCGGCAAAGCGGGAGAGCACCAGCACGCCGGGATTTTCGGGGTTCTGGGCGGCAACATATTCCTTTGCGACAAGGTTCATGCCGTCACGCAACGGCGTGACCAGACCGACAGCGGCGAGCCGATAGAGTCCGGCCAGCACGTCGCGATTGAGGGACCGGTTGATGTAGCGTATCGGCGTCCAGTCCACCGTGGCGTTCGCTCCATTCACCCGCCCGGCCAGTTCGGCCACCGCGCGCTGCATGTTCTTGTATTCCGGCACTTCGGAACGTGATTTCGGCGTGACCTGCAGAAAGGTAACCTTGCCGCGATTGCCGGGATCGACATTGAGAAAATGCTCGAAAGCCTCCATGCGATTGGTGATGCCCTTCGAGTAGTCGAGCCTGTCGACACCGATGATGAGGCTGCGATCCAGCATACTTTCGCGCATGCGCCGCACTGTCGAATGGCCGTCCGCCTTGTTGGCTATCTCTGCAAATGCGGCCGTCTCGATACCGATGCCGAAGCGCTCGGCGCGGAACCGGTGGCCGAAGGCCTCAAACAGCCCGTCATCGCTGAGCGGCTTGCCGATTTTCTCACGCCGCAGGCAGCTGATGAAGTTGTCGACATCGTTTTCGGTCTGGAAGCCGACGACATCGTAGGAAGCAAGGCCGCGCATGATTGTTTCGTGCACCGGAAGCGTGAAAACTATATCAGCGGGCGGCCAGGGGATGTGCAGGAAGAAGCCGATGCGGTTGGTGACGCCCAGATTGCGCAGTTCCGCAGCCAGCGGAATGAGATGGTAATCGTGAATCCAGATGAGGTCATCCGGCTGGATCATCGGCAGGAGATGCTTTGCAAACAGGCGATTGACCCGGAAATATCCCGCCATGTCCTTGCGCGTGTAATCGATGAGATCGAGGCGATAGTGGCAGAGCGGCCAGAGCATGCGGTTGGCGAAGCCCGCATAATATTCGTCGATATCCTTCTTGTGGAGATCAAGCAGCGCATAGCGGATCGGCCCCTGGTCCCGGATCGTCAGTTCCTGCGGCTGACGCGCGGGAAGCGTCTTGCCGGACCAACCGAGCCATATGCCGCCGCGTTCGTTGAGCGCCGCCTGCAGCGCGACCGCCAGACCGCCCGCTGGTGCCTTGCCCTGTTCATCAGGCAGGGGAACACGATTGGAGACCACGATCAGCCGACCCATACACCAAATCCTTTCATTGCTGTTGCTGTCCATTGTCCCGGATGCGGGAGAGCCAGAGGCGAAGCTCATCCGGGCTTGCAAAGCGTGCAGCCCCCGGATGGTCGATCGCACGTCCGATCACCACCGCCGTTCCGCCCAGTTGTTCCGCCGCCTCGAGCATCGGCAGGTCTGTTAGATCGTCGCCGAATGCGATCGGCACCCTGCCCGCAAACGGCTTCTCCCGCATGAAACGGCGCAAGGCTGCGCCCTTGTCGCTGAGCGCGGGGCGCAGCTCGAAAACCATCTTGCCCGCCTGCACGGTCCAGTCGGGCCCGGCGAGCTTCCACGCCTTGTCAACGAGGTCCTGGGCAAATTCAGCTTTCTCGGGTGCGGCGCGATAATGAAGCGCAACCGCACTTCCCTTGTCCTCGGCACGAAGGCCGCTGACGCGAAGCGCTGCCTGCCGCAGAAAATCCTTGGCGGTCTGGAATTGTTCGCCCGGCTCGATCAGTTCGACAAGCCCGGACGCGTGCCGGAATTCAGCGCCATGCAGAGCGGCTATCGGGCCGCGGTAATCGGGAAAGCGTTCCTCGATGAAGCTTATGGCCCTTCCCGTGACGAGCGCCATTGCACCGGACAAATGCCGGGAAATAACTGAAAGGGATTTTTGCAAGCCGGTCGAAACGACCACGCCGTCGGGATCGGCGGCGATATCGAGCAAGGTTCCATCGACGTCGAAAAAAAGCGCGTGTTTCTGAAAATCGATGACCGGCATGCCGATCAGATCGGTGGCCGTGTCCTGTTCATTACTGGGCATAGGAGGCAAACATTCGCGGCGGCGAATGGTTCCCGATTAAATGCCGCGCCCGGCGGTTTCCGAGTGATTGACAAGGCGCCGGGATGCTGGCGCCTCCCGCCTTGAAAAAGTTTAATCACCACCCGGGCTCAATCAAAGTCCAACGAGTTCCGCTGAAGGACCGTGATATCAGGTGCGCCCATAGACGTCGTCGAAACGCACGATGTCGTCTTCGCCGAGGTATTCGCCGCTTTGCACCTCGATGAGCACGAGCGGCAGAATGCCCGGATTTTCCAGCCGGTGACGGAAGCCACAGGGGATATAGGTCGACTGGTTCGTCGTAAGCAGTATTTCGCGATCGCCATTGGTCACCTTCGCGGTGCCGGAAACGACGATCCAGTGCTCGGAACGGTGATGATGGGCCTGAAGGCTCAGCCGTCGTCCCGGTTTCACTTCGATCCGCTTGATCTTGAAGCCGTCGCCTTCCTCAAGCACCGTATAGGTGCCCCATGGGCGATGGGCCGTGCGGTGAAGCTTGGCAGCCTCATGGCCATCGGCGCGCAGCTTGTTGAAGACCTTGCGCACTTCCTGCGCCTTGTCGCGATGGGCGACCAACAGCGCATCGGGCGTGTCGACCACAAGAAGGTCGTGAACGCCGACAAGGCTGACCAACCGGGTTTCAGACAGGACAAAACTGTTGGTCGTGTCTTCGATGACCGTTTCGCCGCGCAGGCGGTTGCCTTCGCTGTCGGGCGTGATGAGATCGGCCATCGCCGCCCAGGAACCAATATCTGACCAGCCGCAGGACACCGGAATGCAGGCAATGTTGTCGGCCTTTTCCATGATCGCATAGTCGATGGAAATCGCTGGCGCCGCCGCAAAATCGTCCTTGGCGATTTCGACGGTCTTCGTCTCGCCGTTGACGCCGCGCCGGGCATGTTCGAGCGAAGCCTGAACGGCGGCGAAGATTTCCGGCGCGTGGCGCTGCATCGCTTCGAGCATGGTTCCGGCGGTGAAACAGAACATGCCGGAGTTCCAGAAATAGCGGCCGCTTTCGACATAGGCCTGTGCCGTCTCGGCGTCAGGTTTTTCGACAAAGCGCAGCACGTCGATGCCTTCGGCCTCGATGTAGCCGAAGCCGGTTTCAGGATGATCGGGCACGATGCCGAAGGTGACGATGCGGCCCGTTTCAGCAAGCGGTCGCGCCTTGGAAACGGCCTCGGCGAACGCGGCCTCATCCTCGATCAGATGATCGGCGGGCATGACGAGCAATGTGGCGTCAGGGCCGTAAGTGGCGGCGGCATGGAGTGCGGCGACGGCAACGGCAGGCGCCGTATCGCGTCCGAGCGGCTCCAGCAGAAATGCGTTATCGACCTTGGGCGCCTTCGCATCGGCATAGGCGTCAAGCGTCAGAAACAGGAAGTCGCGATTGGTGACGGTGAGGATATGGTCCACTCCGCCCAGTTGCGCCGCGCGCTTGTAGGTCTTGCCGATCAGGGTGCTGCCGTCCGGCAGCTCGATGAATGGCTTCGGGTGCGCATCGCGCGAAAGCGGCCATAGTCTTGAACCGGAACCGCCGCTGATGATGACAGGAATAAAGCTCATTGCTCAGTTGTCCTTCGTTGCGTTGCGGGCGATGGCAAGTCCCGTTTCCAGAAGCGTTTTTGCCTGGTTCTCGCCTGAGGCTTCCACATAGCACCGCAATTCCGGCGCGTTGCCGGAAGCACGATAGTGGATGGCATTGCCTGAATGGAAGAAGAGTTTCACACCGTCAATGGCTTCGGTCCGGACGATCGGCTCGTCCATCTGAAACAGTGCGCTTCGCGTCGCCTCGTTCTTGAGGAGGGACAGAAAGGCGAGGCTCTTTTCCTGCGGGACGTTCTGGAGCCTGTCGCTCAGCGCCGTGCGGAAATGAAAGCTTGCCGCGATGTCGGACAGCGGCTTGCCCGTTTCCTTGATGGAACCGAGACTTCCCAGGATTGGCAGCAGCGCATCACGGGTCGAAAGCGCGGCCAGCACATGACCGCCACGGTTTATATCCGTGCCCAGCAGCACGCCGCCATTGGCCTCAAACCCAACCACCGCCGGGGTGCCGCCGGCGACAGCCTGCGTCATGCCTTCGATGACATGGGGCGACCCCACGCGTGTTCTGATGACGCGCTCGAAATTTTCTTCCAGCGCGGAATTGGATGTCACGGGCGTTACAATCGTCTTGACGCCAAGCCAGCGTGCGGTGATTGCCCCGACCAGATCCCCCCGGACAAAGCGGCCCTTCCCGTCCGCGATCAACGGGCGGTCGGCATCCCCATCCGTGGACACGATGGCATCAAAACGGCTTTCCTTCGCCCATTGGTCGAGAAGCTCAATATCTTCGGAACGAAGGGCCTCGGTGTCGACCGGCACGAACACATCGGACCGTCCGAGCGGTACGGCTTCGGCCCCGAGTTCGGTGAGAATGCGGACGATGAGATCACGCGCTACGGACGAGTGCTGGTAGGCCCCGACCCGCAAACCTCGGAGGCTTTCATGCCCCAGAAATCCGACATAGCGTTTCACATAGAGGTCGATCGCATCACTGCCATAGGGTGCATCGTGCAGATGACGAAAGGCAAGATTTGCAGGCAACGCCGCATAGGCGGCACTGATGGCGCTTTCATCATTCTTGTCGATTTCACCGTCGGCGCGATAGAATTTGAGCCCGTTGCGGTCATCCGGAATATGGCTGCCAGTGACCATAATGCTCGGCGCCTGCTGCGAGATTGCATAATTGCTCAGCGCCGGGGTCGGCAAGATGCCGCAATCAACCGGCTGAAATCCCGCATCCTCGATTGCCGCCATGCACAGGGCCGCGATGGCCGGACTGGACGGGCGAAGATCGCGACCGACGAATACACTGTCGCCCCTGTGCAGCTTTCCGGCCTCCGACAGCATTCCGACAAAAGCAAGGGAATAGGCATAGGCAGACAGGCCATTCAGTTCGTCCGCCAGTCCCCTCAGACCGCTCGTGCCAAATTTAAGCGATGTACCGCTCATGCTTCCCGCCAGATTGTCCAGTATCGAAGAGGGCGACGCCCGCAAGCGCCCGCCGGGCTTAAAAGTCTTGCCATCTTATAACGTGAATCCGAAAATCATCATCCCCACAATAGTGCAATCCCATGCACCTTATTGTGGTTCATAATCCGTATAGGCGGGCAATATCAAATCCTTAACGCAGACTGCGTTAATAATTGCTGTTTTGCTTCTTTGGCTGAAAGCTAGAGCGGTGCCAGTTGAAACGTAACGGGGAACCGCTCCATCTCTTTGTTTTCGCGCGTTCTCCCACGCAAAACCGCTTCGCACTTTTGCTGGAAATGCTCTATACCAGCCGGGACACGACGTCCCGCAGCGACGACTGCCAATGCGGTGCCAACCAGTTGAACGCCTGTTGGAATTTGGCCGTCGACAGGCGGGAGTTGGCGGGGCGCACGGCCTTGGTGGGGTAATCGGCGGTCGCAATATCCGTAACGGTCGCTGTCGCCCCGCCAAGCCTGGCGCTTTCCCCGAATATGGCGCGTGCAAAGCCGCTCCAGTTCGTATCACCCGTTCCGGCCAGATGATAAACACCATAAGCCGAAAACTCCGGTGCCGCCGCCAGATGATCCGCCACCCGGATAATTGCATCAGCGATATCAAGCGCGCTGGTCGGATTGCCCCACTGGTCAGCAACAACCGAGAGAGCGTCGCGCGTCTCCGCGAGCTTCAGCATCGTCTTGACGAAATTCTTGCCGAAAGGACTATAGACCCACGCTGTTCGCAAAATGATGTGCTGCGGGTTGGCTTGCGCTACGAGACGCTCGCCTTCAAGCTTGGAGCTTCCGTAGACACTGCGAGGGCCGGTGGCGTCCATTTCAACATAGGGTTTGTCAGCGTCGCCCGCGAAAACATAATCCGTGGACAGATGAATGACAGGAACGCCACAGTTCTCCGCTGCCTGCGCAACTGCCCCGGCGCCTGCTGCATTCACCGCAAAGGCAAGTTCCTGCTCATCCTCAGCCAGATCCACCGCCGTATAAGCGGCGGCAGAGACGACGACGTCGGGCTTGATCGCTTCAATGGCACTGCGCACGGTTTCCGGCTCTGCCAGATCCAGCTCCGGACGGCCCAGCGCGATGACCTCGAGGTCCGCACGCTGCGACGCCTTCTCAAGAAGGCTCTGCACGACCTGCCCTTCCCTCCCGGTGACGGCGATTTTCATGCCTTGGCCTCTTTTACTGCCGTGCTGCCCAGGCGCTCACCGGCATAGGTACCGCTGCGGATCGGCTCCCACCACCATGCATTATCCAGATACCATTGAATGGTTTTTTCCAGCCCGGTCTCGAAAGTTTCCTGCGGCTTCCAGCCCAACTCGCGCTCGATCTTCGAAGCGTCGATCGCATAGCGGCGATCATGACCGGGGCGATCTGTCACGAAGGTGATCAGGTCGGCATGGCTCTTGCCGTTTGCGCGAGGCCGCTTCTTGTCCAGAATGGCGCAGATGGTTTCCACCACATTCAGATTGGTGCGTTCCGCGCGCCCACCGATATTGTAGCTTTCGCCCAGCTTGCCCGTCGTCGCAACCAGAGCGAGGGCCCGCGCATGGTCTTCAACATAGAGCCAGTCGCGCACATTCGCCCCAGCCCCGTAAACCGGCAGCGGCTTTTCATCGAGCGCATTGAGAATGACGAGCGGGATCAGCTTTTCGGGGAAATGGAACGGGCCGTAATTGTTCGAGCAATTCGATAGCACAACCGGCAGGCCATAGGTTTCATGCCAGGCGCGCACCAGATGGTCGGAGGCCGCTTTTGAAGCCGAATAGGGCGACGAAGGCTTATAGGGCGTTTCCTCGGTGAAAATACCGCTGTCGAAAGGCAGATCGCCAAACACTTCGTCCGTCGAAATATGGTGGAAACGGAAGCTCGACTTGCGCGGTTCCGGCAGTTCCCGCCAATAGGCAAGTGCCGCATTCAGCAGGCGAAACGTTCCGACAATATTCGTCTCGATGAAAGCACCCGGACCATCGATTGAACGGTCGACATGGCTTTCTGCCGCCAGATGCATGACCACATCGATTTCGTTGCCGCGCAGAGCATCCAGAACGCTCGTGTCATCGCAGATATCAGCCAGGAGGAAGCTGTAATTCGGATGATTTTCAATCTGACGGAGAGACGCCAGATTGCCTGCATAAGTCAGCTTGTCGAGATTGACGACATTGATCCTGGGATCGGAAGCCAGATGCCGACACACCGCAGAGCCAATGAAGCCCGCTCCACCTGTAACAAGAATATTCATTTCATTTCCTCAAGCAAAAACGTCTGCGTCGGCTAGCATCGGCGCTTTCTGATCCTTGTCCGAAAGCTGGACGCCTGATGCGGATATCGGCCAGTCTATGCCTATTGCCGGGTCATCAAAGCGGATCGAGCGGTCGTGCTCGGGGGAATAATAATTGGTCACCTTATAGATGACTTCGGTATGCTCAACGAGCGTCATGAAGCCATGTGCGAAGCCCTTCGGCACAAGAATCTGGTTCCATTTTTCAGCCGAGACTTCCAGCGCCACCCACTTGCCGAATGTGGGCGAGCCTTTGCGGATATCGACCGCAACGTCCAGAATTGCACCGCGCGTGACGCGCACCAGCTTGTCCTGCGCAAATGGCGGCAACTGATAATGAAGGCCGCGCACAACGCCCCTGGCTGCCGAATAGGAATGGTTGTCCTGAACGAAAGTCAGATCAATACCGGCTTCGGCGAATGATTTCGCATTGTAGGTCTCGGAGAAAAAGCCACGGTCATCACCGAATTTACGCGGGCTGATTTCAAGTACACCGTCTAAATCTAAAGGACGAATCTGCATCAATCTTTTCCCAACTCAGCTACACGCCGGCGAAGATACGCAGCATATTCGGTTTTACCGAGCTTGGCTGCGCGCTCAAGCACTGCATCACTGCTCAACCAGCCCTTATCCAGGCCGATTTCCTCCGGGCAGGCGATCTTGATCCCCTGACGCTTCTCAATGGTCTGAACAAAAGAGGAAGCCTCATGAAGGCTGTCATGCGTCCCTGTGTCCAACCACGCGTAGCCGCGACCGAAGCGCTGAACGTTTAATTCTCCGCGTTCCAGATACACGTTATTGACGGTGGTGATCTCCAGCTCGCCACGAGCGGATGGTTTGATTGAACGCGCGATATCGACGACCTGATTGTCGTAGAAATAGAGACCCGTGACGGCCCAATGGGACTTCGGATTCTCGGGCTTTTCTTCGATCGAGACTGCTTTGCCTGTTTTGCTATCGAATTCGACAACGCCATAGCGCTGTGGATCGTCTACGCGATAGGCGAAAACAGTGCCACCCTTCATCGGCTGGGAGGAAAGTTGCGACAGATTCGAAAGACCGTCGCCAAAATAAATGTTGTCGCCAAGGATCATGGCCACGCTGTCGTTGCCAACAAACTCCCTGCCGATAATGAATGCTTCAGCCAGACCATTGGGATGCGCCTGCTCGGCGTAAGAAAAATTCACTCCGAATTCGTGGCCATCACCGAGCAATTTCTGAAAGAGAGGCAAATCATGCGGCGTCGAAATGATCAGGATATCCTGAATGCCCGCCAGCATGAGCACGCTCAGCGGATAGTAGATCATCGGCTTGTCATAAATCGGGAGAATCTGTTTGGAGACCGCGATTGTAAGGGGGTACAACCTCGTACCACTACCACCGGCGAGAATAATCCCTTTCATGCGATTTCACTTCCTATCATCTTACTTCTTTCGATTCGTTCATGTAGGCATGTATTATGCCTACATGATGGCCTCGGTTTGGCGACAGCCAAGCCGACATAGCGATCCGAGAAACCCAAGTATGATCTATAATGATTCAGCTGCTACTCCTCAAATCAATAAGCAGCCATTGCTAACGATTTCGATTGTTACATTTAATCCTGACTTTGATGAGCTTAAAAAAACCCTTGGCAGCCTGAAAAGCGCATTGAAAACGTTTGCGCCCGATACCTTCTCCATCACAATCGTAGACAACTCGTTCAGCAATGAAGTAGCCCCCTTTTTGCAGTATAGCTTTCCAGAACTGCCTGTTAAACTGATTCAAGGTCAAGGAAATATCGGCTTCGGTCGTGCCCATAATATCGCGATGCAGCAGATGGGCGAATTTCATCTCATTCTTAATCCAGATATTCAACTCAGTCCGGATGCAATAACCAATGCATTGGCTTTCATGCGCACCAAAGAAAACTGTGGGTTGTTGAGCCCGCTTGCCGTTTGGCCGAATGGACAGAGGCAATATCTCTGCAAACGCTATCCGGCAGCCGTTGATTTAATAATAAGGGGCTTTGCACCTAATATAATTCGCTCGTTCTTCTCCACACGCTTAGCACAATATGAAATGCAAGCTGAAACACAAAGCGAGGTCTTTTGGAACCCTCCCATTGTGAGTGGATGCTTTATGTTTTTTAGAAGCACTATTTTAGAGAAAATCGGAGGGTTTAGTGATAGTTTCTTCTTATACTTTGAGGATTTTGATCTCTCCTTAAGGTCGCGTATAATTGCTGATACTGCTTACGTACCCACTGTCCGAGTAATACATGCAGGAGGGCATGCTTCGAAGAAGGGGCTTTGGCATATAAAGGTTTTTATCCAGTCCGCGATGACCTTTTATCGATCCCACGGTTTCAAACTGTTTTAATTTTCGGGCAATCTCACTGGCTAGCGGTGACGTGCCCCGCGGCCCGCCACTTTCAGTAAGAGGTGGCTCGGGAAATCTGCACAGCTCGGATAAGTGGAATTTCTGCCTGAGTTCGGCTTAGATGCCAGGAACAGGAGATACCATGACGAGACGACCGCGCCGGAACCATAGCCCGGCTTTCAAGGCAAAAGTGGCGCTTGCTGCGATCCGGGGTGAGCAGACACTGGTGGAATTATCTCAGCAGTTCGACGTGCATGCCAATCAGATCAAGCAGTGGAAAGACCAGCT
>NZ_JBHEEV010000020.1:0-18832 GCF_041930145.1 Brucella ciceri | reverse complement strand
TTGCAGCGCCAGCCTACCAAGCGATCGATCGGTGTTTGAGACAAACCGCCCGGGAACTGGCTATCATCTTCTGACTGCCAGAATGGAGCTACGATCACCCTTGGTGTTCATGACAGAGGCGCAGGGCTTGCGACCGACATGAAAGACCGTGTCTTCGAACGCTTCGTCCGAGCAAATCAATCAAAGCCCGGTTCCGGCCTTGGTTTGTCGATAGCAAAAATGGTTGCGGAAGCGTTGGGCGGCCAGATTAAACTGCGCGACCGCGAAGGTGGTGGAACAAGCGTGCTGGTGACATTGCCCGCAACGACACCGGAGCCGCGCGCATGAAATGCATTATCCTGCAATTCTGTGCCGTTCTGATATTGATTGTTCCTTCATGGCATAACACGCATGCGCAAAATGACCCGGTCTCAAAACCCGAATTTCAGATTGTCGGCGACATCGCACCCGGAACCATAGCCCCCGTACAGGCTGGTCTTGCCCGTCAATTGCTCGGTGTGAACATTGCTTATCGGCAGATCAGACCGGGTGAATGGACTTCGCGGCTTCTTGCTGGCGCTAAAGAAGCGAGCACCGCCGATCTCGTTATCCTTTCGACGCCCGATCTTGCGGTACTCATCGCCAATGAAGGTGGCGCGCAACCAAAAAATGGAATTGTTCGCAATGCAGGTTTAGCACCACAAGCTCATTGGCGTAGCGAATTGTTCAGCATCGGTTTCGATCCAGCGGTGAGCGTTGTCAGACGTCGCGCGCTCGACAATGAACTGCCAACGACACGCATTGAACTTGCACGATTGTTAGAGCAAAACGCACCGCGTTTTCAACGGCGCGTCGGCGTCGTCAATATCGGCATTGATAATGTCAGCTATACGCTGGCGGCTCAGGATTCGATCCGCTCTCCATTATTCTGGCGTATTGTCCGCGCCTTCGGCGCATCGCAAGCGCGTATTTTCGACACGAGTGAAGAGCTATTACAGGCATTGTCGGCTGGCAGCATCGATCTTGCCTATAACGTGTCGTTGTCAGACGTGAGCAAATGGCAATATGACGCACGGGATTTTACAGTGATCATACCACAGGATTACGTCGTCGCTCTACCCTGGACCGCGCTCATCCC
The DNA here is from genome assembly GCF_041930145.1 of Brucella ciceri. NCBI lineage: Bacteria > Pseudomonadati > Pseudomonadota > Alphaproteobacteria > Hyphomicrobiales > Brucellaceae > Brucella > Brucella ciceri. Next base: position 17,715 of record NZ_JBHEEV010000020.1, on the reverse strand, counting down.
AGACCGAAGTAGACACGCAAACATTGCCGAACAGGCAATCACATATCTTCTGTCTTCTAACGGTCAGGCGATCCTTCAACAAACTGGTCTTGTATCGGAAACGAGCCCTTCGGATGTAGCATCGCTGCAACCTGTCGAGCTTGGGCCGGAGCTTCTGGTTTATCTGGATGGATTAAAACGAAGCCGCTTTCTCGACACTTGGTTTCAACTCACTGTTCATGAGTAACAACACCAGTCAACAAATCCTGACAATGACTTATCCGGGTTAGGAGTATTACTCCTTCGTCTTTCGAATGGATAGCAAGAACACCGTCACCCTCTTGCCATCGGGACGAAAATCGAGGGTGTTGGGGGCCTCCAAACCTCCATACTGGCTTGTCAGCTCGTACAATCTGAATCCCACTGAAAATTCAGAAAGTTGGACAGATTAATTGGTTGGCACTCCGTCTTTGATCTAAAGACACAGGTAAGATGCTCTGGTCCGACCAAAGGCGAACCGCTTAATTTCCAGGTTGCCAGTCAAAAATGCAGCTGTCGCCGGAGTGCCTCTCCGACGAACATAAATTAATCTCGATTTCGCTAAATTACCATTATCTTGATCCAGGAAACAACAAATCGAGAAATCTTGCGGCAGTCGGTTGGGGCTCATGATTAGCAAGCCCCGGACGCTCATTGGCTTCAACGAAGATATAATCCGGGTTTTTGGGTTGCTTGACCATGAAATCGATCCCGACAACGGGAATACCGATTGCCCGGGCAGCCTTACAGGCAGCATCAACAAGGTCTCTATGAACAGTAGCTGTAACGTCGTGGATCGTACCGCCTGTATGAAGATTGGCCGCCTTGCGGACCGTAATTTCGCGATGATCCTCCAAAACAGAATCGAGCGACAGACCTTGTTCCTCCAGGCATCTTTTCGTTTCAGCATCTACAGGAATACGGCTTTCTCCGCCTGTCGCCGCAGCGCGTCTGCGGGATTGTATCTCGATAAGCTTGCGGATTGTTGCTTTGCCATCGCCGACCACCCGTGGCGGGCGGCGAACCGCAGCTGCAACGAGCTGGTAGTCTATTATCACCAGCCGAAGGTCCTCGCCTTCAAAACACGCCTCCAGCAGCACACGGTCGCACACGGTTCGCGCCTGTTTGATCGCCGTTCGCAGGTCTTTCATGGTCGAAATCCCGACGGAAATGCCTCTTCCCTGTTCGCCCCGGGCTGGTTTCACCACCAGCTTGCCGTGATGCTTTAGAAAATCTTCCAGCGCACCGTCATTCGCTTCGGCGGCAATCTGCTCCGGCACTGTCAAACCCGCCTTCTCGACGACACGCCGCGTCACGGCCTTGTCGTCACAGATCGACATTGCGACACCAGATGTCATTTCAGATAGGCTCTCACGACAATGAACCGAGCGTCCGCCATAGGAGAGACGGAAAAAGCCACCATCGGCATCGGTCACTTCAACCTGAACACCACGGCGCACCGCTTCATCAATAATGATGCGGGCATAGGGATTGAGCGCGTCAAAGGATTCCAGATGTGAGGCGAAGAACTTCTCATTTATTGCGTTCTTGCGCTTGATCGCGAAGAGCGGAACACGGCGAAACCTCAGCTTTTCATAGAGCCTTATAGCATTCTCATTGTCGTGCAGAACCGATAGATCGATATGGCTCAAACCACGAGCCTGAAAATGCTCGGCAAGTTTACGCACCAGTTTTTCGCCAATACCGGGCTGTCGTGCTTGCGGATGGACCGCAAGACACCAGAGCGAAGCACTGCGATCAGGATCGTCGAAAAGACGCTGATGATCGATACCCGTCACAGTGCCAACAATTTCGCCGGTAGCATCGTCCTGAGCCACAAAATAGGTAACAGCACGGTTGTCTCGCTCCGATGAGAAAAAGTCGGGACGCAGTTGAACCATGCCACAGGCCGCATAGACGGCGTTGATGCCTTCCGCGTCCACTTCGGAGACTGCACGACGGATGGTTATGCCGCGTGTCCGCCGCCCGCCCGGGCGATAGGTAGCAAGTTCAATCCGATACGTATGCGACGGATCGAGAAATATCTCGTGTGGTGCGAGCGACAGCAGCACATGAGGATCGCTGACGTAAAAGACGATATCGCGGCTTGCTGGTGCTTCCGCCCGCAAAGCTTCCACAATGGCCTCATTGGTTTCGAAGGTCTGCGCGAAGAGCAGCCGACCCCAGCCACAATCGACAAACACATCCTGCTTGCGATCTCCGCTTCCCGTCTTGTCGTGGCCATGCGCATGTTCCTGATAAAAGCCAGCGCTTTCAGGCGTACGCAAGCGCGTTAGACGGTGCGAAAAGGCTTTGCGACCTTTCGCTTTCTGCCGGGTCATATCCACCTCACCGGTTTTCCGCATTTCATGCCTCCTGCGTTTGCAGCCACATTTCAAGGAGGCCAACCTGCCAAAGCTCCGAACCGCGCAACGGCGTTATGTGTTCGGACGGTTTTGCAAACAGGCGTTCAAGATAATCGCGTTGGAAAAGTCCGCGCTCCCTCGCCTTTTGTGAAGAGAGGGCATCTCGCAACATATCGAGATAAGGGCCATCGATGTATTTGAGCTGCGGAACCGGGAAATATCCCTTCTTGCGGTCGATCACTTCGCTTGGAACGACCTTCCTCGCCACATCCTTGAGGATACCCTTGCCGCCGTCACGCAGTTTTTCCTCCGGCGGAATGCGGGCGGCAAGCTCGACCAGCTCATGATCCAGAAACGGCACCCGCGCTTCAAGCCCCCAGGCCATCGTCATGTTGTCCACGCGCTTGACCGGATCGTCCACGAGCATCACATTCGTATCGAGCCGCAGCGCACGGTCGACAGGCGTATCCGCTCCATCCTGCAGCAGATGTTCTTCCAGAAGGTCCTGACTGTAATCACGTTCCGGCATCCATTCCGGCGATAGCTGCGTGACGAGAACGTCGTGCGAGCGGTCACGGAACCCTTTGGCATAGTCGCTGACGACATCGTTGGAATCGACTAGCGGTGGATACCAGTGATAGCCGCCGAACCCTTCATCCGCGCCCTGTCCCGACTGGACAACCTTGATATGCTTCGAAACTTCCTTGGAAAGAAGGTAGAAGCCGACATTATCATAGGACACCATTGGTTCGGACATTGCCGCGATCGTTCCCGGCAAGGCGTCCATGAGGTCTGCAGAAGGCACAAAGATCTTATGATGTTCGGTCCCGAAATGCTCGGCGATCAGATCGGAATAGACAAATTCGTCGCCTTTTTCCCCGTTTGCTTCCTCAAAACCAACTGAAAAACTCATCAGGCCCGATTGACCTGCCTCAGCCAGCAGACCGACGATCAGGCTTGAATCCACCCCTCCGGATAAAAGCACGCCGACCGGCACGTCGGAAATCATCCGGCGCTTGACAGCGACACGCAGCATGGCGAGCAATTGCTCCTGCCATTCCTCGCGGCTCAACGCGCCGTCGCCGGGTAGACGACGATAAGGCGCCTGCCAATAGACGCGGTCAGCAAAACGTCCATTCGGTTCATAGACACGGATTGTCGCCGGGGGGAGCTTTCGAACACCATTATAGATCGTGCGTGGTGGCGGCACCACGGCATGAAAACTCATGTAATTGTGCAAGGCCGCGCGGTCTATCGAGGTGTCGATGCCGCCTGCCTTAACCAGAGCAGGCAAAGAAGAGGCGAACCGCAAGGCACCGGCCACCTCGGCGATATAGAGCGGCTTGATGCCGAAGCGATCACGCGCCAGGATAACCCTGCCGGTATCGCGTTCGTGAATGGCGAAAGCAAACATGCCAAGAAAACGCGTAACGCAGCTTTCGCCCCATGCATGCCATGCCTTGAGAATGACTTCTGTGTCACCGTCGGAGAAGAACTTGTAGCCCTTCTGTTCCAGCTCTGTGCGCAATTCGCGGAAATTATAGATGCAGCCATTGAAAACAAGCGTCAAACCGAGGTCGGCGTCGATCATCGGTTGCTGCGATTTTTCGGAAAGATCAAGGATTCTCAATCTTCGATGCCCGAAGCCGATATTGCCCCGGACCACAATCCCGGATGCATCGGGCCCGCGAGGACTGAGTACATCCGCCATTTTCGAGACTGCCGAAACTGACGGGGAACGACCGTCAAACCTGACTTCTCCGCAAATACCACACATAAAAAGGGTCGAAACCTCCATTATCAGTCATAAACAAATGAGGCCGTCGCATCTTTCATGGCGACGGCCTGCATAATTGCAAATGCGGGAGCGCCGGGATGGTTCCCAACTTTTTAGTTTCCGTTATGCGATCTTTCGGACCGTTTCCGCTTTGGAAAGCATATAGTTTTCGGCGGAAACCATATGTTCAAACGCGATGAGTCGCGCATCTTCGCTGCGATTTTCGACAAGCGCCGCCAGCAATCGATGCTGAAAGATGAGCCCTTCTTCACGCGAGGCTGGCGTGGGGTCCGCATAAATTGCGCGTGCGATTGGCAGGCTTCGCAGCAGGTTATGGGTCAATCCGCAGATGAAGCCGAGCAGGCGGTCCGGACAAAGTTGCGCCAGCAGGGAATGGAAATCCAGCTCCGCAACACGCTGGCGATACTGGTCGTCGAGATCAACTGGTGGACGGTCATAAATCCGCATTGTGTCTTCTAGTCGGATGATCTCGTCCTCGGTCAGCCTTCCCGACAGGATAGCCGCGACCTCCGGTTCAAGAAGCTTGCGGATAGCGTAGACTTCCGCAAGGCTCGGATGGTCGAAGAAAAAATAACTCCCAAGCATTTCCATTGCGTGCTGGGCGGAAGGTTCGGCCACAAAAGCCCCGCCCCCGGGACCGCTGCGCGTAAAAATCAGACCCTGCGTCTCCAGCGCCTTCATCGCTTCGCGCACAGTGCCCTTGGCGGCCTTGAACTGGTCAATCAGTTCCTTTTCCTGTGGCAGTCGATCTCCCGGCCTCAATGCATCGGAACGGATAACATCCTTGATACGGTCGGCAATCTCTTCCGGTCGCCGACGGACCTTTGCCGCCCTCGCGCGATATTGCGGTTCGTGATCGGAATTCAGGCCCATTTTGACCATATCCTGCTACTCTCTCCTGATGCGCGGCGCGCTTTCCACGAGTTTTCGTGTATAGGCATGTTCAGGTCTGGCAAAAAGAGCGCTTGCGGTTGCTTCTTCAACGATTTCCCCGAAATACATAACCGCAACCCTGTCGGAGATGGCTTCCACCACAGCAAGGTCGTGACTGATGAAGAGATAGGAGAGACCAAACTCTTTCTTCAGTTGATCCAAAAGCAGAAGAACCTGCGCCTGAACAGAGACATCCAGCGCGCTAACCGGTTCGTCGAGCACGACGATTTCCGCTTCAGCCGCCAGCGTGCGCGCAATGGCGATACGTTGGGCCTGGCCCCCGGAGAATTCGTGCGGAAAGCGTTTCAGCGTATCCTTGGGCATATGAACGGCGTCCAACAATTGGATCATGCGTTCCTGCCGTTGAGTTGGATCGAGGCCGCACAGAAGCCTGAGGGGTGTTTCCAGGATCTGCCCGATTGTCTTTCGGGGATTGAGTGAAGCGACAGGGTCCTGAAACACATATTGTATGACCTTGCCGAATGCCCGAGCACCGGAATTTCGCAGTTCATGCGCATCGCGTCCAGCAATCGTCATCGTACCGCCCGTCGGCTCTGTTAGCCCGACGAGCATTCTGGCGAGCGTGCTTTTGCCCGATCCGCTTTCACCGACAATCGCCAGTGTCTCACCGCTTCCAAGATCGAAAGAAACATTTTTAACCGCCTCGACCTTGTGACGCTCTTTCCCCAAAAGTGTTCGTCCGCCACCAAAGGTTTTGGTAAGATCGCGAACGCTGATCGCATTTCCGCTCATCCTGCCGCCTTCCCGTTTTCGCGCTTGAAGAGACCAGCCACACGTTGCAGATAGTCGGCGCCCTGCCCAAGTTCGGGAACGCAGGCTATCAAGCGTTTCGTATAGCTGTGCTGCGGATTGGACAGAACTGCCGAAGTTGTACCCGTCTCGACAATCTCGCCGTCTTTCATCACTGCCACGCGGTCACAAATCTCCGAAACCACTCCAAAATCATGGGTGATAAACAGGAGAGCCATGCCGCGCTCGCGCTGGAGATCGCGCAGCAGTTTAAGAATGTGCGCCTGTACGGTGACATCGAGCGCCGTAGTCGGCTCGTCCGCAATGATGATATCGGGATCATTGGCCAGAGCCATGGCAATGCCGACACGTTGACGCTGACCACCTGAAAGCTGAAGCGGATAGTGATTGGCCCGTTCCGCTGCATCCGGAATGCCAACCTTGTCGAGAAGCACAATCGCCTGTTCTCGCCGCTCACTGGCTCCAATCCGCCGATGCGCTGCAATTGCTTCCTCGACCTGCCGACCGACCGGATACATAGGATGCAACGTCGTCAGTGGGTCCTGAAACACATAAGCAACTCTTGTGCCCCGTGCCGCCGTCAACTCGGTTTCAGACATTGAGAGAACGTCCCGGTCGCCCAAATAGATCGCTCCGTTGCTGATAAGTCCGGGCGGGGACGCCACGAGGCCCATTACTGACAGGGCGGTCACGCTTTTGCCCGATCCGCTCTCCCCGATCAGACCGAGACATTCGCCGCGTTCAAGTTCCAGTGAAATATTGCGGACAGCGGGGGTGAAATGCCCGCCATTGACGAAGCCCGTTTCGAGACCGGCAATAGAAAGAGCTTTTTGGCTATCCTTGATCATGGGCGATGACCGGTCCTTGGCAATATCGGTTACTGCGCCTGGCCGCCCCAGCGCACCTGACCGCAATCGCGGATCGAGAACATCGCGCATCCCATCTCCCAATACGTTGAGACTGATGACCAGCAGGAAGATCATCAATCCCGGCACGATGGTGACATGCGGGGCATTGAACAGTTGCGCGCGGCCTTCGCCGAGCATGGAGCCGAGATCGGCCTGCGGCGGTTGCGCGCCAAGACCGAGGAAGCTCAGGCCCGCCGTTTCGAGGATCATCCAGCCCGCCGTGGTCGACATGGTAATGACGATAACCGGCAGTACATTGGGCAGCACTTCGCTTAACAGGATCGAAACCGGACTTTTCCCTGAGAGTCGGGCAGCATCAATAAACTCACGATGCGCGAGACCGAGCGTAACCCCGCGAACATTACGCGCGAAGAACGGAATATTGACCACCGCAATCGCGTAAAGCGCATTCATCAGGCCCGGCCCGAGCACTGCCACGATAGCCAGCGCCAGCAGGATATAAGGAAATGCCATCAGCATATCGATGCCGCGCATCATCAAATTGTCAGTTCGTCCGCCCGCATAGCCGGCCACGAGACCGATTGCCGAGCCGACAATCGCTGCAATCAACGTTGCTGCAAAGCCAACTGCGACAGACACCCGCGTGCCCCATATGACACGACTCAATATATCGCGCCCGAGCTGATCCGTTCCAAGAAGATGTCCTTCGCTGAACACGGGTTTCAATCGCATTGCGGGAGAAGTCGCGTCAGGATTGGGAAGCAGGAGAACCGGGGCCAGCAGAATGACGAGGCAGATCAGGACCAGCATAAAAAAACCGAACGCCGCCAGTCGATTGCTCATCAGGAGCCGCCATGATGACATGCGGACCGCCGTTGGCGCGGCAGAAATTTCTGGAAGCGCGCTCATGAGCGTATCCTTGGATCGAGCATGGTCTGGATGATATCAGCGAGCAGATTGAAGAGGACATAACTCGCGGCAACCACAAGTACGCCACCCTGCACCAGCAAGATATCGCGGGTGGAAATGGCTTTCACCAACATGGCGCCAATACCGGGCCACTGGAACACGGTTTCGATGTAGACGGCGCCGCCCAGCACAAATCCTGCCTGAATACCGATCACAGGAATGACGCTGACAAGTGCGGCGCGAAACGCATGACCGTATATCACGCGACGTTCGTTGAGACCTTTGGCCCGGGCTGTCCGGATATAGTCTTGGCGAAGCACTTCCAGCATCGCGCCGCGAGTCAGACGTGCGATCACGCCCGCCCCCACCACGGCCAGCGTCGTGGCCGGCAGAACCAGATGCCAGAGCAGATCCTTCAGGTCACCGCCGCCATAGACCGCATACATGCCGGAGGCTGGCATAATGCGCCAATGGACCGCGAAGAGATAGATCAGAAGCAACCCCAGCCAGAATGAGGGAATGGAAATTCCGGCAAGCACGATGAAAGTGATCGTCCTGTCTGCCCAGCCGAACTGGCGTACCGCCGAAACGATGCCAGCGAGCAGGCCGAAGACTGAACACAGTACCAGTGCTACGCCCGCGAGCACGAGTGTCGCCTGAAAGCGCTCCATAACCTCATCCAGCACCGGACGATTGAGCACGAAGGAACGCCCGAAATCCCCGTGCAGGAAATTGCCCATCCAGATGAAATATTGTTGCAGCAACGGCTTGTCGAGACCGAGATCGCGATTGATCCGCTCTACATTTTCCGGTGTTGCGTATGATCCAAGCAACGCGGTGGCCGTATCGCCAGGTATCATTGCCATGACGAGAAAAACAATGATCGAGAGACCGAGCAATACAGGAATAACGGCAACGAGGCGTTTCACAATATAAGCTGGCATGAATGCCCTCCCCGCTTATTCCTTGGTTACGTCTTTCAAATGCAGCAGGAAGGACGGCTGCAGCCTGAACCCTTTGACACCGGCCGTCGTGACTGCGTTCTGTTTCCAGTTCGCCACGAAAAGCCATGGCGCATCGTCATGGACGATATTCTGCACTTCACCGTAAATCTTTCCGCGTTCGACCTGATCGGTCGACGAGCGTGCCTTTTCCAGAAGCTCATCCACTTTGGGATTGGAATAATAGCCGGAATTGAAGCCGCCCTTGTCCGGCAGCGCGTCACTGCGCAGTGTCAGATAAGGCACGGTGTCCGGATCATTGGTCATCCATGCCATCTCAGCCATATCGGCCTTGCCCTCAAGTCCCGTATTGACCTTGCCCAAGAACGTGTTCCACTCGTAGGTTTCGATCTTGACCTTGAACCCTACGGCCTGAAGATCGGCCTGGATGGCAGCCCCCATGGTGATCGGATCGAGCATGCCCGAACCGCCTTCCGTCACATAGAAGGTGATTTCCGGATTGCCAGCTCCGGCTTCGGCAAGAAGCGCCTTGGCCTTTTCCGGATCGTAGGGATAGGGCTCGGTCTTGTTCTCGACCCAGTTAAAGGCAGGGGGAATCGGCCCCGGCGCAAGGGTTGCGGAACCCTGCAAAACATTGTCGACAAGCCCTTGCTTGTTGACCGCATAATTGGCGGCCTGACGCACTTTCTTATCCGCGAATGGACCGCTCTTCACGTTCAGGATGGTGAACCAGACATGGGGCCCCGCCTGTTCTGCAACCGCGAAATTCGCGTCCTGCTTGAAGGTGGCAAGATTGTCCGGCGGCACTTCCACCATAACATCCAGCCCGCCTGCCATCATCTCCGCGACGCGGGTATTGGCATCCGTGATCGGGCGGAACACAACTGCTTCCAATGCCGGCGCTGTGTCCCAGTAATCGGGATTGCGTTCGACCACCACGCGCTGGCCCGATTGCCATTCCGCGAACTTGAACGGGCCGGTTCCTGATGGATGACGGCCAAATTCCTTGCCGTATTTCTTGACTGCTTCTGGCGACACAATCAGGCCAGTCGGATAGGCCAGATTGGAAAGAAATGGAGCGAAAGGCTCCTTCAGCTTGAACTCGACAGTGTATTCATCGAGCACATTGACTGCGTCGATGGACGAGAAATTGAACGAGAGCGGAAATGGCCCGGTATTGTAGAACGGATGGTCTTCATTCAGCATTCTGTCGAAGTTGAACTTGACCGCTTCGGCATTGAAATCCGAACCGTCATGGAACTTCACGCCTTGACGCAGCTTGAACCTATAGGTCTTGCCGTCGTCCGAAATCGTCCAGCTTTCAGCCAGCGCGGGTTCTACCTCGAGCGTTCCGTCCCTGTAGCGCACAAGGCCATCGTAAATGTTGACGAGAATGCGAAAATCATTGGTGGCCGTGACTGTATGCGGGTCGAGCGATTGCGGCTCTGCAATCTGCCCGACAATCAGCACATTGGGCGGCGTTTGCGCCAATGCGGCTGCGCCCGCCCCGGCGACCGAAAGCGCCATAGCAGTCAGGACGGCACGGAATAACCTTCTCATGGGGTTCCCCTTCATTTGTCAAATCCGTCAGACTCTAATTTATAGGCATAAATCAACAATCATCAATGAATTATCATAATTAATTTTTGCGAGACAAAAAAGCGGGCCTGAGCCCGCTCGTGATTTCAAAAAGTTCAAAGGCTATTCCGCAGGCGTATCCTCGGGTCTCAAATCCTGCTCTGCCTTGGTCGATTTCTGATGGGTGAAACCCTTGAGGCCCTTGGCGGTTTCCTCGGCATCGCGTTTGATCTCAACTTCGCTCATTGCATAATGAACTACAAGTTTTGCAATGGAAGTGAGCGCGCTCAGATGAATGCGCTCATAGCCATGCGAGGCATCGACACCGAAGGTCAGCAAAGCCGTGCGCACATCATGTCCCGCCTCAACCGCAGATGCGGCATCAGAACGGTAATAACGGAACACATCCTTCTGGACCTGAATGTCATGCTCTCCGCAAAGCTCGTAGAGTTTCTTCGTCAAATGGTAATCGAACGGTCCGGTCTGGTCTGCCATGGCAAGCGTGATGCCGAACTCCGATGAATTCTGGCCTGGTGCTGTCGTTCCATTATCGATGGCGACCAGCGAGGCAATATCCGGCACAACGACCGCAGAGGCCCCCACTCCAACTTCCTCGCCGATGGTGAACAGCCAATAGCTGTCAACCGGCGTTTCCACATTGGCTCTCTGCATTGCCTCAAGGGCCGCAAGCATGATGGCGACACCTGCCTTGTCGTCAAGGTGGCGCGAGACGATAAAGCCATTATCGATGAATTCGGGCGCGGGATCGACAGCAACTATGTCACCAACATCGATACCGAGCTGCAGCAGATCATCGCGATTTCGGGCGAGCGCATCGACACGGAGTTCGATATGAGGCCAGCCGACCGGCTGCGTATCGACTTCCTCATTGAATGTATGGCCGGAAGCTTTCAGCGGCAGGATCGAACCGCGATAAATTCCTTTGGACGAAAAGATGGAAACGCGGGCACCTTCGGCGAAACGCGCTGACCAGTTACCGATGGAAACCAGTTCCAGTCGTCCGGTTTCCTTCAGATATTTTACCTGCGCACCGAGTGTATCGATATGCGATACGATCCCGCGCGCTGGTTTTTCCGTCAGGCCTGCCCTGCGCGCACGAATAGCACCCCGGCGCGTCAGCATAACCTCAAGCCCAAGTTGCTCCAGCTCTCGCGCAACGTAACGCACGGCTTCGTCGGTAAACCCGGTCGGACTCGGGATAGCAAGAAGCGCCTTGAGCCGTGTTACGAGATAGTCCTGATCAATTGTGATAGCGGTCTGCATCACTCATGTGTCGCAAAACAAGACCCCAACGTCAACGTGTCTATCGGAGTTTAAGTAAGCCCTCTTATCGGCGCCCGAAATGTACCTCTCCTTTAGGTTGCCGCGATCGCCAGCGGCATCATTACGCTGTAGCGGATGTTGAGCCAGGGAAGCAGAGTCGGCTTTTGCAAAGCTATGCCGATCCGAGCGAGGACGGCAACGGAAGGCCTATTACAATCAGCTGGAAATCCATCAGCGAACCTCGACGTCACTGAATGGTTGGTGTGGTTTTCCCAAACCGTGCTGACAGCTCAACAAACTACGCTGGATCGCGTCGCCTTTTACATCGCCAAGGCGCATTTCTACGACCGGTTCATGGGAGCGTTCAATCCCCGTCAGGAGAAAGTCATTGCTCGTCTGTTCGAGGCAGGACCGGAGGGCTTTATCGGTGGCCTCAATGCCAACAATTATCTAGCCATAACAAAGACATCTCGTGCAACCGCCACCCGCGATTTGCAGGATTTGGTCGACTAGGGTGCATTGACGTGTAGCGGTCAGCATCGATTCACCCGATACGCGCTGAACTGGGACAACCGGTTGGGGAATTCTGATTGGGAGTCGATAACGGGCTCGACCTGTCCTTTATAAATGAAGATAGCTTCTATTTAAGATTGCCGGTCAAGAAACCCATGTTTTCCATCGAACTCAAACGTCGGCAACCGTCAGGAGAAGACGAAGTCGTCGGCGGATAGGTCAGAGAGTGAGGCACCCTCGATAAGGATTCCGTAATCATCACGGTCTGCGATTGCAAAAAAGACACCGTCCGCGGTGTCCCGCGAAGCCGCGACGAAATCCTCGTAATCATAGACGAAGCCTGCATGGTCGAAGTGGATCACGTCACCCTCCTTTGTGTTAAAGTCGGTGACGCGGTCAACACCAGAATAACCGATATAGAAATCTGCCCAGACAAAAGCGTCAGCGCCCGCTCCACCCGTCAGGACGTCGGTGCCGCTATAGCTCCCGCCGTTCAGGATGTCATCTCCGTCGCCGCCATCCAGGTGATCGGATCCAGCCTGTCCGATGAGCGTGTCGTTCCCGGCCCGACCTTCGATCAGATCGTCCCCACCTTGGCCATCAAGTAGATCATTGCCAGCTCCACCACGCAGGGTATCGTTATAACCCGTCCGGGCCTCTACCTCGAATTGTTCGATATTGACGAAGCTCAGATCCGCCATTGCTCCGGTCATCGCATCGAACACGACCGGTCCGTCATCGTAGAGGGTCAGCACGAGCCGGTCCTGCCCATCTCCGCCATCGATTTCCCCTTCCACCGTATTTCCATAGGGGTTGGCGACGCCAAAACCATCATCGCCCGCCCCGCCGTCCAACCGGTCATAGCCCGCATAAACATGGGACAGCCAGTCGTCACCAGCGTCGCCGAACAGCGTGTCATCGCCCCTGTCGCCATGCACCTGGTCATTGCCAACGCCGCCGCTCAGGTAGTCGGCGCCATAACCGCCGTTTAGCACATCATCGCCATCGCCGCCAAAGAGCCTGTCATCGCCCTGCCCGGTGAAATCCGCGCTGTCACCCCAGAGTTCGTCGTTGCCGATGCCGCCTTGGAGATAATCGTTGCCATCATTCCCCTGTATCAGATCAGCACCTGCGCCGCCTCGAGCCGCATCATTGTCGGCACCGGCCGAGATTGTATCGTTGCCAGATGAACCATCTATCTGATCGTCACCGGCACCGCTAGCGATGTCAGCCGATGACAGCCCAGCCGTGCTCACCTTGTCGTCGCCGCTACCGGTCTCGCCAATATACTGCTCAAAATTGCGGATAATCGTTCCGCTCGAAGTAGTGCCTCTGGTGAAGTCAACCACAAGATCCTCGCTACTTCCGGCCTCATCGATTGTGAGCGTATCGTAACCCTCGCCACCATCAAGCTCAGCTGAAGCCAGTGTCGTGATGACGCTATCATTGCCGGTGCCGCCGAAGAGCCTATTGGCACCGAACTGGTCGATGACGGTGTCATCCCCCGCGCCAGCATCTACAAAATCAGCACCAAGAGCACTTGCCGGGTCATCGAAATCGGGCCAGGGCTGCCCGATCAGATCATTGCCTGCTCCAGTCGATATCTCATCGTCGAAACTGCCGCCATTGACCCAATCGTCCCCACTCCCAGTTGTCACCGCGAAGCGCTCAAAATCACGGAAGTAGCTGTGCTCAGCGCCCTGCGAGGGGTAACCGACGACGCTGTGGCCGTTCGTTCCATTGAAGAAAACTGCGCGGTTCTCGCCGGACAAGTCAAGGACGAGCGTATCGAACCCCTCGCTACCAAGGAGTGTGCCGTTCGTCCCGATAAGAACCAGCCGGTCGTCACCCGCTCCCCCTTCCATCAGATCATAACCGCTCGTGCTGGTCAGCACGTCATCGCCAGCACCGCCGTCAAGAAAATCATCTCCTTCGCGACCGTTGAGATCGTCTTGGCCGGCGAACCCTGAAATCCAGTCGTTCTCCATTGTTCCACGCAAGGTATCGTCGCTATTGGTTCCGACAATTATCGCCATGGCCCGATTTCCTCCTCTGCTTTCTCGCTCGAAGAAGTATAAGGGAATCAATCTCAAAATGAAAACACTTATATATAATCAATATATTCTCCTGGCTCACACCAATATTATTTCTATATTTTAATTCAAATTTATTTTTATTTATCGATAGGCGCTTTTATCGAAAAACTGTGCGCACTCAATGATTGGCGCCGCATTATGTGCGGCGAACATTCTTTACCACTGTTTGCAGGGTTGTAACCCGCAGCAACTTGCCAGAAAATCGTGAGGCGACATTTGTGCTAGCGGTTTCGTAATATACTTGGGCCTGTCAGATGCTTGCGTCCTGCTGCTTGATTAGCAAGAGTTCCTGACGAGAACTCAAAAATCGTCGTGTTGGGATCGAGATGCATCGCCTTTGATTCATGTTCGTTAGATATGGAGCGTGGTCTTTAGCTCCTCACGCTCTTGTCCTCTTTCGCCTCATAAAGATCAGTTGCCGCCGGAGGCCTCGCACCCACAATCGGGTCAAAACAGGACAATTCTACTCTTGTTTATAACAAATGTTCAGCTTATAGAGAACCGATTTCTAAGGTCAACGGCACACACCCGCAATTCAGGACATTCAGTGACTGTAATGAAAATCCTTCTGGCCGCTACGAGCTTTTTCGCCTGGTTCGCTCTTCAGAATAACCCAGCAGAAGCTGCCACGCAGTACCCCCTGACACTGGATAATTGCGGAGCGAAAGTTACATTCCAGAAGGCCCCTGAACGCGCTATCGGCCTTGGCCAAAACAGCGCCGAAATAATGCTGCTTCTAGGCCTTGAAGACAAAATGGCGGGAACCGCGTTCTGGCCAAGCAAGGTTTTACCGCAGCTCGAGGCTGCCAATTCCAAGGTGAAACTTCTGACTGTTGAATTCCCGACATTTGAATCCATCCTTGCAGAGAACCCGGATTTTGTAGCGGCGGCCCTTCCAAGCCTGATCGGACCAAACAGCAAGGTCGCAAAGCGCGACGATTTCGATAAGGTCGGTGTTCCGACCTATCTTTCGCCAAGTACGTGTCTGAGTACAGAGCAAGTCAGGGATGAGTATGGCAGCCGCGACAAACTATGGAACATGGAGCTTCTGTATAAGGAGATCGACGAACTCTCACAGATTTTCGATGTTTCAGATCGTGGTCAGGCACTCATTACTGATTTCAAGGCACGCGAAACGGCCTTGCGCGCAAGGGTTCCTGCAAGCGGTAAGAAACTTACTTACGTCTTCTGGTTCTCAAGCCCGTCGCCATCAGCAGACGCCTATCTGGGCGGCGGAAATGGCGCCTCGAGTTTCATTGCTGATGTCCTGGGTGGCGAAAATGCCATCAAGGCAGAAGCTGAATGGCCCACGCTTGGCTGGGAAAGCATTATTGCCGCGAACCCAGATGTGATTGTTGTTGCAAATCTCGACCGTAATCGTTGGGAGCTCGACAAGCCTGAAGCGAAGGTTCAGTTTCTCAATACAGATCCTGCGGTCAGCCAAATGCCAGCTGTCAAGAACAAGGCCATCGCCGTCATGGATGGTCAAGCCATGAACCCGACCATTCGTACGATTTACGGTGCCGAACAGGTCGCGCAACAGTTGAAGGCACTCGGTATTCTCAAGTGAGTGTTTCCGGCCAGGCTTTAAGGCAATGGGGCGCAGTCAGCATGGTGTTGCTGGTGTCGCTTGTCGCTATTGGTTTTGCGGTGGGGATCAGCGTCGGCATTGGTGATCTGCCGATCCCTTTATCGACAACCTTTGCAGCGATAACCAATCGTCTTGGATGGAGTACTGTCGAACTTAATCGCATTCATGAGACGGTAATTTGGGATTACCGTCTCAGCCGCGCATTGGTAGCAGCATTTTGCGGCGCAGGCCTCGCTCTTTCCGGCGCGATCATGCAGTCGCTTTTGCGTAATCCCCTGGCGGAGCCATACGTTCTGGGCATTTCCGCGGGTGCGTCAACGGGCGCTGTAACGGTTGTAATTCTCGGCATTGGCGCTGGCGCTGTTTCCTTGTCGGCAGGCGCATTCGTTGGCGCGTTTTCGGCTTTTTTCTTCGTTGCTCTTCTCTCAAATGGTACGCGCGGCGGCGCGGATCGTACCATTCTGGCGGGCGTCGCTGCATCGCAGCTTTTCAGCGCCGCAACCTCCTATATCGTCACCACATCCGGTAATGCACAGCAGGCGCGCGACGTGATGTTCTGGTTGCTTGGCAGCTTCGGGGGCGTCCGTTGGCCGGAGTTCATGCTGGTATCTGTCGTCATCACCCTCGGTCTTATCGCCTGTCTTCTCTATGCCCATGTTCTGGATGCATTTGCTTTTGGGGATGAGGCCGCCTCCTCGCTCGGCGTGAATGTCGGCCACGCGCGCATTTTCCTCTTTGCACTCACCGCAATGATGACCGCCACCATTGTCAGCATGGTCGGTTCCATAGGCTTCGTCGGGCTCGTCGTCCCGCATGCTGCACGCTTCATAGTCGGACCGCTACACGTAAGATTGTTGCCTGCATGCGCCATTATCGGCGCGATATTCATGGTGCTGGCCGATATCGCTTCGCGCTTACTGATACCCCAACAAGTCCTGCCCATCGGTGTGGTGACTGCACTTGTGGGCGTACCATTCTTCTCAATTATCCTTTACCGGTTTCAGCGCCCATCATGACGATCAGAGCCGAAAATCTTGTCTGGAAAATCGGCAAAAAGGCCGTAATCGACGATGTGTCTTTCGAAGCGAAGCCCGGCAGGATGCTGGGACTTCTGGGACCAAACGGTTCCGGAAAAACATCGTTACTGCGCCTGATCGCCGGATTGAAACGCCCCTGTTCCGGACGCGTCCTGCTTGACGAAAAGGATATCAATTCGGTTGCCCGGCGCAGCGTCGCGCAACGTGTGGCTTTTGTCGAGCAGCACGCGACGACAAATGCCAATCTTAAAGTAATGGACGTCGTAAGACTTGGGCGCTTTCCGCATAGATCAATGTTCTCTGGCTGGACAAGCGCTGACGAGACAGCGGTACAAAACGCGATTGAACGCACGGGAATGATAACCAAGAAAAACGATCAGTGGCAAAGCCTGTCAGGTGGAGAGAAGCAACGTGCGCACATAGCGAGAGCCCTGGCGCAGACGCCAAAAGAGCTTATTCTTGACGAACCAACCAATCATCTGGATGTACACCACCAGATGAGCTTGTTGAAACTGGTTTCCGCGCTGCCGATCACGAGCATAATTGCGCTGCATGACCTCAATCATGCAGCCATGTTTTGCGACGAATTAATCGTTATGGCATCAGGAAAGATCGTAGCCTGGGGCACACCGGAAGAAGTAATCACCGAGAGTATCCTTAAACAATTCTTCTCGATTGATGCGCGTGTAGAACCTTCTCCATATAGCGGACGCCCTCATATTCACTACCTCAGATAAAAATGCACTGGAAGATGTGCGGTTTGGCAACCATGATCGGACGAGAAAGGTCAACTCATGACTTCGGGGCAGATTGCAGGTGGGACACGCGTGGCGCGAGGACGACGCGAGCGCGGGATAGATCGCATCCTCAAGCTCTTTTCTTATTTGCAGGAGCATGGGGCCCCGCGCGGCTGGCGGATCTGCCGAAGGCGCTCGATGCGCCTAAATCAACGATCTACGATCTGGTGAATATCCTGAGCGAGGCGGGCTT
>NZ_JBHEEV010000019.1:0-21930 GCF_041930145.1 Brucella ciceri | reverse complement strand
ACATAAGCCTATCCTCAAGCCTGTGCTTGAGCCTTCCTGCTTATGCTGAGTGTCCGGTCGAAAGTGGGGGCAGTTCAACGTCTGCACTCACGACGACAGGTTCAACCATCCTGACCGGGCTTGATGATATGCCCAAAGGGATATTGTTATGGCGTTCAATCCTGCAATGGATCGGCGGCATCGGTATTATTGTCATGGCGCTTAGCGTTCTGCCTGCCCTGGGCGTCGGCGGAATGCAGCTGTTTCGCTCTGAATCCTCTGACGTTTCCGAGAAGCCCTTTCCAAAGGTCCGGCAGCTCGCACGTAACATCCTCCTCGTCTATCTCACACTGACGCTCGCTTGTGCCGTCGCTCTTGGAGTGGCAGGCATGTCAACCTTCGACGCACTCAATCATGCCATGACGACAATCGCGACCGGGGGTCTTTCAACAAAGGATGCCTCGATTGGCTTCTATAACTCTTTACCCATAGAACTTGTAACCATAGTGTTCATGATAGCTGGAGCCTTGCCGCTGGCCTTCTATGCAGTGGTTTTGATGAGTCGAGGCCAACGCCGAACTGTGGAAGGCCAAGTGGTGCCTTTCATGGCAATTCTTGCTTCAGCAATCTTTGCCTGCATGTTGTGGAATATTTCGCAAGGAATGGAAGCGGGCGAGGCGCTTAGAAAATCTGCCTTTAATGTCACTTCGATCCTGACCGATACCGGTTTTGCCACAGACGATTTTTCCGCCTGGGGAAGCTTTGCTGTCGGTTTGTTTTTCATGCTGTTTCTCATTGGCGGATGCGCCGGTTCGACGGCAGGAGCAATAAAAATCTTCCGTTGGCAAGTACTTTTCGGCAGTGCAAACCGCTCACTCAAGCTGGTGCTTTACCCAAACGTTGCTGCATCTGTTCGCCTTAACCGGAAGCCTGTTAGCGACATCGCAATAAGCAATGTTAGAAACTTCTTTTTCCTTTACCTGATGACCCTACTGGTCATGTCGCTTCTGGTTTCTGTAACCGGTCTTGATTATCTTTCATCTATATCTTCCGTCGCACAGGCAATGGCGAATGCCGGGCCAGGACTTGGGCCGGTAGTTGGGCCTGCAACTAATTTTGCATCAATTCCGGATCTGGCAAAATGGCTAATTGCAATGTCCATGATAATGGGCCGACTTGAACTGGTGACATTCTTCATAGTTCTGCAGCCTTGGTTCTGGCAGCGATAGACATCCTGTGGCAACAAAGCCTCTGAGCCGTTGGCTTGGATTTGACGTCAGACAGCCAGCCATAAACTACAGGATTGTTCCGTCGACAGTTTGAGTGGACCTGATTGTTGTTGGTTAGCGGCGTAATTGTGAAATATCCGGGAGGTCGGATTGCGAATTGCGATTGGAACGCTGGGTACCAGAGGTGATGTCCAGCCTTATCTGGCGTTAGCGCGCGCCCTTACAAACCTGGGGCACAAGGTTCAGTTGGCAGCACCGGAACAGTTTTCGGAATTAGCAGCTCTTTATGGAGTTGAACTCGCACCATTGCCCGGAGATTTTCTGGCTCTCCTCAACTCTCCCGAAGGGCAAAATGCGGTTGCCAAAGGCCGAGGATTTAGTGCCGGCTTCACGCTACTGAAGCACGTAAAGCCCATAATGGAACGCCTGCTCGAAGCAGAATGGAGCATTACACGCGATTTCAGGCCTGACCTGATTGTTTACCATCCGAAGTCTCTGGCTTCGCTCCATATGGCTGAGACTCTCGGAATACCGGCGATCTTGGCATCGCCCATTCCCGGATTTACACCCACAGCCGCATTTCCAAGCCCTTTGCTGCCCTTCCGGTCACTCGGTCCTCTGAACAAGCTGAGCCATCAATTGGCGATAAAGGGTGCCGACATTTTATTTGCGCGGCCTTTAAGAAAATGGCGAGCCAAATCGCTAGGACTTGGTAGCGCGCGCATCAAGCTCAAGCCAGACGCGACGGTTTACGGCTACAGTCGACACGTCGTGCCGATACCAGAGGATTGGAATGGATCCACTTTTGTATCAGGTTTCTGGTTTCTTGATGAAGGTGCACAATGGCAAATGCCCGCCCCGCTTGCAGCCTTCCTGCGTGCTGGTGAGAAGCCGGTGTATGTCGGATTCGGAAGTATGCCGCCATTTGAACCGGACAGATTGACAGCAATGATAACAGAAGGCCTCAGGCTGGCAGGCAAACGAGGTATATTATTGACTGGCAACGGTGCTCTCGATCCAAACGCAGCCGCAGATCATGTCATCTGCCTCCCCTCCGCGCCACATGACGCGCTGTTCCAGCAAGTTGCTGCCGCTCTGCATCACGGTGGTGCCGGCACGACAGGTGCATCACTCCGGGCTGGCTTGCCGACCGCCATCATGCCGTTCTTTGGCGACCAACCATTTTGGGCCCGTCGTGTTAAGGAACTCGGCGTCGGCCCTCCTCCTATAGACCGGAAGGCAGTGACATCAGACCATCTGGCCCGGATATTCCGCGAACTTGACGATCAAAACATGCAAAAGAGAGTCGGTGATCTGGCGAAAAAAATCCATCGCGAGGGCGGAGTTGAGGCCGCAGCCCGCTTTATCGATGTTCATGCACGCAATCTACGGCTCTCCTGAGGCAAGCTCATCCCACGTGACCATCTCGAAGTCGTAGGTATAGCAGCGTTAGTACACATTGTCGGGGCTACGCTTCAGAAGTCCATATACCTCTTCAGCTGATTTTTGCTGCCTCAGCGATGAAAGAAAACTTTCCCGTTTCGTCAATCTGCAAAAAGATTGAAGAATGCGCAGATGTTCCGCCATATTCTGTTTCGGAGTCAGAAGGAGAAAAATCAGATCGACAGGCAGATCGTCCGAGGCATCATAATTGACAGGATAGTTCAGAACCGCCAGCGTCGCTCTCGGTCTAACCAGACCATCTATAATAGCGTGTGGCACGGCAATGCCTGCTCCAATACCGGTAGAGCCGAGCTCTTCCCGCTCGAGCAACAATTCCAGTATAGCTTCCGGAGTTGTCCCTGTTCCCCGTGCAACGAAAATAGCCAGATCACGCAAGAGGTCATCTCTGGAAGACGGAGCCAGATTGGTCATTATGTCCTGCGGGCCAATTATTTCAGTCAAGTCCATGGCAACGCTCTTTCAGAACTTTTTGTCGACCCTGAACATCGGGCGAAATGTCCAGTATACTTCATGGTGCCGAAGCCGTTACCGCCAAACGAGCCAGCAGTTCAGCGAAGTGCTCACCGTTTGTTTGCTCGTCAACTGCGAGCTGTTCTTGCAGCAGTTTACCTATGCCTGTCATTGAGGGACTGAGCTTACGGCGATCAGTTTTCGCTGCATCATTTGTTGCGTTGAGATGGCCGGCCGGATCGGGTTTCTGGTTAGCCGTCACTGCCATTTCCCTCAACTGACCGCTTTGCGTCGTTTACTGAACCGCAGGACCAGATAGCCTGACAGACCGGCCAAAACCGAACCGCCCAGTATTCCAAACTTCACTTCGTCCTGAAGTGCTGGATCATCAAATGCCAGCAGTCCGATAAATAGGCTCATCGTGAAACCGATACCGCATAAAAGGGAGGTACCCAATGTCTGCGTCCAACTCGCCATTGCCGGCAGATCTGCCAGTCTGGCTTTCACCAGCAAAAACACGGTACCGAATATACCGACAAGCTTTCCAAGAAGCAGTCCCAGGCCGACACCGAGCGTGATTGGTTGCGCGAGCGTGTCCAGACTTACACCGTTGAATGAAACGCCAGCGTTAGCGAAACCGAAAACCGGTATTACGAAAAACGCAACCGGCTTGTGCAACAAATGCTCAAGACGATGAAGCGGAGAAACATCATGGCCGGCCTCGGGCACGCCAGGCGTCACTTTGATCGGAATTGTCAACGCGAGAACAACCCCGGCCAAAGTCGCGTGAACGCCGGACATAAACACCAAAACCCATAGCACCACGCCTGAGACCAGAAAAGGCACAAGCGTTAATGTACCGCGTCGGTTCAGCCCGACCAAAAGAGCAACAACTGCGGCGGCTCCGGCCAATGCATAGAGATTGATATCGGCGGTATAGAAAACTGCGATTATAATGACAGCGCCCAGATCATCAATAATAGCCAGTGCAGCAAGGAATATTTTCAACGACGATGGAACGCGCGACCCGAGCAATGAGAACACGCCAAGAGCAAAGGCAATATCGGTGGCTGATGGAATAGCCCAGCCTCGCAACGCCTCCGGATTATCCCGGTTAAAAATAACATAGATCAAGGCTGGTACAATCATGCCGCCTGCTGCCGCAGCTCCGGGCAGTATCCTGCGGTTCCAGGACGATAACTGTCCGTCGAGCATCTCCCTTTTGATTTCCAGACCAACGAGCAGAAAGAAAACTGCCATCAGTGCGTCGTTGATCCAGTGCTGAATGCTCAAGGGTCCTAGATAAGTATGCAGGCCTGAAAAATACCGTTCTGCAAAAGGGGAGTTTGCGACAATCAGCGCCAGGACGGCTACCCCCATAAGTACTATTCCTCCGGAAGCTTCATTGTCGAGAAACTGGCGGAGTGTAGAATTGATACGCCCTTGAGAGCGTTCATTTTCAGTCATTAATCTGCGTCCCTGTGAAAGGTTGTAAGCTTTCTCCGTATCAGGGCTGTATCCCTGGCGCACGCAGCACACGCCTTCAGAACAAAGGTAAAACCGAACTACAAAAAATCCAGTTGCAAGACCGCTTTTTCGAGACTGCTCTGCAATGTTCCACAGTTTTCAATAAAAAACCCGTCGATCATACTTAACCCGATCGGTGCGGATTTTCTTAGGATGCGGCTCCCGCCGCCTCCTGACTGTCAACTTCAATGTTGTCTGGCTTGGTATGCAAATGCTGGATAAAGTTCGAAATCGCGGCAGGTATCGGAGCGGCACAGCCCAACGGCTTCAGCATAGTGCGTCAATCCGGGAAAACCGGAATAGGTGCTGACGTCTTGCCAGCCCTTGGCGTCAAGCACCTGGGAGCCGTCTCGCTTAAAACAGGTACGGCTCCCCTCTTTGACAATCAGATAGTAAATGACGACCGCTAAAGCGGTCGACTTTGGTTCCGCCAGTGAGGGAGAAAGAGCGCTGCCCTCTCCCCCTCGCAATTAAAAAAACGGTCTCCCCGTCTTTCCTGGCGAAATCGTGCCAGCTGAAGCCTTCGTCCCCGTCCGCGTTCATAGTAGCGATGCGTCATGACCTTGTCTTCGACCATTCGCCCCCTATGAAAAAAGCTTCAAATTGACCGTGCTGTGAAAACGGCCCCTAGATTTCGCGTTGACATCGAATCTGGCATACTTTTCCAACGATGCCACAGTCGGCATCAGGACTTGGCTTGGAGCACGACCCGGAAATGGATTTTGCCTATCACCGCTCACTGAAGAAAACTCTCAAGGCATGTCAAGAGTGGCTGACCTACCCGGGCAATCCAGAAAGGCCGGCGGAATATTCGGCTGACCTGCAGGGATGGCTGGATGCGCCGGAGCGGCCGGCCAAGATGCCAGGCAATCCTGTTGCCGATCTGGGGCACTACTACGGCATGGCCACCTGTGCGGCCTATGGACGGCAGGACCTCGGGGATCTGGCCCGGCTCATGCACTGGGCTGTGGCCCTGCGTGCTCTCGACCTGCGCATGAATGGAATGTTCAGTGAGCGCCGCCCCGACCTCGGCAACTGGCCCTGGGAGTTCTGGGACAGCATGAATGCGGCCGGCCCTCTGATGTTGTTCGAGTGGGAGCTGGGGCATATCTGTGCCGAGCGTTTCATCGAGATGGCGGAAAAAGACGAGCGGGTGAACCGCCCACCGGCGACGCGGATGATCAACCACAACACCAACGACGTGTTCCTGGTCGGCCTGTTTTCGCAGGCCTTCGATATCCCCACGAGCTTCCAGCCCCGCAAGCCGCTAATCGAGCCCTACCAGCAGCTGCTGGATGCCTGGCGCACAAACGACGAGTCTGTGTTCCAGACAGCTATGCAGGCCGCGTCCGAATTTCACATCACTCGCTCCAAGAGCAGCACCGGTAGTAAGTTCTACGAGTTCGACACTGCATTTGATCGCCTGTTCCCGGCTGAACTGCTGGCCGTGCAGGCCCTGCGCCAGCGCGATGGCCTGCCTGCCTTCGAGGCTGGGCACCTGTTGGTCGACGGCCCCTGGGCGGTGATCAAGGACTTGCCCGACGCCGAGCCGAATCCGTTGACGCTACAGGTCGAGGCCCAACTTCAGCGCGACTATCCCGAGTTCCGATAACGCTTCACCCTTTTTGCGAGGAGCGCAGTCATGACCCATCCGCCTTCCCGCGCCGCCGAACTAGGGGCCGGTTCCGGCTGGGGCGAAATGAAACTGCAAGACCATTTTGACTGTCCCAATTGAACCGGCTACGATTTTCATTCAGAAAGCTCTTGTCCCTCAGCTCGCAGGGACAGCGCACCACCAACCTCCGGGCAACAAAATATTATGAATAGCAGCATATTCGCCAATAAACGCGCCATTGTGATGGGCGTCATTGCGGGCATAGCTTTTTTCGCAGCAGCGCAAGGCTTTTTCGTCCTGCGATGTCCACAATATGCCGAATCCCAAGATGGATCAGTAATGGTCCGTCCGATTGTGAAAGACGATTCAACCCGCAACATGACCATGAGTGTTATCGTTGCTCTGGTCGGCGGTCTTTATGTCGCTCGGGCGCTTCATAAGCGTTCAAACAAAGCGTGATTTTTTCGCATAATCTGTCATGTTGGGGCTCCGCATGCATTTCTGCAATAATACCCGCGGAGCCACACATATACCGCACAACGCCCCGCAGATGGGGCCGAATTATTGTTAGGCCGCTATGACAAGACATACAGTCTTTGCCGCTATAGTTGCGCTGCTATCCGCCGGCTGGATCGCTCCGCTGCTTCTGGGCATAAACGCATATCTGTCGTTCTGGCAGGCTGAGGGCTGGCCATTGCTACGGGGAGAAGAGCCTATGAACTCATTCCCGTTCCTGAGTTTCTCAGCCCAATGCATCCGGGTAGCGCTAGTTTGGTTCGGGGTTGTTGTGTTTTTCTGGTCATACAAGGGCTACAATTATGCAGGGACAACCGGTCGCAAAAATCTGGTGCGAAAGTCAAACTTGTGCGACTGACTTTTGCGACACGTCGCGGCCCGGATGCCGGATCCGCTGCGGACGTGGCGCAGGTTTCAGATTTCCGCGACCCCTGCTATCGAGAGCGATAGATTCGATCTTTGTTCTCTGGGTTGACCATTTTCATAGCTTCGGGCCAATCGGCCCCGTTACCGTCAGGGGCGTGTTGCGAGACAGGACTTCAACCAGGGCTGCACTTCCAGCTCTGCAAGCTCGGTCTGTGAGGCGGGAACAGCTTCATAGTCTGCAAAACAGTCTCCGTTTGCCCTCGCCATGTCGCTGAGCTTGCCGTCGCAAAGTTCCAGGGGCTTATCAATTTGTTGCCAACCTTCCGCGCATTCGGTGTCGGTCTCCGAGCCCGGTCGACCGCAAACTAGCGTGCGCCGCGCTTTGGTCTCAGAACTGGCGTGCGCTACTACCCTGCCTTCAAACCCTTGCCCGGAGGCGAAATAAGACCATGTCCCGCAGATACGGTCGCCAGTTTGAATAAGAAGGTAGCGGCTGCACTCATCAGGCGAATCTTTGCTATCGCAGGACGCCCAGGCGCCCGCAAAGGAGCCACCAACCGCGCCCGACGGAGCTGAATGCTCGCTTGCACCTTCAGCCGAGGTTCTCCGTGTCGCGTTGCTCTCTTGTCCGACGCTCGGCCAGGCACAGACCACACATCCCAGCAAAACTATCAATCCAAAAGCGCGCATTCGCCACCTCCATGTGTTTGTCGCAAAAAAAACCACACTCTCAGCCCGTTGCCAACCATCTGCACTGTTCGATGGCTGGCTTTTCCATAATGATCGCGAGCCTGCAATTATGGGCTGCGTTCATTCGGAAAAGCCTCCGACAAGTGACTGATTCTGAAGGACGAAAAAGGTGCATAAAACTGGTTCTGGCATGATCAATTCGCGCGTGACAAAATCGCCTCGACATGGAATAAGAGCATAAATTCTATTTTCTGGTGTCGCTCGATGCTTAACCGATTGCCTCTGATTGTTTTGTTATCCTGTGTGTCGTTTCTCGATATACCGCGCGCTTTGGCTGAAAATCGCGACAGTGCCGATATCGTCAAGGAAATCGGGAAGTTGGCCTTACCGGGAATGCCTGTCGCTGAAGCCGTGACCAATTTGAAAAAAGCTGGATATCGGTGCGGGAAAAGTGAGCTTGCCATTGATGATCCGAACGCGACGCTATGCAGCCGTCAACGCTCTTACCGGGTAATGGCCAGTTGTATCAGCCAGGTGCTTCTTGTGCCTGCGAGCAATGGCAACGTTGTGGAACGGCTGGATATCCGTGAACCAAAGTGCGCGGGGCTGTAAACAACGAAGTTCAGACTTGAAGGTTTGGTGACGCAGCATAATCTGGTAGGCGGACAAATCGGATAAATACCGCATCTGCCTTGAATTTAATTGGTTTTGGAGATTACATGATCAGAACATCGATATTGGCTGTATCGCTTGCGGTCCTTGCTGTACCAGCCTTGGCGCAGGGTGACGAAAACAATCGCGCAGGTCGTTACGAAAGCGAAGGCGGAGCGTCTCTCACGGTGGACCTGACGCATAAGTCGGGCAATGATTATTCTGCCGCTATTTCGACGACGGTTGAAATGACCGATAAATTGCCCGGTTGCGGTGGAAGCCTGAAAGGCGATGTCACCATTACCGGTGCCAGCGCAACCATGTCGATCCCAAACGAAGGGTTCATTGAAAGCAAAAAAGAGTCCTTGCAGAACAGTCGTTTTTGCAAGGTGAACTTTAAGTTCACCGATCAATACACGTTGAAGCTGGAAGAAGTTTCCGGTTGCTCTTACTACCATGGCGCCAGCTGCGATTTTAATGGCACCGTCGTGCATGAAGCGAGCGGAATTTAACCAGGGCCTGCAAATCGGCCATCTACCAGAGCTTTAGAGGTTCAAGAAAAATGGCGGCTGTCGCGTGGACAGTCGCCATTTTTCGTCTTGACCCTCCTCTTACAGAAGATCCAGTTACTGGCCGATCGCCTTGGCCGACAACGTGATCGTGAAGTACTGATCGCGGTTGCTTTTCTCTACGGTCGACAGCTGGGCTATACCGTAATCAGCGAATTTCCCCTGCTCGAAGTGCGGATAATACCCTTTCCAGAAATAGCGCTGCTGCGTATCACCGGCGCTCATCTTTTGTGCAGACAAGCCAGCAACAAAGCGGGTGTCCTCTTCGCGATCGCGTGCTGTGAGAGCGACGCGAGCCTCGGTCATTTGCCAGTGACACACGCCGCGCCCATAGTAATCCTCATCCAGAATCATATCGGCATACACCGTACCAACGTATTCGGTCGCCGAAACAGGCGAAAGACGGAATGGTTCATGGCTCGAGATAACGGGTACGTTGCCGGCAAGCCAGCGGGTCTTGCCACATTTGCCCGCATTGCGGACATCGAACTGCATAGTACCCTCTACCGACGCAAACAGCGCGCCACCTCGATCCGCAGGCGCGATATCGGAAACATTTTCGAGTTTCATGCGGATTTCATAAGCCCGTTTCGGGCTGGGATTAAGTTTGCGCAAAGGTGGCTTGGAACCGCTGACTTTCGTAACAGGAGTTGTCTGCTCTGCGGCATAACCTGGATAACCAAAGCCGGTGGCGAGAAGGATTAGCGCCAGAGACAATCCGGATAGTCTGGAAACAAAAAGTGAGTGAACGGCCCGATTCAATTTCGATCTTTCCTTCGTAAGAATTCGACAGCGCTTTACCTCGATTAACACGTCTTTCGTTATCGCGAAAATATCTTTCTGCCCTGCACGTCCCGGAAAAGCCAATCTAACTTTACTGGATGCAGATCACTCATTTTCAGGTCACCATAGCTTGCCAGAAGCTAGTGGCATTATTAATTATTCCTGCTTTCTGTTGTATCCTGAGGGCGCGTACTGAACCAAACCCCATTGCCATGGCCGTTGGCACCGCAGAATTCGCTGGAACCTGTCGCGCGCAACCTGTGTGAGGAATGGAGAATCCCGTCCCGTAGGTTCAGCTCGAGCTGTTCGCCCGCTCCAAGATCGATAGTCAGAACGCCACTCACAAGGCGGCCCTCGCCGGAGAGCTCGCAGGTCCATTTGAGAAAGTCGATATCAACCGGATTGGCGGACACGGAGTATCTACCGTCCGCAAGGTGCTTTATCTCCAGCTCGCCGGAAGCATTACTCCAGAGCCCGGTCAACCGATCGGATGCGAGCGACATACGCTCAAGCACCGCCAAACGCCAGGACAGGCGACCCCGAAGATCCGAACGATCCTCCTCTGTCAGGGTCGCGCTATCCGCCAGAATATAAAGGTCGCGCCGGAGACTCCGGCGATATCTCGCCTCATCCTCGTCCAGCGCCGCTGAAGCGGCGGCGTCGACCCCTTTCTGGCTTTTCAAGTCGCCAATGCGGGTGTCAATTGACCGCCGCAGAGCTGCAAGCTCAGGGTCACTCGCAATTGTCGCTTCCACAATGGCGAGTTCGCGGCTGCAATCTTCATAGCGCACCCGACAATCGAGCCGTTGCGAGGCATTGTTGGCTGCGACGGGTAGCGGCCCGAACGTGCTCTGCGTATAGCCATCCTCGCCCGTCGTCCGCATGATTTTGCCCTCACAGATGCGCAACCGGTGCACATAGCTGTTGTTGTATTCCATTTCCTGGAGATCGTCACGACGGCGACCGTGGTGATACCAGACCGTGGCGTCGTAAGTCGCACTATTACGGGCGGTGTGGCGAATTCCGTCGGTGATCAGGCGTACCTCCGACACCTCACCGTTAGGCGCGATGCTCTTCGACCTGATCTGTGCCTGATTTTCCGAGTGAAAGGCGTCGAGAGCAACAACACACGCACTGTGGGACCCGTATTCCTCGTCGACCGGTGGCAGTGGCAGCTGGCCGCTGGCATGGACCAGCGTTGACGAGCACAGCGCCAAGCAGAAAATCATCGTTCTCATTTGGAATTCGAATTTTGGCATTGTTCCATCGCTGAGGAGTATCTTCGATCATGACTGGTTCTTAAACGGATTGTCGTCGGGCCGCGCACCCGACGATCGCCCCATGTCTGAAACTGTGAGCTCGTAGCGCAGGGGACGATTGCCCCGTTTGAGTTCCGAAACAAGAAGGAAAATCCTCTCAATCTGGCCGTAGTCTGTCTCGTGTCCAGGCTCCCTCCGCCATTCCATCATCCATCGCAAACCGGAATGCTTGGCGCGTAGGGCCTCAATATCCGGCGGACCGACAAGATCGAGATATTCGGCCTCAGTGATCTCGCGCGACCAGTCGGCCAGATCATATGGGCGCGAGACAAGAGGAAGATCGAAGCTTCGAATAAGGTCGTAACCGTTAGCGCGGATTCCAAGTAGTGACAGGACAATAGGAAACTCCCGATCTTTGCTCGCGGGATGGTACAGAACCGGTACCGCGAAGGTCACGGCTACGATACTCTGAACCCCCATAATTTCGTTCTCCTGTTTCTCTAGTGGAGCAACCATGCAGATCAAAATCTATCGGTTACGGCGACGCCACCACGGCAGTTCATGCTAAAGGAATTCTTGCAACGAAACCCCAGAGATCAGGCTGCTTCTAACCAGCTGAAACATTTGCGACAAAGCGTCTAGTCTTGCTGTCTCTGAGCTGACCGCACGAACGTCCGCTTTCCGTCAAAATTGACAAACATAGCATGATGCCGGAGAAAGTCACCTCCGAGAAGTCCTGTGGCCTCGAAGTTTAATGCGAAGACCCGCCAAAAATGGCTGAAGCCAGTGCTCGGGGTCGTCCATCCAATCAGCATTCATCACCAGCTCCCTTCAAAAGCTGGTCCCTTATGAATCACCGAAACTCCGCGGAGGGAAGCGCTAAATAATCAATCTGCCAAAGTAGTGCTAGGTGACCGACTCATAAGATCGAAGCCAAATACGAATTGAAGTAAGTCCATGTTCATATTGCGTTCGACCTTAGCGTGTCTGCCGGAACAGATTGCTCCGGCCTAATCCGCTGCAGGCTGATCAACTCGCGCACTTTTCGACGTGTTGTCACTACGAACAAGCTTCTGCCAGCAACGAGAGTCCTTTCTTTGCGCCAGCCAGCGGAATGTTCTCCGTATCCTCAGAGAGCGTGACCCTAAGTGTCTTTCCGTTGAGAACCTTCAGCAGGTCTCCTTTCAGGGATGTCTCAGCGCCAAGCATGACCTGGTTGTCGAGCTCCTGTTGCTCAGCTAGCATGGACAGCGATATCTGACCTTTCTCCGATGCAAATTCGACTTCAGCACGCATGCCATCGCGCACCCGGTCCCGGTCATCTACATAGTTCACAGAAAACTGACGATCTTGTATGTCGCAAGTGAGGATCAGGCTTTGCATTCCGGTCTCGGGTATCTCGTAAGAGAGATACAAGAACCTGCTTTCACCTTCGCGATATTGCCAGCGCATCTCCTGTGCCTCAACTGGAAACAGGGACCACAATCCAGCGGCAACTGCCGCAATAAATCCAAGGTAAGATCGTTTCATATTATTGTGCCTCTTTTATTAACCAGCCGACCGTCTGTTATAGACGACCACCGTTTGGCTGCGCAGGAGATAGTGGGTTGCATCAGCTATGAATGACATTATCCGGCAACGCAAGAGCTGGTTCGTTCGACGTCAACTGGCCAGCTATAGCGCTACGTTCAGGATGAGACGCGAGCGACAAGCTGGATGAGATTCTTATGTCGCTGTCACGCTGACGTTATCAGGTAGATTGTCGCTAACAAGTTCTTCTTCGTTTCCTGATTGGGGGCGGAACAAGAATTGTGCAGAATCGTATGTGGCCCTTATCAACCAAAGACAGCTACGGATGACTTGATGATGCCGCGGCCATCCAGGCTTCGTCGCATTTGCCGACCGGTGGCAGCGCGGAATACTTGCAGCAATTGCAGTGCCGGCAGCACTCGCGACCAGAGGGTTTTCATGCTTTCCTCACCATTTCGGCTTTTCCGCACAGCTTGGCCAACGACAATGCGCTGGGACCAACGGAAGCCGATCTCATGGAAATATAGAGCGGCAAGTTCCGGGCTGATATGATGAAAAACACCTGCGATGGTTCGGCGGACCCGAGCGTTAAACCCCTCAACTGAATTAACGTGGGCGGTATCTCGGACATATTCACGGCTGGAGTGATTGACGGTCTCGTGCGCTGCGAAGCTTTCGCCAATGGCCATGAATGCCTTTGCCTCGTCACTCATCAAATGTGCCTGAAGCTCGACTTGTGGCGCAATCGCACCTACGGCAGCTCGCAATGAAAGCCCGGTAACAAGAGCGGCGCGCGCGTCGCCAGCGATGGAGCCGGGAGTACCGTCTGCTGGTCGCTGAACAATAGCCACGACTGGTGTCTTCTGCGTTTTTGCCTGCGGCATCTTTCAGGCGATGGAACATCAGGATGTCTGCGTGGCCTGCCACCAAGATAGAAATGGTCAATCTCTACCGTGCCGTCCAGCATGTTTTCGGGCGCCACCATAAGACGCAGAGCATGGCCGATCCGCCAAGCTGCAGACTGGCTCACCCCGAGTGTTTCGGCGAGACGAACGGAGGACAAGCCTTTGTCCGACTGCAGCAATAGCCATATCGCCCAGCCAGGTACTCAAGGGAAGTTTCGTGGCGTGCAGGGGCGTATGTGTTGTCGCCGTAAACTGGAAACGGCAGCCGCCGCTGCAGCATTGATACAGACCCGGTCTCGCGCGGCACTTGCCGACGTCGCGGCCAGCTATCGCGATCGAGCGCTTGTAACCACAGGCGGGACAGATCCTGCCATTCGACCATACCATACTTTCCAGCAAACGACGGCAATGCTCCTCGTCCCGAAACGCGGTGACCATGTCATCAACAGTCCGAATATTGGAAAGTGTTGCCAGCATCATTTCAGACATACTTATCTCCAGCAGGACTTACCGAAGAATCGCATGCAAGTCCCTATATTACAAGAAATTTGCTGTCTTTCGTTGATAAGGACCCCGTACGGTTTTGCACTGCTCTTGTTCCGACTCCCAATCCAGGACTCCGTTCGAAGGGACTCTTCTTAGATGTCGGCTACGTCGCGCAGCCGCACGCCGGAGAAGTTGGCCGCACTCAACGCATCAAACATCGCGCGGCTGCAGATGGGAGGTGCCCCCATGTGATCCTGTCGGAAAATACGGGCATCACCCACAACATCCTGCTTGAACACCAAGCTGGCTCCGCCAACGAGGCTATAAAGTTTCTCGTCCTCGCCGGTCTGATAATTGTGGTCGAGCTTGATCCTGACGCGAGAGGAGGCTTCATCCAGGGCATCGAGTCTGCGCAGTACATTGCCTAGGTAGTACTGAGGGCCGGGACTCCCGTCAGCAAGGCTGAAGTTGCATGCCACAAATGCAAACGCCTCGGCGTCCATCTGCTCAAACAGTCTCTTCAAAGGTTCCGACACAACCCATAAGCCAGCGAATTCTTCCAGATCGCGTGGCATTACGCCCTTCTCCGGTACATGAACCAGGTGGGGACGCTCCAAATACTGATCTTGCATTCCGTTAGGAGGCGAGACGACATTCATCCCCGCATGGATCAGCTTCTCTTCGTTGGCGATTTCTATGCCGGAAACCCTGCCGTTGCCCAATAAGCTGGCGTCGATCAAGAAAAATTCGCCCTTATGAGGTGCGGCTTCGGCTGAAATTCCAATGGCAGTCAGTTGGGTCACGGTGGCGGGCGGACTTCCAATGTTTCGCTTCGATCGACCTGTAGGAATCGAACTTTTCGATGACCCGAACACGGATGCCCCTGCTGCCGGAGGATTTCCAGCAATGATTCATCACCCTCCATCTGCAACATTCCATCTGCCCAACACACAAACTGAGATACTGCAATTGGCTCAGCTCATACCAACTTCAAAAAGCCGTCTTGGGCCGAGCTTCGTTCAATACATCGACCAATTCGTCCGCGCCACTATTTGTAAGCTGCTTTTTCATCTCGTCGTCCCTGTCGTGAACGATAGGACGATATCTACTGTGCACCAGGCAGCCCATTTGAATAAGCTTCCATATCTACTGCGAAAACCCATCCCTGCGGGCAATCAAGGTAGCCTTTGATACTGTCCGGGCGGCACTTGGCCATAATCGTCTGGTATCTGGTTGGCAGTGGCGCAGGCTTTTTGCATCGCTCTCCACCTTTGCATTCTGGACCGTAGTCCATCGGCAGTGCCATGAATAGTATTCCGTATCGTGCATACCTACCTGTGCGGCGGCTCTGATACAGACCAGTTGATTTGGTGCCAATGCTCCTTCAGTCTTGCCCTTGGTGCCAGTGGTGGCAACATCTTTTCTCAGGGGCGTGGATTTGTCGTTGGTTCTGCCAAAATAGGCTGCCTTTGCACAATCGCCATAAACACGCACATTGTAATAGTCACCGCGCTCAGTATTGCCAGCAACGCAATCGCCGTTTCCGTTCGCACCGCAATCTATGCCAGCATATCGCAGTAAATCTGCCCTGTCACGGCTGGACAAATCACCTGTTTCACTCGCCCCAGCTATAGAATGGGAAAATAAAAATATTGCCGAGATTAATCCGCAGGAAATGGCGCTTAAGCGGTTCCCAGAAAACAATTTGCGAGCTCCGAAGTTTACGAATTAATCCACAATTCAACGATCATTTTCCGAGCAAATCCACACTATTTCGTGATGAAGATCAACCGTATTTCACGGGACAACGAATATATCTTTACACTCGATAATTCAGTTGGAGTTTTCTCCCGATCATTGGGGCTCTATACGCTCAATTGGTTAAGCTGTGAGCATTTTTTCAATGGTATTGGACGTATGTCCGCTCTTTATCGTCGTCCACGTGGTGTTTGCGGCATATCTGTAGATGAGGTTCAAAATCGGGACTGATTTCCATGTTCCTGCTACCCCGGACAATGGCACCGTAACGCCCCCAGATCATGACTGCATATTCTGCCTGGCTATGTCCACCAGCGAGCTCTATTCTCCCGATCACAATGGAAACGTCCGATAGGTGATCGTTAGTTCCGTGAGCTTTGGATCTGGCAAGGTTCTTGTCTTGTTCAACATGCCGGAGAAGACTGCTGAAATAGCTCGGAAACTCAACGTGCGTCGATCGGGCGGACAGTTGGCCGCTCGACAAACTCTTCGTTTGCCATACTGGATAAGCTTTTTAAGAAAGTCTCTTGCGCAGTCTAGCTTTTCTGATTTCAAGTGTCGTGCGAATCTGTTGAAGAATTACCATGAGGTTTGCTATCAGGAGAGTTCTTTGAAAAATTCAACCAACTGGGTGTTGGGCGCGACAGCTCTCCTGACGGTGTTTGCGAAGCCAGTGTATGCTGCGCCTGAAGCGACGTCTTCCACTGTGAAAATTCCTGCAGAGCGTATGCAATGCGCTTTCAGTGCATGGACGTCGTTCCGTGCAAACGCACCAATCAAAGTGCGTGCAGAACCCAGCATGACCGCAGAAGTAGTTGGACATTTGCCTGTATCGCGGACAAACGATGACGCCGACACGGCTAGTACTGAGTTCAATGTCGTTGAGGCGCAGTCTGGTTGGCTCAAGATAGAAAATGCTTCGGACCCTGTGGAGCCCGACGAGGATGGGCGAACTTTGCCATCCCAGGTGCTCTATCAGGGTATTGGCTGGGTATCTGGGGAGTTCGTCCAGGTGGGTATACAATCTGCCTTGGGTTATGAGCGCCCAGACGCTGGCAGTGCTCTCCTGGTTGATTTTGGAGATGACTGGCTTACCGACGTCGCAGAGATTACCGCGATCAGGGGCTGCTCGGCTGAATGGCTGCTGATTGAATATCGCCTTCGCAGTGTCGACGATGCTTCGGAAGCTTCGCAACAAAGCACGATCGGTGACCGGAAAACAGGGGCGGCATGGTTCCGCGGAATCTGCAAAAATCAGTTCACGACCTGTGATATGAAGTCGGTAGATCAGCGCAAGTGAAAACGAACAAGGTAAGAAACCTCAAAAAGATAGGCGAACCTTTCGAGACGCTTCCAGAGTGTCGGCAAGTCGTCTCGAATATCCGGTTGTTTAACCTGAACGTTTTTAATTTGGATGCGCCCGCAAATAGCAGTAATTGGTGAATTCAGATGAAATGTTGATAAACATGTGACGTGTTGATTTTTTGAAAAGAAATCATTGCAAACTCTCGACAAGCGACGCTAAAGAAACAATGGTCATCATCGAGTGTAGAATATGAATCCTGTCAATCATTGCTTCAGTTTCATTGTATTATTAGCGGCATTCGCATTTTGTTGCAGCCCGGCCAATGCTCAGGCCGGTTTCGATTGTAAAAAAGCATCGACGGAGACAGAAAAGGCGATTTGTTCTGACCCGGAGATTGCTGAATCCGACCGGGGAATGACGGTTTCATATAAATCGCTTCTTGACAGGACAGGAACGAAGTTAAGGGAAGCGCTTCGTGCAGATCAGGCAGCCTTTCTCAAAATTCGGACAGAGGCTTTTGAAAGTAGTTTAGCCAATCGCGATATGAGGATGCAGAAGCTGCTTGATTACACCGATATGCGGGCAGAATTCCTTAACTGGATCGCTGTGACCGACCAGTTATCTCTTGAAGGCACCTGGAGCAATGCTCAGGGCTCTGTCGTCTTGAAGAGGAAAGCATCTGGTGGTCTGGCAGTGCAAATTGATGTCGCAGATCAAGCTAACGGAAGTTGGGTTTGTAGTTTCGAGGGCGACCTTGAGCAGGGGTACACGGATGAAGCCAAGCTGCAAAGCGCTGGTGGCCCCCTCGTGCTGCGTCTTGATGGAGCTACCTTGAAGATTCCAACGCCCTTTTGTGACGGCTCGACATCAGGTGGTTTCGGCTCTGCGGCAGGGACTTATTTTCACGTCGGCGCAAGCCCGTCTTGATTGCGATCAGTTGTATGTCTGCAATGCGTGCTCCAGGATTCGCAAAGAGCACGGTACCGCCCAACAATAGCTGGAACTTCGAGCAATCTTGCTGAGATTACTTAAATCAGGGGCATTCATGAACTTCGCTTTTCGCTTCAGATCGGGTCGACTGCTTCTTGCACTGGGTTTGCCCCTTGCCTTGGCAATGCCCAACGCGACCGTATCGGTCCAGGGACAAACTCTCGTTGAAAATGGCTCAGCTGACCCCGCATCGATAGAAGAAAGCCTGAACGTCTGGGAACGTCGTCTCGTTCAGGAGGGCCTTGTCCTTACCGGATATTACAATGGTTTTGCGGATGGCGAATTTGGTCCAATCAGTCGCAATGCCATTGCAAACTACCAGAAGGATCGCAACAGGCCGGCCTCCGGAAGGATTTCCGGCCAAGATGCGCTCGAATTGAGCGATGTTGCCTTGAACCTTCGCAAACAACTGGGATGGGGGTATCTGGATAACTCGCTTTCCAGGATGACGCTGTCTTATCCTGGCGCAGTTTTGACAAAGCGTGATGAAAATCAGATCGGGGGGGAGACATTACAGTCCGGTGACGGTTCGATTGTGTTGAAAACTGCGCGCTTTGCCAATAGCAGCTCGAGCGACTTCGAGCTTCTTTACGCCAGATTTGTCAATGAAGATGGCAATGCGATTACGTATAAAGTCAAGCGTCCCAACTGGTTTATTGTTTCCGGGGCTAGCCAGAACCGCAAATTCTACACACGCTTCGAAGCGAGCGGCGATGAAGTTCGCGGGTATGATCTCAGCTGGAACGAAGATGAAAACAGCAAGCTGATCGACAATATCTCGGTATTGATTTCGAACAGCTTCCACCCGTTTGGGGAGAACACATCGGATGGGGATCCAAGCTACCCCACATTGATCCGTCTTGCGAATGCTGCGGGTGCCGATGCACCGGCGACTGCGCCACAGCGACAAAGCACGACAGACCAGTCTACGGCATCGGCCGATACGCAACCGTCTCGGACTGCTTCACAATCCACTTCAACTGGGCTTACTGAACAGCGTGAAGATGCCCTTCCTCCACCCACGGATGGCTCCTTGGTCACCACGGACGGAAAAGGGCTGCGTTTCGTCTACCATTATTTCCCGCCGCAGGATGCCAGACTCGATTACGCTTACAAATGGGCGAGCGATACACATCTTTTCCTCAATATTCCGGAGATCAATGCGCTGGACGGGCTTTTTGTGACTCCGCGGCAACTGCATTATGTCACGCGCCAGTGCGATACGATAAACGCGTTTTACGATCCGCAGAACAGCGCCATTTTCCTATGTTATGAGATGATTGACGATCTCCTGAAGATGGGACAGGCCTTGTCGAAGGATGCTTCTGATCCTGACAGCTTGACCGTGGAATTCGTCAAGAACAACCTTCGTTTTATTCTCCTGCACGAATCCGGCCATGCCTTGATAGACCTGCTGGATATTCCCGCTGTAGGGCGAGAGGAGGATTCCGTTGACCAATTGGCCGCTGTCCTTCTGCTTATGGGTGTTGATACCCGTGAATCCAGAAATGACATCGCGCGTGTCCTTCAGCTGGCGTCGGTCTGGTTCAAGATCAACAGCCAGCTGGCAAATACGCCGGATGTTCGGTCATTTGCTGATGAACATTCCCTCGATGCGCAACGTTATTACAATCTGCTCTGCATCGTTTATGGGCGAGATCCAGAGAATAACCGTGCAATCGTGGAAAACGGTATGCTGCCAAAAGAGAGGGCTGCGCGCTGTCAGGACGAGTCATCGAAAATCAGCCGTTCATGGGCGCGCTTGACCGTGCCCCATTTTTCCCCGCGATTCAAACCAAAGGAAGATGACGGTCAGCCCCCCGCGGGAGCCACACCTCCAGGACAACCTGCCGCCAGAAATCCGCTCGAATGGGATCGCAAGTCAAATCCGTTCGCAAACTAGGTTACAGACCCATCCAGTTAAATATTGGGAATTACTGATCGAAGCATGAATCATTTGTCGGGAGGAACTGATTTACATCCAGCATACAGGTCAGCCGCTTTCTGGGACGGCCATAGAAAGGGATTGAGGTATGCTGTCAAGTGAACACTGTAAATGGTATTATTTAGGAGTTAATACTCATATGAAACGTTCCAGTCTTATCCTTGGTTGCATGATGACCATGCTAACGACATTGCCTGCGGTCTCATCAGAAAAGCCTTTGATAGAAATGACCGATGTTGATCGTGACACGGTACCGGCTGGCACACCCGCTGCGTTTGAAGTTGCATTTCCACAAGCAAGCCAGAATGAGGCGGTACGCAAAATTGGAGACGACAATTTTCATTTCGTACCTCTTGCATTCATCCCGCTCTCCGACACGAGAACCGCCCTTGTAAGCACCGGTGCAAATGAATGTACAGGAGCCGCCTGTTCCGGGATGAACGCGGTGCATTATCTTGATCACGAAGCCGGAGAACCCAGATATCCGTTCACACTTCGTGGGGAGTGGTTGAACGTTGGAGCCGTTGGGTCTGTCGGGAATCCGGCAGAACGATGGGGATGGTCATCGGATATCAGTGATGCTCCGGTTCTCTACACAGAAGGTGGCGGTGGTGGACAAGGGCTCTTTTGCTATTACGCCATTCTGACTGAGCTTACGGATTCGGGGCCTGTTGAGCTCGCCAGGATTCCAATCGAATATTCCAATGCGAGCAGCGACGACAATTCGGCACAGATCAACGGTGCCATTACTGCCGCTGAGAAAGGCCGGAGCCTCACCGTTTCCTATAAGAGCGGCACGGAGACGTTTCAGGAAATCTACCATCGTGCAGAGGACGGTCGCTTCAGGCTTGATGGACAGACACGCGTTCCAAGCTGCTGATTAATCCCCGTCTCCAGAACATGGAGACCTAAACTTGATCATAC
This sequence comes from Brucella ciceri, assembly GCF_041930145.1. Lineage (NCBI taxonomy): Bacteria > Pseudomonadati > Pseudomonadota > Alphaproteobacteria > Hyphomicrobiales > Brucellaceae > Brucella > Brucella ciceri. Next base: position 988 of record NZ_JBHEEV010000019.1, on the reverse strand, counting down.
ATCTTCTTTAAATAAACCGCTGATAGACAGGTGAAATCAATGCTTGCAAACGTATTCCCTATTCTGCGTGTGATAACAATGGTGTCTTGCGTCACGGCAACGGGTGTGGCGATGGCCGAAACATCTGCGGGCGAGGATATGGCCGTAAAGGAAATCAGCCAGTTGTCCGAGGCCGATCTTGATATAACAACGCCGGGTGGAAAATCTTTCATCCGGAAGATTGCATCCGAAGCAGGTACGGCCTGTGCATTGCCGAGCGACAACCGGCTCGATTTTGAACAGATCTGCTCATGGGCGCTGTCTGCAGAAACCGGGTTCGACATTTTAATTGGCATAAAGGACAACAGGATCGTCAGCTTTGTTTCGCCTTTCACGCCTGAAAAGGACAATCTGTGGGAATGCAAAGCCACGCTGCAGGACGTACCTGAGAGCGATATGAAAACCTGTAATGTCAGGTCCGCTTCCCCCGAAAAACGCCAGCATTGGGCATCAAGCTGGGCAAGCTATCTGGACTCAATCAACTAGCAATTTGCCAGGATAGTTAAACCGGTATCGCCCTCACAAGCGAGCAAGCAATCAGGAATTCCCCTCAGCTCTATCCAACCTTTCCTGACCGGTGGGGTAGAGCAATCTGTCTCTTGATGATCTCGCTTCTTGTAAGCATGAGCGCGCGCCCGCCTTGAGCGGCCGAATGTAGTCTAGTTGTTGCCAGAATCCTCAACGTATCGCGAAGTTGCCAACAGGTACGAGTCGAGATCACGGGATCGCACGGCGCGGGACGCGCGCGTCATTCCCGGACTGAGACTTGCCGCTCCAGGTCATGATTGCGGTTAATGGTCCGTCTGGCCTGGCAAAATGCGCACATCCTGCATCACAGACCGCGTCAGGAATATCTGCGGCCTGTGTCGCACTGACCTGCCACTGAGAATTTCCTCCAGAATGGATTAGATTCCGGCCCAATAAAGGACGGACGAATGAAGAAGCAGCG
>NZ_JBHEEV010000018.1:0-38073 GCF_041930145.1 Brucella ciceri | reverse complement strand
GGCGGCATTGGCACGCTCATCGGCCCCATCGTCGGCGCCGCCTTCGTCGTCGCCCTCCAGAACTATCTCGCAACATCGGACTTCCCCGTCACGATCGTAACCGGCGTCATCTTCATGGCATGCGTCCTCCTCTTCCGGAAGGGAATCATAGGCGAGTTCTACGGGTGGTTAGAGCGGAGGAAATGAGCATGAGCGAAGCATTAACGATTTATAGCACAAGCGTTTCGCCAAACTGGATAGACTACAACGGCCATATGGGGGACTATGCCTATGGAATCGTCTTTTCCGACGCGGCGACCGCCTATATGGATCGAATTGGCATCGACGCTGTTTATCGTGCGACCAACAATGCCACTCTCTACACGCTCGATAGTCGTATCGCGTATTTGAGAGAATGTCATGCCGGCGAAATATTACAGGTAGAGCTGGCCTTGATCGATGCCGATCACAAACGTTTGCATCTATTCATGAGATTGTACAATGCGGAAAGGGAGATGTTGGCACTCTGCGAGCAACTCTTGATGCACGTAAGTCGAGAAGGGAAGCATCCACGGGCAGCAGATCTGCCCATAGACGTGCGAGATGTCGTCTTGGCGGATCTCCAGAGTTCGAAGTCTGTTGAGAAAGCAGAAAGGATCGAATGGCGTATTGGTCTTCGAAGTTAGCAGATTGTTCTGACAAATCGGCAAACTAACCGGCAGTAGAAGCTCTGGTAATTTACAATCAGGCCCCTGCTTTTGGACTGGCACTCAATCAGATCGACGGACAATATGTCTGCTTTCCAATTCTTTTAGGTAAAACTGGTCATTTCGTCAACGGTCCCCGGCCACGAATCTCGAACTGACTCGTTCTTCCAGTGGCCCAGGGTGGCCGGGAGAACTCAAATGGGCATCGCACAATATGCTTCTGCTGCACTGGGCGCTTCGTATGGAACGCTGGCAGGAAGGTTGACGTAAAGAACCGCTCAAACAGCGGCAACTTTGGCAGTTCGCTTCTTCCTTGATAGAGAGGCGCGCATGCGAGACCGAGCGTTGTTTGATCGCCCGATCGACAGCAAGCTAAGTGACTGTGATCTCGTCAAGATTAAGATCGAAACTCGGGTCACGGCGAAGAGATTCGAACACGAGCAATGGTCATGAGTGGGTCACCGCGATTGGGTTGCGTGTTGAAGATAACGGCACGCACTCTCTTCGACGCTGGAAGGCGGCGATGATCTACAAGGCCACCGGGAATCTTCCTGCGATCCAGATTCTGCTCGGTCCCGCCAAGATCGAGAACATGGTCAGGTATCTGGGTGTAGATATTGATGCTCTGGTACTCGCCGACTACACAGAAGTCAAAAAATTCGCTGAGCCGTACCGGGCAATGCCGTTCGTGCATAATCGAGTGGTGTCGTCCCTGGGACGGCTATGCGCCCTCCCTTCAGTCATCGAAGAGCGTCGCGGCCTCGGCTGAAAGGGACTTTCCTGCCTCGGTTTGCAGCTCGCTTTGCGCCTTAGTTCGGTCATCAGCCGCCTACTCCAGGAAACCCAGAAGCTGCCAATCCGCGCAGCGCATGTTGATCGTGGGCTTGAGTTGGAAGCGGATTATTTTCATAAAGCGAAATTGGATAGGCCCGAGCCTTGAGCGAACAGCGGCAACGATCTAGATGGATATCTTCCTCTCTCAGTTCGAAAATTGCTGAACGGGCCGGAATCTTCGAGAATACTGAGATCAAGGCTCTCCACGGAAATACTCTGAACGCCGGGAGTTAATGGACTGGTGGGGCTCGCGATCGCATTAGTACAATCACTGCAGTGTATTGTTAGACACCAATCACTATATCTTGGTAGCTTGGTTGCGGACATCCGAGAAATAGGTAAATAGATCAGAGTTTGGCCGCGCGGGCGGCTGAGCGATGAACAATTCTGCTCGCGCTTCACTCGGTGTCACGCCGAAACGTGCGCGAAAACCTCGCAGGAACTGATTGCCGTTGGAAAAACCCAGGCTAGCTGCGATCTGTGTGATGGAGCGGGACGGGCGATTTCGCCGGGTGAGTTCGACAAAAGCAGCGTCGAGCCGCATGTCTCGTAATACCTTTGTTACGCCGCCGTCCGCCGCAAAAGCGCGGTAAAGGTGGGTGCGCGAAACGTTGAAGCGACGCTGAATGAGTTCCTGCGACATTTCAGGCAGGTGGATATTCTGCTTAATGAACGCCATAACCCTCTGTCGCAGCACCAGAGTTAATGGTGAAAATTCCTCTGCCTTCTCCAGAGTCTCGCCCTTCAAGGCGGCGGCGAGCAGAATAACCACAGCTTCCTCAACCGCTTCAGCTTGTGTGCAAGAGAACGATGTACTGAGGGCAAAAAGCCCGCCGAGATAGGTCGCGATCAACTTGGTCATCGGACATCCTGCCTTCAGGACGATCCCGTGAAGGTTTCGAAATCCAACCGCCTTTTCGAGGTGTTCCCGGGGAAACAGGGTGGAAGCCCGGCAGCCTGCTTTGGTCTCAGTCGTGAGCGTTTGTGCAAGGTCCGCAATAAGGATGTCTCCCACCTCGACATTGACGCTGACCCCATTGAATTCGCCTTTCATCGCGCCCGCTACCGCGATCTGAACGAAATAGTAATCGAGACCGCTTTGCACGATGTTCCTTCTGTCGCGGCTGAACCTTTGGGCGTTGAATGTGGTTGACCCCACTACCATCGAACCAAGGGGTCGCGCCCGCAAGATGCCCTCCAGAGGTGTCTTGCGCTCATCGGGGAGGGGCGATGGTTCAAAGATTGGCCCTGCCGCGGCTCGCCAGAAGTCGTTGCGATGCTCAGCTTCGACCATGGTCGTTGAAATAAAAATGTCGTTAATCATCATGCCCGTTCTGATTACTTAAAAGTAAACCGAATGCTACAGTAGCTGATAACAAACCTGGGCGATCTGTATGTAGATCGTTTTGAACGGTGAGCTGCACGTGTCCTCGACGAAACGACAGTGAATGACCGCATCTCGATGCCGGGAAAGCGCCGGGTCGAAAAACCGACCTCACGGCCTGCGCCAGAAATCATTGCACTGTCCTGCTTCCCCATGCTGCGGCCATGATCTCACAAAACAACCTTTTCTCTGTTTCTTCAGCGGAAAGAAATCAAGGGCAGAGAGCGCTAATCAACTGTAGCGAATTCGGTATTCCGCCCGCCACATCAGAACAATACACTAAGAAATATTGTATATCTCGTTAATATCTAAAACGACTCGAAACAGGAACCAGATCTTATTTAGTTTTTGAAATCGGGATAAGACTTCAGATCTTTGAGAACCCTCGCCACCGATGAGACGTACGGGCGACTGAAATGGAACGCAGCGCCGAAGGCCCCTTCTGTCGCTCCGTCCTGAAAAGTGCGTATCCTGACCTAAGCGCGATTCAATCTCAATCTAAAGGAGACATGAATGGATTCCTTCCTCAAAAAGAAGGTCCTTGGATTTGCGGTTACTGCTTTAACCGTCATAGGGGCAAGTACAACATCGTTTGCCGACGTGGACGTGCCGCCGTTCTATGCCGCGGTGATGGAGATGAAGGCGGAGGGTAAGCTTGGCCAGATCGTAAGCAAGGAAAAAATATCTACGCCAATCGAAGGCGCTGAGGCCTGGCGAATTGCCTATATTTCCTCGGATCTCAATGATCGTAAAACGATTTCCACCGGCCTATTAATTGCGCCTGTTGGAGAAGCTCCGAAGGACGGGCGACCGGTAATTTCCTGGGCGCATGGCACCACGGGCACTGCGCAGAATTGCGGCCCCTCGCAAGTGGTTAACCCGGCAGCGCCGTTGAATCTATATTTTCTTCCGAATGGCAACGCATCCACCGATTATGGCGTCCCTGCTATCGAAACATTCATAAAGGCCGGCTATGTCGTTGTGGCAACGGACTATCAAGGCCTTGGCGGTGGAGGCAAGCACCAGTATACGGTTGCGGCGACAAATGGACGGGATGCGATCAACGCTATTCGCGCCGCAGGAGACCTGAAGGAAGTCGGCGCTGGAAAGAACGCCCTTATTTATGGTTGGTCGCAAGGCGGCGGCACGACCATTGCTGCGGCCAGTTCGGACGACTACATCAATCAAACTGGGACGGCCTTCGATGGCATCGAACTCGTCGGATTTGTGGCCATGGCGCCACAGGATATCGCAGCTGCGGCTCCCAAGGGAGAGATAACAGAAGCGACAAGCGCAGCTATGCTGAGAGGTCTGGTGAGCAGCTTTTCCAGCAACGTGTTCGATTTCACCCACTTTGCGCAGAACATGTGGGCAACACAGTCAGCCTTTCCGGAAAAGCTGAAGCTGACGGATATCTTCACGGAAGATGGCGCCAAGCTGGTTGACGAAGTTATGATGAACAAATGCATCCATGTGGCTTCGGATACGTTGAACTATGCGGTGGGCGATAAATTCAGCGCGATGCTGAAGGCAACGCCGACGAACACCAAGGCGTGGGCAGATGCCATGCTGGCAGGTAGTGTTCCCAATGCCAAGCCCGTCGCCCCTGTCATTATTTATTGGGGCACAAAAGATACCGTTGTTCCCCCGGTTATGGGTGAACTCTACCGTGAACAAAAGTGCAAAATGGGCGGTAACATCGCGCGTGTACAATTGCCGGGCGAGCAGGACCATTTCAGCACGCCTGCGGCTTCAGAACCGCTGTATCTGCCTTGGATTGCTGATCGTTTCGCCGGTAAACCTGCGCCTGATGGCTGTGTCGATCAATAAGTCTGAAGCGGGGCCAATCTGGTTCATTCGGTCTTCCTGATCTGCAGTAATGCCTGAGAAGTTAGCCGTAAACCGTTCGCCGGGAGGAACATGGATTCCTCCCGGACTGCATTACCACAGTAACTTTGCAGGTCGTCGGTAAGAGATCGATGAGGCACACGCGGTCTCGCGTGCTTTTGGCCTACGATAGCTTGCCGGAAGGTTATTTCGGCCGTTCGATGCCCGATTCTGAAAAGCTGGATCAGGCCGCTTCGTAGCCAGGCACGTTAGATTTCGGAGCGGCAGTTTCGCGCGGCCCTTCTAATTCCGTACCGCTGCAGACGGCCCCTCACGCTGATGCGTTTTCCCAAAGCCAATATTGGTAAAAGGAGAACTCAAATGGGTATCGCACAATATGATCCTGCTGCACTGGGTAGGCCAGCTTGGAACGCTGGCCGAAAGGTCGGCGTGAAGAAGCCACTCAAACAGCGGCAAATCTGGGCAATTCGTTTCTTCCTCGATAGAGAGGGGCGCATGCGAGACCGAGCGTTGTTCGATTTGGCGATCGATAGCAAGCTACGAGGCTGCGATCTGGTCAGGATCAAGATCGGAACTCTCGTTACGGGCCAGGATATCCGAACACGAGCAACGGTCATCCAGCAGAAAACCGGACGTCCTGTACAGTTCGAGATTACGGCGGAAGTCAGAGCAAGCTTGCTCGCGTGGCTTCAGCGAAGAGGCGGCACCATAGATGATTTCGCATTTCCGAGCCGGGTCGATCATGCCGATCATCTCAGCACTCGCCAATATGCCAGGCTGGTCGAAGAGTGGGTCACCGCAATCGGATTGCGACGTGAAGATTATGGCACGCACTCACTTCGACGCACAAAAGCTGCGATAATTTACAAAGCCACCGGAAATCTCCGTGCGATCCAGATCCTGCTCGGTCACACCAAGATCGAGAACACAGTGAGATATCTGGGTGTAGATATCGAGGATGCTCTGGAACTCGCCGAGCATACGGAGATCTAAAAAATCGCTGCGCCGTACCGGGCGATGCCGTTCGTGCAAAATCGAGTGGTGTTGCCCACCCTTGGGAATCGCTATGCAGTTCATTTCAGTCATTAGCGTAGCATTCCCACAGGCTCCACAGCGGTCTTGCGCTTATCCTGAATTACGCCTGAGAACGGATGGTTTGCGGATCGACAGCGATCGGACCCCGGTTAACAGAAGCGGATCTTTATCGAATCCTCGGACCGCGCTAAAGATGGAGAATGACTGAATTGCGTTCTGGCCTTCCGATAGTTTCATTTGCTGATCAAATCGCACTGGAGAGCTGGTTGGCGGAGCAACCGAGCGATTCCAAGGGTGCATGGGTTAGATTTCGTAAGAAGGGTTCGAGCATCGCAAGCGTCACCAAAGCTCAGGCGATCGACAGTGCCCTTTGCTATGGCTGGATCGACGGTCAACTCGACAAGTACGATGTTGACAGCTGGTTAGTCCGCTTTACCCCTCGCCGACCGCGTAGCAAGTGGTCGGATGAAAATCGGAAACGCGCGCTGGAACTGATCTTGGCGGGGCGCATGCAATCGTCTGGGCAATTGGAAATTGATAAAGCGATGGCAGATGGCAGATGGGAGGCGGCGTATGCTCCAGCTAGCAAAGCTGAGGTCCCAACGGACTTGCAGACTGCGCTCGATGCGAACCCGAAGGCCGCAGCTTTCTTCGCTACGCTCACTGGCGCTAACCGATATGCGATCTTGTATCGGATTGGCGCGGTGAAGAAAGCTGAGACCAGAGCTCGAAAGATCAGGGATTTCGTTAGTATGCTTGAACGCGGAGAGACCATTCACGGCTGAAACGGCTGTTCTCGGTCGCCCTCTTCTGGTTCTGGTGATCGACATTGGACTGCTAGTGCTCGGACTGTTTTGCGCCTTCATCTCGGCCATAGCTCGCATTCTAGCCGCTTCCCAGGAGCGGACATCGGCTGGAATCGTTCGCAGCCGAAGCCATCCGTTGCTGTGCCTGTAGGATTGTTGAATATGACGTCGTTGCTTACGGACAACCTAGCCTAGAATCAGGTATCGTTTCTGAATATCTCATCTCGCGGGACAGCCGATGTACCTTTCAAGAATTACGGTAGATAACTTCAGGAACTTCCGGTGCCTCGATGTCTCGCTGGCTGGCAACGTCGTCATCGTCGGTGAGAACCGGGTCGGCAAGTCGAACTTGCTCTATGGCCTCCGTCTGATATTCGACCCGTCGCTGCCAGACAGCGCTCGAGAGCTGTCTCTCGGCGACTTCTGGGACGGGCTTGAAGAACTTGACGAAGAAAGTCGAATCCTGGTGTCCGTCGAGATAAGGGAATTCGATGATGACCCGGATGTTCTCGCTGTGCTGACGGACTACCGTGTGCCCGGAAGCCCGGACACGGTGGCACTGACGTACGAATATAGGGCGCGCCCCGGACTCGGCCGGACTCCAACGAGCGAGAGGGACTTCCAGTTCTCGTGCTTCGGCGGGAGGGATCCGACACGAAAATTCGGTTATGACGTGCGAAGCAGGATTTCCATGGATGTCCTTCCGGCTCTTAGGGATGCGGAAGGAGACTTAGCTGTCTGGAGGCGCTCTCCCCTTAGACCGCTGATCGAGACGGCCTTTGGTGCAATCGACCGTGACGAGTTGCAGGAAGTCGCCGACCAGATCGCTACCGCAACCTCTAGCCTAATGGAGTTCGAGCCCGTCTCCAAACTTGAGGAGGCCATAGCGACATCGTTCCGGGCCATGAGCGGGGAGCGGCAGGACGTCGAGCCGACGCTCGGCTTCTCCGCCACCGATGCTTCGAAGCTCCATCGCCAAATCAGGCTGCTGATTGACTCCGGGCAGAGGGCTGTTTTCGACGCGAGCCTTGGTTCGGCGAATCTCATCTTCCTGACGCTGAAGACCATGGAACTGCGCAACCTCATTGCAGGGGACAAGCGCGACCATTCCCTTCTCGCGATAGAGGAACCCGAAGCGCATTTGCACCCCCATTTGCAAAGACTCGTCTACCGAAGCCTGTTCGAGGATGCGAGCAGGCCGGATGAGGACGGCGAAGATCCTCCGCTGTCAATCATCATGACGACGCACTCGCCGCACATTGCGAGTGTCGCTCCTGTGAAATCGATCGTCCTACTCCGAGAGGACGGCGGAGAGACAGTCGGCTGTTCCACGGCTTCGCTGGATTTGTCGACCGAGGAGGCGGACGACTTACAGCGCTACCTGGATTTCACGCGCGCCGAAATTTTGTTCGCTCGCGGTGTCATCCTCGTCGAAGGCGATGCGGAACGCTTTCTAGTTCCAAGGTTTGCGGAGGAACTCGCAGCCGATCTGGACGGTTTGGGTATCACGATCTGCTCGGTCGCCGGCACGAACTTCACGCCCTACGCAAAGTTTCTTGAAGCGTTGAAAATCCCGTTTTCCATAATCACTGATTTCGACCCTGATGGTGATCGGGGGCAGAAGCGGACAGTCGCGTTGTCCCGGCTCCTAGATAGAATGCGTACCAAGAAGTACGACAAAGAATATTTCGACGAGCTCATGGAGACTGATGACTGGCCTCGCTTCGATGAGGGCATCGAAGAGTTCGGGGTCTTCACCAACAGCGATACGCTCGAGATGGATCTCTTCAAGGGCGCCTTCACGGCGTCTATCATCGAGGGCCTCAGGGAAGGCAACTTCGGCAAGGAACGAACGGCACGCATCGACGCCTGGGAAAAGGACCCCACGACAGTCAACCGGAAGCAGCTACTCGCTATGATGGAGGACATCGGTAAGGGTCGCTTCGCACAGCGCATGGCAGCCCGTATTGGCGGTCTTGAAGTACCAGGCTACATCTCGCGCGCGATCAACTACGTGGTCGACCGTGTCTAGCAGCGCACTTTATCTCGACGCCGCGGAGGAACTAAGGCCGAACAACGCCCAGTGGCAGGCCTATGAGTCCACCGGGCACTGCGTCGTTCTCGCAGGCCCCGGAAGTGGCAAGACCAAGACCCTGACGATCAAGCTTGCCCGGATCCTCGCCGAGGATGTGAAGGCTCCGCGTGGCGTCGCCTGCATCACCTACAACAACGAATGTGCGCGGGAACTGGAGGACCGGCTCGGCGCGCTCGGGGTCGAACCGGGAAAGCGTGTATTCGTCGGCACCGTCCACTCCTTTTCTCTGACGCAGATTCTGATCCCGTATGCCGAGTCCCTAGACGTCGGACTCCCTTCCCGCTTCCAGATCGCCAACGCCCAGCAAAAGCGAGTGGCGATGGCCAGGGCTCACCGCGACGTGGTTGGCGGTGCCGGCAATCCGGAGGATTTCCGGTTCGGCATGGATCTCCACCGCCGCACTTACTTGGACAGAACCAAGCCGATATGGACCGAAGCTAACCCGCAAAGAGCTGCGCTCGCAGCGTCATACGAGCAGTATCTGCGTGAAGCTGGCTTGATCGACTTCGAGGACATGCCCCTTCTTGCGCTGCGCGCCCTTGTCGGCAATCCATGGCTGCGCGATGCGTTGCTTGCGAAATTTCCTGTTCTCGCCGTCGACGAATATCAGGATCTTGGTACCGCACTGCACCGGATGGTGCTCGGACTTTGCTTTCGCACCGGAATACGTCTGCTGGCGGTCGGCGATCCCGACCAATCGATCTACGGCTTCACTGGGGCGAGACCAGAACTGCTGCAGCAGCTTTCGCAGCGTGAGGACGTGGAGACGGTGAGACTGGCGCTGAACTATCGAAGCGGTACACGGATCGTTACCGTCTCGGAGTATGCCCTCGGAGAGGTCCGCGGCTACCAGGCGGCGGAAGGCGCCGCCGAAGGCACGGTCTACTTCCACCCGCTGGATGGAAGCTACGAAGACCATGCCGCCTGGCTGTTCTCAACGTTGCTTCCTGAAGTGGAGGTGAGAAATCCCGGCCTTCAGCGCGGTAACATCGCTGTCCTCTATGCGGCGGCGTTCATGGGCGACGCCGTCGCCGAAGCGGCTGCTGACCATGGCTGGGCATTCGTGCGGGCTGATGCGAATGCCCTTTATTCTCGGTCGAACAGATTGATGCGATGGATCGAACGCTGCGCTGCATGGTGTTGTGGCGGATGGGAGGTCGGCGAGCCGCGCTGGTCAAGGATTGTCGGCGAAGGTAGGCGCATGTTCTCCGAGACGATCTTGTCCGATCAGGATTGGTGGGAGTTCAAGCGGGCCCTGCTTGCCTTCACGTGGTCGTCGCGGGCCAGCACCCTTCACCTTTCCGCTTGGCTTCGGGCCTTCGACGCCGCAATCGTGCAACGGTTTGCGAACGGTTGCAGATCTCTGTCCGACGACGTGGCCGCGATGAGATCCCTCATAGATCGGCTCGAACAGGACCAGGGATTGTCGGGCATGACACTTGGTCAGTTCTCGGGAGCTGGCGAAGGAAACGATCGCGTCAATCTCAGCACTCTGCACAGCTCGAAGGGCCGGGAGTTCGATGTCGTGGTGATGTTCGGCGTCGACGAAGGCAGGATACCTCGATCCAATCCGACGCCAAGGGACATCATCGAACAGCGTCGTCTTTTCTACGTGGGGTTCACCCGCGCACGCTCGGAGGTTCACCTAGCATTCTCGTCCACCCGCCCATCGAGATTCGTCCTCGAAGTCGATGAGCGCATCCAGGCGGAAGATGATTGAACTGCCAGCGAGCGATCGATTGCAATCATCCAATCCTGCCGCGTGGTGAACAGCCGGTGGCAAGTGTCAATCCCCTTCGCGGGGACGCTCTGCAGGGGGAGGGACTTGATCCGCCCGAGGGGGCCAGTCTTAGAAGGTTAGAGGACGTAGTGGGGGAACTAATGCAGAAATATCTGACAGCCTTCAGGGGGCATTTCGACCAGTTCATAGGTGTCGAAAAGGGTCAGAAAAGTCCCTCTGGACTGTTTTACCTTTTCATCACCGCTATAACTGTATCGCTGTTCATTTTGCTGACGGCAATTGCAGTCAAAGCGTTTGGAAAGGACCTTGGAACGTTCGGCGATTTCATCGGGGGCACGTTGAACCCCGTCCTGACGTTCTTAACGTTTATGGGCCTGCTTATTACCATCGTTTTGCAGCAAACGGAATTGCGCGAATCTCGTGTGGAGCTTGGCCGGTCGGCAACGGCTCTCGAAAGCCAGCTTGCCGCCACCGATCGACAGAATTTCGAGTCAACCTTTTTTCAGATGCTCACGCTGCACAACACAATCGTAAACTCGATTGATCTCTATTATAGCGGGCGCGAGCGTGCCATGGGCCTCGACATCAACAAGGCGGCACGAGAAACCAAGGGCCGTGATTGCTTCGAGCAGTTCTTCCGCAATTTCGAGGCTGCTTATGCTCAAGCGGCGGGTCTCCCCGATCGCGATCGCCTGCAGCAGGCCTACGATAGCTTCTGGAGCGACCGGCAGCAGGACCTCGCTCACTATTACCGATATCTGTACAACGTCCTCAGGTTTGTCCACGAGGCTAAGGGCATTAAGGACAGGGGGCCTTACGTAAAACTTTTGAGAGCACAGCTTTCCGATTATGAGCTCGTGATGCTGTTCTACACAGCCCTGAACAAACACGGCATCAACTACTGGCTATACATTCATGAGTACCAGTTGTTTGATAATCTGCCGGAAGGGATGCTCATCGAGGATAGTCACCGCGCATTCTATTCTGACAGGTCATTTGGTGAGCCCAAACGAGAGCCTCCTGCTCAGTGGCCTCCACGAATCCTGGCTTTTCACTTTGATGCGGATCGAGAAAAAAGGAGGCAACGAGCGGCGGCAGGCTTTCCCGAGGTCGAAGAACCGACTTCTGATGAAATTCTGGAGGCGGAATTAAAGCGCGACGTCTAGGTCACGCGCAATCCTGCCGCAGAAGGTCAATGCTTTCATACACGATCGCGCTGCGATAAGCGCGCGGCGTTGTCCTGCGACACCTGACCACGTGCGGCTCGATTATTCTTTGAATAAATCTAATGCAAGTTCTGGTTTCCCGCTCGACCGTGAACGACTGCTTTTGCAAATTGGCTATCTAAACCGGACAGACCGTTCTCGGCCCCAATCCGGTCATTCAAAAATAAGCGCGGATTGAATGCACGTCCGGCGATGTTTCGGCAGTGTCGTCGGAACACGAGATTCAGGCGTATAGCTTACGACGGCAAAATCCTGTTCGGCAACTATACGCGCCGGATACCGGTAAGCAGTAGCTCCGAAGTCTAGGTTAAGTGTAGTCCACGCTCTTTTAGCTGACTCCGGATGGCTTGGCGGCGTCAACAAAACGATATCTGGAACAGTGGGTTAGCAGAAATTCGATCCAAGCTGCTTGACAGTATGTTCGACGTGGATAGATTAGTGGTAATACCACGGTTTGGACACGGGATGACAGAAAAAAAATCAATCCGACGCGAAACGCAGGAAGCTGGTGCACATAACCGTGTCACTGCGTTCCTTCGCGACCAGTTGCTGTCTGGGGAATTGAAGGCTGGCGATTGCCTTTTGCCAGAGCGAGAACTCGCAGCCATGCTTAATGTCAGCCGGCCTGTCCTCAGGGAAGCCCTTCGCGCGCTTTCCATGATCGGCGCCGTTGAGATCAGGCATGGCGTCGGCACGATTGTTAAAAGGCCGGACGCATCGGCACTGGGCGATGTATTCAGCTTCATGCTCGCACATGGCTCGGATATCACGAGTGACATCATGGAGGCCAGAAAGGCCATCGAGCACCACGCCATTCGTCTGGCGTGTCAGCGAGCGACAGAACAGGATTTTGCGAATATTGCAATTGCGTTGCGGCACATCATCGAGACGATAGAAAATCCGGATGCGGGCGGCACTGCAGACTTCAAATTCCACGAGGCAATCGTCACTGCGTCACACTCGCCGACGCTGGTCACGATCTATGCCTCGATATCGCAGCTCATGATGCGCTCGCACCTGGAACGCCGCGAGAAGATAATTCGAGTCGAAGGAATCGAGGAGTTCCTGATCGATCATCATCGATTGATCCTCGAAGCCCTTGCCGCCCGCGATCGCGTTCGGGCCGATGATCTGCTGCATCAGCACTTCGAAATCGGAGCCGATTTTCGGCGCCGGGCGAGTCTGCACGAACTGGCAAAGGGAACCAGTGTTTCAGACTAGTTCACTCATTCATCAGGGAGGATATTCATGAATATTGTCGTTGGAAGCGACCATGCGGGCTTTCCGTTGAAAGCTGACGTGATCGAGGTCCTCAAAGAGCTCGGTCATCAGGTGGAAGACATTGGTAGCTTCACGCCGGATCCTGTCGATTTCCCTGACATAGCAGGCCTGCTCTGCAAGAAGGTGCGGGATGGTTCAGCCGAACGTGGCATTCTTGTTTGCGGGACTGGCGTTGGCGCCGCCATCGCAGCAAACAAGATCAACGGCATCCGCGCAGCCGTCTGCCACGACGTCCATTCGGCGCACCAGAGTGTGGAGCATGACGACGTGAATGTCATGTGCATCGGCGCAAAAATCGTCGGGTCATGGCTCGCTCGCGACTTGGTCTTGTCCTATCTGAACGCTCGGTTTGACCGCAACGAAGATTTCGTCCGCCGTGTCGAAAAACTTTCCGCATTGGAAAATGCGCAGTCAGTCGCGTGACCGAAAGACTGGAGAGCAGACATGGGGACTAGCAACTTTCCAAAGATCGCTTTCATCGGGCTCGGCGTGATGGGTCGGGAGATGGTCCGTCATCTCATCACGGCTGGATATCCGGTGAAGATCTATGACATTTCGTCAGATGCTATCTCAGCATTGGCAGAGCAGGGGGGCACTGCTTCGGATAGTGTCGCCACCGCGGTATGCGATGCACAGATCGTAATCTCGATGCTTCCCAACACACCTCAGGTTGAGGAAGTCGTATATCGGGACGGCATAATCGATCACATGCCTGGTGGGGGAATTTACATCGACATGAGTACGATTTCACCGGAGGCTACACGGGCCATGGCTTCGGCTTTGGCTGCCAAATCCATCTTCATGCTCGACGGCCCGGTTTCGGGGGGGCCGATTGGTGCAAAGAACGCTGCATTATCGATCATGGTCGGAGGCGAGCGGGCTGCTTTCGAACGCGCCGAAAAGGTGTTCAAAGTCATGGGTGCGACCGTGACGCACGTCGGGGCCCCGGGCGCTGGTCAGACCGTGAAGCTTTGTAACCAGCTCGTCTGCGCGGTCAACATCCAGGCAGTCTGTGAGGCTCTTGCGCTCGGTCGTGCCAGCGGCGTCGATCTTGATCAGATGCGAGATGTCCTGCTTGGCGGGTCAGCTTCCTCCTGGATGCTCGACAAGCTCGGTCCGGCGATGATCGCTGGAGATACTAGCGCTGGGTTCCGCATCGACCTGATGCTCAAAGACCTCCGACTTGTCCTGGAAATGGCGGGACAGAAGGATGTTCCACTTCCTGCTACGTCGCTTGTCACCTCGCAATATGTCGAGGCGAGGGCGCATGGCGAAGGATCGAACGGCAACCAGGCCCTTTTCAGGGTCTATGACCGGATGACGGGACAGAACCTGCCGCGACACATGGCAGTCAGACCATGACCTTCGATTTCTCAGTCGTCCTCCTCCGCTGGCACATGCTGGTCGATGGCATGGCGCTGACGGCGCAGTTGGCCCTGATCACGACAGTGACCGGCTTCATTATTGGAACAGCATGTGCGATAGCGCGCCGATCCGGCGGACCGGTGCTGCGCAGGTTGGCCACCGCATATGTCGAAAGCATTCGTAACACGCCGTTCCTCGTCCAGATATTTGTGATCTATTTCGGCCTATCCAGCCTTGGATATTCGTTTGGCGCAATTTTCGTGGCTGTCGTAGCTCTGACAGTCAATGTCGGAGCCTATACCGCCGAGATCATGCGCGCAGGGTTCGATTCCATCCAGGAGGGGCAATGGGAAGCGGGGGAGTGTCTGGGCCTGTCTTCAACGCAGCTTTACTGGCATGTGGGGCTTCGCCCCGCGATGGAGCGGGTTTATCCAGCCCTCACAAGTCAGTTCATCCTGCTGATGCTTGCTTCCTCGGTGACCTCCCAGATTTCTGCCGAAGAACTCACCGCTGCCGGCAACTTCATCCAGTCGGAAACCTACCGACCGTTTGAAACCTATCTCGTCATCGCAGTCATCTACCTCTTCCTTTCCCTCGGGATGCGAGCGCTTTTCTGGGGGCTGGGTATGGCATTGTTCCCGCGCCGCCGCAGGCTCGGGACGCCGTTGTAAGGGAGGCGAGCAGTGACTACCGCATTCAACCACAACCATCTGATTTTCCTTCTCGAAGGCGCTCTTTGGACCGTCATCCTTACCGGAATGGCATTTATCGGAGGAGGGATTGTTGGCTTCATCGTTGCGCTCGGTCGTATCACGCCATCGCGTGCACTCCGCCTCATTGCGGCGACCTATGTCCAGCTCATCCAGGGCACCCCGCTCTTGGTGATCATGTTCATCATCTACTTCGGACTGCCGACACTTGGGTTCTCGATCACGCCATTGTTTGCAGCCGGCATCTCGCTGACAATCTATGTCAGCGCCTACCTTGGAGAGATTTGGCGGGGTTGTTTGGAATCAGTACCAAAGGCGCAGTGGGAGGGGGCTGAGTGCCTTGCGCTTTCTCGAACGCAGCGCATGTTCAAAGTGATCCTTCCACAGGCGGTTCGGATCGCAACCCCACCAACCGTTGGCTTTAGTGTTCAGATCGTCAAGAACACGTCGCTCGCATCGGTCGTCGGTTTCGTTGAACTGACGAGAGCGGGGCAGCTTATCAACAACTCGATTTTCGAGCCCTTTCTCATCTATCTTATCGTTGCCGCCCTCTATTTCTGCCTTTGCTTCCCTCTGTCAGCATTCAGCCAACGGCTTGAGAACATGGGGCCGAGACGGCGCAATCGAAAAGAGCCGGAAGCACAGGGTACAGCAATTCAGGGAGGGTGATCATGGTCATGATCGCATTAAATCAAGTCAAGAAGAGCTTCGGCGCGGTTCCCGTCCTTCAAGGAGTAAGTTTTTCAGTAGAGAAGGGCCAGGTCGCGGCACTGATCGGTGCAAGTGGCTCCGGAAAGAGTACTGCGCTGCGATGCGTCGATCGTCTCGAAGTGATCGATAGCGGTGAGATCATCGTGGCCGACCACAAGGTTCATGACCCAAAGCTTGATCTCCATAAACTCCGCCTTGACGTCGGCATCGTGTTTCAAAGCTACAACCTTTTCCCACATCTCACGATCGAAGAGAACGTCATGCTTGCGCCTCGTTCGGTGAAGAAAATCCCAAAGGATGAGGCGCGCGAAATGGCGCGGGCTGCGCTCGAACGCGTCGGGCTCGATGAGAAGGCTAACCACTATCCCGAGCAATTATCGGGCGGACAGCAGCAGCGAGGCGCTATCGCGCGATCGCTCGCGATGGAACCGAAAGTGATGCTATTCGATGAGGTCACTTCCGCCCTCGACCCAAAACTGACCGGAGAGGTTCTACGAGTGATCGAAAAACTCGCAGAAAGCGGGATGACGATGATCATGGTTACCCACGAAATGAACTTCGCACGCAAGGTCGCCGATCGTGTGATCTTCATGCACCGCGGGCTCGTTCACGAGGAGGGGGACGCATCGATCTTGAATGCACCCATGACATTGGAGCTCCAGGACTTCTTGAGCCACGATCTATGAGATAAAATAAAATGGAGGAGAATGTAATGTTGAAGAGGTTTCTCGTATTAAGCATCGTAGGGGCGATGCTGACTGCTCAAGGCGTTCCGGCCATGGCCGATACATACGCCGACATCATCGCAGCAAAGAAAATTCGGGTGTCGACGGACCTGGCAATTCCGCCGTCCGGCATGCTTGATGCCAACCTCAAACCCGTGGGTTCCGATGTCGAAACCGCGCAGCTTCTCGCAAAGGACTGGGGTGTTGAGCTGGAGTTCATTCAGACAACGGGCGCCACGCGTATTCCGAACCTCCAAACGAACAAGGCTGACATCGTCATCTCAACGCTGTCGGTAACCCCGGAGCGGGCACAAGTCATAGATTTTTCGAAGCCATATGCGGGACTGGTCTCGGTGATTGCAGCCCCGGCAAAATCTCCGATCAACGATTGGGCAGATCTGAAGGGACAATCAGTAACCGTGACACGTGGTACGACCCAGGACAGTGAACTGACGAAGCTCGCAGGCGAGCATGGTTTTACTGTCACTCGTTACGACGATGACGCGACGATGGTTACAGCAGCTGTGTCAGGTCAGGCCAAGGCGATTGCGACATCAGCCACGCTCGTGAAACAGATTCATGACAAGAATCCAACATTGGCTTTCGAACCGAAGATAACGATCCGCGTTTTGAACCTTGCAATTGGTGTGAATAAGAATGAACCGGAATTGCTCTCCAAACTTGACGAATGGGTTGTGGCAAACCTCCAAAATGGCAAGTTAAACGAGATCTACCAAAAGTATCATGGTACACCGCTTCCAAAAGAAATCGTGGACGCGAAATAAGGCCTGCTTTGATAGCCGGCGCCGGATGCACTTATCCGGCGCTTTGCATACTTATAGTGTTTAATAATGCCTTCGCATCTGTTGGCTGGGCAGTTACATTATCAGCGGTCGGCCATTGAGCGATTTCTGACTGGCAATCAAAGCCGCGATTGCCTGCTTAGCACCTTCATGCCGGTCGCTCGGGTGCTGTGGGTGAAAATCCGAAAAGGGGCGTCCAGTAGCGTCGTGTCACTATACAAGTTGGAAGAGATATCGGATTTAGACCGTTCGTTTACTGGACTGAATTAACGGTTAGAGCGGAATTTATATCCGATGGAGTCCAGGTTACTACCGAAGTGGGATGTGCCGCACGACAATCCCCTGTTGTTATTCAGGGGGTTGTCGGATTTTGCAGATGTTTGGTATTGATTACTTGTAAGCGGAAACCACAATCTCTATCAGCGTATCACCACCCAGATCGGCAACGCCAACAGTTGCACGGGTTGGCAGCAGCGAAGGATCAATCCATTCCTTCCAGACCTTATCCATTTCAGGCTTCTTGTTGAGATCCGTTACGAAGATGGTTGCTGCCAGAAGCTTGGTCTTGTCCGTGCCTGCCTGCGCCAGATAGCTGTCGAGCTTGGCGAGGATTTCGCTGGTCTGACCGGCCATATCCAGGCTTTCGTCATCACAGGTGGTTCCACCGACATAGACAATGCCATTGTGTTCGACGACGCGATGCATAATCGGCGTCTGAATGAAACGCTCAGCCATAATTTAGTCCTTTCAGATGGTTGGGGAGTTATCCGGTTGTTCGCCGGTGACGGCGAAAACAGCATCGGGGGTTTGAGTCAGTGCTGCGATTTCGCAGAGCGGTACCGGTTTCACCGGAGTGCGCAGACGATAGAAACCGACCGTTTGAGGTGCACGGTTTTGCACCTCGGCCAGAATTTCCGTGACGGTGGAACTGCACATGCGACCCTGACAGGGACCCATGCCGCAGCGGAACATGGTTTTAAGCTGGTTGGGGCCGACAATATTGCAGGCCGCCGCGTCGCGGATTGCGCCTGCGGTCACTTCCTCGCAACGGCAGACAATCGTTTCCCGATCCATTGGCGCGCGAAATGCCTGTGCAGGCAGATAAAGCGCATCGATAAAGGCGCGACCGCGTTCGACGCGACGCGCTTGAGCATGCAGCTTAGCGATTTTCGAATTCAACGTTGGGGCCAATGCCGGAAAGATATCCTGACAGGCTGCGAGTGCTGCGATGCGCCCGCTCTGCTCGGCAACCAATGCACCGCCGATGCCGCTGCCGTCACCAGCAATGTAGATGGCTGGAATAGACGAACGCCCGCTGCCGTTGAGTTGCGGTTGAAAGCATTTCTGGCCGTCGTTCCAGACCAGAGCGCAGCCGGAAGCATTGGCGAGATTGTTGTTGGGGATCACACCGTGATGCAGGAATACGCTATCGACCGCAAGCCTGTTTGTTTTGCCCTTTGCCGAAAAGCAGATCGCTTCCGCTTCGTCTTTTCCTTCAATTGCGATATCGGTGACACCGGAATAAACCGGTACCGACTTGCGCACTTTTAAGAGAAGCGAAAGCCCCTTCAAGGCATAGGGCGAGAAAAGGAACGAAAGCAGCCTTGAGGTGGCCTTCGCATAATTTGCGCCGGGCGTCGTATCGAGCAATGCTGCAACCTTGCCACCAGCCTGCAGCAGCTGCGCGGCGAACATGTAGAGCAGCGGGCCTGTCCCCGCCAGAACCACATTTCCGTTGGGCAGGAGGCCGGAAGCCTTCAACGCAATCTGTGCTGCGCCGACGGTCATAACACCCGGCAACGTCCAGCCCCTGACAGGCATCGGGCGCTCCATGGCGCCGGTCGCGAAGATCACGCGGTGCGCTGAAACAATCCCGCTTTTGCCGCTTACCGATACGCGCAGATCAACGCCGTTGTTGTCGCCATCCTGTGGTTCCACACTCCAGACGAGGGCCTGCGGAACATAGGTGGCATTGCTGGCGATGAATGCTTTCAGCACGTCTTTGCCCCGCCAGTAGTCGGTGCCGAGAAACGGCCTTTGGGCATTCGTATTGTGTTCTATGCCACGGTATATCTGTCCGCCTGCGGTTGTGTTTTCGTCGAACAGAACCACGTTAGCGCCAGCGGCGCTTGCCTCTGCGGCTGCCGACATGCCTGCCGGTCCCGCGCCGATAATGGCGAGGTCGTAAAACGCGTCGAGTGCATGAATACTGGAAATTCTTTTGAGCATTGTCGTCATGGTTCCACCCGACGCGCACCAGTCTGGGAAGAAATGATCATTCCATTGGCCACAAGCGTCATGCAAGCCTGGCGGTTCTGAACACCATCAATGGTGACCAGACATTCAAAGCAGATGCCCATCAGGCAATAGGGCGCTCGCGGTTGATCACCAACGACGCTGTTTCTGAGCCGGTTGATACCCTCTCCAAGCAACGCTGCGGCGACAGTTACATTGGCAGGTACCGTCAAGGTACGTGCATCGAATGTGATCGTTACAGTTTCCTCTGGTGTCTCAGTATTGAGGAACATTTTAGGAGACATGAAACCTCCGGCCGGAGAATGCATCACCAGCAAGTTGTTTGGCATCGGCTGCTATTTCCTGCGCCACGATCAGGGCATGGTTGGCTGCAAGCGTGACGCCGGAATGGCACATGACGGCGTAAGCCCCCGGGTGGCTTTCGGATTGTTCGTAAATCGGCAGGCCGTCCGGTGTCTTGATCCGAAACCCGGTCCAACTGCGAATGACATTGACCTCGGCCAGATGTGGGAATGTCCGCACTGCTCTGTTGGCCAGAACCGCGCTGATATCCTGATTGGTGGCGATCCGATCCGTGTGAGTTTCCTGACTGTCGCCGATCATAACGCCGCCTTCATCCGCTTGCCGCAGCGTGGCCGCTGTATAGGGGAAGAAGGGCGCGCATTTCTCCGTTACAAGAATTTGGCCTTTGCTGCGCACAACCGGCGTAGCAAGACCGACACTCTTGGCAAGCTCTGTATTGCCGTTGCCCGCTGCCAGAATGACGCGCTCGGTGAAGACTTCACCCCATGCGCCACTCAGGAGAAAGCCGCCGTTTTGCGGAGTGATGGACGAGACTTCACAATGCGGTTCATAGGAAGCGCCGAGTTTGATTATGCCTGTATGCAAGGCGCGAAACAGGCGCAGTGAATTCACGTCGCCGTCCATCGGCGAATAGATCGAGCCGATCACATCCCGACCGATGGAGGGGACCATTTTGGCCGTTTCCTGATGGTTGAGCACGACATGTTCGGGGGCGTCATTGCCAAGCTCCCGCGCTACTGTCGCGACGTCTTCGGCAAACATTTGAAGCTCGCGCTTGTCGAGGCAAAAGGTGAAAGCGCCTGTCTGTTTCAACGCGACATCAAGGCCGGTCACATCCCGCAATTCATCTGCGAAAGCGGGCCACAGGCGCGCCGATTGCATTGTCCAACGGGCATAGTGTGGTGCGCCTACGCCTTTGCCCTGTACCCAAATGAGCGCGAAATTGGCACGGGATGCGCGCAGGGACAGGTCTTCCCCATCGAGAAGCATTGGACGCAGACCGGATCGGGCGAGACCCCAGGCGATGGCAGAGCCAACCAGTCCCGCTCCGATAATGACTATGTTTTGGTCCGGCAATCTGCGCATTCGTAAATTCAATCTGTTGTCACAGCGTCGTCAGTGGTGGGCCAGACGAGGGGCTGGCCCGATTGTGTTGGTTCAGTTTTGCGGGCTTACGTCCACTTTGAACCACTTCTCGGAAAGCTTTTTCACCGTGCCGTCGGCAATTGCTGCCTGAATGGCTGTATCGAAGCGACTCTTCAGGGCGGTATCTTCCTTGCGCAGACCGACGCCAATCATGCCGAAGACTTTGCCGGAAAACAGTGGCCCGGCCAGCTTCGCGCCCTTCATGTCGTCCTTTTCCAGCGCAGCTGCAAGAACTGTCGCATTGGCGACAACCGCATCCACACGACCGCTGGTCAGGTCGAAATTGTGCTCTTCGGCGGTCTTGTACTCACGGACATCCGCGCCGTCCTTGAAATATTGTTCCATGAAGGCCGAAGCGGTTGTGGAACCCTGAACGCCGACGGTCTTGCCGTTGATTTTCCTGGCGATTGCTTCGAGAACCGGCTTGGCTGCATCGGAATCGACATTCAGCGGCTTGCCGCCTTCCGGCAGATCGGCGAGGTCGCTGTCTTCCATGACTGCGAAGGAATTGATGGCCGCCGCATAAGGCGACGAAAACGCGATCACTTCCTCACGCTTCGGTGTGATGCTCATGCCGGCCATGATGGCGTCATACTTGCCAGCGGTCAGCGATGGAATGATGCCGTCCCAGTTCTGGGCGGTAATTTCGCATTTCGCTTTCAGGCGCTCGCAAAGGTCTTTGGCAAGATCAATCTCGAAGCCTTCCAGCACGCCATTCGGGCCGGAAAAATTCCACGGCGCATAAGCACCTTCGGTGGCAATGCGCACGATGTCTTCGGCCTGCGCGGTCGGTGCGACGGCGAGAACGCCAAGAACGGAAAGGACGAATTTCAGTTTCATATGTTCACCTCTGTTAAAAACCGATCGATCGGTTCATGCGTTTTGTTTGGAAATGAATTGCCGGATCCGTTCGCTTTTGGGGTTGCCAAAAACCTCGTCGGGCGTGCCTTCTTCTTCAATCAGGCCCTGACGCAGAAACACGACACGGCTGGACACATCCCGGGCGAAGCCCATCTCGTGGGTCACAACCAGCATGGTGCGTCCCTCTGCCGCCAGATCGCGCATGACCTTCAGCACCTCTGCCACCAGCTCTGGATCCAGTGCGGAGGTTGGTTCATCAAACAGCATGATCTTCGGACGCATTGCCAACGCGCGGGCAATCGCCGCGCGTTGCTGCTGCCCGCCGGAAAGATGTGCGGGATAGACGTTGCGCTTATCGGCAATGCCGACACGCTCCAGCAGTGCTTCAGCCTCGGCAATGCTCTCCGATCGGTTTCGCTTCTGTACATGGACAGGCGCTTCGATCAGATTTTCGAGGATAGTCAGGTGCGACCACAGATTGAACGACTGAAATACCATCGTCGCCTGACCGCGCAGCCGCTGAACCTGTTTCACATCGGCTGGACGAGGCGCGCGTCCGGGCTGTTGGTCGAGCTTGTATGCCTCGCCGTGAATAGCTACGCTACCAGCATCCGGTACTTCCAGCATATTGATGCAGCGCAGCAGTGTGGATTTGCCGGAACCTGACGCGCCCAGAATGGAGATGACTTCACCCTGGTGGGCCTGCAATGAAACGGAATGCAGAACCTTGTGCGCGCCATAGCATTTTTCGAGGTTCTTGATCTCGACCGCAGGCGTTTCGAAACTTTGCATTATGAGTTTCCTCCGGCGGCATGCACGATGACAGGCTGACGCTGGGCCGCCGACAGGCGGTATTCCAGCAGTTTGAAGATTCTGGTGACCACGAAATTCAAGAGGAGATAGATCGCGCCCGCGCAGATAAAGACTTCGACAGGGCGGTAGGTGGCAGAAATCAGCTTGGCCGCCAGCCCTGTTACTTCCATCATGGTGATGGTTGATGCCAGCGCCGTGGACTTCACCATCAAGATAACTTCATTCGAATAGGCGGGCAGCATCTGCCGCAGGGCCTGTGGGGCCAGAATACGACGGACGAGGGTGAAGCCGCTCATGCCATAAGCACGCGCTGCTTCGATCTGCCCAGTCGCGACCGACAGAACGCCGCCTCGTATGATTTCGGCGCTGTAGGCAGCCGTATTGAGTGCAAGGGCCAAGACCGCGCACCAATAGGGTTCGCGTAGAAACGGCCAGAGAAAGCTCCTGCGCAGTTCGGGAAACTGGCTGAGACCGTAATAGATGATGTAGAGTTGGACCAGCAGCGGGGTGCCGCGCAGCACGAAGATGTAGCCTCGCGCAATGAGGTCCAGTATCAGATTACCCGACAGACGCATCGTGGCCAGTATCGTCGCCAGCACGGCGCCACTGATAACTGATAGCGCCATTAGCTGCAGCGTCAGCGGAATACCGCGACAAAGCTCAACGAAACTGTCGAACATGAACGGGAGGTCGAGAAAGTTCATACCGCCCTCCGGATGCCGCGCATGGCGCGTTTTTCGGCCGTCTTGAACAACAGGCCCGATACGAATGTGATGACAAGGTAAAGCAGCCCGGCGGTCAGAAAGAATGTAAACGGTTTGCGGGTCGATCCGGCGCCAATTTGGGCTTGACGCATCAGTTCAACCAGTCCAACGACAGAAATCAGCGCGGATTCCTTCAAGACGAGTTGCCAGACATTGCCGATGCCCGGAATGGCAAAACGTGCTGCCTGCGGAACCATGATACGGCGGAACAGTAGGTGCGTTGGCATGCCATAGGCCTTGGCGGCCTCGATCTCGCCTTTAGGGAGTGCAAGTACGGCACCGCGATAGACTTCGGCTTGATACGCGCCCGAAACCACGCCAATGGCCAGCGCACCGGTTATGAAAATTGGCGCACTTACGAAACCGTGCCCGCCGAACAATGCTCCAATTTGGCTCAACACAGCGCTACTGCCGAAATAGAACAGGTAAATGACGAGAAGATCGGGGATGCCGCGAAGCACCGTCGAATATCCGTCAGCCACAATTCTCAGAATACGCTGGGATGAAAATGAAGCGGCAGCGGCAACAATGCCAAACACCGCGCCTGCTGCGAAACCGCAGAAAGCTACTGCAAGTGTCATGCCGGTAGCCCGGAGCATATCGTAGCCCCAGCCGTCTTCGGCAAAACCCATCAAATCCAGATATGCGCTAACCGCACCCAACTGCTTTGTTCCCTTTTTTTGTCCGGTGCATCGTCACGCCGGTACGTTTATGGGAGTGGTTTGACAGCGGGACTTAATACAGTCAAATTCGAAATGAAGCCCAGAGCATAACCAAATATTATGGTGAAACATGAACCTGCGTCAGGTCGAAGCGTTCCGCACTGTCATGCTGACGGGTAAAATGACGGCTGCAGCGGAACTGATGGCGATCACCCAACCCGCCGTAAGCCGCCTGATCCGCGACTTTGAAATCGACACGAAACTCAAACTGTTCAACCGGCGCGGGAACCAGTTGACGCCAACGCAGGCGGCCATGACGCTGTTGCAGGAAGTCGAGCGGGCCTATGTCGGGCTCAATCGCATCAGGAGTTTCGCCGATGAGATCAGCCGTCAGAATGCGGGCATGTTGCGTATTGCTGCCATGCCTGCGCTTGCAAATGGGATCATGCCGCGCTTCCTCGCCCGATTTCTCAGGGAGCGTCCCAATATCCACGCTTCTTTGAACGGCATTTCATCCGCTCTGGTTGTGGAGGCCGTTGCATCCGGTCAGGTCGATCTTGGTTTTGCCGACGGTCCGCTCGACAGACCCGGTTTCGATATCGAAACGAGGGCGATACCGGCCGTCGTTGCAGTTCCATTGGGACATCGTCTTGCAGATTATTCGGAAGTTTCCCCGGAGGATCTCGCTAATGAACGCATGATCACGCTGGAGCCGGGTTCGCTGTTTGCCATGCGTGTAGAGGTTGCGCTTGCACGCATCCCACGGTCGGCCACCATCGAGACCCGCCTTTCGCACACAGCGCTGACACTCGTCGCTGAAGGTGTCGGCATAACAATCATTGATCCGTCCTCAGCAACGGATTTTCGCGGACGTGGAGTGGCGATCCGACCTTTTACGACCTTTGTCGATGCTGGCTTTCTGGTCATCCGCCGGAGTAACGGTCCTGACAACAGCCTGGCTCAACGTTTTATAGATGAGTTCTGGGCCTATCATGAGACGTTGCTGGCGGATGAATGAGGGGCACGCGTGGCCGCTGTATCAGCGCAGAGGAGGCTTGTACCGTTCCAACAGCGTGCATGCGTTGAATTTGGCAGAACAAACTGAGATTGCGCGGGTGCGCCAGCCGCACGAGACGGCGGGCAAGATCAGGGCGATCAATCATGGTATTGAAGAAGAACCTCAGCGCCGATACGACACTGTTCATCGTCGGCACCGGGACGCCCTCGCTTTGCTGCCATATCTGGAAGCGGCGCAAATCATCCACGGACGCGGTATCGGGAGGCCTTCCGAGAAAACTGGCAATTCGTGCGATATCGCGCAGATAGTTGCGTTGGGTCCCGTGCCCGAAGTGGCGCAGGTTCATGTCGTCGATCAGGCGTTGACGAAGCGGGCTGATCGCGGGCGAACTCGGTTGGTTGTGCATGGTCAGGCTCCTTGTTGAAAAAGCCTGTCATTCTCTGCTCGCTCCGAGCGACACTCAATGCAGAGCGCAATGGTCGCTCTGTGCCTTCTACCTCAGTCGCACGCGCCTTCCCGCGAAGCGGTTAGTTCCGGCCTCGTTCAGGTCATTCAAAAGTTAGGTGAGGATGGACGGGGCGTCCAGCCAGGTTCGAGGGCGCCGCCCACGCGCGTTTCAGTCGCACTGCCCATGACAATACTGAGAGGCTAATACTTGAACATCGTATATCTATGGGAGCTTCGATGCGTAAGGCGATCGTTTTGGGCGGATACGGGCTCATCGGCAGAGCGTGCATGCGGGCTTTGGCAAATGCCGGATTTGAAGTTGTCGGTGTAGGACGGTCAAGTCGTGCGGCGCTTGCCGCTGATGCAAACGCGACATGGTTGATCCGTGACATACCAACCATCTCGGTCGACGAATGGCGAGTGCTGCTGGGCAATGTCGATGTCGTAGTAAACGCTGCCGGAGCACTGCAAGACGGCGCGCGAGACGGTCTTGCAGCCATCCACGTCACGACAATAGCCCGTCTGGTTGAGGCAACGAAGGACATTCCCTTACGGATTGTCCAGATTTCGGCGGCTGGCGTTGGAGCTGAAGCATCAACGGAGTTCTTTCGGTCAAAAGCGCGCGGCGATGAAATACTGGCGAGGAGCGGACAAGATTGCGTGATCCTGCGTCCAACGCTTGTTTTGTCGCCAGATGCCTATGGCGGCACAGCGCTTTTACGTGGCGTTGCTGGTTTACCGTTAATTTTGCCGCGTGTTTTGCCTCATGCTCAGGTGCAGACTGTTCATATCGATGATGTAACAGAGGCAGTAGTGGCAGCGGCGAGGAGAAAACTGCAATCCGGGCTTATTGCCGATCTCACCGAGCCCGAGGTTCGAGGCTTTTCCGAAATGGTCGACCACTTCAGGCAATGGCAGGGATTCTCGCCTCCGTGGTTGCGTCCAAAACTGCCCGCAGTGGTGCTGAAATCAGTGGGTAAGGGCGCTGATCTGCTCGGCTGGCTGGGGTGGCGCTCACCGATGTGCAGCACTGGGTTACAGGCGCTTGCCGATGGGATACGAGGCGATCCGAGCGCGTGGCTTGAGGCGGGCGGTTACCCCTGTCGTTCGCTAGTTTCGACACTGAGAAGTCTGCCGTCCACGCGACAGGAACGGCTTTTCGCCCGGATGTACTTCATGCTGCCACTGGCCATCGCCACGCTTGCGCTGTTTTGGTGCTTGTCGGGGCTATTCGCATTAATATCTCCAATGCGCGCTATCGCTATTCTCGAAGGACATCACGTTCCGGCGTGGCTGGCGGGTATTACAGTCTATGGCGGCGCATTTGCAGATATCGGATTGGGCCTGGGTATCCTTTGGCGTTCGGTAACGCGCATGGCGACAGTCGGAATGATAGTGCTTTCGGCCTGTTATCTCTTCGGTGGTCTGGTGGTTGCGCCAGATCTGTGGCTTGATCCTCTTGGACCGATGATAAAAGTGGTTCCAGCTATTGTTTTGGCAGCTATCGTTGCGATGATGCTGGAGGTGCGATGAACTATGATATTTTGCGCTTTCTGCATGTGATCGGTGCAACGGTCCTGCTTGGCACCGGCGCCGGTATCGCGTTTTTCATGGTCATCTCCAATCGCTCAGGAGATCCGCGGTTGATTGCCCATGTCGGTGGCATCGTCGTGTTGGCTGATACGGTTTTCACTGCAACTGCTGCCATTTTCCAGCCAGTCACCGGCTATTTGCTTGCACGTGAAGCAGGATGGCCTGTCCTGTCCGGTTGGGTCGGGCTTTCGTTGGCGCTCTACATCATTGTTGGTGCATTCTGGCTGCCGGTTGTCTGGATGCAGATCCGGTTGCGGAATATGGCGCGTTTGGCTGCCCGCGAGGGAAAAGCACTGCCGGCGGCCTATCATCGTCTCTATCGCTGGTGGTTTGCTTTTGGTTTTCCGGCATTTGCGGCAGTATTGGCCATCATATGGCTGATGTTGACTAAGCCTTCAATTTAAAGATCGGCAATCCCGATTGAAGATGCAACGGGCTCTGCCATCTCGCCAGTCATCAAGGTCTGCGCCAATCCGGAAACCTGTCGCAAGCTTGCGGGAGACATGGATGTCGACGCTGGCAGATTGCCTGCCTACGATCGCGGCAAGGATGTAAGAGTGACGGCTGAACCTCTCACAACGCGCCTAATTGTGGATTGAATGTCATGAGACTTGGCACAGGCCATAGAAACATCACACTCAATTTGCATGGTTTGCTACAAAAGCCTGCGGGCTGGACCGACTTGCTGCGCTCTTAGATACCATCGTGTTCCTGATCGTGGAGCTGTGTTATGAAGACATTCGACGCCATATTCATCGGCGCAGGCCAAGCGGGGCCTTTTCTTGCTGCTCGCATGGCAGCTCAGGGTCGCAAGGTCGCGCTTATTGAACGAAAATACCTCGGTGGCACTTGCGTCAATGCCGGATGCATGCCGACCAAGACGCTGGTCGCAAGCGCTAGAGCCGCGCATGTCGCCAGCCGAGCAGCGGAATTCGGTGTGACAATCGTCGGGCCCGTCGGCATTGATATGAAAACCGTTCAGGCAAGAGCCGAGAAAGTCATATTGAACGCGCGCAACAATCTCAAAACGTGGTTCGACGGACTCGATACGTTGACTGTCATACAAGGACAGGCACGGTTCGAAAACGCAACTACGGTATGCGTCAATGGCGAGAGGATGACAGCGCCCGAGATATTCCTCAATGTCGGAGCGCGCCCCGTCATCCCCGATTTTCCGGGCATTAATAAAGTGCCCTATCTCACTAGTACGTCGATCATCAAGCTCGATAGGCTACCACATCATCTCGTGGTCATTGGCGGTAGTTATATTGGGCTTGAATTTGCGCAGATGTATCGCCGATTTGGCGCCCAAGTCACCATTATCGAGCGCGGCCCCCGCCTTGCCCCACGCGAGGATGATGACGTGTCGGACGCTATCGCAAATGTTCTCGAAAACGAGGGCATTACTGTGTGCACGAATACCAACATCGTTTCATTTGCCAACAAAGGGTCGGATATTGAAGTGACCACGGATCATGACGTGGTTCTCGGCAGTGACATACTGATCGCGACTGGACGAAAGCCCAATACCGACGATCTTGGCCTGGACACCACAGACGTGCAAATGGACAAACGCGGCTTCATCGTTACGGATGATACGCTGTCGACCAACGTCGATGGTATCTGGGCACTGGGTGACTGCAACGGACGGGGAGCATTCACACACACTTCCTATAATGATTTCGAAATCGTGGCGGCAAACCTGTTGGATGGGGCGGACAGAAAGGTGAGCGACCGCATTCCCGCCTATGCGCTCTATATTGACCCACCGCTCGGCCGGGTTGGTATGACCGAGCGAGATGCACGCGCATCCGGCAAAGACATTCTGGTTTCCGTACGGCCAATGAGCCGGGTCGGTCGCGCAATCGAACGTGCTGAAACGCAAGGTTTCATGAAACTTGTTGCTGATGCCGTGACGGGCCAGATACTTGGCGCGTCAATTCTAGGTATCGAGGGTGACGAAGCTATTCATGGTATCATCGACGCCATGAACGCACGCGTTTCCTATAGAGACTTAAAATGGGCTGTGCCCGTACATCCAACTGTTTCGGAACTGATCCCGACATTAATCGACGGTCTCAAATAGGATGGAACACGAAGCCGTTCCCGCATTTACTTGAGTTCATTAGGGTGCCAGACAGTGGCACTTCCGACGACGCAAACCCTTTCAGTTTACGGTAGATATCCGGCGCAGGCGCTGCGATTGAGATCTACCAAAAGTATCATGGTACACCGCTTCCAAAAGAAATCGTGGACGCGAAATAAGGCCTGCTTTGATGGCCGGCGCCGGGTGCACTTATCCGGCGCTTTATATACTTATGGTGCTTAATAATGCCTTCGCATCCGTTGGCCGGGCAGTTGCATTATCAGCGGCCGGCCATTTGGCGGATTCTGACTGGCAATGAGGCGGTTGTGCTAATGATGGCCGCTTGTCAACGTTCTTTGGCTGAACCAGATCGCCCGCTTCTGGCCCCAATTCGGCGATGGAGAGGAGCAGGTTGGCGGTTCATTTCCCTTTGAGGCGATTAGGTTGTGCTTTTATCGCGCTTCGCTCATTTTCTTCAATTGAACGGCACATATCTTCTCGATTTCGTCGATGAGCGCGTTCGCTTGCTTCAGAAGCCATCGCAGTGCTTCCTCGGTGATATCAAAATGCGGAGAATACCGCGCCTTCACGTAAGCTTCATTGACGATATTGAACCACGCTTTGTAACGCTGTTGATCTTGCGGCCATGCCTTGGCCAGTTCACTGCGTTGCCCTTCAGAGAGCCGACGCAGGAATTTCAGGTTGTGCGAAGACGGCGAGTAATTTGTTGTTACCAATAGAAAGGTGGAATAAGCCTGTTCTATCGCCTGATGAAGGATGAATGTTGCTTCTTTAATGTCGCCTTCCTCCAGAAGGTACCCCGCAGTTTTTGCAAAAACTCTTGCATGCGGTAGCCGATCATCAAAATATTCTCTTGCAATACGATGGGCGTCTTCCGGATTGAGAATACCGGGTTGGGCGAGCGGCTCAGGATCAAGTTCGTAAAGTACAATACCTTCTTTGCGGATGTCAGTGAAGAAATATCGCCCTTCCTTGATCCGCGTGTTCACCTCACGCAAAGAATGGACAATGAAGTTTACCGGAGTCTGCACATCACGCAGGCGCATAAGCCGGTCTTCGGTTTTTCGCCAGAACTCAAAGTCCGCCAGCTTACGATTGTTGACGATAATCAGCAGGTCAAAATCAGAACGATAGCCTTTGCCGGTATGCGGTTCATCCACCTGTGTGCCGCGCGCATACGATCCGAACAAAATGGCCTTGACGATACGACCGCGCTTCTTGAACTCAGCCGAGCCTTCCTTGAGCGCATCCTCGAATTCCTCGAAGATAACTTCCAGCACGCGCTGCAACTCACGCTGCTTTACGTGAGGCAAGTGATCAATACGGTCTTTCATCAGCACGGGCGCACCTGTCGGTCAAAAGTAAGGGCGAACTATTTCGAGTGTTGGCTTAAATTGCAAAATTCAACGACGTCGATCAAGAAAGCCTTTGCAAAGTTTGCGAGATTTTATTCCTATGCGGTTCTGCCGACGAGATAGGAGGTCTCTCCATCGATCCTACAGCGCTTATTTTCCTTTGTTGATGCACTCCTCGAAATATCTAGAATTCTATCTAAACCTTATATCCGACTGTTGCCACAACTATTTGATTCTGTTACAAAAGGGTGCATTCTCAATGCAACACATGCTAGGGACGACGATACAGCGATTGCTGTTAAAAAAAGCCGTCATGCGGTCTCCACAACGTCCGGCTCTATTCATTGAACCCTCCGCCGGGCGCAGGAGGAATGCTTGTGTTGCAAATTTCGAATGTGAGAGCCGCCCGGGAACTTTTGCAGCAGGATGCTATCCGTTATGGCGCGGAAGACAGTCTGATTGTGGATGCCACGAGGCGAATCTATGCAGACACGGCCCCCACAGCTGCCGCGCTTTTTGCGCTCGACGCCTGGTTCGAAGACGATCAGCGTAATTTTCAGTTCTGGACGCGGATTTTTCAGCGCCTCATGAATTGAAACTCACTGTAACGGGTCTGCCGACCGATCGAGGGCGTAGCCCCGACCCTGCACAGTTCTGACCAGGTTTGGACCATACCGCGCCAATGCGCGGCGGATATGTCCGATATGAATGTCGACCGTACGGGGCTCGACGATAGCTCCTTGACCCCATACAGCGTCGATAAGCTCTTGCCTGCTCCATACAATTTCAGGCTTTTGCATGAGTGCTTCAAGTAAACGGAACTGCAACGGTGTGAGATCGACGCGAAGGCCGCTGCGAAACACCCTGAACTGCATAGGGTTCAGCAATAGATCGCTATAGGTCAAAACAACCTTCGTGGCATCCGTAGTAGCGAAATTGCCTCGGTACCTTTGGAGAAATCCCAGCAAAACAAGTGGATCGAACGGAGGTTTCATGACCAGATCCAATTGTTCATTGATCTGTAGTCCAGTATCGATATCATCCTTTGCCAGCAGAACCAACGCGAGACCTGGAAGCTTCCTCCTGAGGTGAGCGAACTCGCAAAGGCCAGCATCGCCACTATCCAATATCAACGCGCTTGGGCTCTGTTCGGCACCTATCTCGGAAGTCGTCAATGCTTTTAGCTCTGATAAGAGATCAGCATCAAACCCTTCAACTGAGAGCAGATGACGAAGCATCAAAAACAATTGCGCGTCAGATGTCTTTATAAGAACCTTCGACATAACATTCATCGTCCTGCTGAAGTGCTATTAGGGTGAAACGTATTCTCCCCCGTTTACATCGATCGTTGCGCCATTGATGAAGCCGGCGTTTTCCGACGCCAGGAATGCGATCACTGTTGCTACGTCGTCAGGGTTTCCCAACCGACCGACCGGAATACGCGAAAGGGCATCACGATTTGAATCGGAATCAATCGGGCCAGTCATTTCGGTCACGATATGTCCCGGCGCAACAATATTGGCTGTAACTCCGGTCCCGCCAAGCGTAGACACGAGAGAACGAAGACAACCCGATAGCGCAGTTTTTGATGCGGTATAAGCGCTGCCAGCGAGCCTGGGTAACGTCCTGCCAGCAATAGAGCCAACTAAAACAATTCTCCCGAAACGCCGTTTGATCAAATCCGGTAAAACGCGTTGGCAACAAAGGACAGCTCCGATCAAATTGGTTGAAAGGACTGCGTTCCATTCCTCGATCGACGTTTCGACAAACGCTGCAGCTTTGCCGTCCTTGGCTTTGGGCGATACGCCCGCATTACAGATCAGCGTATCTGGCGGACCCCAATAGCTTCGCACCTCATCGAAAAAGCCGACAATTGCTGTCGCCTCATTTATGTCTACACTTCGATAAAAGATGGCATCTTCCCCGAACTGCGAAATGAGCATTTCGCCAGCCGCAGAGACTCGCTGAGGTGTCTGCCCGAAAAACGCTACTTTGTAGCCTTCGCTAGCCAATCGTCTAACCGTTGACAGCCCAATGCCTGAGCTGCCCCCGGTTACGACTGCTATACGCTCCCGCGCTCCAGCCGTCATGCTGCCTGATCCATTGCCGCAAAAAGAGAAAGCGGAGGATGAGCGTCGTGATCGGTAATAACTTCGATGAGCGAGGGGTTACCGCTTTCAATACTCAGACGTAGCTGCTCCGATAAGTCAGCAGCATTATCGACGGTGGCAGATCGACATCCGCACGCTGAAGCGACCCCCGCGTGATCGACTGGTGCAAAATGGCACGCCGTTGTATAGCGGCCGAATTTTACGGTTTCCGCATCTTTCTGGAAGCCTAGCACGCCATTATTCAAGAGGACGACAGTTACGGGTAACTGCATACGCATCATCGTTTCCAGTTCCGCCCAGCTATGCGCAAATCCACCGTCTCCCACAATGGCAACCACCGGCTTGTCAGGATGAGCGGCCTTTGCCCCCATCGCTAGCGGTAGACCCCATCCAAGGCCAGCGAGCCCGCGCGGTGTAATGAATCTCGTGCCGACCTTGCGACAGCGCAACTGACCGACAACCCACATGGACGAATAGCTCGCATCCGCCACGACTGTCACGTCGTGGTCGAGCCAGGGCTGCAATTCCTGCATAACGCGCTCAGGCCGCATGGCGCCTGATCGGTCATCAAGAACTGGTCGGCGAGCTTCATCATATTCCGCCCAGAAACCGGCAATTCTTTCTTCGTAATTGAGGCGAGGCATACTGCGCCGAAGGAAGTCTCGTTTAGACAATGTTTCGCACAAGGC
Organism: Brucella ciceri; assembly: GCF_041930145.1. Taxonomy (NCBI): domain Bacteria; kingdom Pseudomonadati; phylum Pseudomonadota; class Alphaproteobacteria; order Hyphomicrobiales; family Brucellaceae; genus Brucella; species Brucella ciceri. The sequence continues at coordinate 4,698 of NZ_JBHEEV010000018.1, read as the reverse complement.
CGCGAGCGTTTCGCGTGCATCGCCGTGCAAACGCAATGCCTCGTAATTGCGTCCGATCTCTCCGGCATCGATGTCAATGTGAATGACTTTAGCCGAAGAAGGAATCTGCTGCCAATTGTCAGTTCCGTTCTGATTGGTGCGTGTTCCGGCAAGGATAACCAGATCTGCTTCATTCATGAGGTGACGACTGTAGAAGCCTAGCGAACGAGGGCCAGTCAGAGACCCTAGAACGCCAGCAGACAGAGGATGGAATTCGTCAACCACCCCTTTGCCCATATTCGTCGTGAATACAGGAAGGGAGGCTATTTCCTGAAGACGAGCCAACGCTGCCGCTGCACCACCGGCATGAATACCGCCGCCAGCCAGCACAACCGGGGTTCGGGCTTCAGCAATAGTATCTGCTGCGGTCTGAATGAGGTCGTCGGATGGACGAAACCGGTCAAGCGGCCAGTAGCCAAGACAAGCAGTTCTCGGCTTATCGCTCTTCGGAGCCGGGCAACGCAGCAAATCCGCTGGCAACAAAAGCGCAACTGGTCCCGCTCGCCCACTTGCCGCGGCGGTAAAAGCTGCATCAATGTAGTCATCGACGCGCTCGGCTACATTTAGTCGACGGACCCATTTTGTACAGGATTGGAAGAGGGTGATTTGGTCAATATCCTGAAAGGCGTTCTTGTCCGTTTGGTTTCGCTCGACATCCTGTACAAGCGCGACCACTGGAATACTCGCCTTTAAAGCTTCGGCTAGTGGCGGAACAAGCAGCGTCGCTGCGGGACCGTTCTGCGCCGCGACTACACTCACCTTGCCAGAAACCCGGGCATATCCATCCGCCATCGCTCCGCCCATATTCTCCTGACGATAGGCGATCTGGCGGATGCCGTGGGCTTCGGCTGCAAGAATCACAGCGGAGGGCAAACTTTGTGCGAAGATCACCTCCACACCATGGCGGACAAGTGCTTGTGCGATACGATCGGCAACGCTGTCTGTAATTGCGGCATGTTTCATGGATGGTCCTCCCGTACGGGGTTTTGTGCAAGGAAATCATCAAAAAGCGCGGCAATGAGGTCGATTTCTTTTTCGCCCATCGGGGTGGATAGGCTGGCCGCGGCTCCAAAGGGCAACAGAACACCATTCCGGGCGAAATACCGTGTGAGCTCTCGCATGCGCAAGTTCTGATCAGGCGACATGATTGAAGCGCGATAATCAGTCGGCGCTTCACGTTTGGAATGAATGCGGAAGAGGGAAGCGGCACCCGTGATCGAATAGGGAGCCTGCCGCGACTGAGCGATCTGCGAGAGACGCGAACGCAAGGCATCTCCTAGTTCTTCAAGCCGCGCGAAGGCATCGGGTGGCAATGCATTCATAGCAGCAAGACCTGCAGCCATGGAGACGGGGTTAGCGGAGAATGTCCCACCTTGCGGAACTGGTAGCTTACCGTCCCGCTTTTCGAAGACCGACATGACTTCTGCGCGCCCGCCGATGGCTCCAATTGGAAAGCCACCACCGATGATCTTGCCGGTTGCTATCAGATCGGGATTAAGACCGTAACGGTCCGAAGCCCCCCTATAACCTTGCCGGATATTCAACACCTCGTCGGCGATCAGTAGAATGCCATGCTCTTGCGTGAAGGTTGTCAGTGCCTCGATAAATCCCTGGCTTGGCGCAAATAGCCCGGCGCGGCTAGGCATCGGATCAATCAAAATACCGGCTATCCGATGCGCGTGGCCTTCGAGTTTCGAAACAATCTCCTCCTTGTCATTGAACTGGATCACGATCACATCGTCGCCAAGGCTGGACGGCGCACCATGGTATCCTGGTCGTGCAACGTTTCGACCGGACCCGTTGGTGGGATAGGTGCCGGTTTGCCCCGTTTCAGCCCAATCGTAACCCCCGTGATAAGCTCCCTCAAAGCGAACGATCGCAGAGCGACCTGTGAACGCTCGAGCTGCCTTGATTGCAAACATGACCGCTTCGGTCCCGCTGTTGACAAAGCGAATCTTTTCCATTGCCGGGATCCGCGAGATCAGCAATTCAGCCAGTGCGACCTCGTGTTCCGTCGGGTTGGAAAAACAGGTCCCGTTACGCAAAAGCTTCGCAACCACTTCCGCAACCGGTTCGAATCCGTGCCCGTGTATAAGCGTGGTGAAGTTGTTGTTGAGGTCCAGAAGACGGTTATCGTCCACATCAACTAGATAGGCGCCCTCACCACGTTGAATGTAAATCGGTGTTGGATCGATATCGATCGTGACGCGTGACACACCCTGCGGCAAAACCTGCAGGCTGCGGGCGTAAAGACGTGACGATTCCGTTCTCTCCACCGGATCGCCACGGTTTATTCTCGGACTAGGTATCATTGATTGGGCCTTTAAAACGCACATCAGCTAATGCTTTTGCGTTAGCTTCACAATTTTGTTGCAACAAAAATGCGAAAGGTCAAGCCCATACAACAAAAAACTATCTCGCCGAGGAGCGCGCTCGTGCCGCCTGGCGCAAGCGCCGATAGCCATCCCGAATGTCGTTCTCGAATGCGGCGCGCAGGGATGCGCCATCCTTGTCCTCTAGCGATTCAATGGCTAGCTGGTGGTTTCGAACGCCGTATTTTTCTTCAGCAAACTCTGGATAGAGATCGTAAAGTGATGGGCCAACCCTAAGCCAAGCCCCTTCGATCATGGATAAAAGCCGAGGCATTCCGGCCATTCCATACACATGAAAATGGAAATCCTTGTTATGCCGCAAAACCGTCTCGTAAGCGCGACGATCCAGTGCATCGTTTATATAATTTTGAATATCTTTAAGTTTTTCAATATCTTCATTGGTAACCGAGTTGACTGCCAGCTGTGCCGCCAGCCCCTCCAGGGCGAGCCGAATTAGTGTGATCTCGCGCAAACTGTCTTCATTTAAAACCGGTACGATTACAGTTTTTGGTCCCGAATAGACCAGTGCGCCTTCGCCGGTGAGCCGGTTGATAGCGTCCCGCGCAGGGGTGGAACTAAATCCGAGATCTTCCGCTACGGCTCGGACCGTAAGTTTCTTGCCGGGCTTATATTCGCCTCGTATCAGGCGCTCCTTCATTTCGCGGTATGCGACGTCGCCAAGACCCGGTGCCTGCCCTTCATTGGCCTGGTCCGACAATTTTATCGCGCTCATCTAAGCCTCAATCCCTGTTGACACATCAGAATTATGATGCAACAAAATGACCATATAAAGTTTTTGCAAAGTTTTTGTCGCGTCATTTTAGGTTTTAGCAGCGCGTACTCATAGAGTCACGCGGTAGCTGGATGAGCACGTCTATGCGTCTGGAACGTCAATGATGCATTTCGCATCGAGGACCGAACGCAAAGGCACAGATACCAAAGTGGTTTCCGGAGGAGGAAAGATTGATCGGTCAGAAATTAATGCTTGCTGGCGTTCAGAAAAGATTTGGCGAAACCTGGGCTGTCCATGAAACCACGCTCGACATCCGGGCAGGCGAATTCGTTTCAATAATCGGACCGTCCGGATCAGGCAAAACGACTTTGCTCACCATGGTCGCCGGCTTCGAACAACCGACGAACGGAAGGATTATTGTGGGAGACGTAGATATAACTACCCTGCCGCCCAACCGGCGTAACGTCGGCATGGTGTTCCAGAAATATGCGCTGTTCCCCCATCTGACGGTTCGGCAGAATATTGCGTTCCCGTTGAAAATGCGACGACTGGGTTCGAAGAAAGATATCCGGTCTCGCGTCGATGAGATGCTTGAGCTGATCAGACTCAATGACTTCGCAGACCGCTATCCAAACCAGTTGTCAGGTGGACAACAGCAGCGTGTGGCCGTCGCCCGCGCGCTGGTTTTTTCTCCGCCCGTCATCTTGATGGACGAACCGCTCGGTGCCCTCGACAAGAAATTGCGAGAGGCAATGCAGTTTGAGATCAAACGCATTCAGGAGAATCTCGGAGCAACAGTAATCTACGTCACTCACGACCAGGAAGAGGCGTTGACCATGTCCGACCGCATTGTGGTAATGCACGATGGCTGCGTCCAGCAGGTTGGTACTCCCTCCGAACTCTATAACGAACCCAATAGAACCTTCGTTGCCGACTTCATCGGCTCTATCAATTTTATTCCGGCGACTTATCGCGGCAACAAAAACGGCAAGTGCATTCTGGATATCTCCGAACGTGTTGCTGTGGAACTTGATGCGCTGCTTCATCCCAAACTGGCTCACAAATCTATCGGTTCCGAAATCAGGCTAGCCGTGAGACCGGAACATGTCGGCATCTTTTCCGACCCGAAAAAAGGGCAACTGTCCGGAACTGTTGAGGCTTCCGTCTTCATCGGTTCGAGCACAGTTGTCCTGGTAAGGCTAGACGCTTTTCCAGATATCGACCTGCGTGTCCAATTGCCTGCAACAACATCGTCACCGGTGATGCGAAAGAATAGCCGCGTCGGTGTAAACTTGGACACCCTCTCACTCCTGACTTTCGACCTTGAAACGAGGTTGGCCGCATGAGTTCGTCGTTTTCCGGTTTCGACACATTCCTTAGAGGAAGATCCGCACGCCAATACCCGCCGGTAATATCGTGGTTTCTGGTACTACCATTATTAATTCTACTGGTCGTCGGCTTTATGTATCCGATCGGCCGTGACCTGCCACTGAGAATTTCCTCCAGAATGGATTAGATTCCGGCCCAATAAAGGACGGACGAATGAAGAAGCAG
>NZ_JBHEEV010000017.1:0-39877 GCF_041930145.1 Brucella ciceri | reverse complement strand
CCATATAGACCCCACCAAACAAAACTGTCAACGACCAATCATAACTTTTTCCAAAAATTCTTTCCACAGGCATCAAAACAAAAGGGCCGTTCAAGGCGGCCCTATATATAAGCGTCGATCGGCTTCACGCAGAGAGCCAGCCCATGCGGTCCGCCACGTCATTGGCAAGTGCACGCACGCGCTTGCCCATGTCTTCTATAATATCGGGGCGGGCCTCGGCAGCCATCATCGACAAGGCAATCCCGGCCGTGGGATGGAACGGCCGGTCGCAGATCGCCGCGCCAATGCAGAACATGCCTTCGCGCAACTGGCCGTTATCCTGTGAATAGCCTCGTGCCTTTACTTCCGCCATCTCCGCTTCCAGGACCTTGAGAGACGGCGCGCTGGCCGGAGTGATCAGCTCCGGCCATTCGGAGGGCAGGTGACGGGCCAGTTCCTGCGGTGACATCGCGGCCAGCATGGCCTTGCCGGTCGCGGTAAAGACAGCCGGAACCCGCATGCCGATGCGGAATGTGATACCGAGAGGCGCGGTCGAGTTGCGGCAGGACAGATAAATGACCTCCGGACCTTCCAGATGCGAGAGCGTCAATGTATGCGCGCCAAGGCCTTCCGCCTCTGCCACCGCCTCATGAAACGCATCGACAATGTCGCTGCCCGCCATGAACACATTGGCCCAGCGCACCGATTGCGATCCCATCGTGAAGCTTCCGTCGCTATTGAGCTTCAAGAGCTTGAGATGCACCAGCGTCTGGCAAAGCCCGTGCACACTGCTTTTCGGCAAGCCCGTCCGGCGGGCAAGATCGGAAAGCTTGAGCCCGTCCGCAGAACCCTTGCCGCCTTCCTGCGCGGATTTTGCAACCTGATCCAGAATTTGAGCCGCGCGCATGACCGCCGGAACCAGTTTCTGGGAACTCTCCTCATCGCTCGCCGTTTTCGTCATAGCCTTGCCATTCACCTGATCGACCGCCTGATTAACCGTTTGACTTTGGTAATGACGGCCTGTTTAATTCAAAATACCGTAAGCTGTTCAATATACTGAACATGCTTTCTCTGCAAGACTGGGATGGAAAACCACTATGCTCGCTTTGAAAGACCCTTCGCTGCTCAAATCGCAATGCCTTGTTGACGGGCGCTGGATAGACGCCACGGACGGCGCCAAGATTGACGTGACCAACCCGGCAGACGGTTCGGTCATCGGCACTGTTCCTTCCCTTTCTGTCGCGACCATCAAGGAAGCCATCGACGCTTCCGCAAAAGCCTTCCCGGCATGGTCCGCCAGGACCGCCAAGGAACGCGCCGCCATTCTGCGCAAGTGGTTCGACCTGATCGTTGTCAATGCAGACGATATTGCTCTTATCATGACATCCGAACAGGGCAAGCCGCTTGCCGAAGCGCGCGGCGAGGTTCTCTACGCGGCATCGTTCATCGAGTGGTTCGCTGAAGAAGCCAAGCGTGTCTATGGCGACACCATCCCTGCCCCGCAGACCGGGCAGCGCCTGACCGTCATCCGCCAGCCGGTCGGCGTCACCGCCGCAATCACCCCATGGAATTTCCCGGCGGCGATGATCACCCGCAAGGCAGCACCGGCGCTGGCTGCCGGCTGCACGATGATCGTTCGCCCTGCGGACCTGACCCCGCTGACGGCGCTGGCGCTGGGTGTTCTTGCCGAAAAGGCTGGCATTCCCGCCGGGGTCCTGCAGATCGTTACCGGCAAGGCGCGCGAAATCGGCGCTGAGCTGACGAGCAGTGAAACAGTGCGCAAGCTCTCCTTCACAGGGTCCACCGAAGTCGGTCGCCTGCTGATGGCGCAATGCGCGCCGACCATCAAGCGCATCTCGCTGGAACTGGGCGGCAACGCGCCGTTCATCGTCTTTGACGATGCCGATCTGGACGCAGCCGTCGATGGCGCGATGATTTCCAAATATCGCAATGCGGGACAGACCTGTGTCTGCGCCAACCGTATCTATGTACAGCGCGGGATTTACGACAAGTTCGCTGAAAAGCTCGCGGCCAAGGTCAAGGAACTCAAGGTCGGCAACGGTACGGAACCGGGCGTCGTCATCGGGCCGATGATCGAGCCGAAAGCCATCACCAAGGTCAAGGCCCATATCGATGACGCCCTGTCCAAGGGAGCGAAGCTCATCACCGGCGGCAAGGAACTGGGGGGCCTGTTCTTCGAACCGGGCGTGCTGACCGGCGTGACCACCGACATGATCGTGGCCAGGGAAGAGACTTTCGGTCCATTGGCCCCACTCTTTGCCTTCGATACGGAAGAAGAAGTCATCGCCATGGCCAATGACACGATCTTCGGGCTGGCAGCTTACTTCTATACGGAGAATTTCAGCCGCGCGATCCGTGTGAGCGAGGGGCTGGAATACGGCATGGTCGGCCATAATACCGGGCTCATTTCCAACGAAGTCGCGCCGTTTGGCGGTGTGAAGCAGTCGGGCCTCGGTCGCGAGGGCTCCAAATACGGCATCGAGGAATATCTCGAAACCAAATATATTTGCAGCGCCTACAAGCGTTAGCAAAAACCGGTTTCCAGTCCGTTCCCGAACTGTCCGGTGCAAAGCGGTATCAAAGAGGATGGCGCGCATTGTTCGCGCCATCTTTTTTATCTATAGACGGTGTAATCGCTAATATGGCTTTCGCCGAAGATAATCCGGAAAATATATGCTGCGCCGCCTTTACGACTGGACGATTTCGCTTGCCGCAAGAAAATCCGCCGAATGGTGGCTGGCCATCATCGCATTCGTGGAAAGCTCCGTCTTTCTCGTACCTGCCGATGTTCTGTTTCTGCCGATGGCGCTTGCAAGGCCGGAGCGCGCCTGGCGCTACGCCTTCATTGCCACGGTTTCATCTGTCCTCGGCGGCATTGCAGGCTGGTATCTGGGCTATCACGCCTATGAACAGATCGCCAAGCCGGTGCTCGAAATGTACGGCAAGCTCGACACGTTCGAGCAATTGCGTGGCACGACCAGCGCTGACGCGATCCTGTTGATGCTGATCACCTCCGGCCTCGCGCATCTGCCGCCAATAAAGGTGGTGACGATCCTGTCCGGTGCAGCGGGCATCAATATCTGGCTGTTCATCGCATCGGCGATCGTGGCGCGCGGCGCGCGCTTCTTCTTCCTGGCCTGGCTGCTGCGCCGCTATGGCGAACCGATCCGCCATTTCATCGAAAAGCGCCTGGGCCTGATCGCAAGTGTGGTGGCGCTTGCCCTGATTGCGCTGTTCTTTGCTGTGAAATACCTTCACGCCTGAGCGGTTCGCCCAAACTCGGTCAAAATGAACTGCTTGGGAACAAGGCAGATTTTGCGCTTAGATATATCCAGAGCACCTTTTCAGGGAAACCCACATGGCGTTTGCACTCAATAATCCGGTCGGCAAAACACAGGCATGGACCGCGGGCATAATGACCATCGGCCTTGCCACAACCGTCGGCACGGCGCTGGGTTTCGAACATCTGGCTGGCTTCATGCCCTGCAAGCTCTGCCTCGAACAACGCACGCCTTATTATATCGGCGTTCCGGTTCTGGCGGTGGCGTGGGTCTCCTACGGCCTGAAATGGCCCCCGATCCTGACGCGCGGCCTGATTCTCATCGGCGCGCTGCTGATGACCTTCGGGCTGGCGCTTGCGATCTATCACACAGGCGTCGAACTGAAATACTGGCCCGGCCCGATCGATTGCAGCGCCGCGACCATGAAGGTCACGCTGGATGCGGGCAATCTTCTGAGCGACCTCAATTCCACGCGCCCACCTGCATGCGATAGCGCGCCGGGCCACTTCCTCGGCCTGTCCTTTGCCGGATGGAACGTCGCCGCAAGCCTGCTCTTTGCAGCGATCGGCTACTACGGCGCTTTTGCGAAAAGTGGGAAGTAAGAGCGGAAAACTATAGGAATCAAGGCTCCAGTTCGACATCCCAGTACAGAAAATCGAGCCAGCTGTCGTGCAGATGGTTGGGAGGGAAAAGGCGGCCGTTATTGTGCAGATCCTGCACGGTCGGCATGACCGGCTTCTGGCGCGGCCACATATGCGCGACGGCGGGCATCATGCCGCCCTTGCGCAGATTGCATGGTGAACAGGCGGCGACCACATTTTCCCACGTCGTCTCGCCGCCATGGCAACGCGGGGTAACGTGATCGAAGGTCAGATCATGCGGCGATCCGCAATACTGGCACTCGAAACGATCACGCAGGAAGACGTTGAAGCGGGTGAACGCGGGATAACGCGGCGGCTTCACATAATCCTTCAGGCAGATGACGCTCGGAACGCGCATGGAAAACGATGGCGAGGAAACGATGTGATCGTATTCCGCCACGATATTCACGCGTTCAAGAAACACCGCCTTGATCGCATCCTGCCAGGACCAGAGCGAGAGAGGATAGTAGCTGAGCGGGCGATAATCCGCGTTCAGAACCAGCGCGGGCAAGCCACTGGTCGAGACGGTTCTGGGTGAGACGGCAACAGTCAAGGGCGCACCTCCTTCAGAGCAACTCCGAAAAAGGGCGAAATGGCTCTCCATGCGGAATTGCGCTTCTCATCGAAGCGCCGCGCGTCCATTTGGGCGCAACAACGACGCTCCAATCTCATGAAGACGGTGCGGCGATGCGCAGACAAATCAAGCTTCTGCGAATCGAAATACCGTCATCAGCCGATGTGGATAATGTAAGCCCGACGTGACAGGATTGTGAAGCGGAAACGCATTTATGCTTCGGGAAACACGCAAGATTTACAGAAGCGGCGCAGCCTCGCGTCCCTTGATGGCGGCATAATAGGCCCAGAACAATCGCGCCGCCACGCCCCGCCACGGCGCCCAGTCTTCCGCAAGCTTGCGAAGCGCCACTGCATCGGGCCGGGTCTCGTGCGCAAAGGCATGGCCGACAGCCGTCTGCAACGCCACATCGCCCGCCGGAAACACGTCCGGATGACCGGCTGCAAACAGCAGATAGACCTCCGCCGTCCACGGGCCGATACCCTTGATCGCCGTCAGAGCTGCGATTGCTTCCCCGGCAGGGAGTTCACAAAGCCCGTGCAGGTCGAGGCCATCCCGGGCAAGCGCTTCGCTCACAGCCAGAAGCGTTCTCTGCTTTGGCCGCGAGAGACCGGCAAAACGCCAGGCCTCCTCCCCGCCCGCAATATAGGCTTCCGGCGTCAGCGGATCGATCGCCTGTTTCAGTCGCGCCCAGATCGCGGCCGCGCTGGCCGTCGATACCTGCTGCGCGACAATGATCGAGGCGAGACTTTCAAACCCCGGTTCGGACCGGCGCAGCGGCACCGCATGGGAGCGGCTGCGAATATCGGCGAGCCGCGTATCGGCCAGAACCAGCGCCTCCAGCCCGGCTTCAATATCGCTCAATGTATCGATCCGCCGCATCCCCTGGCCTTTCATTTCTGCGACGGGCACCGTACCAATGGAATCAGATGACAATCAACTGACATCGGCAACTGACCCGGCAACAGACATTGAACCTGCCATGACCCAACCCGTCTTCCGCTTTGCTCCCAGTCCCAATGGCCAGTTGCATCTTGGCCATGCCTATTCCGCCCTCCTGAATGCGGATATGGCGGCAAAGAGCAACGGACGTTTTCTGCTGCGCATGGAAGATATCGACACCGCGCGCTGCACGCCTGCGCTGGAGCAAGGCATTTACGACGATCTTCGCTGGCTTGGCCTGACATGGGAAACCCCTGTCCGCCGCCAGTCGGAGCATTTTGGCGAATATCGCAATGCCCTCACCAAACTTGCCGACAAGGGCCTCGTCTATCCTGCCTTCCTCAGCCGGGGCGAGGTTCGCGAGCAGATCGGCGAAGCTTTCGCCAAGGGCGAGGAATGGCCATCCGACCCGGACGGGACGCCGCTTTATCCGCAAGGCGAACGCGATCTGACCGAAAAGGAACAGATGGAGCGTATCGCCTCGGGCATGCCCTATGCGTGGCGGCTCAATATGGATAAGGCGCTTGGGGCAATTGCCGCCGCAGGCGAACCGCTGTTCAAGCCCCTGACCTGGAATGAAAGCGGTGCGGGTCCGGAAAATGAAACAGGATGCGTCGTCGCCGACCCCGCCCGCTGGGGCGACGTGGTGATTGCGCGCAAGGACACGCCGACCAGCTATCACCTTTCCGTGGTGGTGGATGATGCCCTGCAAGGCATCACCCATGTCGTGCGCGGGCGCGATCTGTTTCACGCGACATCCGTGCACCGGCTCCTGCAGACGTTGCTCGGCCTGCCGGAACCGCTTTATCATCACCATGATCTGGTGCTGGGCGACGACGGATTGAAACTGTCGAAAAGCCGCCAGGATACCGCGCTCGCATCGCTGCGCGAACAGGGCTTTACCCCGGACGATATCCGCGCCAAGTTATCGCTATAGAAGCTATTTTCGCCGCAGCGTCACAGATGATGTGCCCGCGCCCCGATTGACGAACGCACGTCAAAGCGGTTCAAAGGCGGCATGACGGCTGGCACTGAAGAGTGCCGGCGGCAATTTTGTTTATTTTGAAGGAGGCGGAGCCATGGTTTCTCAGAAAGCCGGTAATTACGTTGAGATAGAAGGCTTGCGCGTTGCCCCCGAACTGGTGGAATTTCTGGCCAAGGAGGCCGCGCCTGGCACCGGTGTGGAACCGGAAAAGTTCTGGAAGGGCTTTGCCGCCATCGTCCGCGGTCTCGCACCGAAGAACCGCGCCCTCCTCGCCAAGCGCGACGACCTTCAGGCCAAAATCGACGCCTGGTACAAACAGAACCGCGACAAGGGTTACACCCAGGCCGACTACCAGCAGTTCCTGAAAGATATTGGCTATCTCCTGCCGGAAGGCGGCGAGTTCAAGGTGTCGACCGCCAATGTCGATCCGGAAATCGCCCATATCGCCGGTCCGCAGCTTGTCGTTCCGGTAATGAACGCGCGCTATGCGCTGAACGCTGCCAATGCGCGCTGGGGTTCGCTCTATGATGCGCTCTACGGCACCGATGCCATCTCCGACGCCGATGGCGCGGAAAAGGGCAAGGGCTACAATCCCAAGCGCGGTGAAAAGGTTATCGCCTGGGCGAAGAACTTCCTCGATGAAAGCGCCCCGCTCGCCTCTGGCAAATGGGCCGACGTCGCCGGTCTCTCCGTGAAAGACGGCAAGCTTGAAATCAGGCTCGCCGACGGTTCGGCAACCGCACTGAAGGATGAAAGCCAGTTCAAGGGCTATAATGGCGATGCCGCCGCCCCGACGAATGTGCTTCTCGCCAAGAACAACATGCATGTCGACATCGTCGTCAATGCGGACCATCCGATCGGAAAGACCGATCCGGCACATATTGCCGATATGGTTCTGGAATCGGCCATCAGCACGATCCAGGATTGCGAGGATTCCATTGCCGCCGTCGATGCCGAAGACAAGGTTGCGGTCTATCGCAACTGGCTCGGCCTGATGAATGGCAAGCTGGAAGATACGTTCGAAAAGAACGGCAAGCAGATGACCCGCCGCCTCAATGGCGACCGCAGCTATAAGGCGCCGGATGGTTCCGAACTTACCCTCAAGGGCCGTTCGCTCATGCTCGTGCGCAATGTCGGCCACCTGATGACCAATCCGGCCATTCTCGATGCCGAGGGCAATGAAGTGCCGGAAGGCATCATGGATGCTGCCTTCACCAGCCTGATCGCGCTGCATGATATTGGTCCGAACGGCCGCCACATGAATTCGCGCGAAGGTTCGGTCTATATCGTCAAGCCGAAGATGCACGGCCCGGAAGAAGTGGCTTTCGCCAACGAGCTTTTCACCCGCACGGAAGAAATGCTCGGCATGAAGCCCAACACCCTCAAGATGGGTGTGATGGACGAAGAACGCCGCACGACCGTCAACCTCAAGGAGGCGATCCGCGCTGCCAAGGATCGCGTCGTCTTCATCAATACCGGCTTCCTTGATCGCACCGGCGACGAAATCCATACTTCGATGGAAGCTGGCCCGATGATCCGCAAGGGCGACATGAAGCAGGCCGCATGGATCGGCGCTTACGAACAGTGGAATGTCGATATCGGGCTGGAATGCGGCCTTTCCGGCCACGCACAGATCGGCAAGGGCATGTGGGCGATGCCCGATCTGATGGCCGCGATGCTGGAGCAGAAGATCGCGCATCCGAAGGCCGGGGCGAACACCGCATGGGTGCCGTCGCCGACTGCCGCAACCCTTCACGCGACGCATTATCATCAGGTGGACGTTGCCAGCGTTCAGGAGAAACTGAAGAGCCGCCCGCGCGCCAGGCTGGACGATATCCTGTCGGTGCCGGTCGCAACCCGCCCGAACTGGACGCCGGAAGACATCCAGAAGGAAATCGACAACAATGCCCAAGGCATTCTGGGTTATGTCGTGCGCTGGGTCGATCAGGGCGTCGGCTGCTCCAAGGTGCCGGACATCAACAATGTCGGCCTGATGGAAGACCGCGCAACGCTGCGCATCTCCGCGCAGCACATCGCCAACTGGCTCTATCATGGCGTCGTGACCGAGGCGCAGGTGATGGAAACCATGAAGCGCATGGCAGCAGTCGTCGACAAGCAGAACGAAGGCGACCCGCTGTATCGCCCGATGGCTGCGGACTTCGACAAGTCCATCGCCTTTCAGGCCGCCTGCGATCTCGTCTTCAAGGGCCGCGAACAGCCGAACGGCTACACCGAGCCGGTCCTGCATCGCCGCCGCCTGGAGTTGAAACAGGCGTCCTGATATTCACCACCTTGTCCCCCTCATCCAGAGGAGGTGTCCTGAGCGCAGCGAAGGAAACCGTCTCGAAGGGCTGAGGGGGCGAGCGACCCGGCGGCAATCTTACTGCCCAAACCGCTCGGACAGGATTGTCGCGCGTTTCCCTCAGCCCTTCGAGGCTTCGCGCCGCACCTCAGGATGAGGGAAGAATGCGCTTGCCAGATGGATGCAATTGTTGACGGCGGGAGAAATCCCGCCGTTTTCTTTTACATCGTGGATCAAGAGGACTATTTCAGTAAAACCTATCGCTACCGACAAGGCCCCCGCAATGAACCTCCTCATCCGCCACGCGACGGAAGCAGACCTCCCCGCCCTGCTGGCCATCTACAATGATGCCGTCGAAAACACCCTTGCCATCTGGAACGAAACGCTTGTCGATCTGGAAAACCGCCGCGAATGGCTGAAAGCCCGCAACCGCGATGGTTTTCCGGTGCTGGTTGCCGAGCACGACGGCGCTGTACTCGGCTATGCGAGCTATGGCCCGTTTCGCCCGTTCGAGGGCTTCCGCCATTCCTCCGAACTTTCGATCTATGTGGCGAGCAATGCCCGCGGCGGCGGCATCGGACGCGCCCTTTTGGCCGAGCTTGTGGAGGAAGCGCGCGAGCGCAAGGTGCATGTGCTGATTGCCAGCATCGAGGCTGGCAATGCCGCGTCTGTCGCCTTGCACAAGTCGCAGGGTTTCGAGGATTGCGGCACGCTGAGACAGGTCGGCCAGAAATTCGGGCGCTGGCTCGATCTGACCTTCATGCAGAAGATTCTCTGAATAGTAATGTTCAGGAAAGAGCGCAGCGGGTCATTGCCCTGCTGCGCTCTTTTTGTTTATACAAGCGTATTCGCAAGGACCCGGTGAAAGCCCGGGTGGCTCTTCTGGCCGCCTATCCGCCAGACAACGCAACAACATCCCCCATTTTTACAATCGGCCATGTTGATACGGGCATTCCTGTCCGTTTTCTATTTGCGGAAAATTCAATGACACGTCTTGCTGCCTACCGCCGCGAGTGGTTCTGCAATATTCGCGGCGATGTTCTTTCCGGCATCGTCGTAGCACTTGCCCTCATTCCGGAAGCCATCGGCTTTTCGGTCATCGCAGGCGTCGACCCGAAGGTCGGTCTTTTCGCCTCCTTCGCCATTGCCTGTGTTTCCGCCTTCACCGGCGGGCGTCCCGGCATGATCTCGGCCGCGACCGCCGCAACCGCAGTTGTGATGGTCTCGCTCGTCAAGGAACACGGGCTGCAATATCTCTTTGCCGCCACCATCCTGATGGGAATTTTACAAATTCTTGCAGGGTTTCTGAAACTGGGCCGTTTGATGCGTTTCGTTTCACGCTCGGTCATCACCGGTTTCGTCAATGCCTTGGCGGTCCTCATCTTCATGGCGCAGCTGCCCGAACTCATCCATGTCCCGGTCCAGACCTACTGGATGATCGCAGGCGGTCTCGCCATCATCTATCTGTTCCCCCGCGTCACCAAGGTGATCCCTTCGCCGCTTGTCGCCATTGCCGTGCTCACCACGCTTGCCTGGACGACCGGCATGGATTTGCGAACCGTCGGCGATCTCGGCGAACTGCCCTCCGCACTGCCGGTCTTCGCCCTGCCGCAGGTGCCGCTGACGCTGGAAACGCTGCAGATCATCCTGCCCTATTCGATCACGCTTGCGGCGGTGGGCCTGCTTGAATCGCTGATGACCGCCCAGATTGTCGATGACATGACGGATACGACCAGCAACAAGAGCCAGGAATGCATCGGTCAGGGCACCAGCAACATCGCCTCGGCGCTGATCGGCGGCATGGGCGGTTGCGCCATGATCGGGCAGTCGGTCATCAATGTTTCCTCCGGCGGTCGCGGAAGACTGTCGACCTTCGTTGCCGGATCTTTCCTGCTGTTCCTGATTCTGGTTCTCGACGATCTGGTGCGCATCATTCCGATGGCGGCGCTCGTGGCAGTCATGATCATGGTCTCCATCGGCACCTTCTCGTGGCGTTCGATCCTCGACCTGCGCCGCAATCCGCCATCCTCCTCCATCGTCATGCTGGCAACCGTTGTTACAGTCGTCTCCACCCATGACCTTGCCAAGGGTGTTCTGGTGGGCGTTCTGCTTTCCGGCGTGTTCTTCGCAGGCAAGGTCGCCAGAATGTTCCGGGTAAGCGAAACCGCGAGCGCGGACGGAAGCGAACGCGTCTATACGGTGGAGGGCCAGATTTTCTTCGCCTCGGCGCAAAACTTCATCGCAGCTTTCGATTTTTCAACGCCTGCACGCAAGGTCACGATCGATGTCAGCCGCGCTCATCTGTGGGATATCACCTCGGTCGGCGCGCTCGACAAGGTGGTGCTGAAATATCGCGCCAGCGGCACGGATGTTTCGGTGATCGGCTTCAATGAAGCAAGCGCCGACATGATCGACCGGTTTGCCGTCCACGACAAGGAATCTGGTGCCGCAAAGCTCGCGGCACACTAAGCATGTCTCCCAAAAGTGGGAACCGGTTTTGGAATAAAGACATGCGCAAAAGAAAAGGGCCGCTTTCGCGGCCCTTTTTCAGTTCGGCTGTGGAACGGCACTCTCGGTCGAAAGCTCCGTCAGACCGATCTCGCCTTCGACCTGATCGCTGCGGGCCATCAGGTAGAGGCCAAGCCCGCAGGTCAGAACGGCGATGAACACCAGATACCAGGCATGGGCCATCGGGTTGACCGCCAGAAGCGAGGTCACGATCACCGGCGTCAGCCCGCCGAAGACCGCATAGGAAACATTGTAGGAAAACGATAGGCCCGAGAAGCGCACCGGCGCCGGGAACGCGCGCACCATCACATAGGGAACCGCGCCGACCATGCCGACCGAAAGCCCCATTACCGCATAAAGCGCGAAGAGGACGGGCAGGGAAACCCCCGCATATGTGTAGAAGACGAAGGTCGCGACACCGAAGAAAATGCCTGCTAAGGCGAAGAAGCGCCCGCTGCCGATCCGGTCCACGATAGCGCCTGCGGCGACCGTGCCGAACATCAGGAACAGTGTGCCGAAGCTTGTGGCGGCAAGCGATTGCAGCGGCGTGTGACCGTAGAGCTTCTGCAGGAAGGTCGCGGTCATCAGCGTGGTGACGACGATGCCGGCCGACAATATCCATGTCAGCAGCACGGAAATGACGACACCATGCATATGGTTGCGCAGCACCGTGCCGAGCGGCAGCTTGTCCTTGAGCAGATGGCTGTTCTTCATTTCGGTGAAGATCGGCGTTTCCGCCAGCCAGCGGCGCAGGTAAACGGCAAACAGCCCGAAAATACCACCGATGAAGAACGGAATGCGCCACGCAAAGGCGGACAGTTCTTCCGGCGTGAAAATCCAGTTGATGGCAGTCGCGATCAGCGAGCCGATCATGATTCCGAGCGTCAGGCCCGAGCAAAGGAACCCACAGGCCATGCCGACGCGATTGGCCGGAACGTGTTCGGCCACGAAGGTCCATGCACCCGGCACTTCGCCGCCAATGGCAGCGCCCTGCAACATGCGGAAGACGATCAGCAGGATCGGCGCACCGACGCCCAGCGTCGCATAGGTCGGCAGGCAGGCCATGGCCAGCGTCGAGATGGACATGAGAAAGACGGAGAAAGCGAAGACGCGCTTGCGGCCGAACTTGTCGCCGAAATGCGCCAACACGATGCCGCCCACGGGGCGCACCAGATAGCCGGCTGCGAAAATGCCGAAGGTCTGGATCAGCACCAGCCAGTCCGGCATGTCGGGCGGAAAGAACAGATGGCCGATGACGCTGGCAAAGAACACGAAGATGATGAAATCATAAAACTCCAGCGCGCCGCCAAGGGCCGAAAGGCCGAGCGTGCGGAAATCCTGCCGGTCAAGCGGACGCGGACTATTGCTTGTGTGGAGATTCGTCGATGCCATCGATTCGCTCTCTTCTGATCGGGTCGCTGATATGATGCCCCTCATTTCAGGGCCGGGTTTTAATGCGCCAATTGTGTCCGCACTGCAAGACTTGACTTCCGGATGCTGAGGCATATTTTAGAATCATTCTAAACTTTGGATTCCCAGGATGCTCAGCCGATTCTTCCGCAATGACCGCCGTCCCTTCGATTCGCTTTCCGAACAGGAAATTCTGGCGCTCGCCATATCCTCCGAGGAGGACGATGCGCGCATCTATCTCGCTTATGCCGACGGCCTGCGCGACGAGTTTCCGCAATCGGCCAAAATCTTCGAGCAGATGGCTGCGGAGGAACATGGCCACCGCGATGCGCTGATCGAACGTCACAAGGCCCGCTTCGGCGACCGAATTCCGCTGATCCGCCGCGAGCATGTCAGCGGCTATTATGATCGCAAACCCGACTGGCTGGTGCGTCCGCTTGGCATCGACAAGGTGCGCGAAGCCGCATCGGAAATGGAAGAACAGGCCTATCGCTTCTATGTCGAGGCGGCCAGGCGTGTCAGCGACGCGGACACCCGCAAGCTGCTGGGCGACCTCGCCCAACAGGAAAAGCAGCACGAAGCCAAGGCTGAATCGCTGGAAAACACGCTGACGCCGGATGACGTGCAGGACGAGGAGCGCGCTGCCGAACGCAAGCAGTTCATCCTCACTTATGTCCAGCCGGGCCTCGCGGGCCTGATGGACGGCTCCGTATCGACGCTCGCCCCGATCTTCGCCGCCGCCTTTGCAACGCAGGACACGTGGCAGACCTTTCTGGTCGGTCTGTCGGCCTCGGTCGGCGCCGGTATTTCGATGGGCTTTACCGAAGCGATCCACGACGACGGCAAGCTCTCGGGTCGCGGCTCACCGGTCAAGCGCGGCCTGTCCTGCGGCATCATGACGACACTCGGCGGCCTCGGCCATACCCTGCCCTACCTGATCCAGGATTTCTGGACCGCCACAAGCATTGCCGCGATTCTGGTGTTCTTCGAGCTCTGGGCCATCGCCTTCATCCAGAACCGCTATATGGAAACACCATTCTTCCGCTCGGTGCTTCAGGTGGTTCTCGGCGGCGCGCTGGTGCTGGCGGCGGGCATATTGATCGGCAGCGCCTAGGCTTCGAAGCCGCTAAACTGTCACGGCATCCTGCGGTCGGGAAATCGGTTCCTCGAAAGCCTCGATCGCAATGCGCCCCTGCCGGGAAACAGTGACGAAACTGTTTGCCGGCACCGCCATCCAGTTGGCAGCTTCGCCGTCGAGCGGCTCCGACACCACGCAAATGCCCAACGACCCGCCCAGCGTCGCCGTATAGAGCGTCGGCGCAAAGGCATCGGTCGCATAGCGGATGGCATAAAGCTGGCTTCCGTCGGAGAAGGCGGCGGTCAGCCGCAGAAATGGCGGCACGCCGCCGCGGACCGCTTCCTCGACAACCGTTGCCACCATGCGCTTCATCGCCAGAACGGGGTCATTGTCGAGGCCGAATTCCAGCATCAGCAGAAAGATCAGCTCCGAATCGGTAGCACCGTGCTTCTGGCCGTAGATCGCATCGCTCAAATGGCTTTCCAGCCTGCGGCGCAGCCGGTCGAAATGCCCGATCTGACCGTTATGCATGAAGCTCCAGCGGCCGGAAACGAAGGGATGGCAGTTGGAACGGCTGGTAAGCCCGCCGGTCGAGGCCCGCACATGCGCAAGAAAAAGGCGCGACCGTATCTGTCGCGCCAGGCTGCGGAGATTCTGGTCGGACCATGCGGGCAGAATATCCCGGTAAAGGCCCGGCTCGTCGCGATGGCCGTACCAGGCAACGCCGAAGCCGTCGCCATTGGTCCGTGTTTTGGCTTCATGCGCATCGTGGCTTTGCGCCACGAGCGAATGGCAGGGAGACGAAATGATGTCTTCCAGATAGGTTTCAGGTCCGAGATAGGCGGCCCAACGACACATTTTTGCTCCGGCGATTACCGGCCCCGGTTATGCGTCCGCTCATAAAGCTGGCGAACGATCGTGCTCGCCGTCTTCTCGAACAAAAATGGCAAAATTGCATGAATGAGTGCTGCAAACGCCGCACAAAAAAGCTTGAACGAAAAACGACCGGCAAAGGCCATATGTTCGAAATAGGTTTCGTCAACCGACTGTGGATGTTCGGTGAAGAGGCGTGTGATGCGAGTGGTCATTGGAAATACTCCCGTCAATGAGCAATTCGTTCCCTTTTGTCCGGCGCGAGAAGCACCTTTCTGAAAAATCATTCTAGCAAATGCGTTCGAGATGAAATCTCAAAATATCCTTGCCAAAGTGGATTTAATGGGACAATCATCCCACGATGAAGCCATTTCTTGACGAGATTGACCGTAAAATCCTGGAGGAGCTGCAAATCGACGGGACCTTGTCCGTTGATTCTCTCTCAGAGCGCGTCCACCTCTCCCGCAATGCCTGCTGGCGGCGGGTAAAGCGCATGGAGGATGAAGGGATCATCAAGGCGCGTGTCGCCCTGGTCGATGCCGAAACGGTGGGCTGCGGCCTGTCGGTCTTCATTCTGGTGCGCACCTCAAGCCATGATCCCGACTGGCTGACGAAATTTCGCGCCGCCATGGGCCGCTTTCCGGAAATTGTCGGCGTTTATCGCATGACAGGTGATCTGGATTACGTGCTGAAGGCCCGCGTTTCAGACGTCAAGGCCTATGACCGCCTTTACCAGCGACTGATAGCGAGCGTGCCGCTCTCGGACGTTTCGGCCTCTTTCGTGATGGAGGAGATCAAGGAAACGACCGCCGTGCCGCTGAAGGAATAACGGATTGTGCGGGACCGCTTGACCGGGGAAAACAACCCGTTCTTCGCGTCTCTCCCGGCAGCGCTTGTCATTTCAGGCGCCATTTGAAACCAATTAATAGGTCTGACCTCGAGCACGGTCCCGCCGGAGTGAACGAGGACCATAAGGATATGCTTCGAATGGAAGAGATGGGGTGCTGAATCTGATTCAATCGGATCGCAACACGCTCTAATGGCCAGCCATTTCGCGGCAGATGGCAGCGCACTGCTCGCACGCTTCGACGCATTTTTCCATGCCGCCGACCTCACGGCAGGATTGGGCACAGGCTTCGCAAATCTTCGCGCAGGCTCCGCAGGTTTCACGATGAAGGGGCGTGTCGAGCAACATTATGTGCGCTGCCGTGCGGCAGCTTTCCACGCAGGCCAGCATGATGCGGTAATGTTTCGGCTCGACATGCGCCCCACCTTCTTCGAGGCAGTGGCTGGAGGCCGTGTCGAGGCAAACGCGATAGCAATCAAGGCAGGCATCGATACATCTGGTCATTTCGGGGCTCGGCATTTTCAGATCCTCTTTCCTTCGACACGAAGTCCAACAGGCCAAGGATGGATTTGTTCCATGGGCGCGGTCGGGAGTTTTCCATTCCCGGCGGACATTCCCGGTGCAAATTGCATGACCCTGTGCCGTACTATCATTGCAAAACGCCAAATAGGCGGTACACCTTTCATTGGTTTTCACGTATGAGCGTCGCCAGTTTGAGCGCATCGGGAAAAGTGTGAACGTTTTCCAGACAGATGCGCCATGAAACAATGTCTCTCGCAGGCTAATTGAACTCTCGCAGGCCAACTGAACTCTTGCAGGAAAGGCTCCCTCATGACCGCAGCATCCTCTTCCGCGCCAACGCTCGGCATCATCCGGCTCGAACATGCGAAGGACCTTGAACTCCCGGCCTATGAGACGTCTGGATCGGCGGGTATGGACCTGCGGGCAGCCGTTGCCGAAGATCGCCAGATCGTTCTCCTGCCGGGACGTCGCACGCTGGTGCCGACCGGCCTGATCTTCGAGATTCCGGAAGGCTTCGAGGTGCAGATTCGCCCGCGTTCCGGCCTAGCCTTCAAAAACGGCATCACCTGTCTCAACACACCCGGCACCATCGATTCCGACTATCGTGGTGAAGTGAAGGTTCTCCTGATCAATCTGGGCGATGACGATTTCCGCATCGAACGCGGCATGCGCATCGCGCAGGCCGTTTTTGCGCCGGTCGTCCAGCCGAAGATCGAAGAGCGCACCGAAGTGACCGACACGGCACGCGGCGCAGGCGGTTTCGGTTCCACCGGCACGGCTTAAACGCGCCAATCACAGACAAAAGCCCGGCTGAGCCGGGCTTTTTATTGCCGTTTTCTCACTGTGTAAGAACGGCGCGTTGACAGAGAACCCCGGTCACCTGAACGTCAGCCTCGCCCAGTTTGACACCGAGCAAGTCGAGAATTCCGAAGAGCAGGTTGTCAATTACCGGGGCAACAGGCGTCAGCAAAACTCCCAACAGCCCCACCACATCTCCTAGCGGCAGTTTTATTATTTTTAGCAGTGTCAAATCGATATCAATGTTCTTGAGAAGCGAGCTTGAAAGCGAAGACACCAAATCGTTCGAATAAGCAGTCTTGATCTTTTTATTCTGAATATCATTGTAGTTGAATGTCAGCGACGTTATCTTTTCTCCCAGTTTCACTTCAGCTTTTGCGTCAAGGTCGACCAGTCCGATTGGGAGCCCCAGTAGGTATAACTGCACCTTAGCTATACTCGTTTTGCTTACAGAGGGTTTCCGATTTAAATCACTGAAGGAACTGACCTCACCAAGGTAAATGCCGACGATCCCGGGCTTTGCTGCAATCGTGACATTGGCGCCCGTGGGGCCCGATGGACAACTTATATTTCTGAGTTCTCCTTCACCCGAAGCAATATCGATCGCTATCGGCAAATTGACATTAAGGAGTTCCACACCGAGCAAAGGATTGCCTGATTGCCCTCCGACGCGGATACCGAGTTGCAAACGGATCTGCGCTGTGCGTATGAAAGTCCCGGCTGCACCAACTCTGAAAAATGGAGTGCCCACCGGTGCTTCTCCCACCAATATTTTTAGAGTAACGCCAAGCAGTCCCGGAACGTTCAAGCCCGACGCAATATCCACTTGGTGCTTGCCCCCAATGATGACCGCAGCTGAAACCAGCTGTAGAACATTGGCGGTTATGTTGTATCCGGCTCCGGAGCCTATGGAAGCGTTAGCCAACGATCCGAGCCCCAGCAGCTTTCCGACCGGCAGTTTCGTAGCCAATGCAACGGCATCCTTGCCCAAAATGCCGAGTGCTGCTTTGGCCGTTGGATTGTTCGTCACCACCTCGGCCAGCACGGTCGCCAGCACGCCGACCGAAACATCCGTATTTAACAACTGGTCGTAGGTTCCAGCCGTCAGCCCCACTTTGGGAGCAAGCTTGTCCAGAAAGCCGAGCAGATTGATATCGGTCGCAGCCAGGGCATTGTAATCAACAAGCTTCAGATTAAGGGAGGTTCCCAGAAGCCCGCCCAGAAGACCATTCAGCACGCTCTGATCGGTATTCAGGCTCAACAATCGCGAACCCACCGAAAATGCCGCTTCCGCCTTCGTCGCCGCCGTGCCAGTCGCTCCAAGCGCGGGCCGGCTGATGAACGATTGGCCGAAATAGAGATTGCCCGGACGCGCCAGCCGGACGCGAACCGCATCCGGGTTTGCACCGCCCGCCACGAAACGGTCTTCGACCGCACGACCCTTGTCGGGGAAATAGTTGCCCTTCTCCACCCAGACCCGCGTCTTGTTGTCGGCTTTCCCGTTGACGATGGACGGGTCGTAGCCGTCTGTCATCAGCACCGGATCGAGGCCGTTCGCCTGCAATTGTCGCAGCACCGCTTCATTGGCCTGCGAAAGGGAAGCCGCTCCGGCGACGGCTGCAAGGTCGGCCATGTTCTGCAACTGCCGCCGTTCCAGAAACAGCGAACTCGTGTCCACGCAGAATGCCGCCACCGCCAGGAACAGCGGCGAGACCAGCGCGGCCATCGTCGCCAGATTGCCGCCCCGCGCACCCAGGAAACGCGATACAAAACCCCGCATGACTTATGCCCCCCAGCCCGTTTCAGATTCCGCCGAGCCTTATTGTCGATGCCCTCGTGATGATCGTGTCGGGAAGCGGCAGGCCGGTCATCAGGTTCCAGATCGGCAGGTTTTCCGCATCATATTGGATCGTCACGGTGAACTGGTTCGGGTCGGACTGAGCATTGTCCACGTTCACCTGCATCTTTTCAGGATCGATCAGCGAATATTTCGCCGCGTTCTTCCGGATATAGCTGGTCGCCAGCGCGAGCCGCTCCGGCGGATCGATGCCAGCCAATGCCGTCCGCGTCGCATCAGCCGCAAGCTGCTGCACGGCGTTCGCCACGCCCAGATAGAGGCCGAACGCAATCATGCCCATCAATATCAGAAGAAAAACCGGCGCCAATATTGCGAATTCGACCGCCGCCGTACCGCTTTTATTACGATTGAAAAACAACAATAATGGTATTCTTCGAAACCTGTTCGTTACGAATGAAAACCTTTTCCGCCCCATAATAAGGTAAGCCATTTGCCCTCCCGTCCAAGAGCATCGAAACCTTATTCTCATGCCATTTCCAAGCAACATGCATCATGCATGCGCCGACCATCCGCCTTCGCGGACAGGTCACGTTCTGAATTATTCTTTCTACTTTCAGATTATGCTTTCCCGGCCTTATTTAACCGGGAGATAATTTAAGAACACTTAATCTGACTAATAATTTGGCTTAAGCCATTCTTTTTGAAAAGAATAACCGGAAGTTGTATATTGACGGCAACTTTTCAGCATTTCACCGCTTGCTGTGGAGACAATTGACAAGGCACGGACAAGCCTCCGGCCATTGTGCCAAAGGCAATTATTGCATGACAAATAATTAAGATGAAATCCTGAGCCGGGAAGCATAGATATCCGGGAGGCAATGTGCCATCGAAGCGCGCCCTGTCCCGCTTTGGTTGCATGGTGCAAAAAATTATGCGGGACATGGTGATGAATCTCCGATGAGCGGCGGTTCAGAAAGTTTTGAGGGTTTGACGGTGCTTACATCTTCCGATTCGTCCAAGACCGGGCAGCACAAGGCACCGTCGTCGAAGCGCGCGCCGCGCAAGGCGCGCCGCTGGTGGCTTTGGCTACCGATTGCGGCAATCGCTGTGGGCGCGGGCTGGTATTTCTACGGCTCGGGCGAAGCTGGCGGCCAGAAGACGAACTATCTTGCCGAAACGGTCACGCGCGGCGACATCGAAAACGCCATTACCGCCGTCGGCACGCTCAGCGCACTGCGCAGCATCAATGTCGGCGCGCAGGTTTCCGGCCAGCTTAAAAGCGTGAAGGTAGAAGTGGGTGATCAGGTCAAGCAGGGCCAGCTCATCGCTGAAATCGACCCCTCGCCCTTCGAGAAGAAGGTGGAAATCGCCAGCGCCCAGCTCGATAATCTCAAGGCGCAACTCCTGAGCAAACAGGCGCAGCTCACGCTGAAAAAGGCCAATGCGGCGCGCCAGCGCTCGCTTTTGGCCACGCGCGGCGTGTCGCAGTCCACCGTCGATCAGGCCGATGCCGACCTCGCCATGGCCGATGCTGACGTGAAGGCGCTCGGCGCGCAGATCCGCCAGCAGGAAGCCCAGCTTGCCAGCGACAAGGTCGATCTCGGCTACACCAAGATTTACAGCCCTATGGAAGGCACGGTCGTCGATCAGGCCGCCAAGGAAGGCGAAACGCTCAATGCCGTGCAGAGCGCGCCGACCATCGTCACCGTGGCCGATCTCAAGGTGATGACCGTGGAAGCGCAGGTGTCCGAAGCCGACATCGGCAGGCTGAAGCCCGGAATGCCGGTCTATTTCACCCTGCTCGGCCAGTCCGAAAAGCGCTTTACCGGCACGTTGCGCCAGATCAAGCCGACGCCCGCGACCGAGAACAATGTGGTTCTCTATTATGCGCTGTTCGACGTGCCGAACCCGACCGGCGAGCTGATGATCAATATGAGCACGCAGGTCTATTTCATTCTCGATGAGGCAAAGGACGTGTTGATCGTCCCCTCCTCGGCGCTGAACTACAAGCGTGCCGACCAGAACCAGAAAGCCCAGAACCAGAATGGCAAACCGCAGATTTCGGTGAAGGTCGTAAGCAGCAACGGCGCGGTGACCGAACGCGAGGTTCAGATCGGCGTGCGCAATCGCGTGCAGACAGAGATCATTAGCGGGCTGGAAGAAGGCGACAAGGTTATCGTCACCAGCGCTTCCAGCGGGGCCGAAGCCGCCGCCGGGCAGCGTGGCCGCAGGCCCGGCATGCGCCTGTTCTGATGAGCCGCCTCATGCCCGATAATCCCATGACCGACACGCCGCTCATCAGGCTCACCGATATCCGCAAGACCTATCACAACGGCGATCTTGCCGTTGAGGTGTTGCACGGCATCACGCTCGATATTCAGGCTGGCGAATTCGTTGCGATCATGGGCGCATCCGGCTCCGGCAAGTCGACGCTGATGAACATTCTGGGCTGTCTCGACAGCCCGAGCGGCGGACAATATCTGCTGGATGGCGAGGATGTATCGACACTGGATGCCGACGCGCTGGCAGCATTGCGGCGCAGAACCTTCGGCTTCGTCTTCCAGAGCTATAACCTGATCTCGACATCGACCGCGCAGGAAAACGTCGAAGTGCCGGCGATCTATGCGGGCCTGCCTGCCTCCGAACGCCATGCCCGCGCCGCCGAACTGCTCAACCAACTGAAGCTCGGCGACCGTCTCGACCATCGCCCAAATCAGCTTTCAGGCGGCCAGCAGCAGCGCGTTTCCATCGCGCGGGCGCTCATGAATGGCGGGCGCATCATCCTTGCCGACGAGCCGACCGGTGCGCTCGACAGTCAGAGCGGCGAAGACGTGATGGAATTGCTGCGCTCCATGCACCAGCAGGGCCACACGGTCATCGTCATCACGCATGCCCGTGAAGTCGCCGAACGCGCCGACCGGCTGATCGAAATCCGCGACGGGCAGATACTTTCCGACACGGTCAAGCGCGCCATTCCCGATACGCAGGCCCCTTTCCGGCTGCAGGAAAGCCTTGAAGGCAGTTCAGCCCGCATTGCCGATGTTTCGGAAGCGGTGAAGATGGCGATGCGCGCCTTGCGGGCCAATATCTTCCGCACGGTCCTCACCCTGCT
The DNA here is from genome assembly GCF_041930145.1 of Brucella ciceri. NCBI lineage: Bacteria > Pseudomonadati > Pseudomonadota > Alphaproteobacteria > Hyphomicrobiales > Brucellaceae > Brucella > Brucella ciceri. The sequence goes on along the minus strand of NZ_JBHEEV010000017.1, from coordinate 18,206 downwards.
TGGCATCATCATCGGCGTCAGTTCCGTTGTGACGATGCTTGCCATCGGCACCGGCGCGCAGAATTCCATTCTCGACCGCATCAATGCCATGGGCACCGATCTCATTCTGGTTCGCCCCTCCATGGCCGGTTTCCGTGGAACAGGCTCGATAGCGACACTGGTTCCCGAAGACGCCACCGCCATTCTGGAACTGCCGAACATCAAGACCGCCGTGCCGGAAGTGACCGGAACGGTGACGCTGCGGCGCGGCAATGTCGATTACCAGTCGCAGGCAAACGGCACTGTTTCCGCCTTTTCCGAAGCCAAGTCGTGGAAGGTGGCGACCGGCGATTTCATCAGCCAGAGCGATATGGACAACTATGCGCCCGTCGCAGTGCTGGGCAAGACGGTCGTCAACACCCTGTTCCCGGATGGCAGCAATCCCATCGGCCAGTATATCCTGATCCAGAAGATACCGTTTCAGGTGATCGGCACCCTGGAGCCGAAGGGCGCGGGCTTTGGCGGCGCGGATCAGGACGATGTGGTGATCGTGCCGCTTTCGACCGGCAACCTGCGGCTGTTCGGCCAGAAATATGTGCGCACCATCACTGTGCAGGTGAAGGATTCAGACCTCATCAACACCACGCAGGAACAGATCCAGGACCTGCTCGACCAGCGCCACAAGAAACAGGACACGATGATAACCAACATGTCGTCCATCCGCGAGGACGCGACGGCGATGGGCAACACGATGACGCTGTTTCTGGGGTCGGTCGCGGCAATCTCGCTTCTGGTCGGCGGCATCGGCGTGATGAACATCATGCTGGTGAGCGTGACCGAACGAACCCGCGAGATCGGCGTGCGGATGGCAACGGGTGCAAGAAGGCGCGATATCCTGCTGCAATTCATCACCGAGGCGCTGACCGTCTCGGCCATTGGCGGTGCCTTCGGCGTCGTGGTCGGGCTGGGCGCGGCAGCCGTCGCGGGATGGGCCGGGCTTTCGGTGGGCTACAGCGTGGGGCCTGTCCTGCTGGCCTTCGCCTGCGCTTTCGCCACCGGCCTCATCTTCGGCTTCCTGCCCGCGCGCAAGGCTTCCCGCCTGCTCCCGGCTGTGGCACTGTCGTCCGAATAACCAATATTGGAAGGCAGCACAGCGATGATTCCCGTCAAGCGAACCCTGTTCGCTGCCGCAATAATGGCAGCTGCGAGTGCTGCCCTGACGCAGCCGGGCCGCGCCGAAAGCTGCAACCGAGAGACTTTCGAGAACACGGATTATATCGTCTGCGACGCCGGAGCCGACGGCACCGGCCTGCACCTGTTCTGGCAGAATGCGGATGGCGAGCCTTACCGCAATTTTTCAAATCTGGCCGGCACTGCCGCAAGCCAGGGCAAGACATTGGTTTTCGCGCTCAACGCCGGAATGTACCAGCTGGACTTTTCGCCAATGGGCCTCTATATTGAGGATGGCCTCGAGCTTCGCCCGGCGAGCAAGGTGGCACCTGCCCGCAGTTCCGGCCCCGTGCCAAACTTCTACAAGAAGCCGAACGGCATCTTCTATCTGGGTGACAAGGGCGCTGGAATACTGCCGACAGACCGTTTCATGAAACAGGGGATGAAGCCGCGTCTGGCAACCCAGTCCGGGCCGATGCTGGTCATCGGCAACAGGGTCAATCCGATTTTCATCGTCGGCTCAACCGACAGGACGCGGCGCAGCGGCGTCGGCATTTGCAAGGGCGGCGTGATCCGCTTCGCGGTCAGCGAGGATGCGGTCAATTTCCACGACTTTGCACGATTGTTTCGCGACCACCTTCAATGCCCGAACGCCCTGTTTCTGGATGGCGGCGGTGGCGCAGGCATCTACGTCCCGGCACTACAGCGCAACAACCTATCCTGGCATGGCGGCTATGGCCCGATGTTCGGGTTTGTGGAGTGATTGCGGGCAATGGAAAAGCCGGTCTGATTAGCAGACCGGCCTTTAAAATCGCGCTTGCTTCATGGCCTACTTGAACAACAACGGCAAGGTGATCGGCATACGCGCCTTGGCAACAGCGGCTGGCGGTGCAGGCACCGGCGAGGCTCGGCGCGCCGCTTCCAGTGCCAGTTGATCCACGTCTGGATTACCTGACGAACCGGCCAGACGGGCGGAAAGCACATTGCCCGATGGGTCAATCACGAAGGTAACCTGAACAAGCCCCTTGGCATTGCGTGATTTCCGCTGCAGGAAACGCACATTGCGCGCCATATGCGACTGCAGCTTCGAGGTCCACTTGGCGGAACTGACACCCGCGGATGCAGAGTTTTCACCTCTACGATTTGCGGCAGCACGAGCGCCATTGTCAGCATCCATCTGCGGCGCAGCGGCCTGACGGGTCTCCGGTGCTTTCTCAGCCTTCTTGGGCTTGGGCTTTTCAGCCTTAGGCGGCTTTGGCTTCTCCGGCTTTGGCTTCTCGACCTTTTTCGGTTCCGGCTTCGGCTCTGGCTTGGGTTCCGGCTTCACTTCCGGCTTTTCAACGGGCATGGGCACCGCGACTTCCGGCTTTTCCGCCTCGACCACATCCGGAACGACTTCTTCCGGTTCCTGAACGGCCTGCGGTTCCGGCGCGGGTTCGGGCGGGGTCACCTCTTCCGGCTCGGGCGGCGTCGGTTCTTCCTGCACGGGTTCCGGCTGCGGGGCCGGTTCCGCCAGTTCCTGCGGCGCTTCAGCCGTTTCCGGCTGGGCTTCCTCCGCCACCTGTTCTTCCATCGGCGCTTCGGGCTCAGGTGCCAGTTCCACCACCATGGCGGCAACCTGCGCGCCGTCGGGCTGGTCTTCTTCCTGCGCCATGTGGATAGCATAGGCACCGGCGGCGTGAACGGTCAGAACAAGAATGCCCGCGCCGAGCCAGCGCCCCGCATCATGCCAGAAGGAATGATGGTGAACGTCAGCCGAAGCCACCTTTATCGGGGGATGCTCGGGCGGGAGTGCATTCATTGCGCGGCTCCCTGCGGTGCCTGCGTGGAAGGTGCCGTTCCAGGCGTTGCAGCCGCCGGAGCGGTCCCGGCGTTCGCACCAACGGTTTCAAGCCCCACCAGCGCGATCTTCAGGTAACCCGCCTCACGCAGAAGGTTCATCACCCGCATCAATTCGCCATAGCCGACATTCTTGTCGGCGCGCAGGAAGATGCGCGCTTCCTTGTTCTTCTCCGACAGCACGTCCAGCGCACCGCCGAGGCGCTCGCGGTCCACGACATCGTTGCCGACGCTGACACTGAGGTCTTCCTTCAGCGTCACGTAAAGCGGCTTGTCGGGACGCGGTGCGGGCGCTGCCGTCGATGCGGGCAGGTCCACCTTCACGTCAACCGTGGCGAGCGGTGCCGCCACCATGAAAATGATGAGCAGAACCAGCATGACGTCGATGAAGGGCGTCACATTGATCTCGTGGTTCAGCTCGAGATCGTCACCGCCGCCTTCGCGAACTTTACCAGCCATGGCGCCTACTCCGCTGCGTGCAGCGTGCCTTCACGCACACCGGCCGTCCTGAAATCGAGGTCGCGGCTGACAAGGCGCTCCACGCCCGCCGAAGCATCGGCGAGCAGCGACCTGTAGCCGGTGATCGAACGAGCGAAAACGTTATAGATGACCACGGCGGGAATAGCCGCGACGAGGCCGATGGCCGTTGCAAGCAGGGCTTCCGCGATACCCGGCGCCACAACCGCGAGGTTCGTGGTCTGCGCCTGGCTGATATTGATGAATGAATTCATGATGCCCCAAACCGTGCCGAACAGACCGACAAACGGCGCGACCGATCCGATGGTCGCAAGAATGCCGGTGCCTTTGGACAGGCGGCGTCCGGCCTTGGCTTCGATGCGCGACAGGCGCGAGGATACACGTTCCTTGAGGCCTTCGCCGCCAGCGCGGGCAAGCGCCGGACCGGAAAGGCGAACTTCATCTTCCGCAGCACGGACCAGAACCGCACCCGGCCCCTTTGCTCCGTCGAGCGCACGTACCGCTTCGGCAAGCGTTGCCGAATGCCCGATAACCTTCAGTGCCTTATAGGCGCGGCGGCGCGCACCGGCCAGTTCCAGCGTCTTGGCGACCCAGACCGTCCATGTGGCAAGCGAAGCCAGCGCCAGACCGATCATCACCGCTTTCACGACCCAGTCGGCAGCCATGAACATGCCCCATGGCGACAGGTCGTGCGGGAGGATGAGGCCATTTTCGCTTTCGACCGGCGCGGCGGCAGGAGCAGCCGTCTGCGACTGGATCAGTTCAGGCGATGGCGCAGCAGCGGGAGCAGCAGGCGCCGTATTGGCCGGTGCGGGACTGGAAGGCGCTTCGACGGCAGGGGTCGCCGGTGCATTCGTCGGGGAGGATGCATCCTGCGGCGCGTTTTGGGCCAATGCAGAAGCCGCGCCCAGCAAGCCGATGCCCATCGCCGCAGCCATGAAGCCTTTTCGCCAGAAACCAGTCATTTTGTTCGCCTTTTGATTGTTCAAATCCGCGCGCACATGACCAAACCCTCATGCAGGCCGTCGCGCCGCCTGTTGGGCCTCTTCTTAACTCCCAATAATATGATGACGCAAGTCATGTTTTCATTTGAAGGGCATTTTCATCATGCAAAATTGGGGTCGGGGAAGATTTTTCGGCTCGCGCCTTTTTGCCAGTTGCACATTGGCGTCAAATCAGACCTGATAGGATGACCGAAGCGCTTCGGGATTGGTTTTAAAAACAAATTCCGGCGCGAGGGGAGGAAATGCAATTCCGCTTTGACCGGAATTTCGGAGGACATGCCAATGATGCTCAAGGATATCCAGACGCTTGAACATGCGGCACGCACTGCCATGGCTGGAAATGACGATCCCTTGCCGGTGCAGCAACGTTCGCTGAAGCCAACCCATGTCGGACTGGCCGTCATCATGCTGGCAGGCGCGGCTTACCTGCTGCTGGCCTAGGCAGCAATTACAACCTGAAAGGGCGCCAGCCTCATTTTCGCCATTAAAAAGCCGTTCCCTTCACAATTTTGACGCTTCAATAACACGGAATTTGAGTGGAACTGAAACCGTTTCCCCTCGTTTTTTCTCCTGTTGATGGCGAGATTCGCTCTCGCCTTCGGTTTGCCTTAATTACCGACAGGAGTTTTCATGAAACGATTTCTCGCCTCCACGGCTCTTGCCGCGCTGATCGCCCTGCCCGCTTTGGCTCAGGACCGTTCGCCGATTTTCTCCGATGAGAAACAGGAAAAGCCGATCGCCAGCGAGAATGGATATTTCGTTGCATCGCCCGGCCAGCTTCTGGTGTCGGGCTTCATCGGACAGGCGGTTTATAACGGCCCCTCCAATGATGCCGCCAATATCGGCACGGTCAATGACATGATCCTCGGCGCCAATGGCAGTCCGCTGGCGGTGGTGATCGGGGTCGGCGGCTTCCTCGGCGTGGGCGAAAAGAACGTCGCAATCGGCTTCGACCACCTGTCATGGGTGGTTCGCGAAGACGGGAAGCGCTGGCTGATCGTGGATGCCACCAAGGAACAGCTCGAAAAGGCACCGGCCTTCGACCGCAACACGGCTTTCGCAGCCGATGGCGCGCCGCGCGCCGAACCGCCTGCCGCCGAAAAGACGATCACCACGCAGAAGGCGGACAGGGCGATGCCCGAGGGCATGAAGCCGGTGCCATCGGAAGGACTGAGCGCCGACAAGCTGATCGGGGCGACTGTTTTCGGCGCGGACGAAACCAAGATCGGGACAGTCGGCGATGTGCTGATGTCCGCCGACGGGCAGACGGAGGCATTCGTCGTGGATGTCGGCGGCTTCCTCGGCATCAATTCCAAGCCGGTGGCCGTATCGATCGCCAATCTCGATGTAGCGAGCGGCAAGGACGACAAGCTCAACGTCTTCACGCAGTTCACCAAGGAACAGCTTGAGGCCCAGCCCGCCTATTCGGACGAAGCCTACAAGAAGGACCCGGAAGGCACGATCCTGCACGGCGAAGCCGAATAAAGCCTCGCACTATCCGCGGAAGCATTGCAGGCGATGCTTCCGCGCCTTCCAGCCGCGCCATTTACCATGCCTTGCAACAACCGCCCGGTCTTGTTGCCGCTGGCGGCTTTGCATGCAACCATTAGGCGGGCAGCACGTTATCCGAACGATCAGACAAAGAATGAACAGGAGAGCCGATATGGCGCGAGCATCCGCGAAAACGAGCAAGATCGAAGAAAAGATCGAGGAAGCGCTGACCGATGCCAGCGCGGAAGACCTTCAGGCACAGGTCGAGCAACTCAAGGAAGACATTGCCGCCATCGCGGCGACACTGGCCAATCTCGGTTCGCAGACGGTCCGCGACGCCAAACGCAGCGCGAAGGAGACCTACAAGAGCGCCTATATCCAGGGCGAGGACGCCATCGATGATCTGCGCAACAAGGCGCAGGATCTCGAAGCTCAGCTGACGGCAACGGTGCGGGAACGCCCGATTGCCTCGCTCGCCACTGCACTCGGCGTCGGCTATCTGCTGGCCCTGCTCTCGCGCCGCTGAGGCGGGTCATGCTGAAAGCTCTCATGCCCCTTTTGACTGCAATGGCAGGCGAGGAACTGAAGTTCGTGGCGGGCCAGACGAAACGCGCCGCGATCTTCGGCACGGCCATCGCGATCTTCGCGATCATCGCAGTCACCTTCCTCTGTGTCGCCGCTTTCCTGGCGCTTGCGCAGAGCTATGGCGGTCCGCTGGCGGCCCTCATTCTCGCGGCTTTGTCGCTGATCGTGGCCCTTCTCATCCTCGCGGTGATGAAGATTCAGGCTGCGTCAGAGGCCAGAAAGCGCAAGGAGAAAATGGAGGCGGACAAGACGGCCATAATGGCAACGGCAGCAATCGCAACCGTTCCCGCCATCCTCAAGCGGCCGATACTGGCCGCCGCCCTGCCGCTTGCGGGCATTGCGCTCGTCTCGCTGCTTTCCGAGAAGAAGAAGCGCCCGCCGCGAAGCTGATCCGCCTGATCGGGACACGCTGTCCAAACCTTGAAAACGCCGGCCTCATGGGGTCGGCGTTCGTCGTTCGGACCCAAGGGTTTCTATTGGCCAGCCGCCTTGTCGGAGCCTTCGAGGAGGGAGGACAGACGAACGATAACCCGCGTTCCAACACCATTATCGGTCTTGCAGTAAACCGGCTTTTCGCCGAACTGCATGCAAAGCTGCTCGATGACGAGCGTTCCGAGACCGTTCTTTTCGCCGGTTTTGTGATAGTCCAGTCCGACACCGTCATCTTCCACGACCAGCACCGGAACGGCATCCTCGCCCGGCTTCAGGCTGATGCGGATATGGCCTTCCGTGCGCCCCTTGAATGCATGCTTGATCGCATTGGTGACGAGTTCGCCCAGAATGATGCCGATCGTCGTCACATCGCGGGCTTTCAGGTCAAGCGGCGCCAGATCGGTGGTGAACTCGATCTTCCGATCCTGCCCGATGGCGTTGCGGATATCATCGATGACGGTGCCGAGAAAATCGTCCACGCGGGCCGATTCCATGTCCTCGCCCAGACGCAGGCGGCGGTGCGCCGTCGATACGGTCTGGACGCGGTCGCGGGCGGCGGCTAGCGCGGCGCGCGCATCCTCGCTGCGGGTCTGGCGCATCTGGAGGCCAAGCAGCGATGACACGGTTGCCAGCGAATTACCGATACGATGGTTGGTGTCCTGCAGCAGAAGCTCGACCCGCTGGCGTTCGCGCTCGGCGATGCGGCGCTCCTCTTCCAGCTCGGCGGTCCGTTCCTTCACGCGCTGTTCCAGCAACTGCTTTTCGGAACGCAGCGCGGTCTGCCCCTCGAACATCGACCGCGCATAACGCTGCACGCGGCTGAACAGCAAAAGCGCCAGCATGGCGGCGGAAGCCAGCGCCACGATGGAGGTGGCGGTCATCCAGTAGCGCATGCGGTTGATGCGCTTGTTGCGCTCGAGAAGCTGCTGTTCTTCCGCATCGATGAATTGCGTCACCGTACTGGCAAGCTGGTCCATCAGCACCTTGCCCTCGTCGCCGCGCACTTTCTCCACCGCTGCGGCCACATTGCCAGCCTGCGCAAGACCGACCGTCTCGCGCACATCTTCCTGTTCACGTTCGACCAGCGCGCGGATCTGCTTGACCCGCGCATCCTGCAACGGGTTCTGGTCCGTCAGGGCTTCAAGATCGGCGAGCGTCTTGTCGACGCTCAGGATCGTGTTGCGATAGAGATCGAGATAGGTCTCATCGAGCGTCAGAAGATAGCCGCGACGGCTCATCTCTATATTGCTGGCAAGGCGCGCAACCTTGTCGACCTGCTGGCGCAGGGCATAGTTGCGGGAAATATCGATCACCTGGTGGTTTACGCCTGACGACAGAAACAGCGTCATGATCGCCGACAGAAGCACGAGCCCAAGCGAGACGATAACCGCAACCGGCTTCGACGTCGATTGAAGCAGTTTTTTCCACAAGGCTGATGGCAAGACGCAACCCACAAACAACAATCACTGCGCCGACAAGAAATATCAGCAACCGCTAACCTACAAGTGACTGGAGATAAAAAGCAATCGCTGCGAACAAAAACCCGCACAGGTCCGGGTTTTCTGCAACAAAAGCTCTCCCCTGTCCGGCAGACAGGGGCATCAAAGATGCATCATGCGAAGCTTCTCAACGTGGCCCGCGATGAATCCGCATCGGGACCGTAATCGCTTTCGCCCTCGATCTTGAGGATTTCCTGCAGGCGCGTGCGGGCACGGCTGACGCGGCTCTTGATGGTTCCGACGGCGCAACCGCATATTTCGGCAGCTTCCTCATAGGCAAAGCCCGAGGCGCCGATCAGGATGATCGCTTCGCGCTGGTCGTCGGGCAACTGCTCCAGCGCTGCACGGAAATCCTGCAGGTCGAGCGTGCCATATTGGGAAGGATGCACGGCGAGCTGCTCGCTGAACACGCCATCCGTGTCCTGCACCTCGCGGCCGCGCTTACGCATCTGCGTGTAGAACTCATTGCGCAAAATGGTGAACAGCCAGGCCTTCATATTGGTCCCCATCTCGAAGGACTCCTGCTTGGCCCAGGCTTTCATGATCGTATCCTGTACGAGATCATCCGCCTTGTCATGCTGGCCGATCAGCGACACCGCGAAGGCGCGCAGGCTCGGCAGCGACGACAGGAGTTCTCGCTTGAACTGTGCATTACTCTCAACCGACGGACCGGGTGCTGTGTTCACGCATACTCTCCTGTTCAGCCTGATCGAGTTTTTCGAGAAGATCGAGGAAGCGATCCGGGATCGTCTCATCCTGTATCGAGGTGTACAGTGCCTTTAGTTTCAATCCGACTTCACAATTTGGTCCTAATATATCCTTCTGAACACGGCGGGTCGACCGAACCCCGGCTCCGTTCATAAGAAGGTTTTCTTTTTCTGCCATATCTTGATCATTCCGGGCTGATTGCCCTACCCTATTAATCTAAGCCCCTGCTTGTCCGGGAAATGCGCGGGTTTCTAAAAAGTTCCCGATTATATTTCCAACTTGCGGAACTTTTTTCAAAACGCCCCGTTTAGGGTAACATAATGCTGCGCTCAAAGCATAGGCGGGAGAGGGTCAAACCTGCTCGCCAATGTGCATTCAATGAACGAAAGCGGCAGTTGAGGAGTTCCATTACCATGACGTTATCGACGCGTATCGCGCCGCACCTTCCCTATCTTCGTCGTTTTTCCCGCGCTCTTACCGGCTCGCAGGCTTCCGGCGATGCCTATGTGGCGGCGGCGCTTGAAGCATTGATCGCCGATGTGAGCATATTCCCGGAGGGATCCTCCGACCGGATCGGTCTCTATCGCCTTTTCTGCAACCTCTACAAGACAGCCTCCGTCCGCGTGCCGGAACCGGCGTCGGAATTTGCATGGGAACAGCAGGCGGCAAGAAATCTTGCCCATATCGCCCCGCTGCCGCGTCAGGCCTTCCTGCTTGTGGCAGTAGAGGGTTTTTCCGACAAGGAAGCCGCCGAAATTCTCGAACTGGACGACGCCGAACTGAGCCGCGTCCTGTCGGTCGCTTCGACCGAAATTTCGCGCCAGGTGGCGACGCGCATCATGATCATCGAGGATGAGCCGCTGATCGCGATGGATATCGAGCAGATGGTGGAAAGCCTCGGCCATGAGGTCGTGGGCATCGCGCGCACCAGGGACGAGGCGCTGGCGCTCTACAGGCAGGAGAAGCCGCGCATGGTGCTGGCCGATATCCAGCTCGCCGATGGCAGCTCGGGCATCGATGCGGTGAATGAAATCCTGCAGAACGATGCGATACCCGTCATCTTCATCACCGCATTCCCGGAACGCCTGTTGACGGGCGAACGCCCGGAACCGACCTTCCTCGTCACCAAGCCGTTCAATCCGGATATGGTGAAAGCACTGATCAGCCAGGCGCTCTTTTTCGAGGAAGCCTCGCAGGTCGCAGCCTAGCGGCAGGGAGCGAAGCGATTGCCTTGATACGAAGTCCCGGAAGGCATGCCTTTCGGGACTTCGGCCCGTTAGCACTTCGCCCATCTGTCAATCACCCCGCCTTACGCCCCGTCATGAGTATTTAGAGTTGTGAGCGCGCTAATTTTCCCCGGACCACGGAACAAATACCGCTTGGATGGCGTTTCTTCTTCACCCAATAAAGAGGAGACCGAAAATGCTTTACTATGCGCTTGTATTTCTCGTGGTGGCACTCGTAGCAGGTGCGCTTGGCTTCGGCGGCATCGCTGGTGCGTCGGCTGGTATAGCGCAGATTCTGTTCTTTGTGTTCCTTGCCTTGCTCGTCATTTCGCTCATCGCGTCGGCGATCCGCAAGGCCTAGACCGCACAAAACCGAAGGCTGTTTTTGACCTCCTGAAAGCCCAGCCTATATTAGACTCAAGTGAAGGTGACCGCCGCATAAGCCATGCGGCGGTTTACCGATTTAAGGATTTGGGCCGGTCCAAGGACCGGAAGATGAAGGCTCGACCGCGACCCGCCAACCGGTCGAAGAAAACGGACGCCATGGCACGCAGATTTCCGATCAGTCTTTCCGGAGTTTTTGACGTGTCGCCAATGGGCGGTCCGACTATTTGTTTCGTTGCATCCTCCACCGCAAAACCGCTTGGCACTTTTGCTGGAAATGCGCTGAGTGGGCTGCGGGTTGAATGAGGCAGACATGACAGCTGGCACAAAATTTAACCTGCAGGATACCGAGCCGGACGCAGCGCGTCTGAGGGCGCTGTTGCGGGCAGTGCGCAACAGCAATGTCTGCGTGCTCTATCAAGGCCCCGACCTCGCCTATTCATGGGGCGAGAACATTCCGCTCTACTGGCAGGAAAAGTGGAAAGTGGGCGGCAACGACTGCGACTTCATCTTCTCCGCAGCCCTGCACAAGCTCGTCGGCGCCAAGCAGGCGGCGCTTGATACGGGCGAAGCGCAGAATGTCGAGATCGCCATCAATGACGGCGACAAGCTGCGCTGGATAGAGTTTCATGTCGATTGTGACCGCGACGACGAGGGCAATATTCAGGGCCTCGTCACCACGGCGATCGAGATCAGCGAGCTGAAGCGGCGCGAGCAGGTACTGAAGACGCTGCTGCGCGAAGTAAGTCACCGCTCCAAGAACCTTCTGGCCATCGTGCAGAGCATCGCCAGCCAGACGGCGCGCTTTACAGACACAATCGATGATTTCCTGCTGAAGTTTCGCGGGCGCATCCAGTCGCTGTCCTATTCGCAGGATCTGGTGACGGATTCGAACTGGCGCGGCGCATTGTTTCGCGATCTCGTGCATTCGCAGGTCGAGAAATATATCGACGTCAGCGACGAGCGCCTGAGCATCGAAGGGGATAACCCCTATCTTTTCCCGGGCGCGGCCCTGCATGTCGGCCTGGCGCTGCACGAACTGGTGGTCAATGCGACCTCGTTCGGCGGACTTTCCATCCCCTATGGCCGGGTGAAGATTTCGGCGAAGGTCCTTCATCTGACGGGCGGCATTGACCGGCTGGAATTCCTCTGGGAAGAAACCAATCCGGCGATGCCCGAGGTTTTCGAGCATGACCCGCGCTTCGGCAGCGCCGTGTTGCAGCGCATCGTTCCCGCCTCCGTCAATGGTCACGCCGATTATCGCATAGACGGTACCGGGGCGGTCTATTCGCTCACCATCCCCACGGAGCAGTTCGACGCCTGAGGCGCAAACCGTGGCCGGGCATTCTGGGACATTTGGGAGATCAAAAAAAAGCCGCCATGGTCCGGCCTTGAGCCTGAACCACGGCGACTTGCTCTGAATTTGCGGAACGCCAGCTGCTTAACGTTTGACGGTCAGCGCGGCATTCTCGCCGCTCGCCTCGTGCGGGGAGGTTGAGGCGAACTGTGAAGACCGCGTTGTGGGGGCGGGGTCACGGCCTTCATGGGCGCTAAACGCGGCAAACGAAATTTGGTTCCGTCAGTTTCCGATTTTTTTGCAATAAAGTTCGAGCCGGTGATGGACGATCTCGTAACCGAGCGACCGGGCGATTTCTTCCTGCAGCTTTTCGATCTTGTCGGAGCGGAATTCGACCACTTCGCCGGAATCCATGTCGATGATATGGTCGTGATGCGCGCCGCTTGCCTGCTCGAAACGCGAGGGCCCGCCCGCAAAGGCGTGCCGGTGAATCGCGCCGCGCTCTTCCAGAAGCTTCATCGTTCGATAGACGGTCGACAGCGAAATGCTGCTGTCGATCTCGACCGCCCGGCGGAAAATCTCCAGCGCGTCGGGGTGATCTTCCGTCTCGGTCAATATGTTCAGGATGATCCGGCGCGGCCGCGTGATGCGGACGCCTGCCTGGCGCAGTTCCTGTTCATAATCGGGTTTCTTGTACGATTCACTCATGCGGCAATTATGCACTGTCCCGGCTCCAGTTGCAAATTTTTGCAACTGGCAGCACAGCGATCTCCCCAGCCCTTGTTGGGATTGCGCATGGGAGCGCGTTTCGATCTGGTTGAATCAGATCGGCGCTCCAATCTCGTCTGTTTGAAGCATGATCTTGTCGACCCTTGGTTCACTCCGTCCGGATCATGCCCCAGTGACCGGGCTCCACCTGCGAGCCGGACACCTTGTCATTCAAATGGTATTGTCCCCTGCCGACCCGCACGAAAAGCGCATCGCCTTCCGGTTGATTGGCGGTACAGTTTTCGGCGAGGAAGGAGAAGTATCTGGAGTAAGGCCAGCCGGGAGCGACGCGACGCACGTCTCTCGGCGTGAAAGGTTCGGCAAGAATGCCCTTCACCCTGACCGCATTATGGATTTGAGGATAAATAGTCGATCCAATTTTCCACATGTCCCGATACTATCACTACCATGCGTAGCATTCATATCCCGTGAACACGGGATGCGCGTTGGAATATGTTACTTGGAGCGCCTATGGATTCAGCCGGATCAGCCCTTCGATCTACGCTTACCCCTCTTCCGCTCCCTGTCTGGCCGATATCCACGCTATCGCAAACGCGAAACGATCCGGCGGAAAGAAAATACTGAAGCACTCTAAATAATAGAAAGACGGAGCCGGAGTAGACTGACATCGTCTGCGATTCTCTTGACAAAGCCGCTGCAGAGCAGCATCAAAAGAAAGATATTAATATCTCAACGATACTACACAACATATCGCCCTTTCTTTCAAACTATCTAAATTAGTATTGTTCAATGCCGAAGGTCAGCGTTGTAATTCCAGCCTTTAATGCGGCAAGCTCCATCGGCAGAGCCCTCAACTCGCTGATGCGTCAATCGCGAGACGATTTTGAAATCATAGTGGTGGACGATAGAAGCACCGACGAGACGATGGAGATCGTCAGTCAACACATTCTCGCGCTTCAAGGTAAATTGCGGGTCTACTCGCAGCCCGACAATTACGGGCCCGCCGCGGCTCGCAACATGGGTTGGTCCTTGGCCCGCGCGGATTATGTGGCCTTTCTCGATGCCGATGACGCCTGGCATGAAGACAAGCTGAAGTGGCAACTTGCCATCATGGAAGACGGCGCCGATATTTCCGGCCATCGAACACCCCTGATCCACTCCGAAAGCCGGCTCAGCGAGACATTGCCCCGAGCAGTGACGGCGAGAAATCTCCGCCGCTTGGACGTGCTCCTCAAAAATCCGTTCAACACCTCTTCGGTTATTGTCCGTCGCGATCTGCCTCTTCGCTTCTCCGAACAGTTGCGATGCACCGAGGATTATCTGCTTTGGTGCGAGATCGTCATGGGTGGGTATCGGAGTGTGGCGCTCGATCCACCCGTGGCGTTTGTATTCAAGCCGTTCTATGGACATTCTGGCTTGTCGGCGGATTTGCGCGCCATGCAACAGGGGGAACTAACCGTCTATGACCGATTATATGAGGCGCGGCAGCTGTCACGCGCAGCATGTCTCGGATTGAAAGCCTGGCCCTGCATCCGATATTGGCGGCGATGCCTGATTAGCCGACTCAGGTTACATCAGTCCCATGACCGATAAGTCGCTTCGGGTATATTTCCTCTATGTCGGTTTTGTCTGCCTGATATTTGTTGTTGCGTGGCACCGGCCTCTGATGTCGCCTGATAGCTGGGCGCTGTATGATCTCAGCCGCTGGCTTTGGCACGGTGAAACAGTGACCGGCATTCGCCAGTACCGTGTAGGCACCGGTCTGCCGATCAGCCATCCATTCTTCTTCCCGTTTCTGAGCGGTGGCCTTGACCAACTGTTCGGTACAGGTTTTCGCTCCGGCCTTGTCGTGAATATTGCAGCAATCCTGCTTTTGCCGTGGCTCATCTATCTGGCCATAAAGCCGATTGCAGAAAGCAGGAAGGGCGCGGTTTTCATTTCATGGGGTGCGACTGTCGGCCTCTGCCTTAACTGGTTTTTCCTCGAGGAAGTCGTCGCCGGACGCACAATACCCGTTGCTGCCTGCCTTGTGGCGCTGGCACTGCGCTTTTTCTTCCTTGGCGCCCAACAACGCAATCTGGTCTTTGCGATCCAGCTGGGATTGGTCCTCGGCGTTCTTGCGCTCACCCGGTTCGATACGCTGTCATTTGGCCTTATACTGGCTGTCGGCACATGGCTGGTCTGGGCGCCCGGGAGAAAGCGCTGGATGGCGCTGCTTATCACCACTGTCCTGTTTCTCGTCGGATATGCACCTTATCTGGTCTATTCCATTCAGTGTTGCGGCACCGTTCTCGCAACAGAAACCCGAGGCATTGCGATAACAGCACCGCCAACAAGCCCCACGACTTACTGGCCTGTCCCTCCGCCAACCCTTCTGGATGCGCCGACAATCTGGATGGAGCGGCTGGTCCGGTCCATGCTTGATTCCGGCCGGGCCTTGTTGCTGGCCGTCCTCATTTCCCCTCTCCCGGCACTGCTCGCTTTCACCCCGATTTTTTCAGGCCCGTCGACGAAACACCCGCCGCAGTCGGCGACTGTTGCGATTATTCCGATCCTCGCGCTGGCGTCGATCGCTTTCGGCCCGATCCTCCTTGCTTTTCCTCAAGGCCGATATTTCGTGCTGCCCGTCGTGTTTATCTGCTCAATCGTGGCTGCAAATTGGGGCGGCTCGCTTTTGACCACGCGCCATACCCCCGTCGGCTGAAATTTGCAGCCATATGCGCTGGCTTCATTGGAATTGCCGCGTGCGGCTATGGCTGGAGTCGCAGCACACCGCTCCTTCCCCAATCCCTGATCGACGCGGCAGCCGAATGTGCCACGGGCGGTCGATTATTGGTGAAGGGGCAGCGCGGTCCGGAAATTGCGGCCCGAAGCAGAGCACCAACATTGCTTGAGCCGGACAATTGGAGTTTTCTGGTTGCAGCCGAAAAGGATCAGTTCCTGCATGACTACCGCGCAAGCGCCATTTTTGATCCGGAAAGTGGCATTTGCGAGCGCTTGCCTAATGCGGAGCCCGCCTTCAGAAACTGATAGCAGTTCTGGCAGCCAGCTTTGCCGGTCAAGCAGACAGGAAGTTTGAGCGCTGCAAGAGATGCCGGGACATGGCCCGGTGCAGCAGACCTTGAAGCGCTATGGATGAGAGCAATGTCCCCAGTGCGGCGCCGGTCAGCCCAAAGGGGAGAGCAAGTGCTGAAACAAACATCACTTCGATAACCAGCCCGATCCCCAGACCATACAATGCGGTCTTTTCACCGTTGGTCAGGGACAGCGCCAATTGAGGAAACAGGGCGGCAGCACGGACGACATGGACAAGCAGAAGCGCGATCAGTGCGAAATGTCCTGCATCATATCCCTCGCCGAAGGCGGTACGAAGCGCATCGCCGCCAATGAAGAGCGAGGCTGCGACCAGTGGCAGTGTCAAGGCAAGTGTCACACGCCGCGCCTGTCGTAATATGGCTACAGCGCTTTCGCCCTGGCGATAAGCCTTTGCAATGGCGGGAGCATAAAGCAGCGAAGTCGCCAGCGCCGGGAACCCGCCTATTTCCGAAACCGTCAGCACGGCTCCATAGAGGCCCGCAGCATCAGCACCGGAAATATAACCAAGTATCAACAGGTCCAGTCGCGAGAGAAGCAACTGCCCCGTCGCAAGCAGTGTGAGCCAGAAAGCAGCCGATTGCAGCCTGATCCGCAAGGCTTTAGCGGCGGCCCAGTCGGCGGAAACCCCATATCCCATTTGCCGGGCGAGCAGAGCTGTCACGACCATTGCCACACCGGCTCCGCAACAAACGAGCAACAGCGCAAAGACGGACGAGCCGAGACGCATTCCCAGAAGTGAAAGGATCAGCAGGACGGCAAGCGGCAAGCCATCGCGCAGAAAGCGTTCTGGAGCATGTCCAGCTTGCGGATAGCCAAGCCCCGTTAGAATTCCCGCAAAAAAACGGGTACTGGCCAGTAATGGAGTGAGGAGACAGATCAGCGCCACTAGTTCAGGAGACAGTACCTGCCGGTAGAGGATAAACCAGACCGACCACGTGATTGCCGCCATGGCAAGGGATGCCATGACGATCATTGAATGACCGGCAAGGACAAATGCACTCCTTATCCGAGGAGCATCTTTCCACTCCTGCACATGACGCGAAGCAAGCACATCGTAGCCGCATAACGCACCCCAGCAAGTTATCGATGCGATCGACATGGCAAGCATGTAAGAGCCATATTCCGCGAGAGACAGGGAACGGGCCAAGACAAGATTGAGACCAAGCGCAAGCAGGCTTCCGCCGGAGATTTGAGCGACGAGACTCAACTGGCTGATTATGGCGCGCATGAGAGACGGGATTTGGAGCCGGGCGTACAACACAGCGAATTCTTATGGCGTGGAAACTTTGGTCAAGGAACAGCCCTCTTTGTCAGCAGCTATCATTTTCATGCCTTCGTTATCGAGAAACATCTCCTCCAGCTCTCGATCACCCACGCTTATATTCGACACGGCGACTGACTGGATTTTGATGTCAGCATAGTCCGCCAGCGGTCCGAGCTTTTTCATGTCGAGTTTGACCTGGTCGCCAGCCCGCGCGAAAACGGGGAAGGAGAACGAGCTTACATCCGTCGGCAGACTGACGGGCGTCGGCGGCAGCAGGGAAGTATCCACTCCGTCTATTGAAATGAGGTAGCGCGTCGAACGGCCGATTACGGGGATATAGGAGACAGAATTCGTCACATTGTAGCTGATGACCACTTCTCTGAGTGTAAAGGCACAGCTGTCCGACGCATCGACGGGCGGAAGCTTGACAGGCAAGGAGGACGAAATCTGCTGCGCTGCCGTTTCCCGGTAGTCGGTCGCATCATCCCTTTTCCAGAGGCCGAAATCAGGGTTGGAATATTGCAATTTATAGTGTTGGAGCACTTGCTTGAACAAAGGCCAATGCCAGTTCTCTAACCATGCCGTGAAAGGACTGACCTTCGTAAAACTGAAGTAGTCTGGAGCGGCAGAGGCGAATGTCCTGTAATAATTTTCGCGATCCTTGCGAGACAGCGCATGGATCGACAGCTCTACCGGCGCCGGATTTCTCTTGTCGTAGAGAATATTGATCATGCTGCCGGGATAGATTTCCCAGATCGTCTTGTCGTGAATATTGCTGGGACGTGGTTGAGGGGAAGCCGCTTGATCATCTGTCGCCGTAACGAGCTCGAGATTCATGCTTCTGTTCCATACCTCTTCCATCGAAATCTGCCCTTGTTTACCGAAAGCGGCAGCGAACGACTGTTCCTGCTTCTCCGTCAAATCTTCCCAACGGGCGATGGTGCGTTCATGGAGTGCCCCCCATTTCGCCGGACAAATCAGCTATTGAGACAATGCTTTGATGAACTCCCTTGGGGAGGCCATTTT
>NZ_JBHEEV010000016.1:0-54885 GCF_041930145.1 Brucella ciceri | reverse complement strand
GCAAGTCTGACATCCCTCGAAGTCGAACTTGAGAAAACCTTCGGACTGGACCGCGCCATCGTCGCCCCCCTCTCTTCACCCGACATCGATCCTATCCCGCCAATCAGTGCCGCCACGGGCGCCTATCTTTCCGAAAAGGTGCAGCACGGCATGACGATCGGGGTGGGCTGGGGACGTACCCTTTCCAGCACCCTGCAACATATCGGGGCGCGCCCGCTCAACGATCTGAAAGTCATTTCCCTGCTCGGCGGCATCGTACAGCCGCGCCGTTCAAATCCGCCGGAATTCGCTTGGCAGTTTGCGCAGATTTTTCAGGGCGAAGGCTACCTGATCCCCGCCCCGGCTCTGGTCGACAGCAAGGAAACCCGCATTGCCCTCATCGAGCGCTGCGGGCTGAACACCGTGCTCGACATGGCCGAAGAACTCGACATGGTCCTGCTCAGCGTCGGCGATATTCAGACCGCCAGCAGCACGTCCTATCGTGTGGG
Source organism: Brucella ciceri (assembly GCF_041930145.1). Lineage (NCBI taxonomy): Bacteria > Pseudomonadati > Pseudomonadota > Alphaproteobacteria > Hyphomicrobiales > Brucellaceae > Brucella > Brucella ciceri. Next base: position 54,397 of record NZ_JBHEEV010000016.1, on the reverse strand, counting down.
CCTGATCGATGAGGCGCAGAAACTGTCCCTCATCGAAAACGGCGCCGTTGGCGACGTGCTGTTCCATTTCTATGACAAGGACGGCAAGATCGTCGATGATCCGGTCCATGATCGTGTCATGTCGGCGAAGATCGAAAGTCTACAAAAGACGCCGCAGCGTATCCTCACGTCAGGCGGAAAAGAGAAGATTGCAGCCCTGCTTGGCGCGATAAAGCTTCTGAAGCCGACCGTTCTCATCACCGATGAAGAAAGTGCGGCGCAGATGCTCCGTGAAATGGCGCAACCGGAATGAAAGACAGCACATCGCTGCAACGCGATGTGCCGTTCTTGATTACATTGCTTCGGCAGCGGCTGCGCACTCCTTCAGGATTTGCAGCACGGCAGTCCGCTCCTCGATCTGTGGCATATGTCCGCAACCGGCGAAGATGTGGACGCCAACTTTGCCCGGCAGACCATGCGCGTGAACCACGGGGATAACCCGGTCTTCCGCTCCGAAGATAAGCCGCACCGGCATCGCAAGAGCTGCAATGCTTGAGCGAATCTCAAAGGTTTGGGTGCCATCTGCGAAGAACCGGGCGCCAATCGCTTCCTGCGTATTGCGCAGTTCTGTATCGGCAGCCTGCGTAACTGTTGCATTAATGAACGGCTTGGTCAGACGGGTCTCGTCGGCGACGAGCAGTTTCAGCCAGGGAACGATGCTGGCTTCGCTTTTCGCGCCGACAAGCCCCTTGATGAAGGCGCCGTTGATCTGGGGTCCCAAGCCGCCCGATGAAATCAGCAGCAAAGAGCGCACATCGATGAGCCCCCGCGCCGCGACGACACTCGCCACAGCGCCACCAAGCGAATGCCCGACCAAAAGGCACGAGCTAACACCCAGGGATCCGAGCGTCGCTTCAACCCCGGCAGCAATATCATCGATATTTTCGGGGACGATGCGGGGCGAATTGCCATGTCCGGGAAGATCAAGCGCCAGGATCGGACGGCCCAGCGATGCGCCGGCAAACAATCCGCGCCAGGAATTGAGATCGGCTGCAAAGCCATGGAGCAGAACCACCGGCAGACGCCCTGCTTCCCCCTCACGCAACCAGATTGCATTGAGCTGGCCGAGTGGGGTCGGTTCGGCATTTTTGCTTGCAAACGATTTGGCCGGTATCGCAAGGTTCGCAACGCCGATATCGCCTTCGACGTCCTTCTTCTGCACGCGGCCCTTCGGACCCGATCCCTGAACGGTAGCCAAGTCGATGCCTGCATCACGCGCAAGCCGCCGGGCGAGCGGTGTCGCCCGGACCTTGTCCGCTGAATCCCGTTCGTCGTCTTGGGAGGACTTGGGATCATGCTGTTTCGGCGTTGCTGTTTCGATTGCCCTATCGACGGGCGCAGCAGCAATCGGCTCTTGGGCAACCGCTGCGGGCTTGCCGCTGCGCTCTTCGCCTTCTTCATAAATCCAGGCGACAGCCTGGCCGACAGGCACAACGGCCCCTTCCGCCGCGCTGATGTCCGCGATGACGCCCGAAGCAGGCGCCTCGACTTCCATCGCAGCCTTGTCGGTCTCGATTTCAAAGAGAAGCTGGCCTTTCGTGACCATATCGCCATCCTTGGCGTACCATCGCGAAATCTGGCCCGTTTCCATATCCATATCGACCTTGGGGAGAATGACTTCCACGGCCATGGTCAGCGCACTCCCTTAACCAGATCGCGAGCGCTTCTCAAAATGTCGGGCACCTGTGGAACGGTCGCGCGCTCGAGGTCGGGATTATAAGGAATTGGAGTTTCGGCACCGCCAAGGCGCACGATTGGTGCATCGAGATAGTCGAAAGCATCGCTTTCCGCGACGATTGCGGAGATTTCAGCACCGATGCCAAGCGTCTTCACCGCTTCATAAACGCAGAGCAGCCTGGACGTCTTCTTGACGCTTTTGATGATGGTTTCGCGATCGATCGGACGTACCGTGCGCAGGTCGATCACTTCAACGTCGATCCCTTCCCGCGCAAGTTCGCCAGCCGCATCGAGCGCCTTGTGCACCATGATGGCGGTTGCAACAATAGTCAGGTCGCGACCTTCGCGCACCACTTCCGCCTTGCCGATAGGAACCGTGTAGAAGCCTTCGGGAACAGGGCCTTTCATCTTGTAAAGCAGCTTGTGCTCAAAGATCATCACAGGGTCTGGATCTTCGACGGCCGCCAGCAACATGCCTTTGGCGTCATGCGGGGTGGAAGGCTGGAGGACCTTCAGGCCCGGAACATGCCCCAGCCATGCCTCGAGGCTCTGGCTATGCTGCGCCGCAGCGCCCGTTCCAGAGCCTGCCGGAAAGCGCATGACCAGCGGCACGGACACAGCACCGCCAAGCATGTAGCGGATTTTTGCCGCCTGATTGACGATCTGCTCCATACCGAGGGCAGCAAAATCGGAAAACTGGAACTCAAAGATCGGACGCATGCCGGTCAATGCTGCACCAACCGCTACGCCAGCGCCCCCCAGTTCCGAAATCGGCGTATCCATAACGCGGTCTTCACCGAAGCGATGGACAAGATCACCGGTCACCTGAAATGCGCCGCCATACACGCCAATGTCTTCGCCCATCAGAAACACGCGATCATCGCGCTCCATGGCAATCGCCATGGCTTCCTGAATGGCTTGCGAATAGCTCAACTCACGGATTGTCGTGTCCATGTTCAAATATCGTCCGTGTAAACGTCGCGGGTCAGATTGGTAAGATCGGGCGCAGGGCTGTTCTTGGCGAATTCAATCGCCTCGGCGATTTCCTTCTCGACCTCGGCGCGGATTGCCTCGATCTCGGCGTCGTTGATGAAACCATAGGCTTTCAGATCAGCCTCGAAATGCGCGATTGGATCGCGATCATTCTGCCAATGCTCGATTTCTTCCTTGGTACGATACCGGTTGCGGTCGCTCTTGGAATGACCTCTGATACGGTAAGTCTTGTTTTCGATCAGCGTTGGCCCATCCCCGCGCCGTGCGCGCTCGGTGGCCTCGCTGACGGCTTCCGCCACTTCGGACAGATTATTGCCATCCACGATCACGCCCGGCATGTTGTAGGCCGATGCGCGGTCGGCGACATTCGCAACCGCCGTCGATCGCCGGGTGGAGGTGGACATGCCGTAACCGTTGTTTTCACAGACGAAAACGACCGGGAGCTTCCACACCGAAGCCATATTGAGAGCTTCGTGGAAGGCACCTTCATTGTTCGCGCCATCACCGAAGAACGACACGACAACTTTGCCGTTTTTCTGTTTCTTGGCGGAAAGCGCAGCACCTACCGCAATCGGAATACCGCCGCCCACAATACCGTTTGCGCCAAGATTGCCCTTGGAAACATCGGCGATGTGCATGGAGCCGCCACGGCCCTTGCAATAGCCGGTTTCCTTGCCGAAAAACTCGGCAAACATGCGCTTCACGTCCGCGCCCTTGGCGATGCAGTGGCCGTGACCGCGATGCGTGGATGTGATCATGTCGTCGTCATTCAGCGGCAGGCACGAACCCATGGCACTGGCTTCCTGCCCGATGGAAAGATGCATCGTTCCGTGAATGAGGCCGCGCGTGTAGCTTTCCTCCGCCCCCTCTTCAAAGCGCCTGATGAGATACATCTTGTGCAGCGCTTCTTTCAGTTGATCCGGCGAATAGGTGCGGAAGGCATAGGGCAAGTTGTGACGGTCGCCCGTATCCTGCGGTTCGACTTTTTTGGCTTGAACCATGATGTTTGTCCTTACGCTCCGTAAACGAGCTTGTCCTGACGCGCGCGCAGCTCGGCAATCCTGGAACCGGGAGCCACAGCCGCGTTATCGTAGGTGATGAGCTCGCCCTTTTTGATCGGCCTGGTCACGCTGCCACCTTGCAGAAGCCCGCAGGGGATCGCATGCGCGCTACGCGCTTCGCCTGAGGTCATGATCCACGCGCGGTAGCAATATTCGCCAATCGCATCGAGCTTTTCGCCTGGCTGCATGTCCTTCTTTGCAACCGCAGCCACTTCCGCGACCGGCTTTGAAAGCGGCACCATGTCCGGCTTGCCGTAGAGCACCACCCGGGCACAGGTGAGCGGCACTTCGAGGGAAGTCAGGTGATATGGACGATGGAATGTGAAATATGGACCCTTGCCCATCTTCAAATCTTCCATACGCTCGGAAATACGCGGATGCGACATGTCGGCCACGACAAACACGCCCGGAGCTACGCCCTTGCCGATCGAATAATCGACCACGCCGACCTTCGACAGCACGCCGCCGTCCTTTTCAGGAATCAGTGTCTTGTTGAGCTGATCCAGCGTTGCAGCAGGGCCATGCATGCCAGCCTTATCCGGGACAAGACCCGTGGCATTGGCAATGGCGGCCATTTCGACCATGGTTTTCGAACCATCCACGAATTCCACCAACATGCGCACATTCATGTTTCGGCGCGTGGCTTCTTCAATATATTGGTCGGGAACAGCATCGATGTTGAGGGGATTGTTCTTGCCCTTTCCTGCAGCCACAATCGGATGGCCCATCGCCGTCACAAACTCGATCAGTTCCATGCATGACGACGGCTCATCGCCGGCACCCAGTGAATAGGTGACGCCGAGACGTTCGGCTTCCGCTTTCAGGTAAGCGCCGATCGTGACGTCAGCTTCGACATTCATCATGACGAGATGCTTGCCGTGCTCCATGGCGCGCAGGCCGATTTCGGCGCCGACAGCCGGAACTCCGGTCGCATCGATCACAACATCAATAAGGTCGTTTTCAAGGATCAGATCGGCATTGTCGGTTACGGCGACCTTGTGCGCCTCCATGGCGGCAGTCAGATCGGAAGCGGTCGAAACCTCGCGGCCATGGCCTTCTTCCTGGAAAGCAATATCGACCGCTTTCAGGGCATTGGGAATACGCAGTTCGGAGATGGCGCCGATTTCGATGCCGGGCATATGCGCGACACGCGTGACGATATCCGTGCCCATCTCGCCCGAGCCGATCAGGCCGATGCGAATGGGCCGCCCACTATCCGCACGCGCCTGCATGTCACGCGCCAAACCTGTCAACGCCACATTGGTTGCCATCGTTTCCTCCTGAACCTCCCTGCAAAAATTCTCGCAGTCTCCTCTGATACCCTATGGATTAATGAACATTTGTTTTTAAGTCAATACCAGTGTTCATTAAGGGGCCGCAAGCCGGAGCATCCAGATGCCATATTGTTATTCAACTTTGGTTTGATATAGAATACAAATGTTCTGCCGTTTCGCCCGGTTCACTTTTTGAAACGTCGATACGTGCGAGCTAATAATGGCGTTCTGTTAGCTCGGCGCACTTTGGGAAAGTGCCCCGGGGGGAGGAGAAATAAATGGACGCATTTCTGAGCGGGTTGAAATCGGCAATCGATACATTGGGGGCAACGGTTCTGCTGCCGATTGTCATCTTCATCATTGCCGTCGTACTTGGCGCAAAAGTGGGCAAGGCCTTCCGTGCAGCCGTGACCATCGGCGTGGCTTTCATCGGTATCAATCTGGTTCTGGGCCTGATGTTCACCTCTATCGGTGAAGTGGCGCAGGCAATCGTCACCAATACCGGCATCAAGCGCGATATCGTCGATGTCGGGTGGCCTTCGGCTGCTGCAATCGCCTTCGGCTCGTCAGTGGGCTTATGGGTCATTCCGGTCGGCATTCTCGTCAACATCGCGCTTCTGCTGCTACGCTGGACACGCACGCTGAATGTGGACGTGTGGAATTTCTGGCACTTTGCCTTTGTCGGCTCACTGGTCGTCGCTGCAACCGACAACCTTGCCTATGGCATCATCATTGCAGCGCTCGTTGCCGCTCTATCGCTGTTGTTTGCAGACTGGTCAGCGCGCGCCGTTCAGCAATTCTATGGCGTGCCGGGCGTTTCCGTGCCGCATCTGGCTTCCGCGCAGATTCTGCCGATTGCGATCATCCTCAACTGGATCATGGACCGCATTCCCGGCATCAACAAAATCAATATCAGCACCGAAACCATCGAACGCCGCTTCGGCGTGTTCGGTGAACCGGTCGTGCTCGGCCTCATCATCGGTCTGGTGCTCGGCCTCATAGCATTTTACAATGCGGGCGATTTCGGAACTATCCTGGCAAAGGTTCTCGGCACCGGCATGACGCTTGCCGCAGTGATGCTGCTTCTGCCGCGCATGGTCAAAATCCTGATGGAAGGACTGTTGCCGGTATCGGACGCGGCGCAGGAATTCGTGCGCAAGCGCACCGGCGACCGCGAACTTCTCGTCGGCCTCGACTCGGCTATCCTCATCGGGCATCCGGCGGCGATTTCGTCCTCGCTCATTCTCGTGCCGATTGCGATCATCCTGTCGGTCATCCTGCCGGGCAACCGCGTGATCCTGTTTGCCGACCTCGCCGTCATTCCGTTCATCGTCGCCATGACTGCACCGCTCCTGAAAGGAAACGTGTTTCGCATGGTCGTCGTCGGAACGATTACGCTGGCCATCGGCTTCTATGTCGCCAATGCTCTCGCACCGTTGTTCACCAGCGCTGCCGTTTCATCGGGCTTCAAGCTGCCTGAAAACGCCCTGCAGATTACGTCTGTGGTCGACGGTTTCCTGTGGGTGCCATATGTCATCATCTCGGCCATCCAGTGGCTCGGTGCCATTGGTATCGCTGTGATCGCCGTGGTCATTGCAGCACTTTTCATGCTCTATCGGCGCAACACGCTGGCATGGGAACGCGCCGCAGGTGCGGAGGACGAACCGGCGGACGAAATTGCTGCCTGATGGCAGCGGTGATCGGCGCAGAAATCAAAGTCGCACGTCGAGATCGACGTGCGATCTTGTCTAAAACGGAGAATGCAATGGCAGCTGGCCTGATAGATTTTCTCGACCCGCAAGCGATTGAGCTTCAGAGCGAAGCGAAAACCAATGAAGAGATCATCCGCATCCTGGCGGGTAAACTGGAGAAGCTCGGTTATGTGAAGCCGAGCTATGCCGATGCCGTTGTCAGTCGTGAACTGTCGATGCCCACGGGACTGCCGCTTGAGCGCGACGAGAATGTTGCCGTGCCTCACACGGACCCCGAGCATGTCCTCAAGGCCGGAATTGCCCTGGCGACGCTGAAATCGCCGATTGAATTTGCCAATATGGAAGACCCAGAAGAAGCTGTTCCTGTGGGATATGTCTTTCTGCTTGCCATCAACGACAAGGACAAACAGATTGAAACCCTGCAACAGATCATGGCGACCATACAGGATGCTGATGCACTCGACAGGTTGAAAGCGGCGCGCACGCTGGAAGACGTTCAAACCGCGCTGCAATGAAGCGTCTCCCGAGAGCTGTTTCACAGTTTTAGGAAAAGATGCGTGGTTCAAAACAAACGGGGAGCGCGGTCGCACTCAATCAGGCCGCCTCCGCTCTTAATGAATGAACTTGGAGGAACCCATGGCCAGAATAAAAACAATTCTCTTCGCTTGCGGCACGGGTGTAGCGACATCCACGGCGGTGAACGCGACCGTTACCGAAGAAATGAAAAAGCGCGGGCTCACCTTCAATGCCCAGCAGGCAAAAGCGACCGAAGTTGCTTCGCTGGCCGACAATGTGGATTTCATTGTTTCCACCACGCCTATCTCAGCCTCGGTGAACAAGCCTGTCATCAAAGGATTGCCCTTCCTGACCGGCATCGGCAAGGATCAGGTTCTCGATCAGATCGAGGCTGAACTGCGCAAGTAACATCCTGACGATCCGCGGGCGTCGTCTGGAAAGGAGCGGTCATGCCGCTCCTTTCCAGTTTTGGCGCTCAGAAAGCCTGCTCGGGCATCCGCGGCAAACTCGTCAGAAGCTTTCTGGTGTAGCTATGCTGCGGGTCGGAAAGAATATCCCGCGTATTGCCCTGCTCCACGATCCGGCCCTTTTCCAGAACGATCAGCCGTTCACATAGCAGGGCGACCAGCGCAATATCGTGCGACACCACCACGAAAGTGGTCCGTTCTGAAAGTGAGCGCATGAGTTCGATAATGCGGGCGCGCGTCGTGAGGTCGAGAGCGCTCACCACCTCGTCGGCGATGATGAGGTCGGGCTGCGAGACGATCGCCCGGGCAATGGCGATGCGCTGGCGCTGGCCGCCGGAAAACTCGTGCGGATAGCGGCGAGCCGCATCCGCAGGCAGATCGACGGAAGCAAGCGCCTGCGCAACTGCCTGCGCAATATCGGTCTGGATTTTCAGGGATCGCAGCGGTTCCGCGATAATGTCGAATACGCGCTGACGCGGATCGAGCGATGAATAGGGATCCTGAAACACCGCCTGGACGGAACGGCGGAAGTCGCGCATGAAACTGCGATTGCGGATATCCAGAGGATTGCCGCGAAACGAAACATCCCCAGAAGAGGCGCGCTGCAATCCGAGCAGCAATTTCAACATGGTCGTCTTGCCCGACCCGGACTCACCGACAATGCCGAGATTGCTTCCGGTCTCAAGCTTCAGATCGACATCGTGCAGGACCGTCTTGCCGCCTGTATAAGCGAAGGAAACGCGCGAAAGATCCATCAACGTCATCGCGCAACCTCCAGCGCAGCATCGAACGCCCGCGCAGCAGACACGAGCCCCTGCGTATAGGGTTGCTGCGGGTTGGTGAAGAGTTCCGCGACCGGGCCTTCTTCTATCAGCTGTCCCTGCCGCAGAACCAGCGCACGTTCGGTAACGGTGGCGACCACCGGCAGATCGTGGCTGATGAACAGAAGCCCCATCCCCTCGTCCCGCACCAGCTGTTCCAGCAGTTTCAAAATCTCGGCCTGCGTGGTCACATCAAGCGCTGTCGTCGGCTCGTCTGCAATCAGAAGCTTGGGGCGGCAGGCAAGAGCCATGGCGATGGCTGCGCGCTGGCGCTGGCCGCCCGATATTTCATGCGGCCAGGAGCGGGCAATACGTTCCGGGTCTGGCAGCGATACGCGTTCCAGAAGTGCATGGACCTTTGCGTTCAATTCACTCTTTCCCAGCCTGCGGCCATCTCTTGCGGCGCGCCGGTGGACGACCAGACCGACCTGCTTGCCGATCCGCATCAGGGGATCGAGCGCCGTCATCGGCTCCTGAAACACCGTCGCGACGCTCTGGCCGCGTAACGGAACCAGATCACGGTCGCGCGCGCCGATGACCTGACGGTCATCGAGCATGACCGATCCGCTTGCACGCATCCCGTCCGGCAAAAGCCCCATGATTGCAAGTGCCGTCAGCGACTTGCCTGAACCGGATTCGCCGATCAGGCCGACCCGTTCACCCTGGCCGACAGACAGCGAAACGCCCGCGACCAGCGGCTTGCCGCCGGTTTCAATATGAAGATTCTCTACTTGCAGCAAAGCACTCAACGTCGCCTCCTCCGCGTCGGGTCCGCCACATCGCGCAGCCCGTCTGCGAACAGATTGAGCCCGATCACCAGCGACACGAGCGCCAGACCCGGCGCTATAGCGCCAAAGGGCGCCGTATAAACCGACGCCTGCGCTTCCTGAAGCAATCGCCCCCAGGAGGAGTTGGGCGGCGGAGCGCCGAGACCAAGATAGGAAAGCGATGCTTCGGCGATGACCGCCAGCCCGAACTGGAGCGCGAAATTCACGATCAATGTCGGCCAGATATTCGGCAGCACGTGGATGCGGACCAATCCGAACCAGGATGTGCCGGAAATACGCGAGGCGGTGATGTAATCCATCGCCAGAACGCGCTTGGCAAGGATGCGGGTCAGACGCGCCACGATGGCCGAACCGGCAATGCCGATGGCCACTATCGCTGTCGTGAGGCTGGCGCCATCGCTGGAAGCAACGATCAGCATTGCCAGCAGCAGCGTGGGGAAGGCTATCAGGATATCGAGCGTTGCAGCCAGAACGTCATCGAGCGTCTGTGTCGCAAAGGCTGCGAGGACACCAAGCGTCACGCCAATTACGGCGCTGATCGCGATGGCTCCGCAGCCGACGACAAGCGCAATGCGTGAACCGATCATGATTTGGGTCATCAGATCACGTCCCAGACGATCCGTACCGGCCCAATGCAGCCATGAAGGCGCTTCCAGTCGCCCGCCCACCATTTCGCCAACGCCGTATGGGGTCCACACCAGCGTAAGGAGAGCGACAACCAGATGCACTCCGAGCAGCAATCCTCCCGCGACCAGCGGCCACGGCAACCGGTAGGCTGGCTTGGGATGGGAAAGCTCCATTTGCACAGGTTCCGTCATGCTCCGCCTCCCGCTGATCGCTGGCGCAGACGCGGGTCGATCAGCCGTTGCAGCAGGTCCGCGGCAAAGCCCACCAGCAGCACCAGAAGCGTAGAGACGAACAGCACACCCTGAACGTTGGGATAGTCGCGCTGCTCTATGCCCAGCAGAAGCATCGAGCCGAGGCCGGGAAGCGAAAATACGCGCTCGACCACAACCGCACCCAGCAATGTCGATGCAAGTTCGATCCCCAGAATGGAGATCACCGGCACCGCGCCGTTGCGAATACCGTGACGGATGAGCGCCTGTGAGAACGTCGCGCCAAGCGCCCGCGCGGTGCGAAGATAATCGCTGCCAAGCACATCCTGCGTGGCGGAACGAACATAACGGATCAATGATGCCGACATGACGATGGCAATGGTCGCAACCGGCAAGACAAGCGCCTGAAAAGCAGCAGGCGCCGACTGCCATCCGCGCGATGGAAAGCCGCCGGAGGGAAACAACCGCAGCTTGACGGCAAAAATCCAGACGAGGAGAATCCCGATCCAGAAAACCGGCACGGCGATACCCAACTGGGAAACGACAGATATAAGCGATCCATACCAGCGGTTCTGGCGCACGACCGACAGGATACCGAGCGGTACCGCGACGATGATGGCAACGAGAAAGGCCATCAGCGTCAAAGGCACGGTCACGATCAGACGCTTGCCGATTTCGCTCAGAACGGGTGCTCCACTCACGAAGGAATTACCGAGATCGAAGCGCAAAAGACTGCCGATGAAGCGCAGGAATTGTTCATAGAGAGGCAGGTCCGACCCGACCTGTTTGCGCGCGGCCTCGATCTGCGCTGCATCCGCGCCTACGGAAACGAGCGCATTGGCAGGATCACCCGGCAACAGGCGCAACAGCAGAAACAGTACGATCGATGCGATGAGAACCGACAGGACCAGTATGGCCGAGCGGCGTATGACATAGGCGAAAATAGGGATTACCTCTCCGATGTGAGGGGCAGCGCTCAGCCCCTCATGCAAATGCGACAACGCCGCCGGAAAATAATTCAGGCGGCGCGGTCTGTCGAGTTCGTGTTCTCGATATCGACAGGCGGTTACTATTCCGCCTTCACGATGTCATAGGCGAAGAACTGCGAATTCAAGCCGTTGAGGGGGTAACCGCTGACCGATTTCTTTGAAACGACGATCTGCGGATAAAGGTAGAACCAGTTGCTTGCCGCGTCCTCGGCAATGATCTTGTTGGCCTCAGTCAGTTTTGCAGTCTGTTCGTCCGTGGTCGCGCTCGCCTCCGCTTCCTTGATGAGATCGACAACCTTCGGATTGTTATAACCCCAGTAGAAATCGGGATTGCCGTAGAAGACGATGTCGCGGTGGTTCACATGCTCCTGCAAGGTGGCCTGGAAATCATGGGCCTTGTAGACCTTCGTGTACCATTCATTGGCGGTAATGACGTTGATCTTGACCGTTACGCCGACCTTGGCCAGTTCGCTCTGGATAAACTGCGCGGCAATCGGGTGCGGGTCATAATTTGGCGTGTCGATGGTGAAGGTGAAGCCGTCTGGATAACCGGCCTCCTTCAAAAGCTCCCGGGCGCTTTCGGGATCATAGGCGTCGACCTTTGTAAGATCGACATACCACGGATCGGTCGGCGGCACGAAGGAGCCGATCAGCGTGCCATAATCGCCCCATACGGCCTTCAGCAGCTTTTGATCGTCGATGGCGCGAGCAAGTGCCTTGCGTACTTTCACATTGTCGAATGGCGCAACGCGGTCGTTAAAGGCTAGAAGCAGCTTGGTAGTAGATTGCCCTTCACTGACGGTGAAATCCGGATTGTCCTTGAACTGTGCCAGCGAATCCGGACTTTGGACCGACGTGATGATATCGACGGACCCGGTCAGCAATGCATTGTTGAGCGCGCTCGCATCGGTGAAATACTGGAACACCACCTCACCGTTTTTCGGCTTGGCTCCCCAATATTTATCGAAGCGCTTCATGGCCAGCGATGAACCGCGACGCCAGTCTTCCAGCTCGTAAGGTCCGGTTCCATCTTCCTTCGACTGCAAGTCCTTCGCTTCATCGTTCACCACCCATACATAGCTCAAATTGTATGGCAGGGAGATCGAGCGCGACGACAGCTTGACGACAACCGTCTCATCGTCAGGGGTCTCGATAGCCGAAATGGATTTCAGGCTGCTTTTGCGCGAGCTTTTCGATTCCGGCGCGGCAACGCGCTCGATGGAAAACTTCACATCCTTGGAAGTCAGCGGCGCGCCCGAGTGGAACGTCACGCCCGGTTGCAGCTTGAACGTATAGGTAAGCCCGTCATCGCTGACCTTGTAATCCTTCGACAGGACCGGCTCGACCTTTCCGTCATCGGCCAGCCGGAAGAGGGCTTCATAGACATTGCCGTTGAACGCTTCGTTGATGCCCTGCCCTGCGCCTGCCGTATTATCGAGGTTCTGCGGCTCATAGAGCGAACCTATATTGATTGTCGCGTCGGGGTCGCTTTCCTGTGCCAGCGCCTGGCCGAACGAACCCGCACCAAGGGCCACGGCCAATGCCGCACTCAGCCCCCAGTAGGCCAATCCCGATTTGCGATTGCGAATGTTGAAGCCGCCCATATTATTCTCCTGCGTGGAAAGCGCCCTTCCGGGCTCTCCGTCAGAGCATTTCCCGTTTTATCGGGAATGCTCTATCCATTTGTTTTTACGCTGTCTTATTTCGAAACCGGTACCGCTTTCGAGAAACATGCCTTGACGACGGTTATACCGCGACGGAGAGAGCATCGGTAAGCGGCGACACGATGAGATAGTGAGAATTATTAGAAATTTATTCTATAAAGAGTCAATCGATTGGATAAACCATCCGGACGCCAGCTCGGACCATCCGATATAAGCCACACCGACAAAGCACCAACCTCGAGAGATCAGCCATGAGCTATATGGACCGGCACCGCGCACAGGAACTGCTTACTGCGGAAGGCCTGGAGGCTTTGGTGCTTTTTCAGCCTGAAAACTTTCGCTATGCAACAGGGATTGCGGCGGGCGTGGCGACAATGTGGGGGCGCGCCGGCTCTGCCATAGCGCTTGTTCCGGCAGATGCCTCGACACGTTCAAGCACCATTATCAGCGACCAGGCTCTGGCGGCAGCTGGTACCACGACTGATGCCATCGACCTTCGCTCGCACAGAATCTGGATCGATGCCGTTACGGTTCATGGCGCGCGCACGATCGAGGACATTAACGCAGCCTATCGCGAGAGCGGCAATATCGGCCCGCGCCCGGAAACCTTCGACCAGAAGGCAGCCTTTCAGCTACTTGCCGACGTGATTGCCGAACGGGGCCTCGGGCGGGCGAGCATCGGGATCGACCTCGAATTCGTACCGGCTGCCGATTTTGAACGCCTGAAAGCAGTCCTGCCCTCGGTGCAATGGCGCGACGCCTCTCGCATCGTCAAGCAACTGCGCCTGATAAAGAGCGCCCGCGAGATCGAGTTTCTGCGCAATGCCGCCCGTTATGCGGAAGGCGGCTTGCAGAGAATGGCGGCGACAGCGCGGTCCGGCGTCACGGCGGCAGAGCTTTCCGACGCCTGGCTGGCCGGAGCGACAAGCGCCGCCGAAGCAAACGGAGAGCGCCTGTCAGGTCACTGGGCTTATATCTCGACCGGACCTGACCTTCAGAACCCGGCGGCGCAATTGGCGGAGGGCGGCCTCATCAAGGCCGATGTCGGCACACTGGTGAACGGCTATTCTTCAGATGGCGCGCGCACCTATGTCTACGGTGAGCCTGCGCCGCTCGCCAAGCAGATTTACGACGCGCTTTTTGAAACGTTCCATGCCGGTATCGCCTTGCTGAAGCCCGGCAATACATTCGGACAGGTCCACGAAACAATGCTCTCCACCATGCGGCGTCATGGTTTCAGCGAATATTATCGCGGCCATTTCGGGCATTCCGTCGGCTCCGCGCTCGGAATAGAGGAATGGCCCTTTATTTCGCATGCCAACACCATGGTCTTTGAACCCAATATGGTGCTGGCTGTGGAAGCGCCGTTCTACGCAAACGGCGTGGGGGCGCTGATGATCGAGGAACAATTCCTCATCACCGCAGACGGAGCGGAAACGATGAATACCCTTCCGCGCGAGCTTGTCTCGATAGGCTGACGTCAGCGGGTCTGCGACCGGCTTTGGTCGCTCATTAGTCGCGAAGCGAGGCCATGGTCGCCCCTCTTCATGAGCGCAACAATTATCTTCATTTGACTTTCCTTTTGTTTTCGATTTTCATTGTTTGGCTTTCACACTCGCAAAGGCTGAACGTGTGATCAGGTGGAGGAACATGTCAGTTGCTAATGCGCATGCCCTCTTCTTAGACAAAAGCTGCAAGCTATATGCTTATCCAAGTAATCCGCCTCGAGTTTGCTCGAGCATAGGCCGGGGCCCCATGGTTGCGCCTGCTGACTGGCGCGCATCGAGCACCTGGCCCGGGGTTGTGGTAAGGTGGGCGGAGCCTTTGGCGAAACACATCTTCGGCAGCGTTCGGAATGGCACTGGAATATGCATGTTTTCCGAAGAAGCACGGAAACGGCCTGCAGGACACAAGTTGCTCATAAGGGATAAGGCACAGCCCCTTGAAGTCCATATTGAGAGGATATGCCAATAAGCGCAATAATTCCGACGGTTGGAGGAGGCCTCGGGACATATGCTGGAACTGCGAAATATCTCGAAGACGGTCGGAGGAGCCACGCACATCCATCCGACAAATCTGGTCCTGCCACGCGGGAGCCTGAATGTGCTGCTCGGACCAACCTTGTCCGGCAAGACCTCCCTCATGCGCCTCATGGCTGGACTGGACAAGCCAAGCGAAGGCTCAATTCTGTTCGACGGACAGGATGTTACCGGCATGCCCGTCCAGAAGCGCAATGTGGCGATGGTCTATCAGCAATTTATCAATTACCCGGCCTTGACCGTTTATGAAAACATCGCTTCGCCGATGCGTATCGCAGGAAAGTCCCAGTCGGAAATCGACAGTGAGGTTCGCAAGGCCGCAGAGCTTCTGAAGCTGACGCCCTATCTTGACCGAACACCGCTTAACCTCTCCGGCGGCCAGCAACAGCGCACTGCGATTGCGCGTGCCATCGTGAAAAAGGCCGATCTCGTCCTGCTCGATGAACCGCTGGCCAATCTCGACTACAAATTGCGGGAGGAACTACGCGAGGAACTGCCGCGCATCTTTGCCGAATCCGGCGCTATCTTCGTCTACGCAACCACCGAGCCTTCCGAGGCGCTGCTGCTCGGCGGCAATACGGCTGCGCTTTCGGAAGGCCACATCACACAGTTTGGCAGAACAATCGACGTCTATCGCCGCCCGCTCGACCTCATCACAGCACGCACATTTGCCGATCCGCCTTTGAACACGGCTCGCATGGTCAAGTCAGGCGATCGTTTCCTGCGGGCGGATCGCCCGGCCATCGCCGTGCCGGGCCAACTGGCCCATATAAGTGACGGTCCGCTGACCATCGCGTTCCAGCCGCATCATCTGCTCGTCCGTCCAGCGGAAAATGCTACAGTTCCCATTCGGGCCCGCACGCTGGTGTCCGAAATCGCCGGATCGGAAAGCTTCATCCATCTCGATTACGAAGGCGACCGTTGGGTCATGCTGGCGCACGGTATCCAGATCATCGAACCGGACCGCGAAATCGAAGTCTACCTCGACACGCGGCATCTGATGGCATTCGATGAGACCGGTCGCGCCGTCGGCCACGCGGCCGGCTTGGCGGCATAGGAGGACGGCGATGGCACGTATCACTCTCGATCATATCCGCCACGCCTATAATGCCAAGGCGCAGGCCGCAGGCGAATACGCCCTGAACATGGTCAATCATGAGTGGGAGGACGGCAGTGCCTATGCGCTGCTCGGCCCGTCCGGTTGCGGCAAGACGACCCTGCTCAACATCATCTCCGGTCTTCTGAAGCCGACCGAGGGGCGCATTCTCTTCGATGGACAGGACGTGACCGGCCTGGCGACCGAGGACCGTAACATCGCGCAGGTCTTCCAATTTCCCGTCGTGTACGACACGATGACTGTTTTCGACAATCTCGCCTTTCCCCTGCGCAACCGTCGCATGCCGGAAGCGGAAGTGGAGCGCCGCGTGAAGGACATTCTCGAAATGACCGATCTCGGCGGCATTGCCGGGCGACGGGCACGCGGACTGACCGCGGATCAGAAGCAGAAGATCTCACTGGGTCGAGGTCTGGTACGCGCAAACGTCAACGCGATCCTGTTCGATGAACCGCTGACGGTTATCGATCCACATATGAAATGGGTCCTGCGTTCGCAGCTGAAGCGGCTGCACCGTCAATCGGGTTTCACCATGGTTTATGTAACGCATGACCAGACCGAGGCGCTGACATTCGCCGACAGGGTAGTGGTGATGCACAATGGAGAAATCGTGCAGATCGGCACGCCCGCTGAACTGTTCGAACGCCCCAAGCACACATTCGTCGGCTATTTCATCGGCTCTCCAGGCATGAACCTCATGCCCGCCCGGATTGACGGCCAAACTGCCAGGGTCGGCGCGCAAACCATCTCACTTTCTGGCATTCCTCAGATTGGCCATTCGACACAAATCGAGCTGGGCATCCGACCGGAGTTTGTAAAGCTCGGTCGTGAAGGCATGCCAATCCGTGTCGACAAGATCGAGGATATCGGGCGTTACCGCATCGTGCGCGCGGGCTTCGAGGGGCAGAAACTGGCAGTGGTGGTCGGCGAGGATGAGGACATACCCGCAGACCCGCGTGTGACCTTCGATCCGAAGGCTATCGGCATATTCGCGGATTCCTGGCGTGTGGGGATGGAGGGCTGACCATGGAGAAAAGCTGGAATAACAAAGCCTGGTTCATGGTCCTGCCGGTGCTGGTGCTGGTCGCCTTTTCCGCAGTCATTCCGCTGATGACGGTAGTGAACTATTCGGTGCAGGATACATTTGGCAATAATCAGTTCTTCTGGGCCGGAACAGACTGGTTCGAACAGATTCTTCACTCCAGCCGCTTCTGGGATGCGCTCGGGCGTAATCTCATTTTTTCGTTCATCGTTCTGGCTATCCAGATACCTCTCGGCATCCTGATTGCGCTCAACATGCCCAAAAAGGGTTTCTGGGTTCCGGTGTGCCTCGTCACCATGGCACTGCCCCTGCTGATACCATGGAACGTGGTCGGCACGATCTGGCAGGTTTTCGGGCGCAGTGACATCGGCCTGCTCGGCTATTACGCCAACTGGCTGGGGCTGGATTACAATTACGTCAACGATCCGTTCGATGCCTGGGTGACGATCATCCTCATGGACGTATGGCACTGGACCAGCCTCGTGGTGCTGTTGTGCTATGCAAGCCTCGTATCCATTCCCGATGCCTACTATCAGGCCGCAAGGATTGACGGAGCCTCGCGGTTCTCGGTGTTTCGTTACATCCAGCTGCCCAAGATGAAGCGCGTTCTCCTGATTGCTGTACTGCTCCGTTTCATGGACAGCTTCATGATCTATACCGAACCGTTCGTGGTGACGGGCGGCGGACCAGGCAATTCGACGACATTTCTGTCGATCGATCTGGTCAAGATGGCGCTGGGGCAGTTCGATCTTGGACCGGCGGCGGCCATGTCGTTGATCTACTTCCTTATCATCCTGCTGCTGTCATGGGTGTTCTACACCGTCATGACCAGCCACGATCAGGAGGCATGAGATGAACGCCGTACATGGAGCCTCTATGGGCCGCGTGAATGCGATTGCACCGGATGCCAGCGCCGTCAGACAGCACGTAAGCAGACGCGAGACGTCGCGGTTCGGCTGGCTTATACCGACAATCTACATCATATTGCTTCTGATCCCGATCTATTGGCTCATCAATATGAGCTTCAAGACCAATCAGGAAATCCTGACGTCGCTGACGCTGTTTCCGCATGAGCCGACGCTGCAAAACTATCGCGCCATCTTCACCGACTCCGCCTGGTACTCGGGTTATATCAACTCGATCATCTATGTTGTCATGAACATGGTGATTTCAGTCTCGGTGGCATTACCGGCGGCCTATGCCTTCTCGCGTTACCATTTCCTGGGAGACAAACATCTTTTCTTCTGGCTCCTGACCAACCGCATGGCGCCTCCGGCAGTGTTCGCCCTGCCGTTCTTCCAGCTCTATTCGGCATTCGGGCTCATCGATACGCATATTGCGGTCGCACTGGCGCATTGCCTGTTCAACGTGCCGCTGGCCGTTTGGATTCTCGAGGGCTTCATGTCCGGCGTACCGAAAGAAATCGACGAGACAGCCTATATCGACGGCTATTCGTTTCCAAAGTTCTTCGTGAAGATCTTCATGCCGCTGATCGCATCAGGCATCGGCGTGGCAGCCTTCTTCTGTTTCATGTTCTCATGGGTCGAGCTGCTGATTGCACGAACCCTCACGACCACGGACGCGAAACCCATCGCGGCCACAATGACACGCACTGTTTCGGCTGCCGGAATGGACTGGGGATTGCTCGCTGCCGCTGGCGTTCTGACGCTGATACCCGGCGCACTCGTGATCTGGTTTGTCCGCAATTACATCGCCAAGGGCTTCGCCCTGGGGAGGGTCTGACATGTTTCATCTGCCCGACTTCTCATGGATGGCCTGGACCTGGCAGACCGCCGCTTTTTTCTGCGGTATCGCCGCCCTGCTCGTTGGAATGGGTGTCTGGGAATATGCTTCCCCCGGAGGCGCACCACGCAACGGCATCCTGGGGTTCGAGACCACACGCGGCGACCGTCTGTTCATTTCGTTACTCGGCAGCGCATTCATCAATCTGGCATGGCTTGGACTGGTTGGTCCGAACCTGTGGTGGGCTGTCGCCCTCTCGGTGGTCTACGCCATTGGCGTATTTCGCTTTGTTTAAGGTGTCCGAAGCGGAATACGTCCGCTTCATGCAGTAGTGGGCCCGGGGGACATACCGCGCCCGAAAGTCGATATGCACTCGCAAGCTTTGGGAGGATCAACATGCGACGGCATCTAATGACGACTACGGCACTCATCGTGCTGGCAATGACAGGCGCAGCTTCAGCAGGAATGGATGAGGCAAAGCAGTTTCTCGACAAGGAAATCGGTGACCTTTCATCCCTTTCGCGCGCCGACCAGGAAAAGGAAATGCAATGGTTCATCGATGCAGCCAAGCCCTTCCAGGGCATGGACATCAAGGTCGTTTCCGAATCCCTGACCACCCACGACTATGAATCCAAGGTGCTGGCCCCCGCTTTTACCGCCATTACCGGTATCAAGGTCACGCACGACATTATCCAGGAAGGGGATGTCGTCGAGAAAATCCAGACGCAGATGCAGACCGGTCAGAATCTCTATGACGGCTGGGTCAACGACTCCGACCTCATCGGCACGCACTGGCGGTACCAGCAGGTCCGCAACCTGACCGACTTCATGGCCAATGAGGGCAAGGACGTTACCAATCCGGGCCTTGATCTGGACGATTTCATCGGCAGCAAGTTCACCACCGCTCCCGACAAGAAGCTCTATCAGCTTCCCGACCAGCAATTCGCGAACCTCTACTGGTTCCGTTACGACTGGTTCAACGATGAAAAGAACAAGGCCGACTTCAAGGCGAAGTATGGTTATGACCTTGGCGTTCCCGTTAACTGGTCGGCATATGAGGATATTGCCGCGTTCTTCACCGGTCGCGAAATCGATGGCAAGAAGGTCTATGGCCATATGGACTATGGCAAGAAGGACCCGTCACTCGGCTGGCGCTTTACCGATGCGTGGCTTTCCATGGCCGGCAACGGTGACCGGGGCTTGCCGAACGGCCTGCCGGTCGATGAATGGGGCATCAAGGTCGATGACCAGTCGCGTCCGGTCGGTTCGTGCGTCGCACGCGGCGGCGACACCAACGGACCAGCTTCAGTCTATGCGATCCAAAAATATCTGGACTGGATCAAGGCCTATGCTCCAGCGGAAGCGCAAGGCATGACCTTCTCCGAATCCGGTCCCGTTCCTTCGCAGGGCAACATCGCCCAGCAGATTTTCTGGTACACGGCATTCACTGCGGACATGGCCAAACCAGGTCTCCCCGTCGTGAATGAGGACGGAACGCCGAAGTGGCGCGTTGCCCCCTCGCCGCACGGTGTTTACTGGAAAGACGGCATGAAGCTTGGCTATCAGGACGTTGGCTCCTGGACGCTGATGAAGTCCACGCCAGATGACCGCGCCAAGGCCGCGTGGCTCTATGCGCAGTTTGTCACGTCGAAGACAGTCGATGTGAAGAAGAGCCATGTGGGACTGACCTTCATCCGCGATTCCACGATCCATCATCAAAGCTTCACGGATCGCGGACCGAAACTTGGTGGTCTGGTCGAGTTCTATCGTTCTCCGGCCCGCGTGCAATGGTCGCCGACCGGCACTAACGTACCCGACTATCCGAAGCTGGCTCAGCTGTGGTGGCAGGCGATCGGCGATGCGTCTTCCGGCGCAAAGACGGCACAGGAAGCGATGGATTCCCTTTGCGCCGAACAGGAAAAAGTCCTCTCTCGTCTGGAGCGCGCCGGGGTTCAGGGTGACATCGGACCGAAGCTCGCCGAGGAACATGACATCGAGTTCTGGAACAAGGATGCCGTTTCCAAGGGCAATCTCGCTCCGCAGCTGAAGATCGAAAACGAGAAGGAAAAGCCAATCACCGTCAATTACGATGAACTGGTCAAGAGCTGGCAAAAGTAAGGCTGGTAAAAAACTTCATCGGTCGGCCTGTTACGCCGACCGGCGACCCACGTCGGATTGTTTCGCGGTAATGGGGTCTCAAGATTAGGCCCTTATTTCACAAACCACTTAATTGCAGTCCTTTACGATATATAATTTTAAATATACTTACATTGACAAGAAAAACTGCATGATATCCTATTCTGATGCAGCGTTTTACCCACGCGACTTACCATAGAGGGAGGACAGAATGGATATCAGGCCGTCTATCTTTGCCTGGACTTTGACTTGCTCGCTGGCAGTATCCGGCGTCGCATTCTCGCAGGAATCCCGCACAAAAGTTATTCTGGACGCGGACATGGTCGAACTCTTCGACGATGGCACCGCCATGCTTCTGCTTGAGCGGGCTCCCAACATCGACCTGCTCGGCGTGACGGTCGTGTCCGGAAACACGCCCATGCCGGCCGGCGTGGCCGCGGGTGTCCGACAGTTGGAGGCGCTTGGCTCCGACGTGCCTATCTATGAAGGCAGCCGATACGGCATTCGCAACTGGCGAGGGAACAAAGCCACGCCGGAAGTGCTCGCGGCAGAATTGCAGATCAGCCCCATCACCGGTTGGGGCGGCTATCTGCGACCGGATGCGGGCAACGAGATCGATGCCGACCCCACGGCAAAATGGTCCGACGTTTACAAACACAAATATGGCGAAGCGCCATCCTACAAGCGGGTTTATGGCCTGGATAATCCCGACCCGGATGGCAACAGGGACGCCGTCGATTTTCTGGTCGATACAGTCAATAAATATCCCGGCCAGGTCAAACTGGTAGCCATCGGCCCACTCACCAATATCGCACGCGCCATTCTCAAGGACCCAAGCTTTCCGTCGAAGGTCGCCGAAATCGTCTATATGGGCGGTGCTTTCTATGTACCCGGAAATTCGTCAGCATCGGCGGAGTTCAACTGGTGGGCCGACCCTGAAGCCGCCAAGATCAGCGTCCGGTCGAAATGGGGCGATCGAAATTCCGAAACTTTCAAGGCGTATGGAAATCAGGTGATTTCGGGTCTGGAGGCCAATGAACATACGGGCGGAATGCCGGAAGACCTCTATCGAAAAATGGTCGACGGCAGCGTTCCGGGCATTCAGAAACTCTGGCTTGCCCGGGAGGAGCGGATCAAGGCGGAAGGCGGAACCACTTTCGGGCCCGACAATGTATGGGACCTGTTTGCAGCCGCTTATGTCATCGACCCCTCGATTGTGCTCGCATGGAACAATGCGCCTCGTCCCAAGGATGGAACATCTGCGCCTGCTACCGGCGTTTATGTGGACGTGAACACTGAGATGGGCCTGGACTATGGCCGAAGCCTTGCGTTCACCAACAACGATATTGGAGGCAATGGTGAGGCAAGACGGGGACCGGTAGGCACTCAGAAGGCCGCCATTCAGAACTACATCGACGAAGACAAGTTCTGGAAAAAGATCGTTGTCCCCCTGACAACCGCCACAAAGAAATAGGCGTAATCCAAAACCCGGCGCGGTGCGAAACGCAAAACGCCGGGTTGAAGCCTTTCATGGTGCGGTCAGCGAATACGCCGCAACAACCTTTCGCGATAGGTATCGACAATAACCGCGAGGATGATCACCGTACCGATAATGATCGGTTTGTAATTGTCACCGATGCCGAGCAATTGCAGGCCGGTAGCCAAAACCTGCAGGATGCAGGCACCGGCCAGCGTCCCCACGATTGATCCCTTGCCGCCGAACAGGCTCGTCCCACCGATGATGACGGCTGCTATCGCGTTGAGTTCATAACCGACGCCAGCAATCGGGCTTCCAATGTTCAGCCGCAGCAGATAGACAATCGCAGCAATACCGGCGGTGACGCCGGAAATGACAAACGCAGCGATCTTGTATGCATCGGGATTATGTCCCGAAAGGCGCACCGCCTCGTCATTGGCGCCGACCGCATAGATCATGCGACCGAAAACCGTAAAGCGGAGAACGAACCAGCCGACAGCGATCACTGCCACCGCGATCAGGAAGATCGAAGGCAGGAAGCCACCGACTATCAGATTCCCGAAATCGACAAACCCTTGCGGAAGCCCGGTAATGGTGGAGTTGTTCGACACCACACGTGCCGCACCGGCGGCGATATTGAGCATGCCCAGCGTGACAATAAACGACGGGATTTTCCAGTAGGTCGACACCTTGCCGTTGATGAACCCGCAAAGCCCACCGACGGCAATGCATGCCAGAACGGCGAGCGGGATCGACAAGGCGGGCTCCAGACCGGAGGTCATGATAAGTGCGCCCACGACCGTGCATAAGGCAAGCACCGAGCCAACGGAAAGGTCTATGCCGCCGGTCAGAATAACGAAGGTCATGCCTGCCGCAAGAACCGTGTTGATGGCGATCTGAACGAAAATCTTGAGCGCGTTGCCCGGCGTTGCGAAATAGGGCGCGGTGAAGGAAAATACCAGCGTTATCAGGATCAACGCCAGAAACACACCCGCATCACGCAGCAGGAAGCGCTTCAGTTTCTGGCGATCGACAGCGTCGGATTGTTGGACAGATGGAGAAGTGGGTTCCGTCATGCGTGAACATGCTCCTGATAAGCGAGCGAGAGAATACGTTCCTGGTCGAATTGCGACCGGTCAAGTTCCCCCACCAGTTTGCCGTTGGAGAAGACGATGATGCGGTGACACATGCCGATAAGCTCGGGCAGGTCCGAGGAAATCATGATGATTGCCTTCTGGTTGGCGGCAAGCATCCACAGGAGTTGATAAATCTCGCGCCTGGCGCCGACATCAACCCCGCGTGTCGGTTCATCGAGTATCAGCGTGGACGACCCACGAAACAGCCATTTTGCCAGAACCACCTTTTGCTGATTGCCGCCGGAGAGATTACGCACCGGCGTGTCGATGGATGCCGTCTTGACGCGCAACCGCTCGACCAGCTCAGCCACGGCACCTTTCTCGACGCTACGGTCCAGCAGACCGCCATTCGAGATTTTTTTGAGGTCGGTGATCGTGGCGTTGATATAGACGGGCATATCCAGCAGAAGCCCCTGGGTCTTGCGATCTTCGGTCAGGAAGCCAAGGCCGTTGCGCACCGCATCGCGCGGATCACGGATGTCTACCGGCCTACCATCGATATCGATTTCCCCTGCCGATCTTGGATCGGCGCCGAAGATTGCGCGCATCACCTCGGTGCGGCCTGATCCGACCAAACCGGCGACGCCGAGAATTTCTCCATGGCGCACCGAAAACGAAACCGGCGGGGCGCCGTTGTTGCGCCTGACATTCCTCACCGACAAGGCGACGGTACCAGGCTTGATATCAGCATTGAAGCCGTATTCATCCGCGATGTCGCGGCCGATCATCATGCGCACCAGATGCGGCACGCTCAACCCCTGCAGGTCGCGTGTCTCCACCAGCCGCCCGTTGCGCAACACCGTTACGCGGTCACCGATCTCGAAGACCTCGTGCAGACGGTGTGAGATGTAGATGATGGTGACGCCTTTCGCCTTCAGGCGCTTGATGATCGCAAACAGCCGCTCAATTTCCGGTGGCGTCAACGTCGCCGTCGGCTCGTCCAGAACCAGTAGTTTGCTGTCATAACCAAGCGCCTTGGCGATTTCGACCAACTGCATTTGCGCAACGCCCAGCTCCGAGACCGGCATCCGCGGATCGACCGCCAGACCTACCTCGGCGAGAAGCTCTTCGGCGCGCCGGTTCAGCCTTGCCCGATCCATGATCCCAAAGCGCCTCGGAAGGCTTTCCAGCATCAGGTTTTCGGCGATGGAAAGATGCGACAGCAAGTTGAGTTCCTGATGAACGATGCGAATACCCTGAACCTGCGCGTCGTGCGGGGTCTTTGGGTTGTAGGGCTGGCCGTTCAGAAAAATCTCGCCGGAATCGGGCTGATATATGCCGGCGAGAAGCTTGATGAGGGTGGACTTTCCGGCGCCGTTTTCGCCCAGGATGATATGTGTCTCGCCGCGCTGCAGTTCCAGCGTGATACCGTTCAACGCAACCACACCCGGAAAGGTCTTGCCGACATTTTCCAATCTTAAAATGGCGTCGGCTGACTGCATGTCTTTTCCTGCCTGCCGGGTGAAGCGGAGCGGCGCTTGGAGCGCCGCTCTATGATTGGCATGTTTCAGAGATCCTTGGCGGTGATGAGTTTGATATCCGTCTTGACCCAGCCGGAAAATTTCTCGCCCGCCAGCTCCTTGAGACCGTAATCAATGCCCATGGCTGCCATCTGCGCCCCGAACTGATCGACAGTGGCAAGCATCTTGCCATCCTTGATCAACGGCTGGACGGCGGGAATATTGTCGAAGCCCACCACCTTGATCTGCCCCGATTTTCCAGCGGCATCCAGCGCCTTCACCACGCCGAGCGCCATGGAGTCGTTGGCTGCCATCACGCCTTGAATGTCCTGATATTGCGTCAGGAAATTGGTCATCAGCGTGTTGGCTTCTTCCGTTTCCCAATGCGCCGTCTTGGAATCGAGCAGCGTCAGGCCGCCCTCGGCCACGGCATCGTCAAACCCCTTCTTGCGTTCCTTGGCGTTGTCGGCCTCGGGATTGCCTTCGAGGATAACCACCTTGCCGCCCTTGCCCAGTTCCTTGGCAAGCGCCAAGCCTGCGAGCTTTGCACCCTCGCGGTTATCGGGACCGAAAAAGGCAAGATCGACACCGGCCTGCTTTTTCGCCTCCTCATCCAGCGCCACGTCGATGTTGATGACCTTGATGCCGGCTTCCAGAGCCTTTTTGACCGGCGTTACCATCGCCTTGGAATCCGCCGGAGCCAGCACGATCACATTGAACTGCTGCGTGACGAAATTCTCGACTGCATCGACCTGTGCGGCGAAATCCCGTTCATCCTTCATTCCGACAGCGGCGAAAGAGAACTTGTCGGTGTTTTTGGCGGCATAGTCCTCGGCACCTGCCTGCATCTGCTTGAAGAACTCATTGGCGAGCGACTTCATGACCAGACCCACTTTGGGCTTGTCCGCGGCAAAAGACGGCAAGGACGGTAGAAGCAGAGCACCGGTGCCCAGTGCGCTCGATGTTATAAACTGGCGCCGTGAAATTGAAACCCGACCCAGTCCTGTAATAATTGAACTTTTATTCATGAATTCCTCCCCTCACTTCAGTAAAAATCTGCCGTGTTACTGCAGCGTAGTGCTGTGTATGCAGTACTGTCAAGACGGCAAGATAGAGGGAAGCGTTCACGGTTCTGGCCCCATGACAGACCTGACACAGCAAAACCGATTGCACTTCTCATCACGATATCTTCGCAGTGTTAGAAGGAGTTGACCGCCACCACGGGAACTGGTGACGCACTTATCGGTTGATGTCGACGGCGGGCGTGAAACGAGCAAGGATAACTGCCATGTACAAGTTCCCGGCAATCGCAGCTTTGGTACTATCGGCTTTCATTCCAACTGTTCCCGCACATGCGCAGAGTATTGAAATCGGCCCAAACGGTATCCAGGTCAATCCGGATGGAGATCGACGTTACGGTCGCGAGGAAATCAGCGAACGCAGGGCCGCCCGGATCGCGCGCAGCGAAGGGATGGATGAAGTTGAAAGCATCTCAAGGCGCAGAAACGTTTATGTTGTCCGAGGACTGGACCGTCGCGACGACGAGATGCGTGTTGTCATAGATCGTCGCACCGGCGAAGTCCTTGAGGTGCGCTAGCCGTGCGAAAAGACGGTTGGCGAGAGCGATCAAAAAGCGGCTCCCATGAGCCGCTCTTGCCTGAATAGTCCAGGGATCGCACGGGTTCCGCCCACAGCGCCTCCTGTCGGGGCCGCCCGCCGGCAACGACGGCGTAGACTCGGTCACTCAGCGTGAATGAACCTTTTCGTTAGGTTTTTGTTAACCATGCTGGAGGACATGGCCATGCAGTTGATTTTTTGGATTGAGATCGTAGCGATCCTGGCCGTCAGCGCTGTCGTTTTCGGTATTACCTGGATCGAAACCCATAAGAAGTGAACCAGCTGACCGGGATCGCTTCGAGAGTGTGCCCCTTGGACGCAGCTCCGTTCGTGCGCGCCAAATTTAACACGGTTGAGTTAGCGCCCAAACTGCGTCAAGGTATGAGGCATGTTCGATTGGCCACTCATATTTGTCAGCCTGCTAGCGATTGGTGTGGCGGTATTTCTAATCTACTGCTTGTGGGTGATTGTTTTTGCAAAGCCGGACGGGGAACCCGTCGAGCCCACGACCCTCGACACGGTCGATATGCTCCCTTTCATGAATCACGACGCTGATTGATACCCCTTCGAGCCATACGGCCTGAAATCTGTTCGGTTACAGCTGGACCGTGAGTTTTTTCCTTGTTCCCCCGAGGTTTTGGCATTAAATGCCTCGTTTCCCGGACGCTTGCGGTGCTAAAAATTCTCCAGCAAGAAATGGAATTGGTCTTAAAAACTGCGCCCGAAACATACCACGACAAGAATGTAATTTCGTACGGTTTACACCACGATTCTATCATAAACGGACGCCACGATCAGCTCTATATCTTGCCATCGGAGATGCAGACCATGATCCACTCGACACCCAATACAGTCGCACCGGAAGCCGGTTTTCATGCTTTTGGCAATTCTGGCATGCTTCGGGAATTGCAAGCGAAAGTCGAAGACGCCAAGCGCAAGGCGAATAGCAGCCTGCGCCGCGCTCGGTCCGCGCCCGGACCGCACGTGACGACGAACTCCATTTTCCTGTCACTCTATGAAGAACATCTCCGGGATCGGGAGTCGTTGTTTTCCTCGTTGCGGCAGCTGGACGATATGCGGAATGCGAGTACGCAGCATCGGGTCGCCGAATAAACCGTCAACCTCTGTTGCGTGGATGAAATCCATTGGGGCCGAAGCGCGTTTAATCCTGATAGGCGAGACTATCGCTGAAATTGCCGCTGAAATTGCGCCCGGCTTCGCGGGCGATATTGGCCACAAGCGTGATCAGGCGTGTCGCCGCGCTTTCGAGATAGATAGCGCTATAGCTGGTCGCGGGGAAAGCGGCGTTGGTATTCAACACCTGAAGCTCGCCCGTCCGAAGCTCTTTCTGGATCACCACGGGGGGAATGACGGAAATACCGACGCCCGCCGAAATCATGTTGATCGTCGTGGTGAGCGAGTTGGAATAGTGGACAGTTGCGTCTTTCAACCGCTCCTCGGTGAAGTAATTGATGATCTGCTGATAATTATAGGAGCCGCTCTCATAGGAAATGAGATTGCGGCCCAGTAGATCATCGCGCGACAGAACATCTTCCGCACCGCCCGGAAACTGGTTGCTGCGCGATATCCAGAACATGCCGAACGTGCATATGTCGACAATACGCAGATTGGGCGTCGGTTCGGGCTTGATCGCGAAAACGATATCGAGCTCCCGTTGCTCCAGCTTCTGCACGACCCCCTTCGAAGATGAGGTTGTGATCGAGATGCGTATCTTCGGATAACGCTGGCGCACAATATCGAGAATACCCGGCAATATGGTCATGGCAAGGCTTGGAACGATGCCGATCTTCAGCGTTCCTTCGAGCCCGTTTTGCGGGCTCAGGCTTTCCACCAGATCATGGTAACGCCGCACGACATCGCGCGCGCCCTCGACAAAAGCTTCGCCCTCCGCCGTCAGGTTGACGTCGCGCGCGTCGCGGTCGAAAAGCCGGAAACCGAGTTCCTGTTCCATGGCGCCGATACGATTGGATATTGCCGCCGGCGTCATGTTGAGGCGAGCCGCCGTCGCCCGGAAATTACGCAGTTCCGACAACCAGATCACCGTTTCCAGAAAACGGATATTCATGGACCGGCATGTCCCTTCCCATTTCAGTTACCCGCGCGCGTTTCTTGAAGTCCCTTATTGCGCTCCGGGCAGCCAGATTCGTCCTTTCCTTCTAAGACACTTGCGGGATGAAAATAAGCAAATAGTCATATTCAATCCCACAAACGACAGGGCCGGCCAAAACCGGCCCTGTCAGATCAGCCTTCCGCGTGAGCGAGGATTTTCCTGGTTGCGCCTGAAACGTCACCCAGCTTGAGACCGGTCTTTACGGAAGCTTCGCGTGCCTTGCCCTTGTCCTGTATGTCCAGCGCACGCGAGGCGACCGCGTTCACTTCGTCACGCGGCAGGACGAGAACACCGCTCTCATCGGCCAGAATGGCATCACCCGGATTGACGACGACACCGCCGCAGGAGACCGGAATGTTGATGCCGCCACCCAGATCATAGAGCCGGGTGGTGATGGGCGAGATGCCCCTGGCCCACATCGGAAAATCGGAATCCTCGATTTCCGTCAGGTCCGTGCAGGGGCCATCCACAATGCCGGCGACGGCCCCCGCCGCCTTCGCCGCGATGGTCACACCGCCGCCCCAACACGCATAGCGGTCGTCCCCCATCCGGTCCACCACCAGAATATCGCCGGGGCGAAGCATTCCGGTTACGTGGTGAAGCAAGGTGGAATCCGGACCCGGTATGGCGATGGTGACGGCGGTGCCCACCACGCGGCGCTTCGGGAGGAGCGGCTGGATGGAACGGTGCATGAAGCCGAAGAAACGCCAGTGTCCGACGGTGGCTGTTTCGACGCCCGACAGGAGCTTGAGATCGCTTTCAGCTATCTGCTCCGGCATGGGGTTGATCGTATACATAAGGCGCCTCCTATGCGCAGGCCTGCAACTGCTTGCCGATGCGGCGATGGCTGACCATCGGGATGAGTGAACGCACACGTTCGATCTGGGCACGCTCGATGCGGGCCGTCACGAAGCCGACACCATCGGAGGCGCGCGCCACCACATGACCCCACGGATCGCAGACCAGCGAGTGACCATAGGTATGACGCCGTTCGCCGTTGGAAACGGTGCTGCCGGTCTGGCCGCAGGCCGCGAAATAGGTCTGGGTTTCGATGGCACGGGCCCGCGCCAGCACCTCCCAGTGATCCTTGCCGGTCTGCAACGTGAATGCGGCGGGAAGAACGATCACATCGGCACCGGCCTTTTCCAGCTCCAGATAAAGTTCGGCAAAGCGGATGTCGTAGCAGATCGCGCAGCCGATCTTGAACCCGTCGAGGTCATAGACGACGACATTCTCGCCCGGCTTGACGGTGGCGGATTCCTTATAGGCCGTCCCGTCCGGCCCGACGATGTCGAACATATGGATCTTGCGATAATGCGCGATCTCCTGGCCTTCGCGATTGAATACGAAAGTGGAATTGTAGATGCGCTTTTCGTTCGGAACCTTTTCCATCAGGGTACCGGCATGGACAAAGACTTTGTGCTCACGGGCAAAGTCCTGCGCCATTTTGTAGGCAGGACCACCGGGAACGCTCTCGGCTGCCGCAAGTTTTTCTTCCGAAGTACCGCCGTAATATTCGAAATATTCGGGCAGCACGATTAGGTCCGGAGAATCCGTGCGCACGGCATCTTCCATCAATCCCCGCGTAATGCGCAGGTTTTCGGCCTTGTCGGCCTGCGGGCTCGTTTGGATCAGGGTGATCTTCATTTTTTCCTCCAGCGAATGGGTTAGTAATCAGTTCAGTCAGGCAACCAGGGCTTCGCTTTTCAGCATGTTTACGGTCGAGACCATGCCCTGGCGAAGCGTCATGTTCTGGGTGGCGACGACCAGCATCGCGGCGCCCTCGTCCTGCGCGAAGCGCCGTTCGGCTTCGGTCCAGGCGGGCATGATCCACGGCTTCCCGGCAGCGCGTGCAGCAGCCGCGCAGCGGCGCAGGTCGGCCTTGTCGTCATCATTGAAAGCGTAGGCTCCCCGCCCCCGCGCAAGCGCCAGATCCGAAGGGCCGGGAAACAAGCCGTCAACCGTATCGAGCGCAATGATCTTCTCGACATCGGCAAGACTTTCCGCCGTCTCGATCATGGCGAAGCATTTGGTGCGCTTGTTCTCTTTCTCGAAGGCATCGGTGGCCGGGCGGGCATAACCGAAAATGCGGCCGCCAGTATAAGAGCGCGTGCCGACCAGCGGATATTTTGCCGCTTTCGTAACCTGCTGTGCATGTTCCACGCCCAGAATATGCGGAACGATGACGCCATCCGATCCGAAGTCCAGCGCCTGCTGAATGGCTTCTGGCGTCGGCGCCAGCACCTTGGTCAGGGTGGAAAGACCCTGCGCCTTGGTAAAGGCCAGAAATTGGTCCAGTGTCGACAGGTCGAAGGTTCCGTGCTCGAGTTCGAGGACGAAGGACGAGAAGCCGCAGGTCCGGGCAATTTCGAGATAGCTGAAATGCGGTTGCGACATCCAGAGGGCGATATTTTCCATGCTTGAAGTCACTTTCAGTTGGGAGGTTATTTGCCGATTGTGCGTGACAATCCGAGTGTGCGTTCGATGACGAAGATGATGAGCAGCGTCGCCGCGATCAGCACGACCGAGATGGAAGCGGTCATCGGATCGGTGCGGCTTTCGACATAATTGAAGATTTCGACCGGCAGCGTCGTCATGCGTGGCCCGGTGATGAAGAGCGAGATCACCACCTCATCGAAGGACAGGAGGAAGGACAAAGCCGCACTTGCCACCAGACCCGGCATCATCAATGGCAGTGTGATGCGACGGAACACCGTGAACGGGGACGCACCCAGCATCGTGGCGGCCTCTTCGACCGATGGAGGCAAGGTGGAGAACGCGGTTATCATGATGCGGATGACGTAAGGGGTCGTCACGATCAGATGGGCGATCACAAGACCTGTAAATGTGCCGAGAAGTTCCAGCCGCACGAAGACCAACAGAATGGCGAGGCCCAGCACGATGGATGGCAGAAGCAGCGGCGCGGTAAAGAGGTTCAGCACCGCTTCGCGTCCACGGAACTGATAACG
Organism: Brucella ciceri; assembly: GCF_041930145.1. Classification (NCBI taxonomy): domain Bacteria; kingdom Pseudomonadati; phylum Pseudomonadota; class Alphaproteobacteria; order Hyphomicrobiales; family Brucellaceae; genus Brucella; species Brucella ciceri. The sequence goes on along the minus strand of NZ_JBHEEV010000016.1, from coordinate 22,696 downwards.
GCGGATCGCATAGGCTGCCGGGATACCCGCCAGAAGCGACAGGACGGTAACGACCGATGCAATGCCAAGGCTGATCCAGAACGCCTGGATGAGCGTTTCATGGTGCAGCATTTCCGCATACCACCGCACGCCCCAGCTCTGCGGCGGAAACGTCAGATAGTTATCGTTGCTGAACGATAACGGCACCACCACCAGAATGGGGGCCAGCAGGAACAGGTAAAGCAGGCCGACCAGAAGGCGGAATGGCAATGAAGTTGAACCGATCATCTCATTTCTCCTTGCCGGTCAGTCGATGCGACGTGCGATACGGGAATAGACCATCAGAGCGAGGCCGAAGATGATCAGGACAATGACGGAGGTTGCGGCGGCCCGCGGCCATTCAAGCTGGATCACGGCCTGATCGTAGATTTCCGTCGCCAGCAGGAACACGCGCCCCCCGCCAAGCAGTTTGGGCGTGATGAAGGAACTGATTGCCAGCACGAAGCAAAGCAGGCAGCCAAGCGCGATACCCGGCAAGGTGAGCGGCAGGATGATGCGGCGAAACCGGGTGAAGGCATTGGCGCCGAGGGATGCCGCAGCCTCCTCAAGCGAAGCGTTCAGGCGCCCGAAACCGGCAATCAGCGACAGCGCCATGTAGGGGATCAGGATTTCCACCATGCCGATGAACACACCAAGCGTATTGTTGACGAGCCTGATGGGGGAGGAAATGACGCCGAGGTTCATCAAGGCTCCGTTGACGAGCCCCTGATCCCCTAGAAGCACCATCCAGCCATAGGTGCGCACCACGCTGCTGACGAGCAGCGGCGAGACCGTCACCACGAAAAGAAAGTTGCGCCATACGGGTGAAACACGGTGCAGGAAAAGCGCAATCGGATAGGCGCAGACGAGCGTTGCCAGCGTGATGAATGCGCTCAGCCAGAGCGAGTTGAACACAAGCCCCCAGTTGAAGCTGTCGGTGAAGAAGTTGATGTAGTTTTCGAACGTATAGCGGTCTGTCAGGACACCGCCGCTCTCGCTTTGCAGGAAAGATATCTGCGCCAGATGCGCAACCGGCGCGATAAAGGCGATGAGATTGATCAAGGCCATCGGCAGAAGAAGCGCAACGGCGACGAGACCGTAACGCCTGCGTCTCGACGGCTTTGCCGGGATGATGCCGGTTGATGTGATCGCTGTCATGACGTCAGCTCCCGAAAACCAGCATATCTTCTGGTTTCCATTCGCACAGCAGCCGGTCACCGGTATGGAATGCATGTCCCGCGCTGGCGGTCGGCACTTCAACTTTCAGGCAGGCGCCCTCGATCTCGATGTCGTATTGAACGATGTCGCCGATATAGGTCGTACGCTCAACCACGCCGTGCGCGCTGTTGGTTACGACGCTAACAAGATTGCGATCGCGGTTGGGCGTGAGATTGATGCGATGCGGACGAATGGCGATCTGCCCGGACCCGCGTGACTTTCCATGCGTGTTGCAGCGATAGGCGGCGCTGCCGAGACGGCAGACATTTTCGTCGAGGATCTCGCAATTGTGGACATTGGCGCGACCGACGAATTTGGCGACGAACAGCGAGGATGGCTTTTCATAGATTTCTTCCGGCGAACCAAGTTGCGCCAGCCTGCCGCTATCCATAACGCCCACGACATCGCACATTGTCAGCGCTTCTACCTGATCATGCGTGACGAAGACCGTGGTGATATCGAGGCGTTTCTGAATCTCGCGGATTTCGATCCGCATGTCGTCGCGCAGCTTCGCATCCAGATTGGACAGGGGCTCATCGAGCAGAAGAATACGCGGACGAATGACCAGCGCGCGCGCAAGCGCCACGCGCTGCTGCTGGCCGCCGGACATTTCCTTGGGCTTGCGCGAGCCATAGCCGGGAAGCCGCACCATTTCGAGTGCTTCTTCCACCCGCTTCTTCGCCTCAGCCTTGGCAACCTTGCGCATATCGAGGCCGAAAGCGACATTCTCGGCCACCGTCATATGCGGGAACAGGGCATAGTTCTGGAAAACCAGACCGATATCGCGCTGATGGGGCGGCCTATGCGAAATATCGTTGCCATCGATCAGGATGTTGCCGTCCGAAATCGATGCGAGACCCGCAATCATGCGTAATGTCGTGGTCTTGCCGCAACCGGACGGGCCGAGGAGACCGAGCAGTTTTCCGCGGGGAAGATCGAGATGAAGATCGTCCACTGCCCGGTAATTGTTACCGTAAAGCTTGGTGAGGGCTTTCAACTGTAGAAATGAGCTTTCTGCTGCCATATCGAAACCTGCAAGGGTTCGGTGCCGCCCCGAAAAAACGGGGCGGAAGCGTAAATTTCAGGGTGAGGTAGGTTTAACGACCAGCCGGAATGATCTGGCGCCGCCAGGGATTGAGCAACTTGTCGCGCATATCGCCGATAGTCATCCAGTCGACCGGAATGAGCTTCTCGCGTTGAGCCGTATCCATGTACGGGATGCGCTTTTTCGTTGCGTCGTTCACAGCCGCTTTCGTGTTCGATGGCGCATAGAACATGATCTCGGCGAAACGGGCCTGCGCCTCGGGGCTTATCGCGTAATCGATGAAGGTCCTGGTTGCATCCATGTTCTTGCCGTTGGCAATGGCGCTGATCACATTCACCTGCGCAGCCGTGCCTTCCTTCGGCCCGACCGACTGAAGCTTTCCGCCAGTCTGATCATAATAGAACTGCGCACGCGCATTATAACCGATGGAGAGGGTCGCCGTTCCGTTTGCAACCAGCGTATAGGCATCGGGCTTCGGTTCCCACGTCTGTACGGCAGGCGCCAGTTCCACCAGCTTGTCTACGCCGGGCTTTACGGTCTTCGTATAATCGCCTTCACCGGCAAGCCGGTTTGCAATGATCGTAAGCAGGATGGCCTGAATATCGCCACCGCCCTGCGCCGGGATGATGACCTTGCCGCTTTGCTGCTTGTCCCAGAGCGCTTCCCAGCTATCCGGCGCACCTTGCCCAAATGCATCATGATTATAAAGCAGCGAAAGCGTGTCATATGTGATTGGAATTGCAGCGCCGGCGAGTTCCTTGCCGAGCTTAGCCACATCCGCATAATTTTTGAGCGTCGCTGGGTCGAGCTTTTCAACCAGCCCTTCCTCATCGGCTATCTTGGCGACCGAGAGATCGTAGATTACCGCATCCGTCTGCGGCGAGGACTTCTGGGCACGCATGTTGCCAAGCGATGTCGCTGCATTCTGCACCCCGTAATAAGTGACCTTGATGTCGGGATGTTCCTTCTGGAACGGTTCGATGACGGCCTTGACGTAATTGTCCTGAAATGCGCCGCGATAACCCATTACGGTAATTTCCGCAGCATTGGCTGCGAAAACAGTCAGAGCCGAAACACTCAACGCTAAACTCGCCAGAAAAGCCGATTTTCTGTTGATCAGACGTGCCATCAGTCACTCCCCTTTTGTTTGAGAACAAGGTGGAGAATGGTGGCGGGAGCGTCCAACGACTTATTCTGTCCGCCTGTTCGATTTTGCTTTATGCCTTTGAAACTCGGAGCTTTTGCTCCTGCATTTCAGGCGAAGATACTGGTCTGATGAAACCTGCATCCAGCACGTGATGAAATTCTGATCCATTGCCTGTTTTTTGAGCAGATTCCCGCTGAGCGGTAGCCATTCGCCCGTTGCCTTATGCCTTTGTCGCCTCGAAACCACCGGCATCGCAAGACTGGCACGGTCCTTGCTTCTCTAAAATCGAACACCGAGCCGCGCGACACCGCATGACTTGTGGTGATCGATCAACCGAGGATGACAGAGAGACTAGCCGATGACCAAGTACAAGCTCGAATACATTTGGCTCGATGGATGCACCCCTGCTGCCGGACTGCGCGGCAAGACGCAGATCAAGGAATTCGATGCTTTCCCGACGCTCGACCAACTGCCGCTCTGGGGTTTCGATGGTTCTTCCACGATGCAGGCTGAAGGCCGCAGCTCGGATTGCGTGTTGAAGCCGGTCGCGATCTATCCCGATCCTGCCCGCAAGAACGGCGCTCTCGTGATGTGCGAAGTCATGATGCCGGATGGCATCACGCCGCATCCGTCCAACAGCCGTGCAACCGTCCTTGAAGACGATGATGCATGGTTCGGCTTCGAGCAGGAATATTTCTTCTACAAGGACGGTCGTCCGCTCGGCTTCCCGGAACAGGGTTTCCCCGCCCCGCAAGGACCGTATTACACCGGCGTCGGCTACAAGAATGTCGGTTCCATCGCCCGCAAGATCGTCGAGGAGCATCTCGATCTCTGCCTGGATGCGGGCATCAATCACGAAGGCATCAATGCGGAAGTGGCCAAGGGCCAGTGGGAATTCCAGATTTTCGGCAAGGGTTCTAAAAACGCCGCAGACCAGATGTGGATCGCCCGTTACCTCCTGCTTCGTCTTTGCGAGCAGTACGAAATCGACATCGAGTTCCACTGCAAGCCGCTCGGCGATACCGACTGGAACGGCTCGGGCATGCACTGCAACTTCTCGACCAGATACATGCGTGAAGTGGGCGGCAAGGATTATTTCGAAGCCCTCATGGCGCAGTTCGAGAAGAATTTGCAGGACCATATCGACGTTTACGGCCCGGACAACCACATGCGCCTGACCGGCAAGCACGAAACCGCTCCGTGGAACAAGTTCTCCTATGGCGTTGCCGACCGCGGCGCCTCGATCCGCGTTCCACACTCCTTCGTGAGGGATGGATATCGCGGTTATCTCGAAGATCGCCGCCCGAATTCACAGGGCTGCCCATACCAGATCGCTTCGCAGGTCCTGAAGACGATTTCTGAAGTCCCGACCTCGGAAGACGAAGCACTCGCTGCCTGATTTCCAGACGAACGGCCCGGTGGAGGAATTCAGCGGGCCGGTGGTTGGGTTTCTCGGAAAACCGCAAACAACAAAAAAGGCCGGGGCGAAAACGCACCGACCTTCCTGATCATCGCTTTACTACCAGTGCCAGTACATCCGTGGTCAAAAGCATCAAGCGATGAAGGCTATTGCGAGCGACAGACGCGTTCCAGCGCTCTTAAGCAATGCCTATGACAGCCATATAGGCGCACATCTTGTTCAAAACAAGGTCGTGCATCAAATTAGTTCCGGCTTCCCCTTCCCGCGCAAGACCGAAGCATATCGTTCCCAGGATGCCCGAACGACCTGTCTGCGTCCGTCCACATCATCCTCCATGATTATCGATCGCCATCGCACTGCGGAACGTCCGGGCCGTTATCCCCGCTGATCTGAATGAACGGGTGACAGGATTGGGAAACCGAACGAGCGCCGATGGCAGAAGCCTGGGGAGACTGGATTCCTTGCAAACGGCCCAGACTCGAATCATTGACTTTTGAAAATGGCCGCATTTAAACACCTGTCACATTCCTGTAATGGATCAATCCCCCCGCGACCGCGTAACCCGGTGCGCTGCGTAAGAAATCAAGAGTAAATCATGGCAAACGAAGATCTCGAAGCTCGGCATCTGGAGACTCTTGATCGCGACCTTGGCCGCTTCGTCAAGCTGGAAACGGCGGCGAGCTACGTCTCCCGTCCGCTCGTGGCGCCCGGCATCGCTCTTGTATTCATCATGCTTGCCGGGCTTGGAGCGGCGATGCTGCTGGGTCATTCCAGCCAGATGTTCATCGTTGTCGCCGCAGCCGTCTTCGGCGCTTACATGGCGTTGAATATCGGCGCCAATGACGTTGCCAACAATATGGGACCCGCTGTCGGGGCCAATGCGCTGAGCATGGGCGGTGCGATTGCGATTGCTGCCATTTTTGAAAGTGCGGGTGCGCTCATTGCCGGGGCCGATGTCGTCTCGACGGTGGCGACCGGCATCATTGCGCCCGATACGCTCGCAACCCCGGTCATGTTCATCTGGGCGATGATGGCGGCGTTGCTCGCCTCGGCGCTCTGGGTCAATCTTGCCACCTGGATCGGCGCTCCCGTTTCAACCACCCATGCGGTTGTCGGAGGCGTCGTCGGGGCGGGTATCGTTGCGGCTGGCTTTGGAGCGGTGAACTGGTCGCAGATGGCCGCAATCGCGGCAAGCTGGGTTATCTCGCCGGTGCTGGGTGCGATCATAGCCGCCGGTTTTCTCTGGCTGATCAAAGCCCGTATCGTCTACCGCGCGGATAAGATTGCCGCTGCCCGCGTTTGGGTGCCCATTCTTGTCGGTCTGATGGCTGGCACCTTTGCAACCTATCTGATCATGAAGGGGCTGAAGCAGCTGGTCGATGTATCGATCGAGGTCGCTCTCGCCATCGGGCTGGCTTTCGGGCTTGCAAGCTGGCTAACCTTGATCCCGGTCATTCGCCGCCAGTCGCAGGGGCTCGAAAACCGCAACAAATCGCTGAAAGTCCTGTTCAGCATTCCGCTGGTTGTTTCGGCGGCGTTGCTTAGCTTCGCCCATGGTGCAAATGACGTGGCCAATGCGGTCGGTCCGCTTGCGGCGATTGTTCAGACATCGCAGACGGGCACGTTGATTGACGGTGTCGAGATTCCGCTCTGGGTCATGCTGATCGGCGCTTGTGGCATTTCGTTCGGCCTGTGCCTGTTCGGTCCGAAGCTCATCCGGATGGTTGGCAATCAGATCACCAAGCTGAACCCGATGCGGGCCTATTGCGTGTCGCTTTCCGCCGCGATCACCGTCATTCTCGCCAGTTGGCTGGGATTGCCGGTCAGTTCAACCCACATCGCCATTGGTGCGATCTTCGGCGTCGGATTCTTTCGCGAATGGGATACGGAACGCCGGCTGAAAAAGGCGCGCCAGGCCCTGCCGCTTGAATCCATCCCGGTTGAAGAGCGTCGCCGCCGCAAGCTGGTTCGCCGTTCTCACGCGCTGACGATTGCCGCAGCCTGGGTGGTAACGGTTCCCGCTGCCGCAATTCTGTCGGCCATTCTGTTTGCCTTGCTGAACCAGTTGCCCGTGGGGAATTCCTGATTCAGCGAGCTAAAGCGTGTCGCATTTATCATATTCACAAAACACGCTTTAAGCTTTCGTGCATGTCTTTATCCCAAAACCGGTTCCCACTTTTGGGAGACATGCTTTAGGCTCCGCCGAGAATTGTAAAAGCCCCGAGCTGCAAGCCCGGGGGGTTGTCCCCGCTACTGCTCACGCCATGGGAGCCCCGGATAGAAGCTGGATTGAGCGTCAAGAAAATGCTCCAATCCCGTGGACTGATTGACACCATCATAGGGTCATCAAGGCAGGCGGCATAAATGGAATTCAAGGAGACTGGCATGAGCGTGCAATTTGCCCCGCAGCTGACGGTGTGCGGGATTGAGGAACTGGCCGGGCAGCGAGCGCGAAAGGTCACCCATGTTCTGTCGCTGGTCGATCCAGACCTTCCCGAACTGGATGCGTTTCAGACTTTCGAGCAGCATCATCGCGTGACGTTGCGCTTTCACGACATCATCAATGCCGCCGACAATCACACAATGCCAACGCCGGATCATATGAGCTCGATCCTCCAGTTCGGCTCGGACTTCCTCGCTGCACAGAACGGGGAAGCGCCGCGCCACCTGCTGGTCCATTGCCATATGGGCGTGTCGCGTTCGACGGCGGCCATGGTTTCGCTCATGGCGCAGGGCAATCCCGACGAAAACGCTGAAAACCTTTTTGCGCGCCTTGTCGCCATTCGCCCGCAGGCCTGGCCGAATTCACAGATGATCGGCTTTGCCGACGAGCAGCTTGGGCGTAAAGGCGAACTGACCGACGCATTGCGCAGGCATTACGGCCGCCAGATCGAACGCAACCCGCAATTTACGGAATGGATGACAAGGCTGGGCCGTCAGGCCGAGCTTCAGATGGCGATACCGGCTTCACCGTCGACGGCATCATCGATGTGACCACATCAGCCTGCGAAAGAAAAAGGCGCCTTTCGGCGCCTTTTTCCTAACTTATCAATCGACCAGCCCATATCAATATACAGGCGCCGATGAAGCCCGCGATCAGATAGCCCAGCCAGCCGCCGAACGAAACACCGAGCAATCCGAAGATAAAACTCGCTACGGCTGCGCCGATGATACCGAGAATGATATTCATGAATATCCCGGTATTGCTGTTCATGAAATTGGAGGCAATCCAGCCGGCCAGACCGCCGATGATGATTGCCGCAATCCAGCCTATTCCTGCGCTTCCCATCGAGAACCCTCCTGATTACAGTCCGGCGGGCACCTTGCCGCCGTTATCCTTCAGTTTCTGAATGACCTGCTTGTGCAGCCAGACATTCATGGTCGCGGAATCACCCGTGTCACCGGTATAGCCCAGTTCCTTGGCAAGTTCCTTGCGGTGCTCCAGGCTGCTGTCGAGGCCAAGAGCCTTCATCAGATCGACGATCGAAGTCTTCCAGTTGAGCTTCTGGCCGCTTTTGGCAACGGCGGCATCAAGAATAGCGCCTACGTCGACGCTGCCCGCAGCAGCGGGTGCCGACTGTGCCGGAGCGGCAGCGCTCGGCGATGCGGTTGGCGTCGGCGCTGGCGAAGCAGCGGTTTCCGTGGAAGGCGTTGCAGCCTGCGCCTCTCCCCAAATGGCGTTCTTAATCTTGTCGAAAATCCCCATCACGAACTCCAATCGTTGAAAAATCGATATGCCCCCAAACTCCCGACTTAGGACGATCGGAAACCTGGACACAGCAAATCATCCGGTGATTCCCGGACAAACGCTCGAAGTAAATGAAGATGAAGCGGTTTTGTTCCCTATAAAGTTGTAACAGAAAGTTTCAGCGTGTCTTGATCGCGCATCTGTGCAGCTAGGCGCGTGCCGATCGGACGTGCCGGAATCAGCCTGATGTTCTGCGCCGGACATATCGCCAGCCCGAAACAATCCCCTATCTTGTTACGCATCAGCCCCGAACAAGGGAGTGGCCGCGCGTGCACAAGCAGCTTGTTACGTTCAATGCCGGTTCGTCGACCGTCAAGATCGGCACCTTCGCCTTTGACGGACAGCAACTCCGAAAACGGGCGCGGGGCGAGATTGATCTGAACGAATCTCCCGTGACCTTTCGATTGCGCGGTGAAAGCGGGAACCTCGACATTGCCCTGGCATCTGCGGATGCCGGGAATATCGTCAGCATTCTGGAAGAACTGTTCGCACGATTGTCCGATCATATCAGCCCCGGCAACATTCTCGGCGTCGGTCACCGCGTCGTCTTTGGCGGGGATCAATTCGCCGGGCCGGTCTTGTTAGACGACAAACATATCGAAGCCATCGAGAGCCTTTCCATTTACGCGCCGCTCCACCAGCCCAAAAGCACAGCTCTGATAAAGGCCGTCCGGAAACTCCTCCCCCATCTTCCGCAGGCGGCCTCCTTCGATACCGCCTTCCACCAGACCATACCGGACAAGATCAGGCGTTTTGCGGTTCCCATCGCCCTCCACGAACGCGGAATAAAGCGATATGGCTTTCACGGCTTGTCCTACAAATCCATCATCGCGAACTTTTCCCGACGAGTGCCGGAGCTTGCTGGCGGGAGGATCGTCGCCGCACATCTGGGAAGCGGGGCAAGCCTGTGCGCCATGGACGGCGGCAAAAGCGTCGACACCAGCATGAGCTTTTCCACGCTTGACGGCATTCCGATGGCGACCCGTTGCGGAACCATCGATCCCGGCGTTCTCCTTCATTTGTTGCAGCAGGAAAACATGCAGGCGGATGCGCTTGCCGACCTGCTTTATCATCGCTCCGGCCTTCTCGGATTGTCCGGGATAAGCAGCGATACACGCGACCTGCTCGCAAGCGATGATGCCCGTGCCCGGGAAGCCATCGACATTTTCACCGCGCGCATTGCCGGTGAAATATGCAGGCTCGCCGCGACGCTCGGCGGACTGGATGCCTTGATCTTCACCGCCGGTATCGGGGAGCACCAGCCCGCAATCCGAGAGGCGGTCTGCGAGCGTCTTTCCTGGCTTGGTTTTGAAATCGACGCTGCCGCCAACAAAAACAATGCTTTCCGGATCACGCGCCCAACCTCGCCGGCAGCGGCCTTCGTGTTTGCTACCGACGAGGAACAGATTATCGCCGCCGAAACGCTGGACGCTCTTCGGAACCCCGCAGTTACAGCGCCCGCCGCATCTGCGTAACCATCCGCGAAGGAGACAGAGAATGACCAAAGCACCGGCCCAAGGCCCCCTGGCACCTCAGCAGCTCGCGCTGATCGATCGCTACTGGAAAGCGGCGAACTATCTTTCGGTGGGGCAGATCTACCTGATGGACAATCCCCTGCTGCGCAAACCGCTGGAACCTGAGCATATCAAGCCACGACTGCTCGGCCACTGGGGGACGACGCCCGGCCTGAATTTCATTTACGCGCACCTCAATCGCATCATTCGGGAAAGAAATGCCAACATAATCTACATATGCGGGCCGGGGCACGGTGGACCGGGCATGGTAGCGAACACCTATCTGGAAGGTTCCTATTCTGAAATCTATCCGGGCGTGAGCGAGGATGAGGCAGGAATGCGCAAACTGTTCCGGCAGTTTTCCTTTCCCGGCGGCATACCAAGCCATGTCGCGCCGGAAACCCCGGGCTCGATCCATGAGGGCGGCGAGCTGGGATATGCGCTTGTGCACGCCTATGGCGCCGCTTTCGACAATCCTGATCTGGTGGTCGCCTGTGTGGTCGGCGATGGAGAGGCGGAAACGGGAACCCTTGCCGCCTCGTGGCATTCCAACAAGTTTCTCAATCCCGCACGCGACGGCGCCGTGCTGCCGATCCTTCATCTGAACGGCTATAAAATCGCAAATCCCACCATCCTCGCCCGCCTTTCCGATGACGACCTCACCAGTCTCTTCAGGGGCTATGGCTATGAGCCGTTCTTCGTCGAGGGCAGCGAACCCGAGGCCATGCACCAACAGATGGCAGCAACCCTCGATGCGATCTTCGCCCGGGTCGAGACGATAAAGCGAAGTGCCGATGTGAAATCACCGGAGCGCCCCCGCTGGCCCATGATCATTCTGCGAAGCCCGAAAGGTTGGACCGGCCCGAAGGAGGTCGACGGGCTGATCGTAGAGAATTACTGGCGATCGCATCAGGTTCCCGTCGCTAATTGCCGCGAAAATGATGCGCATCGCAAAATTCTTGAAAACTGGATGAAAAGCTATGACCCGGAGGACCTGTTTGACGAAAAAGGTGCGCTGAAGCCCGAACTGCGCGCGCTCGCGCCGCAGGGCGAACGGCGCATGGGGGCCGGCCCGCATGCAAATGGCGGCTTGCTTCGCAAGGAACTGCACACGCCCGACTTCCGGCAATATGCCGTCGAGGTCACCGAACCGGGAGCGCTGGAAGGGCAATCCACCAAAATACTCGGTGAATATCTGCGCGACGTGCTGAAGCTGAACGAGCGGGAGAAGAATTTCCGTGTCTTCGGTCCCGATGAGACCGCTTCAAACCGTCTCGGCGCGGTCTTCGATGCCAGCGACCGCGTGTGGATGGCTGAAACCTTAGACATAGACGACCATCTGTCGGCCGATGGCCGCATCATGGAAGTATTGAGCGAGAATCTGTGTCAGGCCTGGCTGGAGGGCTATCTGCTGACCGGAAGGCACGGGTTTTTCTCCTGCTACGAAGCCTTCATCCATATTGTCGATTCCATGTTCAACCAGCATGCAAAATGGTTGCAGGTCGCGCGCGAACTGAAATGGCGAAAACCGATTTCATCGCTCAACTATCTTCTGACCTCTCATGTCTGGCGTCAGGATCATAACGGCTTTTCCCATCAGGACCCGGGCTTTGTCGATCTGGTGGCCAATAAGAGCGCCGATATCATCCGCGTCTATTTTCCCCCGGACGCCAACACGCTGCTGTGGGTTGCCGATCACTGCCTTAAAACCTGGGATCGCATCAACGTCATCGTGGCGGGAAAACAGCCTGAACCGCAATGGCTGTCGATAGACGAGGCCGTGCGCCATTGCGAAGCCGGTCTCGGCATATGGGACTGGGCCGGAACCGAGGACGGTCTGGAACCCGACATCGTGATGGCCTGCGCGGGTGATGTGCCAACGATGGAAGTTCTCGCCGCTGTTTCTCTCCTGCGCCAGTCCCTGCCGCATCTGCGCATCCGCGTCGTCAATGTCGTGGACCTGATGGTTCTGCAATCACCGCAACACCATCCGCACGGCATTGCCGACGACGAGTTCGACCGCATCTTCACGACCAACCGGCCCGTCATCTTTGCTTACCACGGTTATCCCTATCTCATTCACCGGCTGGTCTATAAACGCACCAACCATTCCAATTTCCACGTGCACGGCTTTATCGAACAGGGAACCACGACCACGCCTTTCGACATGACGGTGCTGAACGAACTGGACCGGTTTCATCTGGCCATGGCGGCTGTCAGGCGGCTGCCAATCGGCAATGACGTGGCGGGTCCTTTGATCGCCACGTTCGAGGAAAAGCTGGTTCTTCACAAACGTTACGTGCGGGAACATGGCGAAGACATGCCGGAAATCCGGGATTGGAAATGGGACGCACGGCTGTAAGCAACCGCGCGAAGAAGCGCGGCGCCCGCAGGCACCGCGCTTCAGGTTCAGCCAGTGTCGCAGGCGCCGTGAGGGCGCGATGCTGACGTGCGGGTTTTCTCACCAGCGCTTCAACCCCAGCAGTTTCTCGCCAAGCAGGGTCAGCGCGACTGTCTCGGCGTTGTGTTTTTCCCATTCGCGCGGATCACCGGGAAAAGCGTCGCGCCTTGGATGATCGCGCTCCCGCCAGAGCCGGATGCGTTCCAGTCGTTCGGTCTCGTTTTCCCATTCGGCAGGGTGCATGGAGATATATTGCGCCATGCGCACCCGGTTGTCGGAATGGTTCGGCCTGACGCCATGCGCCAGCAGCGAATTGAAGATCATCAGGTCGCCTGGCTCCATGTCGATATTGACCACTTCGAGCCCGGTCATGTCGGGATGCATGGGGTCGCGGTCGTCCGGCTGTGTTTTCACCCATTCCTCGAAATGCTCGAACAGATAGGGCACGCACTGGAAACCGCCCACATCGCCATCCTGCTTCTGCAGGCTAAGCACACCCTGCACGCCGATTGGCAGAGGCCGGATCGAAGTGTCCACGTCCCAATGAATGAAGCCGTGCGGGTTGCCCTTGATCTTCTTTGGCGGATTGAGGTTGGCCCGGTCGATGGTGACCCAGAGGTCCTCCCTGTCCCATATATCGACAAAGACGTCATAGACACGCTGCTCCATACGATTGTCCCAAAGATACTGGTGATTGTAGATTTCCAGCATCCCGGTATTGTTGAGCTCCTTCATCTTGTGCTCGCGCCGCTGCGGCGCATACCAGGTTGAAGGGTCTTTCGGGTCCTTTTCGTCGAATTCCCAGAGCAGATCGACAAGACGCGCAACATTGGCCGCCGGGACGGCCTGACGGACGATGACATATCCCCTTGTCGTCCAATGTTCCCAATCGGCCTTTGACAGGACGCGCAGCGGCAGGTTCTTCCTGATGTCCTTCAACTGGATCGTCGCGGCTGCGGTCGGATGGCTGTCGCGCTTGGTCATTGTGGTGTCCTGCATATCGTTCTCCCATCATATGCTTGCCCGGAACCGGGGATGCAGGAAAGCTAATGGTTTCCCGCGCGCCATGTTGCGCCCAAATGGACAAAACTGATACTATTCCAGCGTCGAACCTGTACCCCAAGGCAACATGAAGCCACTTCTTGAACATTTGCCCGCATCGCCGGACGCTTCCTGGAGCATGCTCAATCGGCGTCTCGACGATGCGATCCCCTTCGAATGGCATCATCATCCCGAGTTTGAATTGACGCTGACGCTCAATTCCCGCGGCCAGCGCTTCATCGGAAACCACGTCGCCGAATACGACCATGGCGATCTCGTCCTCATTGGCCCCGATCTGCCGCACACATGGGCCTCGCGCGAAAAACTCGACGAGACAAAACCGCACGTGGCGCTTGTCTTCTGGTTTCGAAGGGAATGGATAGATGGCCTGACGGGGGGATCGGTGGAGCTGGCTCCCATCCGTCGCCTGATATCCGACGCCGGCACGGCTCTGGCGTTTGATCCGGCGCTCGGTCGTCGCCTGTCGGCGGATTTCGAGGCGCTGTTCCTGCATCCGCCGGCGCAGCGGCTGATCGGCCTGCTGACGATACTGGCAAAGCTCGCGGAGGAGCGCACGAGACAGCCACTTTCGTCCGTCATTCCCCAGCAGCATGTGGGCGACCGCTCAAGGATCGACCGGGTACTCGTGCATATCCATAAGCACTATCACGCGCCCCTGCGCATGGAGGAGCTTGCCGAAATCGCGTTCCTCAGCATTTCGGGCCTGCATCGCCTGTTCCAGCGGCACACTCAGATGAGCGTCTCCGAATATGTGATCGCCTTGCGGATCGGCGAATCCTGCTCGCGGCTTTCGGGTACGAACCAGCCCATCCAGCACATAGCCGCCGAAGTCGGCTACGCTTCCCTCGCCAATTTCAACCGGCAGTTCAGACGGTTGCGCGGCATGTCCCCGCGCGAATACCGAATGTCCTTCCGCCGGTAGGTTCGACGTTAGGCAAAGGCTCACTCACCTGCCATTGGGCTCAGGACTGCTCTGGAAAACGCATAATCAGAGGTCCTTGATCAGAAAGACCTCGGATTGGGGCTGAAACTTTCCAAAGGAAATGGCTCCGGCCTCGCGAAAGCCATTGCTCCGGTGAAATTGCTGAGGTTCCTTCTCGTCGGCAACACTCGATGTCATCAATTGCGTGGCCTGTTGTTCCCGCATCGCGGTTTCCCAGCGCTGGAACAGCAATCCGCCAATGCCGCGCCGCCGGTATTGGGGAATGACCCAGATCATATCCATGTAGGGGATAACACCCCAAAACCAGCTGTAGCGAAGAAATCCGGCAGGCTCCGCATCGGTAAGAGTAATGATATACTCGCCAGCGGAAAGACAGCGCTTCACCCAGTGCGCAGGCACGTGCGGGTCATGGCTGATCAGCCAGTCCGTATATCGGATATCAGCGGTAATAACATTCGCGTTCATTCTCTGCCTGTCATTTTGTCCGCTCCATTGGCCCCGTCGTTCGGGACCGGACCG
Source organism: Brucella ciceri (assembly GCF_041930145.1). NCBI lineage: Bacteria > Pseudomonadati > Pseudomonadota > Alphaproteobacteria > Hyphomicrobiales > Brucellaceae > Brucella > Brucella ciceri. The sequence goes on along the minus strand of NZ_JBHEEV010000016.1, from coordinate 7,661 downwards.
CTTCGCCATGAGTTGTCCGTGGCAAGAAAATCGACGAACGCCCGCAGTTTCGGCGAGAGATGGCGGCTCGACGGCCACATGACCTGCAAGGGCGTGGGAATATCGAGATAATCCTCGAGAACGCTGACCAGTGTCCCGTTCGCCAATTGGGGGCGTACGCTCAGATCCGGGATGGAAACAAGGCCGATGCCTTGCTCCGCCAGGGATATTTGCGGCTCCAGTGAATTCAGCACCATGCGGGCGGTCAGGTCGGCTTCGAAGATTTCATCTTGCCTTCTGAAACGCCAGCGGTCGAGCTTGCCGGTCGTGGGGAAGCGGTAAACCAGGCACGAATGGCGCGCCAGATCCTCCGGCTTTTCCGGCACACCATTCCTGCGCAGATAATCCGGAGAGGCAACGACCGCCCGGCGATAGGAGCCGAGCTTGCGGGCCATCAAACGGGAATCGCCCTGATGGCCTGTACGGATCACGGCATCGAACCCCTCCTCGATCACGTCCACAAGCCGATCGGTAAAGTCGAGTTCCAGTTCTATTTGCGGGTGGTGGCGCGCGAAAACCGCAATGGCCGGCAGGAACAATGCGCCCAGCGACGGCAGGCTGACGCGGAGCCTGCCGCTCAGTTCCTGACAGGTCTGCGACAATTCACTTTCGGCCATCTCGAATTCACACAGGATGCGGTGGCATCGGTCGAGAAACTTCACGCCTTCCGGCGTCAGCGAAATGCTGCGGGTGGAACGATGGAACAGCCTTGTGCCGAACCGTTCCTCCAGCCGCACCACTGCCTTGCTTACAGCAGACGGCGAAATGCTCAACCGACGCCCCGCCTCCGTGAAACCTCCGGTTTCGGCTGCCTGCACGAAAGCGCGCAATGCGCCAAGACTGTCCATCCTCTGAGCCTCCATGCCCGACATAAATGTCAAAAGTATTTGGAATTATAGCCTACTTTTCTTGATTGGCGAGATTGAGCAATTTCCCCAACCCGATTTACCAATAGGATTTTGCTCCATGACATCCACCTCCACCCCTCGACAAAGCACGGAAAGGCTGCCCGTCGGGGCGCTGCTGGCCCTCGCCATGGCGGGCGTCATCACGCTCATGACCGAAGTCATGCCCGCTGGCCTTCTTCAACAGATCAGCCCCAGCCTCGGCATTACCGACAGTCTGGCGGGGCAGATGATATCCGTTTACGCCGCAGGCTCGTTTCTCACCGCCATTCCGCTCATCACTTTCACGCAAAAACTGCGCCGTCGCCCGCTTCTGCTCATGGCGATCGTCGGCTTCGCGGTGGTGAATGCCGTAACCGCCCTTTCCAACAGCTTCGCGCTGATGCTCATCGCCCGGTTCTGCGCCGGAATATCCGCCGGCCTGGTGTGGGCGTGGCTTGTTGGCTATGCAGCCCGGCTTGCGCCATCGCATCTTGCCGGACGTGCGATTGCCATTGTCGGCATCAGCGCGCCGCTGGCATTTTCCTTCGGCGTTCCGGCAGGCACATTTATCGGTGCGCTGGCCGGATGGCGGCTCGCTTTCGGATTGATGAGCCTTCTCGCGCTTGCCCTCGCCATCATGATCCACTTCATCGTGCCGGACCTTCCCGGACAGAAGCAGGAACAGCGGTTTTCCGTGCCGGATACACTGCGCATACCGGGCGTGCTGAAGATACTCGGCATGACGCTGGCATTCGTGATCGCACATAATATCCTTTACACCTATGTGTCGCCGTTCCTGAGCCTTTCCGGCCTGTCGGCCCGCGCCGACATGGTGCTCTTCATCTTCGGCATTGCGGGAATTGCCGGTCTCTGGGTCGTCGGCACGTACATCGACCGCAAGCTGTGGCCAATGATGCAAGGCAGCATCATCGTTGTTGCCGTCTGCGCCATCGCCTTCGGGGTCTGGAACACCTCGCCGCTGATCGTTCTTGCCACCGCCGGCCTGTGGGGACTGATTTTTGGCGGCGTTCCAACGCTGCTTCAGACAGCGCTCGCCAAAGCTGCCGGCAGCGCGGCGGACGTGGCGCAAGCAATGCTCGTCACCTTCTGGAATCTCGCCATTGCCGCAGGGGGACTGATCGGCGGCCTTGTTCTCGGCGGTTTGGGCGCAGGCTATCTTCCCTGGGCGATGGTCGCATTTCTCGCGGTCACATGGCTGATTTCGCTTCAGTCACATGCCGTTGAGCTCTCTGCTGAAACGCAACCATAAGCCGGGGAACGAGGGACATGGGCTCGGCAAATGCTGGACATGGAATGCCGGGCGTGGCTGGCTTCCAGCAGTCTCGTCCGCTCATGTCACCTCTTGCGCGCCACGATATAGGGGCGATTATCGTTGCCCCTCGCGGCGTGGCGTTCAACGGCAAGGATATCGAAGCCCGCCGCAGATATTTGCTGGCTCAGTTCCGTCGCCGGGAAGACGCCCGCATAGGGCGCCTTGCCGATCAGGCGCATCGCGGGCAATGCCAGCCGGATGAGCGGGTTCATGTCGCCCACGCAAGGCGTCTTGGAAATGAACAAGCCTCCCGGCTCAAGCAAAGTGTGGATCGAGCGCAGCGTGTCCGACAGGTCACGAACCAGATGGAGATAGTTGAAACCAAGAACCACGTTGAACCGTGCCGCCTCTGAGGCAAGCGCCTGCGCAGTCGCCGTTCGGAAGGAGAGAGCCGGGACCGGGGCAGCGGCAAGCTTTTCGTTGGCAATCGCGATCATTCCGGCAGAAAAATCTGTCGCTAGATAATGCTGAACAGCACCGGCAAGCTTAAGCGCTGTCGTTCCTGTTCCGCAGCCCAGTTCCACCACCTTGTCGCTTGCACCAAGCAAAGCCCGGGTCCGGTCCAGCGTGCGCTCATAGCCGATCTGATCCGCGATCTTGCCCATGGCATATTTCCGCGATGTCCGATCCCAGAAACGCGCATCGCTTGCTGTGTTCATGAAGGGCCGCCTCCCAACCACCGTTGCACGCATGAATAGTGCAGAAATGTGATTGCGTGAAGAGGCGGCTCTCCGCGCCCGGGCTGATGAATGCTTCAATCAGCAAAGGCTTTTCTGTCTGGTGCGACGCTGAACCAGATAGGTAGCAACGGTAGCAGCGAACAGCAGCAATGCCGTTGCCACCACGACAGCGACATAGGCATTCTCGAACGCCTGCGAAGCGAGCGTGGTCAACGCACGGGCGTCAGCGGCGGCCATCGATTGCGCTGCAAGCAGCGCCTCATCAAGGCTGTCGCGGACAACAGGAGGAATGCCTGAACCGGCTGGCAGAACGAGGCTCGCCGTATAGAACGCTGACAGGATACTGCCGAAGATCGTTACGCCCAGAGCATTGCCAAGCTCGAACGAGACTTCCTCCACCGAAGCGGCCATCCCCGCTTTTTCGGCAGGCGCGCTTCCCATGATCGAGGATGATGCGCCGGTCATCGCACAGCCGACGCCAAAGCCAAGGACGGCAAGCCCCGCCAGATAGAAGTGCGCCGAGATCCGGTAGGTGAGGATGTAGATCATCACCCCGAGCGCCGTAACGCCGAGCGATATCCAGAGCACCTTGCCCGCACCGAAGCGCGGCAACATTGCGCCCGCAAGCGGCCCCGCAACGAAAGCTGCCAGCGGGATAGGCAGAATGGTCAGGCCCGCCTGGAGCGGTGTCATGCCTTCGATCAGCTGCATGCGCTGGCTGAAAACCAGTTCCATGCCGGTCATCGAGCCCGACGCGACCAGAGCTGCAAACACGCCCAACGAGAACAGTCTCGTCCTGAACAGCGAGAAATCGATCAGTGGTTCAGCGCTTGCAAACTGTCTGCGGACGAAGATCGTCGTGGCAGCAAGGCCGATGACGAGCGCTGCCGCAAAAATGGACATGGAAGCATCGCGCTTTGCAAGTTCCTTGACGGCATAGGTGAGCGCGATCAGCCCCACCATGATCTGGATCGACCCGACCAGGTCCCATTTGCGCTGTGAGCCGAGCGGACGGTTTTCAAGGTGGAAGGCCGAAAGCCCGAGCGCAACCAGAACGACCGGCACATTGATCAGAAAGACCGAACCCCACCAGAAATATTCCAGCAGAATGCCGCCCGCGACCGGACCGATGGCAGCGCCACCCGAAGCGATTGCCGCCCATATGCCGATGGCAAGCGAGCGTTCTTTCTCATCGGTGAACGTGAGGCGGATGATCGAAAGTGTGGCAGGCATCATCATGGCCGCACCGCAGGCAAGGAATGCGCGCGCCGCAATCAGAATTTCCGGATTTGGCGAATAGGCTGCACAGAGCGAGGCAAGGCCAAACACCGCCAGCCCGTTCATGAACATGCGCTTGTGGCCGAGCTTGTCACCGAGCGTGCCGAGGCCCGGCAGCAGACCTGCTACCACCAGAGGGTAGATGTTCATGATCCAGAGCTTTTCCGAAGCGCTGGCCGCCAGATCATGGGTAAGACGCGGCAGGGCTGTGTAAAGCACCGTCATATCCACGACGATCAGGAACAACGCGCTGGAAACAATTGCGAGAACGAGCCAGCGATTTTGCGGCAACATCGGTTCATACCTTTTCAATACGGTCGTATTCAAACTTGTCAGAGGTGCCGACGTAATATAAATCCGTCCGTATGGAAAGTAAGAAATTGCAAAAAACGGGTCGCCCGCGCTCGATCGACCGCGATCATGTGCTCGACATGGCCGAGAAGCTGGTTGAGGAAGGCGGCATCCTTGCGCTGACCATGGACGCGGTGGCGCAGGCCGCCGGTGTAACCAAGGGCGGCGTGCAATATTGCTTCGGCAACAAAGACGGGCTGATGAAAGCCATGATCGAACGGCTGGGCGACCGGTTCGACGATCAGGTGGCGGCACGCAAGCGGCATAAGAATGACGCGATCTCACACATAGCGGCCCATATAGCGGTGACGCGCGAAAGCGACGCAGACGACGATTCGCGGTTTGCAGCCATGATGGCGAGCCTGATACCCAACTCCCATTATCTCGAGGAAACCCGCGCCTGGTATCGCAGGCAATGGGACGGGCTAGATGTTTCGACGCCGGAAGGACGGCGGGCGCGCTTGGCATTCATTGCCAATGAGGGCGCATTCTGGCTGAGAAGCTTCAACCTGTTCGAGCTGACACAGAAAGAATGGCAGTCGATCTTCGATGATATCGAAGAGCTTCTTGGCGAGCATTCAAAAGGGCGCGAATAGGTTTCAACGGCGGATCGAAGTTGGCGCTCGCTCCATCATCGCTACCGGCAGGGACAAGAAATCTGTGCCATTAGAGCGGTTCCTATTCTAACAGAATCGCCGGAACCGCTCTAACTATTTGTTTTGTCGCATTATCCAACGCATCGGAGCGGGATAAGAAATCAGTCCAGTGAACTGATTTCCCCGCGTAAACGTTTCACACTTTTGCTGGAAATGCTCTAGGGCGCGTTTCGAGAACCGTTTCACAGTTTTCGGGATGCGCTCCGGCCTCAAGAAATCTTCTTTCGGTATTCTGTAGGGCCTAGTCCCGTATGGCGTTTGAAATATTTACTTAAGTAAGACGCATCTGCAAATTCAAGATCATGTGCAATTTGCTGCATTGACCTTTTTGGCTGCATCAACTGTTTCTTGATTTCCAGTATTACCTGTCGATCGATCAACGTTTTCGGGGCATCATTAAAAAATCTCTTGGTGAGTTGCGAGAGATAATAAGGTGTCACATTCAGGAGACCCGCATAAAAGGACACTTCACGCTGATGTCTGCAATGCAGGAATATCAGCTCCCAGAATTTCCAGCAGAGCGCTTCCTGCCTGCTGTAATCATTTTTCTCGGAAATATCGAAACCGGCGGCCTTATGCGAAAGCCACAAGAACAGATTCTGAAACTGATTGACCAGAATGGTTCTCTGATATTGCAGCGGCTCTTCGTAAATGAAAGCGGTCATCTTCTCCCAGACCGAGAGAAAACGAATGGTACGCTCATCGGCCTTAAAAAACGGATGCCGGCTTAGAAACAGAAACAACTCGTTTGGCAATCCATAAGCAATATCCGAGGCTATGGAGCGCTCTATCAGATAATAAGAGCAGGAAAAATCAGATGATCTATTGCTCACAGAAGCGATGGAATCGTCATAAAGAACCAGAAAATCGTCTTTCTGCATCTGGTAGCTTCGGAAATTCACCTCGAATTCGGCCGAGCCATTCTGGCAAATGAGCAGCACAACATAGCTCAATGACAATAGCTGGTTATCGTCTTCCTCGAGCCGACCTTTCCCGATCCCGAACTCGACGCCTTCGGCGGGGCGCAAGGAGCAACCTGTTTTCATTTTGTCCATCATTGCAGCGCAATCGCTTCAGATAAAGACCGTTTGTTTTCATTATTACCTACTTCACCCGGTTCCTTCCATTGTCAACTTTTCCCTGCCTTCGTTAAAAGCCGGGGACAGCAACCCTCGATAGAAATGAGAAGAACCATGCTTGAAACCGAACGTCTGATCATGCGGCCATGGCAAGATAGCGATGCAGCCAGCCTGTATAAATATGCCAGCGATGATCGGGTGGGACCGATTGCCGGCTGGCCAGTTCACCAGAGTGAGGAAGAAAGTCTGGAAATTATCCGGACCGTGTTTTCGCATCCGGAAGTCTATGCCGTCACCCTGAAAGAGGACAATGTCGCCATCGGCATGGTGGGATTACTGATCGGCAAGGACAGTAATTTTGATATCGCCGCCAATGAAGCAGAGGTTGCCTACTGGATCGGTGTCCCCTTCTGGGGAAAGGGCCTTATTCCGGAAGCTGTGAAGGAACTGATGCGCCATGCCTTCGAAGACCTGAAAATGGCGGCTCTGTGGTGTGGTTATTTCGCCGAAAACGAGCAATCCTTCAAAGCCCAGGCGAAATGTGGCTTTAAACATCACCACACGGAAGAGAAGCAGTTCAACCAGTTCATGAATGACCATCGCGTCGAACATATAAGCCATATCGGCTTGGATGAGTGGCTGGACTTACAGAAGTGATTTTCGGTGCAAACAAGGTTTGTGTGGGGCTTTGCGGCCCCTGCTCCTTTTCTGGGTTGCGGCGGATGCGAGCGATTATCCGGCTATTTTGCCCCTTTAAACGCCAAAACCCGCCGCTTGTGCGACGAGTTTTATTTTTGGTTGCGGGGGCAGGATTTGAACCTGCGGCCTTCAGGTTATGAGCCTGACGAGCTACCGGGCTGCTCCACCCCGCGTTATGGGTGCGATATTATGACCGGTTTTGGTATTTTTTGGCGCTTTGGGCGTGATTTGGTCTGTTTTGCATGGGTTTGAGAAGATGGATTGATTTGTGTGCTTAGCAGACCTGGCAGCGACCTACTCTCCCGCATCTTAAGATGAAGTACCATTGGCGCTGGAGCGTTTCACGGCCGAGTTCGGAATGGGATCGGGTGCAGCCGCTCCGCCATAACCACCAGGTCGGCGAAGAACACAAATGAGAAGCTGGTTCAGGAGTAAGGCAGTAGGGGAATAGGGCAGTATGTTTGGTCTGCGCCTGTCCTTTGCCTTTGTGCTTTGTCTTTCTGTGCAGGCGATGGTTAAGGGCTTTAGGCAACATATTGCCTTATTGCCCTACTGCCATATTGCCTTCATCGAACTTCGTTCGATGGATATTGTAAATGGGAGTGATCAAGTCGATCGAGCTATTAGTACCGGTAAGCTGCATGCGTTGCCGCACTTCC
>NZ_JBHEEV010000015.1:0-57317 GCF_041930145.1 Brucella ciceri | reverse complement strand
CGCTGCTTCTTCATTCGTCCGTCCTTTATTGGGCCGGAATCTAATCCATTCTGGAGGAAATTCTCAGTGGCAGGTCACGAAAGATCCGCACTCGACAGTTCTGTCACTGGAAGAGGAAGCTGTCGTTGTCGCCTTCCGCAGACATATATTACTACCTCTTGATGATTGCCTGTATGCGCTTCAGCCCACAATTCCGCACCTGACACGCTCGTCGTTGCATCGATGCTTGCAGCGTCACGGCATTTCGCGCTTGCCCGATGTTGAAGGCGATAAGGAACCGAAAAAGAAGTTCAAAAATTATCCAATCGGCTATTTTCACATCGACATTGCCGAGGTGCATACAGCAGAAGGCAGGCTTTATCTCTTTGTGGCCATTGATCGAACATCCAAATTCGCCTTCGCCCAACTGGTTGAAAAGGCAACCCGGCGTGTTGCTGGGAACTTCCTCCGTGCCCTGGCTATGGCTATACCGTACAAAATCCATACTGTGTTGACCGACAATGGAACCCACTTCACCGATCCAACCGGCGATGGCTGGACACCTGAAGATATCAAGGCCATGCGCAGAGATAACGTGCCCTTTCGCTGCCATTCATTCGAGATGGCTTGTGCTGATCTCGACATCGAACATCGCCTGACCAAACCCCGCCATCCATGGACCAATGGCCAGGTCGAACGGATGAACCGCACTATCAAGGATGCAACGGTAAAGCGGTTCCACTATGACAATCATGAGCAACTACGCAGGCACATGATCGACTTTATCAATGCTTACAATTTTGGTCGGCGGTTGAAGAGGCTTCGAGGTCTCACACCATACGAGTTCGTCTGCAAAATCTGGACAACAGAGCCGGAAAGATTCATGATAAATCCGATCCATCAAATGCCGGGACTAAACATCTAGGAAGCCTTCGGCAAGCTCATCGGTCCGTTGCCTGAGTTCGGAATAGGTCAGCCGGATATTCTGGTGCCGGACGACGACGGCGGGACGGTCAGGATATTTTTCCGCGATCTGGTCCAGAAGCCGGCCGATCGTATTGCCGATGAGAAGCTTGTCGCTCGCGCCATGCACATAACTGGGAACAGAGCTGGCCTGCTGCATTTCCGATCCTCCCAAACCGAAGATGACGCCCGAAGGCGATGCATCAAGTGGTGAGAGGATGCCATCCGCAGAGCTTCATGAAAACCGCAGATTTTTAAGGCCGGGTTCAGCGTTTCGTGCAGCGCACCAGCGTGGCGGCTCCGGCATTGGTGTATTTGCTCTGCATCGTATAGAGCCAGCCCTTGCATTCGGACATGCTGCTGAAGCAGCGGATACGGTCGATCGGAACCAGCCCGTCGCCGCCGGTGGTGAAGGGTGAATCGTCCACGCCGCTGAACTGGCCGACGATGATGCCGCTGCCTCTTCTCGGCACGCTGCAGCGCTGGCCGGCAAATTCACCGACATCCTTGCGCACCTGAGCCTCAGCCGACATGGGCAGCGCAACAAGGCCGGAAACCGCAAGCGATGCGGAAGTGAGGCAGGCAGCAATGACCTGACGCAGCATCGAACTCTCCTTCAAAAGAATAGTTACAGAACAATAGTATAAGGGAAATGGCGCGTTCTTCCAGAGCATGCCTCCCGAAAGCGCGACCGGTCCGGAAAAGGCATGCGTAAGAGGAAGGCATCGCGCCCTTGAAAACTGGACGCGATGCTATCTGGCGGGAGCCGGAACAGGGCGGCTCTGGATGAGGCTCCTAGAGCGTGCCGCCCGCCTTGCCTGTCACCTTGAGCGCGAAAGCGTAGGTGTAGGCGACTTCTTCCAGCCGCGAGAACCGACCCGAGGCCCCGGCATGGCCTGCATCCATGTTGATGCGGAACAGGACAGGGTGGTCATCGGTCTTCAGTTCACGCAGCCGGGCGACCCATTTGGCGGGTTCCCAATAAGTCACGCGCGGATCGGTAAGCCCCGCCACCGCCAGAATGGCGGGATAGCCCTGACGGCTGACATTATCGTAGGGCGAATAGCCGGCAATGATCCGGTAATCCGTTTCCGATGTGATCGGGTTGCCCCATTCCGGCCATTCCGGCGGGGTGAGTGGCAATGTGTCGTCCAGCATCGTGTTGAGCACGTCGACGAAGGGCACTTCGGCGATGATGCCGCCGAAGGCGTCGGGCGCCATATTGACAATCGCGCCCATCAGCATGCCGCCCGCCGAACCGCCATGGGCGACGATGCGGTCATGGCTGGTAAAACCTTCGGCAACAAGGTGCCGTGAGGCGGCGATGAAATCGGTGAAGGTGTTCACCTTTTTGTCGCGCTTGCCGTTTTCATACCAGGCAAAACCCTTGTCCTTGCCGCCGCGGATATGGGCGATGGCATAGACGAAGCCGCGATCCACGAGCGACAGCCGCGAGGTGCTGAAGCTTGCCGGAATGGTGATGCCATAGGAGCCATAGCCATAGAGCAGGCAGGGCGCGGAGCCGTCGAGCCGGGTGTCCTTGTGATAGAGCAGGGAGACCGGCACCAGTTCGCCATCCGATGCCCTGGCGAACACGCGGCGCGTGACGTAATCCTGCGCATTGTGGCCGGACGGAACTTCCTGCGTCTTCAACAGCTTGCGCTCGCGCGTCCGCATATTGTAGTCGAAAAGCTGTTCCGGCGTCGTCATGGACGAATAGGAGAAGCGGATTACATCCGTATCATATTCGGCGCTGCCATGAAGGCCGAGCGAATAGGCTTCCTCGTCAAAGGCAATGGCATGTTCCTCGCCGGTTTCGCGGTCGCGGATCACGATGCGCGGCAGGCCGTTATCGCGTTCCATCCAGACAAGGTGATGCTTGTAGGCCGAATGCGACAGGATCAGCCGTCCCGGCTTTTCCGCCACCACCTCGACCCAGTTTTCCGGCTGCGGGGCGCTGGCCGGCGCCTGACAGATCTTGAAATCCTTGGCGCCGTCGGCATTGGTCAGGATGTAGAACACATCGCCGCCCGGCGCGATATCGTATTCCGTGCCGGTCTTGCGCTTCATGACGAGCTGCGGCTTGGCCGCCGGGTCGCTGGCGGGAAGGAGCCAGCACTCCGATGTTTCATGGTCATGAATATCGATGAAGATATAGTCGTCCAGCGCCGAACCGCCGACCCCGAGGAAAAAGCCGGGGTCTTTCTCCTCATAGATCAGCCGGTCATCCGACTGCGCCGTGCCGATCCTGTGATAGAAGACCTTGGATGGCCGATGGTTTTCATCAAGGCGCGTATAGAAGAAGCCCTCGCTTTGTGCATCCCACGCGCCGCCGCCATTCGTGTCGGTGACGATGTCCTCAAGGTCCTTCATCGAAGACAGGTCGCGGACCTTGAGCTTGTAGAATTCCGATCCCTTGTCGTCATAGCCCCAGATCAAAAGCTTGTGATCCGGCGCGTGATCGGCGGAAGCGAGGCGGAAATATGCCTTGTCCTTGCCCTCCACGTCACCGTCGAGAAGGATGGTCTCGGTGCCGCCATCGCGCGGCGTGCGGATGAAATAGGGCTGTTCGCCGCCGGTGCGATAGGACACGCCATAGGCATAGGGGCCATCCTTGGAAGGAACGGAGGAGTCGTCTTCCTTGATGCGCGCGCGCATTTCGGCAAACAGGCTTTTCTGCAGCGCTTCCGTGTCCTTCATCAGCGCTGCCTGATAAGCGTTTTCCGCCTCCAGATGCGCGCGGATTTCGGAGGAGAGAACCGAGGGGTCCTTGAATACATCCTGCCAGTTATCTGCGCGCAACCAGGCATAATCGTCGGTGCGGGTGATCCCGTGACGGGTGTCATTGACCGGATGTTTGGTTGCGTGCGGCGGTTGAAGTTGCAAGGAGCTCTGAGACATCCACAATTCCAATGAAAACTGTTTCGATTTGCTGCAAGGCAGGTAAGTAGTACCTTCTAATGGATTGATTTTGACGACGAATCCCGGCTGACATTGATGCTGTTTCGAACGTCAAATTCGAAAAATCCACCAGATACATATACTTCCTGACGGTCTTTTGAACACCAACATTTGCTCAGCGCTTGAACCAGTGGAGGCAAATGTTGGAATCAGACCATTAGCGGGTGACGGTGATATTTATATAGTTGGCTGAAAAGGCGAAAGCGAGTTCAATCCGTTGAAATATATTTGAACAATGCCATTTTGAGGCCCGATTCTGCGCCCAAAAGCTACGTTACGGAAGGCAATTAGTCTTGAGTCGCGTACAAGAAAACTTGAGGGAGAAAACTATTGCTAACGATAGCCCGGCAAATTAAAGGAAGCAACGCAGTGAACTGCGGCTCCACCCATATCCTGTAATAAATGACAGGGGCGGCAACGCCAACACATTGTGATTCAAAGTTTCCATATGTTGGCGCGGTTGCGATCCGAATTTTTGTATTTGACGATTCAAGAAGAAAGACTTGTTATTAATGTAATGTGGTTTGACAATTCTATTGCAAATGACATTATCAACTGATATTCGCAGTCGGGAATGGATGGGGCAGAGTTGGAATACGTAACGGCGATGGCAGGCGGGGATCTCCAGTCGTCGATTGCGCAACAATAAGAAGTAAAAAAGGAAATCTGATGGAAAATCTGGACACGCACGACGAGAGCGCAGAACTGCTTCTGAGCCTTACTGCAGATGTTGTAGCTGCATATGTCGGCAATAATTCGATTCGCGCTGGCGAGTTGCCGCTGCTGATCGCCGAAGTACATGCCGCGTTCAAGCGTCACGTCGAACGCGAAGAAGCGCCTGTCGTCGTTGAGAAGCCGAAGCCTGCCGTCAACCCGAAGAAGTCGGTTCATGACGACTACATCATCTGCCTCGAAGACGGCAAGAAGTTCAAGTCGCTGAAGCGTCACCTCATGACCCATTACAACATGACGCCGGAACAGTACCGCGAAAAGTGGGATCTCGACCCGAACTATCCGATGGTCGCCCCCAACTACGCTGCTGCCCGTTCGCGTCTTGCGAAGAAGATGGGCCTCGGCCGCAAGCCGAAGGAAGCTTGAGCGCTCTGACTTTCGAGCGCACTGCGCTTTGCCACATCTATTCTTGAGCGTTTGTTGAAATGGCCGTTATCGTAAAGCGCAAGCTCGACGATAGCGGCCATTTTGCTTGGGGTGCCTTTTCCGAAATGCTGGCCCCGTCAGCCGATCCGGTCGAAAGCCTGTTTCAATGCGATGTGTCGGTTCAGGTCATAACTCCAGTGACCGCACATTCCTTTCAGGCGCTCCCTTTCCATAAGGCGCGTCAGGCGCCGCTTGGTCCGTTCCTTTTCTTCCTGCGGCGCCTTGAGAACTTCATCCAGATCGATCCCGGCGATGATCTGCAAGGCGATGCGTTGCATCGCCGTCAGTTGATTCTCTTTTTTTCTGGCAAGGAATAATTTGCGGGCGTGTCTGATATCCGCATCCATCGTCACAATCCTCATTTCTCGGTGTGAACGAGCATGAACCTCGTGAGATGCTGTTGGATAATATTCCTAGATTTTGGCGCAGTTTTCTGTAAAATAGCGAGTAGCCGCACCCCTTTGGGTCCCGTTAATTCCACGCTTACAAGGCCTTAGCCTATCTTAGAAGTGTCGAAATTAACCGCGAAACACAATCCATTCTACAAAACTTATCCACTCTTGCATTTTTCTCCGTATAAGAAGATATTCCTATTCTGGCGAGGGAAGATGAATGTCTTTGGAACTATCGGATGTCATTCACACGCGGGCGGAAGCTTTCGAAGCATTGAAGCTGCTGGCAGCAAGGCATGGTCGGAACCTGAGCCTCACAATGGAGGAGGGCTGCGCCGACCGGTTGCGGCAACGGCGGAATGTGGCGCTGTGCGACGCACTGATCGATTTGCTTGTGGCCATGTTCGGGGTTTCCGGCACCGAATTGCGGTCCCCATTGCGTTGCAGGCGGGAGGTCGCGCGGGTCCGGCAGATCGGCATGTATGTCGCGCACACGGCTTTCGGGCTGGCCATGCGGGGTGTGGCCGCGGGCTTTGCACGGGGCCGCACCACGGTAATGCATGCCTGCCATCTGGTGGAAGACATGCGCGACGATACCGAATTCGATGCAATCGTCTCGACCTTCGAGCGCATTGCGTACAGTGCTTTTGCGGAGTGGAGGATGGCGGCATGAGCACTCAACTGTCAGTGTCCGAAGCGAGGATCATGCGCTTTCTGAAAGGCGGAGCCTGCGAGGTTCAGGATTCGGTCCGCGCGACGCATGTATTGCTGGCGGCGGATCGCGGAACCATCGCCGCTTCCCGCGCCGAACTGGAATCCATGCATCGGAAGGGGTTGCTGCGCTGGGAGGATGAACGGCTTGTTCTGGCGCCGCACGGTAACAGATGCCTGAAACAGAGGGGCAAGCCGCTGCCTAGCCCGGCAAGAGCCACGCTGACCGTCGAGTATGAGCAGGGCGAGAAGGTTGAAATCAACCCTGAAGAGTCGCCGCTTGCCATGCTTTACCGGCGCAAAACCGCAAGCGGTTCTTCCTTTATTTCGCAGAACGAGTTTCTTGCAGGTGAAAGATTGCGCGCCGACTTCACGCGCGGCTCGCTGATGCCTTCCATCACGATGCGTTGGGACAAAAGCGTCAGAAGCAGGGCGAGTGGGTCGGGCGGCATGGCCGAACTGACGGATATTGCGCTTGCCAGCCGCATCCGGGTCGAGCGGGCGCTGGAAGCGGTAGGGCCGGAATTGAACGGCGTTCTGGTCGACGTCTGCTGCTTCCTGAAAGGTCTTGAAACCGTGGAGCGCGAGCGGCAATGGCCCGCGCGTTCGGCCAAGATGCTGCTCAAGGTCGGCCTGGCCGCGCTCCACCGGCACTATAATCCGCAACCCGAAAAAGAACGCGGCGGCGGCGCTGTCCTGCATTGGGGAGCCGACGACTATCGTCCCCGGATGCAGCCGCTGAACAAGTGAAGCAATCTCCCGGATTGACACTCCACTGGGGCGGGTCTATCGCCTGTGTCCCAAACAAGCCTGACAGGCCTGATGGGGAAGTGGGGAGAAATCACATGAATTCGGTACGGGATCGGCTGGAAAGCATCCTGTCGCGGCTGGAAGCGCGGGCAGGCAACGAGCGCGTTTTCAGCAAGATTTATGCACGGCAGGCGCGTGCCGAGGCGGATGCCGCCGATGCGCGTCTGCGCGACGGAGGCGCTGTCGGCCCCCTCGACGGGCGCATCGTTTCGATCAAGGATCTCTTCGACATTGCCGGAGAACCGACGCTGGCCGGTTCGGTCATTCGCCGTGACGCGGCGCCCGCGACCAGAGATGCCGCGATTGTTCGCCGTCTGCGCGAGGCGGGTGCGGTCATCGTCGGCAAGACCCATATGACGGAATTCGCCTTCACGCCGGTCGGTCTCAATCCGCATTATGGCGAGCCGGGCAACGCCATTGATCCCACGCGCATTCCGGGCGGTTCGTCATCGGGCGCTGCCGTTTCCGCGGCGGAAGGCACCAGCGAAATCGCCATCGGCTCGGACACGGGCGGGTCGGTGCGCATACCGGCGGCGCTGAACGGCCTTGTCGGCTTCAAGCCGACGGCGCGGCGCATTCCGCTCGACGGTGCTTTTCCGCTGGCGCCATCGCTCGATTCCGTTGGTCCGCTGACCAGAACCGTCGCCGACGCCATTCTGACCGACGCGATCATGGCGGGCGAAACGCCGGTCCTGCCTGAAGCCCTGTCGCTGAAGGGCCTGCGCATCGCGCTGCCCAAGGGCTATCTTCTGGCCGATATGGAGCCGGACGTGGTGAAGCACTTCGAGGCAACGGTCGCGATTCTTGAAAAGGCGGGTGCTGTCATTGCCGATCTGGGGGTCGATGACCTGATCCAGCGTCTGCGTGAGGCAACCCGCGTCGGCTCCATTGCCGGGATCGAGGCAAGCCATGTCCACGCATCGACCTGGCTTGGCGATCCCGATGCCAATGTCGATCTTCGCGTGAAGCGTCCGCTCGCCGTGCGCGTCAAGGTGCCGATGGAAACCTATCGCGGCATTATGGAAACGCGCGCGGCGCTGGTGCGGGAAATGGACGAACGCCTGAGCGAGTTCGACATGTTCGTGACACCCGCCACGCCGATCGTTGCCCCGACGATTGCTTCGGTCAGCAATGATGAGGCCGAATATGACCGTGTGGAAGGGCTTCTGCTGCGTGATACGCAGGTTGGAAACCAGTTCGACCTGTGCAGCATCACCGTGCCGATGCCGGGCATGACCCTGCCGACCGGCTTCATGCTCACCGCACGCGGCGGCACCGACAAAAGACTGCTGGCGGCTGCCTTGTCGGTTGAGAAACTTTTACGCTGATTCTTTCGCCAGCTCTGCCTCACGCCGTATGCGCGCCACCATGGCGCGCAGGCCGTTGGAGCGTTGCGGCGTCAGATGTTCATCGAGGCCGAGCTTTTTCAGAATGGCTTCCGGCTCAATCGTCAGGATTTCCGACGCCTTGCGGCCCGAATAAAGCGCCAGCACGATGGCCACCAGACCGCGCACGATATGCGCATCGGAATCGCCCAGAAACTCCATGACCGGATCGTTGCCGCCTTGCGGCAGCGTCTTCAGCCAGACCTGGCTGACACAGCCCTGCACCTTGTGCACGGCATCGCGCGCATCGTCGGGATAGGGCGGCAGTTCCTTGCCGAGATCGATGACATAGCGATAGCGGTCTTCCCAATCGTCGAGAAATTCGAAATCGGACATGATGCTATCGATGGTCGTGGTCATGGTACTCGCCTGAAAAAGTTTCTTGCCGCTTATATAGTGATGAAACGCCGCGAGGTCACGGAAAACCAGAGCATGAATCCGAAAAGTGGCAACCGGTTTTCGGGTAAAATCATGCTCGAACAAAAGCCTGGAGCATGAATCCGAAAAGTGGGAACCGGTTTTCGGATAAAATCATGCTCCAATAAAAGCTTGAACCATGATGACGTTTCAACCTGAAAAAATCCCGCTCTAACGCCTAATCGCGCCGGTCGAGCGGCGATCCAGTGCGCGAAGGGCTTCTTCCCGCGGTGTCGGGATGGGAATGCCGGTTGCCCCCTGCACGGCTGGGGATGCCGCCGGTTCCGCTTTCGCCGGCGGTTGCGGCTTGGTGCCGAAGCGGTCGCTCAGGTATTCGAGCGCAACCCGGCTTCCTTCCAGAAGGCCGCTTCCGGCGCTGGACACAAGCGACGTTCCGTTCTGGCAGAAGGAAGGATTGTCGATGCAAAGCTTGCCCAGTTCCACGGCGGTTTTGCCGTTGGCGAGAAGCTGGTCGATGGAATCCGGCTCCCGCCTGGTGCCCGTCATGGCGGGCTTTTCCTGCGGGGTGTTCTGCTCATCCGCGGGGAAGATGCGTGGCATCACGAGGAATGCCAGCGTCAGCCAGAATGCGGATTTGATGAGAAAACGGATCATTGCCATGCTTCGGTTGCGATGTGTCGCCGTCAATGTCCGATGAATTCGAAAAGATTCCGTAACCGTTCGGTCTGAACGTTAAAATTGCATCGGCCAGCAATGGCGTCTCGCCGATTGCTACTCTCTGTTTACCATAGACAGAAAAGCAGACCCGGCATGTCACTTATCCGCTTTGGGCGCTCCCGCTTTATCGTTTCTTTAAAGCCTCCGCTGCAATCTGTTGCTGGCTGGGAATGCGTCGCCACGGCGAAGGGTTTCCAGTTCGGATCATGCAAGAGTATTGAGTGAGTAGGGCACGTTGAACGCCATTCTTTTGAAAACAGCCGATACCGTCCGCACGAGCGTGCAGGCGATCAGCCGTTTTTACGAACGTTTCTGCTGCCGCTGGGTGTCCACACCCGGCGCGGCCTCCATACGTGTCATCGGCTCGGTTCTCACCGTGCCGGTCCTGCTTTGTGCTGCGGTGCTCGGCTCCGGTGTAACGCCGAGCTTCACGGAATTTGCGATTCTCGCCGCCAGCTTTGCAGGCGTGGCCATGATCCTGTGCGCGCTGTCGCTGATGGGCGTTGCCGCGCCCGTTCTGGCGGGCCTGAATTTCGCCGCCTATGGCGCGGGTCTCGCTGCCATTGGCGCCTTCTCGCATGGCAATGCGGTTCTGTGGCTGATGGCGGCAGGCCTGCCGCTTGAAGTCTGGTTTGTGACCAGCCGACCGGGCGCTGCCGCAGCAGGCGCTGCGTTCGCCGCCATGATTCTGGCTTTCCTCGCGACCGCAAGCGGCGGCGCTGTTTCCGGCGGCAGCTATGCGTCTGTCGCGGTTCTTGTCCTTTATGCCGCAAGCCTTGTGGCGCGTGGCTTTGTGAACGCTGCCAAACCTGCCGAGATCAAGGTCGGCGCACCGCAGATCGCGGTTGCTGCCGGTGACGTGCAGTTCAGCCTCGACATGGAAGGCGTGGTGTCTTCGGTCGATGCAAATTCTGCCAAGCTTCTGGGCGTGCAGCCGAAAATGCTGGAAGGCACGGCCCTGATCGACCGCGTGCATGTGGCCGACCGCGTGGAATATCTTTCGCTTCTGGCCGATCTACGCGCCGGTGCCACGGTACGCAAGATCGACGTGCGCCTGCGCTCCATCGAAAATGGCGAGACCATCTTCCGTACCTATCGTCTCGAAGGAGCTGCAAGCGCCCACGCCATCACGCTGATCGGCCGTTCGCTGGAAGGCGAGCAGAAGCTTCTGGAAGAGATTGCCACGCTGAAAGCGGAGCTGGAATCGGAGCGCATCGGCAAGGGCCGTCTGCTTGCCGCCGTCAGCCACGAACTGCGCACGCCGCTCAATTCCATCATAGGCTTTTCCGACATGCTGTCGCATGAAATGGGCGGCAAGCTCGCCAGTGAAAAGCAGCGCGAATATGCGGGCCTCATTCACCAGTCCGGCCATTATTTGCTGGAGCTTGTTAACGCCGTTCTCGACAATTCGCGTCTGGAGACCGGCAATTACAGCATCGATCCGCAGACGCTCGCTTTCCGCGAAGCAGCCGAAATGTGCACCGCCGTCATGCTGCCGCTGGCTGAAAAGAAAGGCGTCGCCTTCTGCCATCGCGTCGGCAACGGTATTGGCGAACTGGTGGCCGACCGCCGCGCCGTCCAGCAGATCCTGCTCAACCTTGCCGGAAATGCGGTGAAGTTCACGCAAAGCGGCGGCTGCGTCACCATCGATGCGGCGCGCGTTATGGCCGAAGGCCGTGCGATGCTGGAATTCAGCGTGTCGGATACGGGCATCGGCATCGAGCCGGAAGACATGCAGCGCATCGGCACACCATTCGTGCGCGCCAACAACAATTATGCGCGCGCGCAGGAAGGTAGCGGCCTCGGCCTTTCGGTGGTCAAGGGGCTGGTAGAACTGCATCAGGGAACGATGCAGCTGAAAAGCTGCCCCGGCGAAGGCACGGTCGTCACGGTCCGCCTTCCGGTGGCGGGTCCGCAATTTGTGATGGGAGAAGACGAACATCAGGAGCTTGGCACGGTCATCGACATGCACCGTCACCAGGGAGAAAGGCGTCATGACTGGCAGAACGACGAAATCCGGGAGCAGAAAAATGCGCAAACCCGCAAAACGGCGTAGTCTCGGATCGCGGCTCCTCCATTTCTTCTTCACGTCGGCCTCGGCGCTGGCAATTGCTGCCGGAGAGTTCATCGCGCGCAACCCCGTCCTCACCGGCGGGGCAACCGCGTTTCTGGTGGTCATGAGTTTCGTTTCGGCCAATGCGCTTTGGTATCAGCCGGAGGCGCATAACGCCGTGTTCTTCCGCACAAGGCCGGATTTCGTGTTCAAGCCAACGCCGCGTGCGGTCCTGCCGGGAACGGCGGCGGCGAGCGACAATGCTCCAAAACCGACCGAAAGCGCTTCCGCAGCGCCGGTGAACAACGAGCCAGCCCAACCGCTGGAACCCGCCAATCTGTCGGCTGACCGGCTGAATATGAACGCCTCGGTGGACGATATGCTGCCGGCGCTTGCGCCCAATGCCGATCTGGAAATAGCGCGGCTGCAGTATCGGCTTTCGACGCTTGGAATCTATAAGGGGCCGGTGGACGGTTTCACCGGGCCGCAGACCCGCGAAGCGGTGGAACGCTGGCGCGCCTTGCAGCAGAAGCTCGGCGTGCAGGAGGCCAACATCCCGCAGCAATTGCTGGCCGATGCCCAAAACGGTAACTCGAACCGCACTCCGGCTCGGGACGATGTGGCAAAAGCCATCGAGGTCGCGGTTCCATCGCCGCGCCCGCAGCCCGCTGTCCTGAAATCGGAAACAGTTTCCAAACCGAAGCCGGATCTTGCTTCCTATGAAAAACCGGCGCCGAAAAAACAGGTCGCGGCAGCACCCGCCGGTCAGTCGGCGAAGGTGAGTTCGCAGGATATCATCCGCGTGCAGGCCGGGCTGAAGGCATTCGGCAACGACACGGTGCCGGTGAACGGACAGCCGGGCAAGGCGACCCAGGAAGCAGTGCGCGAATTCCAGAAACTGTTCAGCCTGCCGGTGACGGGCGAAATCGATGGAACGCTCATCGCCAAGATGCGCGAGATCGGCCTGATCAGCTGATGGATTTGCGATGCGCCTGACATCCGATTTCTGGGTTTCAGCCTTGATCCGCAAGGTGCAGGGCGAGGGCGGCTTTGCCTATCTCGCCCGCCGCGGCTCGCCGGAAGCCGGCGCGATATTCATCAAGGTAAGCTCGCGCTTCGGCACCTGCGATCTCTATTCGCCAGCGCCGCAAACCTCCTATGAAGAAGATAATGACGGGGAGCGCATGTTTCTGCGCATTCTTCACGACGCCGATGACATGGCGGCAAGTGACCGCATGGCGCGTGAAACCCGCTTCGACCCTGACCTGTGGCTGGTCGAACTGGAAGATATTGCCGATGCTTCGGCGCTGTTCTCTATTTCGCAGGACGGAGAGGCGTTCTGAATTTTTTGATGCGCTTATTTCGCCAGCCGCTGGCGGGAGGGATGATCGGAATTGGCCGCATCCACGAGCGGGGTGTCTTCTTCGGCTTCCGCCATTTCGCGCAGTTTGCCGCGCAGCATGGCCGACATGTCTTCAGCCTTCCAGCGCCGCACGAGCGCCATCGACTTTTCGCGGTCGATGGATCGGTAGATGTGGACGAACTCCCGCAGGCTGTCGCGATTGGTGTCGATCGGTCCCAGAATGGCTGTCATGGTGAGATAGCATTCCGCAGGCGACAATCCCAGCGCCTTGAGCGCAATCGGCAGATGTGAATCCGGCCACTGGCCGATGATCGCATCGGCCCGCTCGAACGAAATGTCGAGCGCATCGGCCAGCGCGTTGCGAAAGAACTGGCTGTCGATCAGAAGCGCGGTATCGATGAGATGCTGCGCGCCGGTGGCCGCACCTGTCTCGTAGAAAGGCTGTTGCAGCGCGCGCGCCAGCCGCTCGGAACTGCCTTCCTTCATCAGCGGTGTTCCGGCGGTTGAAAGGTCGGGCACAACCGGCTTTTCCAGCGGTTCGGCTTCCATATTGGCGAGATTTTCCTGAAGCGCCAGCGTGCGGTCGATCACCGGATCGGCAAAACTGCGCAGCACGCCTTGCAGAAGCACATCGCCGGACTGACGCCGCGCAACAGCGCGCGCATGGGCAAGGCCGTTCCTGCCGATGATCTCGATCAGGTCGGACGCGCGCAGAAGGGGAGAGCGCAGGAGAATAGGCGCGGAGATCTCCACGGGCTGGTCGGCCAGCGCCAAAATGAGGCGGCGCGGCGCGTCTTCCAATTGGGCCAGTGCATTGGCTGCGTGGCGCTTGCCGCGGGTGGAAGCGCATTGCAGAAGCGGCATGGCAAGATCTTCGAGCTGCTGCATATCCTGCCGTCCGGGGCGCGTGATACCCGCGAATGCCGAAATGGCGGCCGCCAGAAGGTCGTCCGCCTTGCTGCTCCCCGCTTTTGAATTCGACGGGCTCCGGTGGCCTGAAATATCCTCCAGGGCGCGGAACTGATCATTTGTCACGCAGAATACTCCGGTAGGCACACAACTCACCCGCCCCAAATCGCAGATCACGCCTCCGGCAGCAGCCGGTTTGCGCGAAAATGCACCCCGCATGGGTCGGTGTTCCGGATAGTAGCGTTGAAGCCTTAGCAACTTATTAACCGTGCCACAAAGAAACAGCATTGCTTCGGGCTTGGAAAGGTTCCAGTCGAACTAAAGTTTGCCGGAAATGCGTTATGCCGGATGCCGGGAGGCCAATGCATCACGCGCTGAAAATGCTCAGTCGCGGCACGGGTATTAGAGAGCCTCAAACGGTGCGCACCGCGCTTCTGTGAAGAAGCGCTGCACTTGCCTGTTCCACGTTCCATCGGGCACGAAAACGCGCAACACGGCGACGCCTTCGCCGATATTCTGCTCGATCAGGATCGAACGCGCATCGGCCTGCGAACCATCCGAGCGCAGACTTGCCATGCCGATGGGATCGGCAAGGATCAGGTCGAGCTTGCGTTCGTTGGAAACGCTGTCGTTGAGGCTGTAGAGATTGTCCCCGTTGGGCGCGTAGATCGACAGCGACCAGTAAGGCACGTTTGCGCCTGTCGTGATGTGCACGGGGCCGTCGGCAAGATCGAAGCGGCAGGTGGCTTCCTGTATCAGCGGGTCGCTGTCGCTGACTGGTCCGGTCTTTTGATCCAGCCGCTGGAAACGGTATGGCTCGCTTCCGGTTTCGATCCGCGACCAGGCATTCTTGTCTGAATAGAAGGGAACGAGGAAAAGAACCGCGATATGGACGATCGCCGCGCCGATGATGCCGAGAAGGACGAGGCGGAAAATTCTAGCCACGGCACGCTCCCGGATTTGCTCCCGCAACGCGTACGAGCCCCGGCATGACCAAGTCGGAAAGACCGGAGGATGATGCCGCAGGCGTGTCATAGAGCGTCATGACGAGAACGAATTCGCCGCCGCCCTCGACGGGAAGCCAGTTGCCGGGCGCGGCATCCGGGCCGATGGTGATCGTGACGCTGCCGTCATCGCCATAAAGCACATCGCGGGAATGCAGCGCTTCCAGCAATCCGTCGCGCGGCGTGATCGGCTCGAGATTGGGCGTGGCCGGATAGACCGTCCAGAAACGGGCGGGCGGGGTCATGCCGCTGAGACGATAGGTGCAGCCGCGCTGCAATGTGCGCCCGCTATTGTCGGTACGCGCATAGAAGGGCAGTCCTTCCGCTGTTCCAAGCGCCAGATAGGCTTTGCGGGCCGCACGGGCCTTAGAATAGGGATCGGCATCCGGCGTGCCAGCCGCCGGATAGGCACTCCAGGCCCCGACGCGGAGCTCACCGAAACCCTCGAACCGGTCGAGCACCTTGTCAACGCTCCAGATGCCGCCGCCGAGCGCCAGCACAAGCACAATCGCCGTGTTGAATATCGTCTTGAACATCGCCCCTCAGAGTACCGATACTTTTGTGCGCCCGGCGATCTTAGGCAGAGGCGGTGCCGCAAGGAAGCGGTCATGCAGTTCCTTGATGACTTTTGTCGACATGGGCGAGAGCACACGCGGCGGCGCGGCCATGACTTCTTCCGGCTTGGCAATGGCCACGTGCGGCTCGCTCTTCTTGGGCGGCGCGGGGAAGGGCGGCGTCACGCCCGGTATGGGCTTCAACTCGATGTTCTGATGCGCATAGGCCATCATCCGCTGCCAGGCCATGGCGGGCAGGACACCGCCGGTCATTTCCTTCATCGGGGTGAAATTGTCGTTGCCGAACCACACCGCCGCGGTGAAATTGCCGGTGAAACCGACAAACCATGCGTCGCGATAATTCTGCGTCGTGCCGGTCTTGCCGCCAACGCGCGTCGTTGGCAACGCGGCGCGGCGTCCGGTGCCGCGTTCGGGCACCTGCACGAGCATGGAGTTCATCTCGAGCGCCGCTTTCTCCGACAACGCCCTGTGCGGCTTCGGTGCATCGCGACCGAAATCCCACAACACCTTGCCGTCCGATGAAACGATCTGCGTGAAGGCGTGGCGGTTACCGGCCATGCCCGCATTTGGAAACACGTTGAAGCCGGTAGCCTGATCCATCACCGTCATTTCCGATGTGCCGAGCACCATTGTCTTGTGCGACGAGATTGGCGATTCCACGCCCATGGCCCTGGTCAGCGCGACGATGGGGGCCGTGGTCAGATAATCGCGCGCCAGCCGCACCGGCACGCTGTTCAGCGAACGGACAAGCGCGGTGGTCAAGTCGACGCGGCCTGCAAAGCTGCGGCCATAATTGCGGGGCGACCAGTTGCCCCAGCTGATTGGCGCGTCCGAGACTATGGTGCTGGGCGTCAGGCCCTTTTCCATCGCCGCCGCATAGACATAGGGCTTGAAGGACGAACCGGCCTGCCGCAATGCCTTGGTGGCGCGGTTGAACTGGCTTTCGCCATAGTCCCGCCCTCCGACCAGTGCGCGCACGGAGCCATCATTGGCGATCACAACGGTCGCCGCTTCAGAGGCATTATAATCCTTGCCGAACTGGCGCAGGTGATATTCGAGCGATTCCTCCGCCGCCTTTTGGATATTGCGGTCCAGCGTCGTGCGCACGATCAGCGTGTGCTGGGGAATATTGGCGGCGACCTTCTTCACCTCCTCGAAAGCCCAGTCGAGGAAATAGTCGGGGCTTTCGTTCTTGGCGCGGTCGATGACGCTTGCTGGATGGCGGCGCGCAACGGCGACTTGCCCTTCGCTCAGGAAACCGCTTTCAACCATATTGGAAAGCACGACATTGGCGCGCGCACGCGCCGCGGGCAGATTGACATGCGGGGCGAATTTGGCCGGCGCCTTGAAAAGCCCGGCCAGCATCGCAGCTTCCGCAAGCGAAATATCCTTCACGTTCTTGCCGAAATAGAATTCCGATGCGGCGGCAATACCGAAGGT
The DNA here is from genome assembly GCF_041930145.1 of Brucella ciceri. Lineage (NCBI taxonomy): Bacteria > Pseudomonadati > Pseudomonadota > Alphaproteobacteria > Hyphomicrobiales > Brucellaceae > Brucella > Brucella ciceri. The sequence continues at coordinate 40,519 of NZ_JBHEEV010000015.1, read as the reverse complement.
TCCGCCGCCCATATAGGCGCGGTCGAGATAAAGCTGCAGGATTTCCTTCTTGCTGAGATTGCTTTCTAGCCAGAGCGCGAGAAAGGCTTCCTTGATCTTGCGCTCGATGGTGCGCTCGTTTGAGAGAAACAGGTTCTTCGCAAGCTGCTGGGTGATGGTCGAGCCGCCCTGGACGACGCCATTGGCGCGCATGTTCTGGCTGAAAGCGCGGGTCAGGCCCCAGAAGTCGATGCCGTAATGATCGAAAAAGCGCCTGTCCTCGGTGCCGAGCACGGCCTTGATGACATGGTCCGGCAATTCATCGATAGGCACGGCCTGACGATGCAGGATGCCGCGCTGGCCGATCTCATTGCCATAGCGATCAAGGAAGGTGACGGCATAATCGTCCTGCGCGCGCCAGTCCTTCTTGGTCTCCTCGAAGGCTGGCAGGGCCAGCACCAGCATCAGCACTGCTCCGGCGACACCGAGCGTAAATCCCTCGTCGAGAACCTCGACGACGAAACGCCGGAAACCGCGCACACGAAAACGCCGGGAGAAGATGGTGATGTTTTCCCACCACTCGCCGAGGTTGTGGCGCAGGCTGTAGAGGGTCGAATCGATCCACGCGTCGAGCCCGATCAGGCGCGAAACCCTGAACGGTTTGCGCTTCTCGCTTCCCGGTTCTTTTTCTGCTGTCTTACGCATTCACTAACTTCGGCACGGTTGGTTGTCGCAGACAGGTGGAGTGTCCATCATAGCAGAAAAATAAGCCACAGCTCATGTGAAATGGTTAAGGCCTTGGCAGCTTTTTATGGATAGGAACAAAATCAAATTATAGGAAAATAGTCCTTGACGGCGTAACGGTGCTTTGCTAGGTTTTGTCTACGGTCGACAAAGTGTGACTGTCGCCGGTCCCTGCTTTATACCCCCGGCAGATACCGGTGTGCATAACCCTGAGAGGCTATAGCGGCTTTTCAGGGTTATGTCTTTTAGACGGTTGTAAAAATTGTGAGGATACACCCTAAAATTGTGGATAAGTTAGCACCTGGCAAAGCACGCCTTCGTTTGGCGCCAATTGCAGGTTGCGCACGGCATCGACCCCGCGGATATCGCGCTATTACTGTCTGTTCCGGTAAGCCAGTATCTCAACCGTCTCAATCGCCTCAATCTGGACTGTTCATCCGCTGTGGCCGATTCGCAGGTGAAGACACGCGATGCAATCCTGGCGCGATTGCAGGCTGAACTTGAACGGCTGCTCGACGGCGAGGATTTGCCGGACAAGAGCAAGTCTGAAGCGCTGATGGCGCTAGCGCGGGCCGTCAAATCTGTTGGCGAACTGACCGCCGAGGACAAGTCGGCCGGGCCGTCTGGGCCGTTGTTCGCCGGTCGCACGGCCGCTTCGCTGAGCGACACGCGCAGGGCGCTGATGCGTATAAGCAGGAGGATAAACGAACTTGCAAGAGTCGGGCGCGGGAGATCCTGGATGGCAGACCTGACGCCGCAGCAAGTGGAAGCAGCGGAGGCGGAATGGCTGTTTCAGGCGCGTGATGCGCAATTGCCGCCCTATGGTGACTGGCGCACCTGGAGGAAACCTGGGACATGCTGCAATTTGACTTGCCTCTGGGCGCTTCTCCAAGACAGCTCGTGACAACGATACCGCGAGCGGTTCCGCTGCTGAAAGCGTTGGTCCGCGATGCCTCCGTTTTGATGACGCCTATGCGCACGGACGAAAACGCCGCCAATCTGGCACAAGGCTTCATGCAGACGATCAGCGACCGCTATGGCGAGATGCGTCTAGGACGGCGGGAACTCGACGGCGCACATTTTCGATGTCTCATTTCTCAGCGACGAAGAAAAAACGCGATGCGGTGGGCTACCAACCGCATTCAGCCAGGAGGTCGTAATGACGAACTTCAACGATGCAGTATTTACCTCGGAGACGACGTGGATATGGTTCGCCAAGATGGTGGGCGCAATGGCAGGTTCAGCCGTATCGCTCGCCTATATGCTGCCGCATGGAAAGCGTGAAGCGGCCATTCGTTTCGCCGTTGGCATCATTTGCGGCCTGGTTTTCGGCGGAGCGGCTAGCGTCAAGATTTCCGAGACCCTTGCTCTCAGCGGATTGCTTGGCCGGGCCGAGTTGATGCTGATGGGATCGGCTGCAGCAAGCCTTACCGCCTGGTCGGCGCTTGGCATCTTCAAGCGCTTTTCTGAACGGCTGAAACAGGCGCCGATCCCTGGAATCCTGCCTGAGGAAAGGGAAAGCAATGGCGATGTATGATATGCGGCTCGAAACGATGCAGCCCGCTCTCGCCATCGAGGATGTGGAGCTGGCCGGTAGCCTTTCCGGCTATGCCAGTGTCTTCGGCCTGCCCGATCTGCGCAACGACGTCGTCGGACGGGGGGCGCTCGCCCGCTCGCTCGCCAAGGCCGCGTGTCGGGCGTGCGGATGCTCTGGCAGCATGATGCGGCGGAGCCAATCCGCGAGTGGACGGCAATCTGCGAGGATGCGCGCGGCCTTTATGTCGAGGGCAGGCTGGCGCGAGCGCGATGCGCTGGAAGGGGAGAGAGACAGGGGCGGGACGCTCGCCTGTCGTGGCGGGAAACAAGCCTCGCCGAGAGCTGGTCCGACGTCGGCATGGTCTGGGGGCGCCTGCTGCGGGCGCCCAATGGAGAAGGGAAGGTGCTCGAGTTTTTGGATGAGGAGGAAATCGGTCTCAATCGCTGGAAACTCACGCGCGCCTTACGCGGGCAATTTGGAACAGAGCGGGCCGCGTCGCTCCTGAAGAATATCGAGACACCTTTCATATGGCTGGACGGTGCGTTTGTGGCTGCCGGTCTGCAAGCGTCGGAAGTCGGATTTGAACTCAATTGGCGTGTCGGTACAATCATCAACTGAGAGGAAAAAATATGAACGCAGATAAATCATGGTGTCTTTCGCGCACGGTCTGGGCTGGTCTCGTCGCGCTTATTCTATCGCTTGCGGGCGTTTTCGGCGTGGCGGCGGATCTTATCGACCAGGGCGCGCTAACGGATGTTTTGCTGCAACTGGCGACCGCAATTGCCGGAATTGTTACGATTATCGGGCGCATGGGGGCAACATCACGCATTTCATAATAACACAAACCGTGATAGTCAGATGCTGATTTTTCCTTTGGGCCCGCAAGAAGTTTGGTTGTTCATGCATCATTCAGCTGTTGGGCGCTATATAAGGCGGCATGATGAAACAGAACCCTGCACTCAAAGTTTTCGCGCTTCTCGCCGTTAGTATTGGCTTGCTGCCGGTCAGTGCCGGTGCCTTGCCGATAACCGCACCGCAGAAGTCCAATCTCATTGTTGCTGCCGCCGGTGATTGCGCTGCGGTCGGCGAACAGGTGGCCGCCCAGCAGGGTGGTCAACTGGCCAAGGCAACTGCCACGACGCAGAATGGCCGCCCCATGTGTGTGGTTGTCGTGCTGGTGCCGGGCCGTGATGGCGAACGTCCGCGCCGCGTTGAAGTGGCTGTTCCCGCTCAATAGGGCGGTTTCGTCAGACTGAATCGTCGAAATCGCTCTGCCAGTTTGTCTTGACGCGCATCCTCCTAAAACCGCTTCGCTTTTTCGGGATGCGCTCAATGACAACGGCTTTCACCGCCGTTCGGTAATGGATTGAGGGAGAATGTCCGCTTGCGTATCCTGATCGTTGAAGACGACAAGGACCTGAATCGGCAGCTTGCGGAAGCAATGGCTACTGCCGGTTATGTGGTCGACCGCGCCTATGACGGCGAAGAAGGCCATCATCTGGGCGACACCGAGCCTTATGACGCGGTCGTGCTCGATATCGGCCTGCCGCGCATGGACGGCATCAGCGTCGTGGAGCGCTGGCGGCGCAGTGGCCGCGCCATGCCCGTTCTCATGCTCACCGCCCGTGATCGCTGGAGCGACAAGGTTGCCGGCATCGATGCTGGCGCCGATGACTATGTTGCCAAGCCTTTCCATATCGAGGAAGTGCTGGCGCGGCTGCGCGCGTTGATCCGCCGTGCGGCTGGCCATGCGTCGTCTGAGCTTGTCTGCGGGCCGCTTTATCTCGATACGAAAACATCGAAGGCCAGCATCAACGGCGTCGCGCTCAAGCTGACCTCGCATGAATACCGGCTTCTGTCCTATCTTATGCACCATATGGATGAAGTGGTGTCACGCACCGAACTGGTGGAGCACCTTTACGATCAGGATTTCGACCGCGATTCCAACACGATCGAAGTCTTTGTCGGTCGTCTGCGCAAGAAGATGGGCGTGGACTTGATTGAGACCGTGCGCGGCATGGGCTACCGCATCCGTTCGGAAGGCGGGGGCGAAACGAAAGGCAACGACAGCTGAAGCTTCTTCGCGTCTTTCCTCCGCTGCGTTCGCTCGCGGTCCGCGTCGTCACCCTCTCAACGATCTGGGTCATCGTGGCCCTTGTGGTGGTCGCGACCTTTATCGGCTCTCTATACGGCGAAGCTGCGCGCAGCAACTTCGAGCGGCTCCTGACCGCCCATCTGTTCAGCCTTGTCGGCGCCGTCAGTACGTCGGGCGAAGGCTTCTTGCAGGGGCGGCCCGAACTGGGAGAACTGCGCTATTCCAGCCCGCTCTCCGGCTGGTACTGGTCCGTCGACCCCGTCACGCCGAACCTGTCCGGAAAACTGCAGTCACCTTCGCTGCTTGGTCGCATCGTGCCGGAAATGCCGGTCTCGCAGGCCCCGTTCGACAGTTCCTTCATGCGCAGCTACACCTTGCCCGGTCTCCATGGCGAGGAACTTTTCATCGTTGAAACCGAAGTGGTTCTGGACGCCGCCAATCGGGTTGCGCGTTTTCGCGTGATGGGCAATCTCAGCGAAGTCCTCAAGGAAATATCCGATTTCAGAACCAGCCTCGCGACCTATCTGGCGATCTTCGGCATCGGAAGCATTCTCATCAACGCAGCCGTGATCCTGTTCGGACTGCGCCCGCTCGACAAGGTGCGCCAGTCGCTGGCCGACATTCGCGAGGGGCGTTCGTCAAAGCTCGACACGTCGCTGCCTGTCGAGATCGCGCCGCTCGCCAGTGAAATGAATGCGCTGATCGAAAACAACCGCCGCATCATGGAACGGTCTCGTACACAGGTCGGCAATCTCGCCCATTCTCTCAAGACGCCGCTTTCGGTGCTGGTCAATGAAGCACGAAGCATGGGCGGCGAACATGGGCGCATAGTCCAGGAACAAAGTGAGGCGATGCAGGTGCAGATACAGCATTATCTGCAACGCGCACGCATTGCCGCGCAGCGCGACAGCGTTGTTTTCCGCACGCCTGTGCCCCCGGTTCTCGAGCGCATGCAGCGGGTGACGGCTAAGCTCAACCCGTCTTTCAAGGTCACGTTCCGCAACGATTTGCCTGACGCGGTCTTCGCAGGGGAACGGGAGGATCTGGAAGAAATCGTCGGCAACCTGCTTGAGAATGCAGGCAAATGGGGCCGCAAACGCATCAATATCAGGCTTTCCCCCGTTTCCGGCGAGCAACGCCGGTTCGAAATCCTGATCGAAGACGACGGGCCGGGGCTGGCATCGGACAAGATCGAGGCGGCGCTGAAACGTGGCAGCCGCGTCGACGAAACGAAACCGGGAACCGGGTTGGGACTGGCGATCGTACAGGATACCGTCCGCGAATATGGGGGCGGCTTGCATCTGGGCAAGAGTTCGTTCGGCGGACTGGGAGTCCGTGTCCTGTTGCCCCTGACAGAAGATTGACGGTTGTTTTTAGCTGAAAGCGAACTAGAAGATAAATTGAAAAGCCGCATGCCGTTATAGTATGCGTGCTAATTGTTCATGAAGGCTGGTTGTTATGGTAATGGTATCCAGGTTGTCTTCTCACCGGGTTTCAGTTGCTTCGACGATGTTTGCCGTGGCGCTTGCATTGTCAGCTTGTGGCACGACCACTGGCAAGGGGATCGGGCTTGGCTCGCTAGGCGGCGGCTCTGCGGCGCAGAAGCCGGAAACCAGCCTGTTGACGCCGCTCGGCAATGGTCTTCTCGGCAGTTCGGCCAACCAGCTGAATGCAGCCGACCGAAAGAAGGCGCTCGAGGCCGAATATCGCGCGCTCGAATATTCGCCCGCGGGCAAGGTTGTATCCTGGAGCGGCAGCGGATCGAATTCCGGCGATGTGACAGCGGCGCAGCCTTATCAGGTCGGCTCCCAGAATTGCCGCCAGTATTCGCACAGCTTCACCATCGGCGGATCGCAGCAGACTTCGCGCGGAACTGCATGTCGCAATCCGGATGGCAGCTGGACGCCATTGACCTGACATCCTTTGCGGCGAATTGCCCTAGGCAGCAACTTACTGCAGGTAGTGGTTGGTTTTTCCCTTGGCTGCGCTTAAGTCGTAGCCATGGGATTCTGGCTTATTGCAGCATTACTGACATTGGCAGCCACTCTGGTTGTTTTGTTGCCTCTCACGCGGCGCAAGCAGGCGTTCTTGCCCGCTGAAAAGAACGACCTCGAGGTCTATCGGGACCAATTGCGCGAGGTCGAAGCCGACGCTGCCCGAGGCATGATCGACCCGCAAAGCGCCGAACAGGCGCGCATCGAAATTTCACGTCGCATTTTGAACGCCGAAAAGTCAGCAAGGGAAGCTGCCGAAGCCGCAGGCAAGACGGCACCGGGCCGGTTGCTCGCTTTTCTTGCGGTGCTTGCAGTGCCGCTGGTCGCCTGGGGCGTCTACCCGCTGTTCGGAAAGCCGGACATGCCGTCCATGCCGCTCGCCGAGCGGCTTTCGGCAAGCGCGGATCGTGGCTCTGTCGATGAGCTGGTAGCGCGTGCCGAAGCGCATCTGGCACAAAATCCCGACGATGTGCGTGGATGGGATGTGCTGGCGCCGATTTACTTGCGGCTTGGCCGCGCTGCCGATGCCGTCAATGCATATCGCAGCTCCATTCGTATCGCGGGTGAGAATTTCCCGCGCGTTCTGGGGCTGGGTGAAGCACTGGCAACCGCTTCAGCCGGCACCGTTACCGCCGAGGCCGAAGGTTTCTTCAGGAAGGCTGCCGATCTCGAACCGAATGATGTGCGCCCGCAATTCTATCTCGCGCAGGGTGAGATGCAGGATGGTCGCATGGATCTGGCGGCCAACCGCCTGCAGGCGTTCCTCGACAAAGCCCCCGCCGACGCGCCGTGGCGCGGCCAGATTGAACAGGCCATCGCCCGGCTTCGCGATCCCGCTGCCGTTCAGCAGCAGCCGAAGGGGCCAACGGCTGACGATGTCGATGCCGCTTCGTCGATGAGCCCCGAAGACCGGCAGGCGATGATCGAAGGCATGGTTCAACGTCTCGACGAAAGTCTTCGCCAGAATAGCGGGGATGTCGAAGGCTGGAAGCGCCTTGTGCGCTCCTATATGATCCTCAATCGCCGCGATGCAGCACTTGACGCTCTCAATCGCGGAATGACAGCCCTTGAAGGCGAAAGCCGGTCGAACCTTGAGAGTTTCGCAGCCGGGCTTGGACTAGATATAAAGGCAGGGAACGCACAAAAATGAGCGCGACCGCAGACGACAACGCACGCAAAAGCAAACCGGCGGCCAATTTCGCCCGTACCGTAAGCCAGAGAAAGCGCAAGCGCCTGTTCCTGATCGGCGGTGCGCTGGCAGTTCTGGCCGTCGCGGTCGGGCTGATGCTGATGGCTTTCAGTCAGGACATTCGCTTCTTCCGCACACCAGCCGACCTGACGGAACAGGACATGGCCTCGGGCTCGCGGTTCCGTCTCGGCGGTCTCGTCGAGGAAGGGTCGGTCAGCCGCGAGGGCAGCGAACTGCGTTTCACGGTGACCGATACGATCAAGACCGTGAAGGTCGTGTTCGAGGGCATTCCGCCTGATCTCTTCCGCGAAGGGCAGGGCGTCGTCGCCGAAGGGCGTTTCGGTGATGGCGGGGTTTTCCGCGCCGACAACGTGTTGGCGAAGCACGACGAAAATTACATTCCTAAGGACCTTGTCGACAGCCTGAAGGAAAAGGGTGTCTGGGAAGGCAAGTAACAGTTGGGGCAGTCCAACCGGCGATGTCCGGTTGCGTGCCTGATGGAGACTGCAGATGAGCGTCGAGATAGGCCATTTTGCTCTGGTTTTGGCACTGGCATTGTCGATTGTCCAATCGATCGTGCCGGTGGTCGGCGCGCATCGTCGCGACACACAGCTCATGTCAGTCGCGGCGCCGACGGCAATTGCAGTCTTTGCGCTGATCTGCCTTGCATCCGCCGTGCTTGTCCATGCCTATGTCGTGTCGGATTTCTCGGTCCTGAATGTTGTCGAGAATTCTCACTCGCAAAAGCCGCTTCTCTACAAGATCACTGGCGTCTGGGGTAATCACGAAGGCTCCATGCTGCTGTGGGTGTTCATTCTCACCTTCTTCAGTGCGCTGGTCGCGGCTTTTTCCGGCAACCTGCCGGAAACGCTGCGCGCCAATGTCCTCGCCGTGCAAGGCTGGATCGGGGTGGCGTTTCTGGCGTTCATCGTCTTCACCTCCAATCCTTTTACCCGCATTTTTCCGGCTCCGATGGAGGGCGGTGATCTCAATCCGATCCTTCAGGATATCGGCCTCGCGATCCACCCGCCGCTGCTCTATCTCGGCTATGTCGGTTTTTCGGTCTGCTTCTCCTTTGCAGTGGCGGCATTGATCGAAGGGCGTCTCGATGCTGCATGGGCGCGCTGGGTGCGTCCGTGGGCGCTTGTCGCATGGATGTTCCTGACCGGCGGCATCGCCATGGGTTCCTACTGGGCCTATTACGAGCTTGGCTGGGGCGGCTGGTGGTTCTGGGACCCGGTTGAAAATGCATCCTTCATGCCTTGGCTGGTCGGCACCGCACTGCTCCATTCAGCACTCGTCATGGAAAAGCGCTCGGCGCTGAAAATCTGGACCGTGCTGCTGGCGATCCTCACCTTTTCGCTGTCGCTGCTCGGTACGTTCCTTGTCCGCTCCGGCGTTCTGACTTCGGTTCACAGCTTCGCCACCGATCCGGGGCGCGGCCTTTTCATTCTGGCTATCCTTGCCATCTTCATTGGTGGTTCGCTGTCGCTTTTCGCGCTTCGGGTGCAGAGCCTGACGGCAGGCGGCATCTTCCACCCGATTTCGCGCGAAGGCGCGCTGGTCTTCAACAATCTGTTTTTGACGACCGCCGCTGCGACCGTGCTGATCGGCACGCTCTATCCGCTGCTGCTGGAAGTGATGACCGGCGACAAGATTTCCGTTGGCGCACCGTTCTTCAACATGACGTTCGGCCCGCTGATGATCCCGCTTCTGTTCGCGGTGCCCTTCGGCCCGCTGCTCGCTTGGAAACGCGGCGATCTTTACGGCGTCTCGCAGCGGCTGATGACGGCTTTCGCGCTCTCGCTCGTGGCTGCGGCAATCGTCCTGTGGAGCACATCGGCGAAATCGGTTCTCGCCGCCTGCGGGATCGGGCTTGCGGCATGGCTGATTTTCGGCAGCCTGACGGACCTCGTTCTCAAGGCTGGCATAGGCAAGGTCTCCGCAAGCAAGGCGTTTGCGCGCTTCAAGGGTTTGCCGCGCTCGGTTTTCGGTACCGCACTTGCCCATATCGGGCTCGGCGTGACACTACTGGGCATCGTGAGCGTCACCACCTTCGGCACGGAAAATGTGCTGATCATGCGTCCGGGCGATACAGCCAGGGTGCAGGATTATACGCTGCGCTTTGAAGGCCTGCGCCCGCTGACTGGCTCCAACTTCACCGAAAATCGCGGTACTTTCACGCTGCTCGATTCCAGCTCGCGCAGCCTTGGACAGATCGAACCCTCCAAGCGGTTCTTCCCGGCTCGCCAGATGCCGACAACTGAATCGGGCATCAAGACGCTATGGTTCAGTCAGGTCTATGTCGCGCTTGGCGACGAACCGGGAGACGGATCGGTCGTCGTCCGTATCTGGTGGAAGCCGGACGTGACACTGATATGGTACGGGGCTCTCGTCATGATGGTGGGTGCACTGTTTTCTCTGGCTGACCGGCGCCTGCGGGTGGGTGCGCCTTCGCGCAGCCGCAAATCGGCTCGCCAAGAGGCGGAGGCCGCAGCATGAAAACGCGCTCGGCATTTGCGGCACTTCTGCTTGGCGCAGCCCTGGCCTTTCAGGGAACGGCAGCGCTCGCCGTCAATCCGGACGAGGTTCTCTCCGATCCAGTGCTTGAAAAGCGCGCCCGCACCATTTCCGGTGAACTGCGCTGCATGGTTTGCCAGAATGAATCCATCGACGATTCCAATGCCGAGCTTGCCCGCGATCTCCGCATTCTTGTCCGTGACCGGCTGAAAGAAGGCGATAGTGACGAACAGGTGATGGACTTCATCGTCGACCGTTACGGAGAGTTCGTGCTGTTGAAGCCGCGTCTCAACGCGCGCACCATACTCCTGTGGGGATTTCCGGTCGTCATATTGCTGATCGGTGCTGTAGCGCTGGTTTTCGCCTTTCGCGGACGCAGGCGGGTGGGAGAGGCGCCCCAGCCGCTTACCGAAAGCGAAAAGGCAGAACTCTCGCGCCTGCTGGACGGAAAATAGGCGCCGGTCGCCGGCATTTGTTGTTCGTAACCTTACGAAACTTTCATGTGGTGGAAACGGAGCGGTAAGGTAGCCCTGACTATCTTACGCTCTATAAAGGTTTCACAGGTCCACGTTTCCTGAATGATCAGGACCGCGGCCGGATTACTGCTCGTAAGGAGAAATAGATGTCCAGAGCCAGGATTTCCAACTATCGCAAGGGCGTTGCCGCGATTGCATTGTCGGCCGTTCTCGCCGGTGGTTTTGTCGCGACCGGTCCTATCGGCGCGCTCAATGACGCCCGTGCGGATGCCGTGCAGGTAACGCCGCCGCCGCAGGCTGCGGGTTTTGCCGATCTCGTTGAGAAGGTTCGTCCGGCTGTTGTCAGCGTCCGCGTCAAGAAGGACGTGCAGCAAACTGCTGATCGTGGCGGCGGCCAGTTCTCCGGCCCTCAGGGCTTCGATCAGCTTCCGGACGACCATCCGCTCAAGCGCTTCTTCCGTGATTTTGGCATGGACCCGCGCGGCGATGCACGTCCCGATGCGCGCCCTGATCGTCGCGGCCCCGGCAAGCGCGGTCCCCGTCCCGGCCACGAACGTCCGGTTGCTCAAGGTTCCGGCTTCTTCATCTCTGAAGACGGTTATGTCGTAACCAACAACCACGTTGTTTCCGACGGCGATGCCTATAGTGTGGTCATGGACGACGGCACGGAACTCGACGCCAAGCTGATCGGCACCGACCCGCGCACCGATCTGGCCGTGCTGAAGGTCAACGATCCGAAGCAGAAGTTTACCTATGTCGCGTTCGGCGACGATAACAAGATCCGCGTGGGTGACTGGGTCGTGGCTGTCGGTAATCCGTTCGGTCTCGGCGGTACGGTGACCTCCGGTATCGTGTCGGCCCGTGGCCGTGATATCGGCGCTGGTCCTTACGACGACTTCATCCAGATCGACGCGGCCGTGAACAAGGGCAACTCCGGTGGTCCCGCCTTCAACCTGTCGGGTCAGGTCATCGGTATCAACACCGCCATCTTCTCGCCTTCGGGCGGCAGCGTGGGCATTGCCTTTGCAATCCCGGCCTCGACCGCAAAGCAGGTCGTTGACCAGCTCATCAAGAAGGGCTCGGTGGAACGTGGCTGGATTGGCGTACAGATCCAGCCGGTGACGAAGGATATCGCGGCTTCGCTCGGCCTTGCCGAAGAGAAGGGCGCACTGGTCGCTTCGCCGCAGAAGGATGGTCCGGCTGCCAAGGCTGGCATCCAGTCCGGCGACGTGATCACGGCAGTCAACGGCGAAACCGTGCAGGACACTCGTGATCTGGCACGCAAGGTTGCGGGCGTTGCTCCCGGTGAAAAGGCGGCTCTGACCGTCTGGCGCAAGAACAAGGCCGAGGAAATCAGCGTCACCATCGAAGCGATGCCTGGCGATATGGGCAAGTCGGCCAACCCTTCGACCGACAATGGCGGCGGCCAGAACGAGACCCTCGACTCCTATGGCCTCACCGTGACCCCGTCCGAAGACGGTAACGGAGTGGTGGTAACCGATGTCGATCCCGACAGCGATGCCTCCGACCGCGGTATCCGTTCCGGCGACATCATCGTCAGTGTCAACAACCAGACGGTGAAGAGCGCCAAGGACATCAACAACGCCATCAGCGAAGCCGAAAAGTCGGGTCGCAAGGCAGTGTTGCTGCAATTGCAGAGCAACGACCAGAGCCGCTTCGTGGCCCTGCCGATCGATCAGGGATGATGACCGGCTGCTCAAGGCTCTGAGAAATTCGATGCCAGGCGGTGCACCGCCTGGCATCGCCTTGTCCTCAAACACTATTATAGTAGCGCCATGAAGATTCTCGTTATCGAAGATGACCGCGAAGCGGCCCGCTATCTGGAGAAGGCCTTCACCGAGGCCGGACATTCCGCCGATATCGCCGGTGACGGCGAGACCGGCTATGCGCTGGCCGAAAATGGAAGCTACGATGTTCTCGTAGTCGACCGCATGCTGCCAAAGCGCGACGGCCTGTCCGTGGTGGCAGGTTTGCGCGCCAAGGGCATGGAAACGCCGGTCCTGATCCTTTCCGCGCTGGGCGAAGTGGATGACCGCGTTACCGGCCTGCGCGCCGGCGGCGACGACTATCTGACCAAACCCTATGCATTCTCGGAATTGCTCGCCCGCGTCGAGGTTTTGCAGCGCCGTTCCAGCCCGCGCGAGGCGGATACGATCTATCGTGTCGGCGATCTGGAGCTTGACCGGCTTGCGCACACTGCACGCCGACAGGATGTCGACATCACCCTCCAGCCCCGCGAATTCCGCCTGCTCGAATATCTGATGCGCCACGCCGGACAGGTCGTGACGCGCACCATGCTGCTCGAAAATGTCTGGGATTACCACTTCGACCCGCAGACCAATGTGATCGACGTGCATATCTCGCGTTTGCGTTCGAAGATCGAGAAGGGCTTTGACGTTCCTTTGCTTCATACGGTGCGCGGCGCTGGATACATGCTGAAGGCTGGCAAATCGAAACAGTCCACAGCCGCCAAGGTGGATTGAGCATGTCTCCCAAAAGTGAGAACCGGTTTTGGGATAAAGACATGCTTAAAAACAAAGGAAAGCGCGTTTCCTATGATTCAGTTTAAACAAGAAATGCTCTGATGGGCCGCTTTTCCGCGCTCATGCGCACCACCGCCGTTCGATTGTCGACTCTTTATCTGCTGCTCTTCATTGTGGGTGCGGTGGCGCTGGTCTTCTATATGACCAATCTGTCGGCCTCCATGCTGGCCGCACAGACACAGCAGTCGCTCGGCGAGGAAATAGGCAGCATCGGCAAGAGCTATGCGCGAGGCGGCATTCCGCAGCTTGTGCGGACCATCGACTATCGCTCGCGCCAACCGGGCGCCTACCTCTATCTGGTCGCTGATCCGACTGGCCGCATCCTTGCGGGCAATGTCGAAAGCGTGGAACCCGGTGTTCTGGACACGAATGGCGTTATCGAACGTGATTTTAAATATCGGCGCTACGGCGAGCAGGGCGCCGAGACTGAACACCGCGCCATTGCGGTCGTGATCGCCTTGCCGAACGGCATGCGGCTGCTGGTTGGCCGCGATCTTGGCGAACCGGAACGGTTCCGCGACGTGGTCCGCCGGTCGCTCATGCTGGCGCTGGGCATCATGGGAATCGGGGCGCTGCTGATATGGCTGTTCGTGGGACGGCGCGCCTTGAAGCGCATCGATGAAGTATCGAAGGCCTCACAGCGCATCATGGATGGCGACCTGACGGGCAGGCTTCCGGTCAACGGTTCGGGCGATGAATTCGACCGCCTGTCGGGCAATCTCAATGTCATGCTCGGCAAGATTCTCGAATTGAACGAAGGGCTGAAACAGGTCTCCGACAATATCGCCCATGATCTCAAGACACCGCTCACGCGCCTGCGCAACCGTGCGGAAGAAGCCCTTTCCGGTAAGAAGGCTGGCCCGGAATACCGTGAGGCCTTGGAAGACATCATTGGCGAGTCGGATCAACTGATCCGTACCTTCAACGCAATCCTCATGATCTCGCGGCTTGAAGCGGGCTATTCATCGGAGAGTCTCGAAAACATGCCGGTGGCGCCCATTCTTCGGGACGTGGCCGAAATGTACGAACCGGTCGCCGAAGATGCGGGCGTGAATCTAACGCTTGGGGATCTGGATGAAGTAGCGCTTCACATCAACCGCGAACTGGTCGGGCAGACGATTTCCAATCTCGTTGATAATGCGATCAAATATGCGGGCGGTGATGAGCGGACCGCGACCGTCAGTCTTTCGATGGAACGTGATCCGAACGGGGTCCGCATTATCGTTGCCGATAACGGCCCCGGCATTCCGGAGGAAAAACGAGAACAGGCGACGGAACGTTTTGTTCGCCTTGAGGAAAGCCGCACACAACCCGGCTCTGGACTCGGTTTAAGCCTTGCCAAGGCTGTGATGAAATTGCACGGTGGCGCACTTCGTCTTGAAGGCAACGATCCGGGCCTGCGCGCTGTTCTGGAGTTCCCGTTGCCATCGGAGAAGGTGGAATAACGTGACGTAAGAGGGGATCATGGCGGCAGAAAACGCAAAGGCACAGTTTTTCGACAGAGATATTCGTGCTTTGACGCCGCTTGATCCCGCAAGGGCGGAAGGTTTTTTAGCCGACCTTGCAGCACGCGCCGGAGAAGAGGAGCTTACGGGCGTCGTTGCCTTGCTGCGAAAGGTGGAAGCCGCCCGTTTCCTTTCGGCTGTTCTCGATCTCTCACCGTTCATTCGCGAAGCTCTGACCCGCCATCCGCGCATTCTCGACCGCATCGTCGCAAAAACGCCCGAGGCGGCGTTGCAGGATATTTTGTCGGAAATATCGGCCAGCGCTGCGAGCGACGCCGTGACGGAAGCCTCGCTCATGACAAGCTTGCGCGTTTTGAAACGCGAAGCACATGTCCTGATCGCCCTCTGCGATCTCGCCGGTATCTTCGACACGCAGGCAACGACTGGTTGGCTCACCGATCTGGCTGAAGCCTGCACGGGCGCTGCCGTCCACTTCCTGCTGCTCGATGCGGATAGCGCGGGCAAGATCAAACTTCCTGACCGCAACCATCCCGACAAGGACAGTGGCTGGATCGTGCTTGGCATGGGGAAGTTCGGTGCACGTGAACTCAACTACTCATCCGATATTGATCTTATCGTCTTTATCGACGAGACCAGACCGGCCATCGGCGATCCATATGAATGCGTCGAAACTTTTTCACGGCTGACGCGCCGCCTTGTCCGTATCCTGCAGGACCGGACGGGTGACGGCTATGTCTTCCGTGTCGATCTTCGCCTGCGCCCCGATCCCGGTTCCACGCCGCTGGCCATTCCTGTCGGTGCGGCACTTCACTATTACGAAGGGCGCGGCCAGAACTGGGAACGTGCGGCCATGATCAAGGCGCGGCCTGTTGCCGGTGATCGCGAATCCGGAAAACAGGTGCTGGCGGAACTTTCCCCCTACGTGTGGCGCAAATATCTCGACTATGCGGCCATTGCTGACGTGCATTCTATCAAGCGCCAGATTCATGCCCATAAGGGCCATGGCGATATTGCCGTGCGCGGCCACAATGTGAAGCTTGGACGCGGCGGCATCCGTGAAATCGAATTCTTCGTCCAGACGCAGCAGCTGATCGCTGGCGGGCGCTTTCCTGAATTGCGGGGCAACCAGACGGTGCCGATGCTGGCAAGACTGGCGGAGCGGGGCTGGATCACCGATAAGGCCCGTGATGCTCTGGCGAAGGAATATTATTTCCTGCGCGATGTGGAGCATCGCATCCAGATGATTGCCGACGAACAGACGCACATATTGCCGGAAGACGATGAAGGCTTTGCGCGTGTCGCCCATATGATGGGCTATACCGATCCGGCAGTCTTCGCCGATGCATTTCTTGACGCGCTCAGGATCGTTGAAAAGCACTACGCGGCGCTGTTCGAACAGGCTCCCGAACTTGGAAGCTCATCCGGCAATCTGGTCTTTACCGGCGATGTGGACGATCCGGGTACGCTGGAGACACTCGCCGCTATGGGCTATGAGCGTCCGAGCGATATATGCCGCGTGATCCGTACATGGCACTTCGGGCGTTATCGCGCGACCCAATCTGCCGAAGCGCGTGAGCGTCTGACCGAACTTACGCCAGCCCTGCTCAAGGCTTTTGCCGAGACCAAACGTGCCGACGAGGCGTTGCTCCGTTTTGATGGCTTTCTGAAAGGCCTGCCTGCGGGCATCCAGCTTTTCAGCCTGCTGCAATCCAATCCCCGCCTCCTGAATCTCCTCGTGATGATCATGAGCGCCGCACCCCGGCTTGCTGAAATCATCACGCGAAACCCGCATGTTTTCGACGGTTTGCTTGATCCGGCTATCTTTTCCGAAATGCCCACGCGTGCCTATCTGGAGGAACGCCTTCGCGTGTTTCTGGGGCCTGCGATCGACTATGAGGAAGTGCTGGACCGGTTGCGCATCTTTGCCGCCGAGCACCGCTTCCTGATCGGTATTCGCTTGCTCACCAGCGCCATTGACGGCGTGCGGGCTGGCCGCGCTTTTTCCGATCTGGCAGAACTGATGATCGGAAAGGCTTTCGAGGTTGTCGAGGCTGAACTGGAACGGCGACACGGCAGGGTGAAGGGCGCAAAAGCCGCGCTTCTGGCGATGGGCAAGCTTGGCAGTCGTGAGCTTACCGCTGGTTCCGATGTCGATCTGATCCTGCTTTATGATCACGACAAGGATACGGATGAATCCGACGGCGAAAAGCCGCTGGCACCGTCGCAATATTATATCCGCCTGACGCAGCGGCTCATTGCAGCACTTTCCGCGCCAACGGCGGAAGGGGTGCTTTACGAAGTCGATATGCGGCTGCGCCCTTCCGGCAACAAGGGACCGGTTGCGACCCATATCGAATCCTTTGGTAAATATCAGCGTAGCGAAGCATGGACATGGGAACATATGGCCCTGACCCGCGCGCGCCCGATCCACGGCGACGCGGCCTTTATGGAGCACATCAGGAGCGAGATAGACGAGGTCCTTTCCGCGCAGCGTGATGTAAAGAAGATCGCCAAGGATGTGCGTGAGATGCGCGATCTCATCTATCAGGAAAAACCGCCTGCCGATGATTGGGATTTCAAGCTCAAGCCCGGTGGCATTGTCGATCTGGAGTTCATTGCCCAATTTGCCGTGCTGGCGAACAGGGTTGACCGGAAGCCGCGCCCCCTGGGTACGGAAGAAATTCTTTCAGCGCTCGACCCGTCCTTTGCCGATCCGGCGCTTGCCGACAATCTGGTGAGTGCGCACCGCCTCTATACCAATCTGAGCCAGACGATCCGCCTGTGCCTTGGAAGCGATGCGAAGCGCGAGGAGTTCATTCCGGGCATGATCGATCTGTTATGCCGTGCAGCAGACATGCCCGATATAAAGCGTGTCGAGCATCATCTGGCGGAAGTTGCCACCGACGTGCGGACAAGTTTCGAGAAGCTCTTGAATATCTGATCAAGCCGCGTGAGTTTCTGCGCCATTTCCAACGAGACCGCGCTTGCGGTCAGGAATGCAGACAGAAACCACGGTGCCGACGCCTTCGGTCGAGCGAATGCGAAGCCAGCCGCCGTGAAGTTCGGCCAGAGAGCGGGTGATGGCAAGCCCCAGACCGGAACCGGTGTGGGTCTTGGTGAACTGGTTCTCCACCTGCTCGAAGGGCTGTCCGATCTTCTTGATCGCCGATTTCGGAATGCCGACGCCGGTATCCTGAATGGTCATGAACAGGGCCGAGCCGGTCTTGCGTGCCCGCACTGTGATCTGCCCGCCATAGGACGTGAATTTCACCGCATTGGAAAGAAGATTGATCAGCACCTGCTTGATCGCACGCCGGTCGGCATAAAGCTGCATCGCGTCTTCGATGCGCGTATTGACCGCAATATTCTTCTCATCCGCCTGTAGCGAGATCATGCGCACTGTTTCGTTGATGAGCGGGCAGAGATCGATTTCCTCGCGGTCCAGCGAGAAATGTCCGGCCTCGATCTTCGACATGTCGAGAATGTCATTGATGACGTTGAGCAGGAAGTTGCCGCTCGTATGGATGTCGTTGATATATTCTTCGTAGCGATCGGAGCCGAGCGGGCCGAATGTGCCAGCCTGGATCATTTCCGAGAAACCGATGATCGCGTTGAGCGGCGTGCGCAATTCGTGGGACATATTGGCGAGGAATTCTGACTTGGCACGGTTTGCAGCCTCGGCGCGTTCCTTTTCCTGACCGTATTTGCGCGCAAGCTCGGATAGTTCGCGCACGCGGTCGCGCTCGCCCTTTCGTGCAATCGACAGGTCGTGAATGGTCGCCATCAGGCGGCGTTCGCTATCGACCAGACGTTCCTGATGCAGTTTGAGCTGGGTAATATCCGTGCCGATGGAGACAAGGCCGCCATCCTGCGTGCGCCGTTCGTTGACCTGTAGCCAGCGTCCATCGCTCAACTGCCGTTCAAATGTCTGGCCACCGGCGCGGTTATGCTCATTGGCCATGCGGCGCTCGAAGGTAAAGGGGCGCGTATGGGCGTCGACTTCGTTGCGCGGCACACCGGGTTTCAGCGTCCAGACCGGAAGGCCTGCATATTCGCTGAACTTCGAGTTCGCCATGACGAGGCGATTGTTGGAATCCCACAGGACGAAGGCTTCCGAAATGTTCTCGATGGCTTCGCGGATGCGCATGTCGGCTTCCGCCGTCTGCTGTGCAAAACGGTGCTGTTCGCTGACGTCGAAGGCAATGCCGACCAGATGGAGGTCGCCTTCGCTCGCAATTTCTGCGCGGACACGCATCCACACCCATGAACCATCGGCATGGCGCATGCGGAAGACACGATCGACATGCGAAATATCGCCTGCCGCTGCCTGTTCAGCGATGGAATAGAGGTCGCCGTCTTCCGTATTGATGATTGCCGCCACATCGCCGAATGGCAGCACTGCGTCCTGCGCTTCATAGCCCAGCATTTCATACATCGAGCGCGACCAGTAGATGCGGCCGCGGGCCATGTCCCAATCCCACAACCCGCAACGGCCGCGCGCCAGCGCCAGATCGATACGCCGCTGGATCTGGCCGGAAAGATCGTCGGCCTCGCGAGCGCGCGCCGCCTGGCTGAAATAGGCGTAGAGAATGGCGAACATGACGCCCGTCGTACCGGCAAAGAGTGTCACATTGAGCGACACGGCCCGGCGCCATTCCGCAAAGATCGTGCTTTCCGGTTCCACGGCGATAATGGAATAGGGCAGGGACAGCGGCTTCGACAGGGCGCCGAATGCCGGTTCGGCCTGCAGCGTGACTTTCAGCACACCTGCACGCTCTGCAAACAGGAACAGCGGCTGCGCATCCGACAGGATTGTGTCGACCGGTTTGCCGGAAATATCAGGGCCCGGACCCGATGCCGCCACCACCGACGATTGCCCGTCAATGACGGCAAGCGTCATGCCCGGGGATGACAGCCCGCGAGAGCGAAACTCCGCCATCGTGTCCTGAATGTCTTTCGCGGATAACTGCGCTCCGGCATCGGTGCCATTGGCAGCGCGTTCGACCATTTGTGCAAGATTGGCCGTTGCAGCCGACAGAAATGCCTTGTGCTGCTGCTCGATATCGTCGCGCCACGCCAGCATCGAAAAGACGCGCGCAACGCCGAGAATAATCAGGAAAATGATGATGAGTGCAGGTACGAGACGTCGCAGGATAGGCTCGATCGAGACGAATTTGCCATAGGCCGGACCAGCAAGAAGACTGACATGGCCCGAAAGCTTGCCCTTTCTTCTTTTCCGACCGGATTCGCAATGCGTCCCCGCCGGCGCGCCATACGCGTCGGTGCTCGCCATATAATGGTCCCTCGTGAATTCCCTGCGAGTGAAGTGATTCGGAATACGCCACCTCCGAATGACATCAATGAATCAAAAGTGATTCGCGCTGTCCAGCGAATTCGTTAACGAGGCGTAAAAATCGGGAATTTCATCGGCCAATTTATTCATGAATCTCAAGCTGTTAAGTGGAATCTGCGTGGCATTTGATTCGGCTAAACGCATGAAAAGACTCATGAAAGCTGACTGCCTCGCCTCCTTTGCCCTGGTCCGCATGAAAAGCCCCGTTCCGGTAGCATATCAGCAACCGGAACGGGCGAATCATCACGACGGCAGGATGGAGCGCGAATCAGGCGAGAGTGCGGTCCACGATGTCGCGCAGGTCGGTCGACAATTTGCCCGCGCCGGAAATCCGCGCCAGCGCTGCCCTGGCATGTTCACGACGGGTATCTTCGAGCGAACGCCAGGAACGGAGCGCAGTCAGAAGCCGCGCCGCCAGTTGTGGGTTCTCCGGGTCGATGGACAGGATCGTGTCGGCAAAGAACTCGTAAGCCGCACCATCCTTGCGGTTGAAGCCGGTCGGGTTGGACGCGGAGAACGAACCGATCAATGAACGGACGCGGTTCGGATTGTCGAGTGAGAAGAGGGCGTGTTTCGTAAGGTCGCGCACGGCCTGCAAGGCTACATCACCGGGACGGCTCGCCTGCACGTTGAACCATTTGTCCATCACGAGCCCATCCTTGCCGAACTGCTGTTCGAAGCTTGCCAGTGCGTCCTTTGCTTCACGCGTATCCCCAAAGCGATGCACCAGGACGGTCAGCGCCGCGAAGCGGTCGGTCATGTTATCGGCAACGGCGAACTGGTTGGCGGCGCGTTGCTGGCTTTTTTCATGACGGCTCAGATAGTCGAGCAGTGCGTTTCGCAAGGCGCGCTTGCCTGCTGCATCAGCATCCGGCGAGAAGGCGCCATCCTGTTTGAGGGCATCGTAGAGCTTCGCAAATTCATCGGCATAGCGGGCGGCGATGGCATCGATGAAATGGTTCCGGCTCGCAAGGATCGCGTCCGGATCGACATTGCTGCCCATTTCGCGCGCGATGTCGCTTTCGGTAGGCAGCGTCAGGCAGAGCGCGCGGAAGGCCGGATCAAGCGTCTCATCGGACGCCACCTTGCCCGCAAGTTCCACATTTCTCTCATCAATCGCCGGTGCATGATCGCCGCGAACGCGCTTGGCTCCTTCAAGCAGGACCTGGCTGAAAATTCCGGTCAATGCCTGCCAGCGTGCGACCGGGTCGCTGTCGTTCAGGGCAAGGAATGCGCGGTCATCGTCCGATAACGGCGCCGTCAGGTTGACGGGAGCCGAGAACCCGCGCAGCAGCGACGGCACAGGACGTTCCTTGATGCCATGAAAGACAATGGTTTCCGATGAGCGATGCAGATGGATGACATCGCCGCGCACATCACCGCCTTCAATGGAAGCTGGAGCCATGTCCTTGCCGTCTGGCCCGACAAGGCCGAAGGCGATCGGAATATGCATCGGCTTCTTGACCGATTGCCCCGGCGTGGCTCCAAGCGACTGAGAAAGTTCAATCGTGTAGGTTTCCTTTGCCGCATCATAGGCGAAGGCGGCTTCTACCTTCGGCGTTCCGGCCTGATCGTACCAGAGCGCGAATTGTGAAAAGTCCTGGCCGGAAACATCAGCGAAAACCTTGACGAAATCCTCGATGGTTGCAGCGTCTCCGTCATGACGCTCGAAATAGAGGTCCATGCCTTTGCGGAAGAGATCGGGTCCGATGATCGTGCGGATCATGCGCACCACTTCCGAGCCTTTTTCATAGACGGTGGCCGTATAAAAGTTGTTGATCTCGCGATATTCACGCGGGCGCACCGGGTGGGCTAGCGGCCCCGCATCTTCGGGAAATTGCTGCGCTTTCAGAATCTTCACTTCGGTAATGCGCTTGACCGGGCGCGAACGCTCGTCAGCGGAGAATTCGTGATCGCGATAGACCGTCAGGCCTTCCTTGAGGCACAGCTGGAACCAGTCTCGGCAGGTGATGCGGTTTCCGGTCCAGTTATGGAAATATTCGTGCGCGATGACCGCCTCGATACCTGCATAGTCGATGTCGGTTGCTGTCTCTGGATCGGCCAGCACATATTTGTCATTGAAGACGTTGAGCCCCTTGTTCTCCATCGCGCCCATGTTGAAATCGGACACGGCAACGATGTTGAAGACATCGAGATCATATTCGCGACCGAACTTCTCCTCGTCCCAGCGCATGGAGCGTTTCAATGCATCCATCGCATAGACTGCGCGGCTTTCCTTGCCATGTTCGACATAGATTGCCAGATCGACCGGTTTTCCCGACTGCGTGGTGAAGTGATCCTTCACGACGCCGAGCGATCCGGCAACGAGCGCGAAAAGATAGGAAGGTTTCGGGTGCGGGTCGTGCCAGACGGCGAAATGCCGGTCGGGCTTGCCTTCGACCGATCCGCCGTCGATCGGATTGCCGTTGGACAGAAGGATTGGAGCGGCTTGCCTGTCGGCGTCGATGCGGACCGTATAGACTGACAGCACATCCGGGCGGTCGTAATAATAGGTGATGCGGCGGAAGCCTTCGGCCTCGCACTGGGTGCAATAGACACCGCTGGAGCGATAAAGGCCGGACAGCTGGCGGTTTGTCGTCGGATTGATTTCCGTCACGATTTCAAGCGTGAAGCGATTTCCTTCCGGCAGGTCGCTGATTTCCAGCTGGTCGGGCGTTGCAACATAGCTGTTATCGGCGAGCGGCTTGCCATCAATGGCGATGCTGACGAGTTTCAGTTCGTCGCCAACCAGCACCAGAGGCGTACCGGCGGGGGTGCCATCGCGGCGTTCCATAGTGAGGGTCGCACGGACGTTGGTTTTTTCCGGTTCCAGTGAGAAATCCAGTTTCGTCTCGGGTATGGCGTAAGGGGTCGGACGGTAATCTTCGAGACGAAATGTCTGGCCGGTTTCAGTACGCATAGTGGAAACTCTCTCCCTGAACTCACGTTGAACTCACGATGCTGGATTCGTACCCGGAATTGCTGCCGAGGGAAACTTAATTCCAGAACAACCAGCCCGGCTTTGCAGCAGGGGTATGTTTTACCAAATATTTTTCGACTTGACCTTTGAGCTACTGGTGCTGTGTCACAAACAGGAATAAGAAAGACGGGCACGCGAATATTTCGGGTGTAGCTGCGCATCATATTTTAAGGAATTGCGTTGTGAACGCTCATGCGAGCGCGCCTGTCGAGGCTGCCCATCTTGAAACGAACCCGATGCTTGGCATCGGTCTCAAAATCGCTTCCGTTGCCGTTTTCGTCGCCATGTCCACCTTGCTGAAGGCGACTGATGGCGTGCCGGTCGGGCAACTGATCTTCTTCCGGTCGTTCTTCGCTATCTTCGCGATATTGCTCTATCTGGCCTGGCGCGGGCAACTTTCGGGCGTATTCCGCACGCAGAACGGTTTCAGCCATTTCTGGCGCGGGTTGGTCGGCGTCTGTTCCATGTCGATGAGCTTTTTCGCTCTAACCAAGTTGCCGTTGCCGGAAGCAATCGCCATCAATTACGCTTCGCCGCTGATCAGCGTCATTCTTGGCGCGGTCGTCCTGCACGAAGTGGTGCGGCTTTATCGCTGGAGCGCGGTGCTCATCGGGCTCGGCGGGGTAACGTTCATCATATGGCCGCGGCTGACGGTGTTCTCTGGCGGCGATCTAGGGTTTGAAGAAGCCATCGGTGCCCTTGCCGCCCTCGGTGGAGCGGTCATGTCCGCGGTAGCCATGATGCTTGTGCGCCATCTTGTGCAGACTGAACGCACATCGACCATCGTGATCTATTTTTCCATATCGGCGAGCGTCATCTCCCTGGCGAGCTTTCCATTCGGCTGGATCGTACCAAGCTGGGCGCAGCTTGCCATGCTGATAGGGGCCGGTTTTGCCGGTGGGGTCGGGCAGATCCTTCTGACCGAATGTTATCGCCACGCGCCCATGTCGACCATTGCCCCTTTCGAATACACATCGATGCTGCTGGGGCTTGCCATCGGGTTCCTGCTGTTCGGCGACATCCCGACTCTGGAAATGCTGACAGGCAGCGCCATCGTCATGGCGGCTGGCGGTTTCATCATCTATCGCGAGCACAAGCTTTCCATAGCGCCGCACAAGGTGAATGCGCCGCAAACGCAGTAATCAACTCTGGCCAGGTGCGCCTTCTGCGCGGGGGTCGAGCTGCATGGTCTCCGGCGTGGACTGGCCGTCCGGCGTATGGAACTTGTACTCGGTCTTCTGGTCGCTGATGGCCGGACGCTCGAAGCGGCGGATGCGCCAGAACGCGTGCAGGCCATATAGGGCGTAAGCGAGAGCCATGGTCACGAAAAAGCCCGAAGCGCCGATCAGATCCATCAACGGGCCGGAAAGTGCGGGGCCGATGACACTGCCCACGCCGTAGATGATCAGCAATCCACCGGAAACCTTCACGAATTCGCTGGCGTCTGCATAGTCGTTGGCATGGGCGACGTTCAGGCTATAGATCGGATAAATCACCGAACCGAACAGAAACATCATGATGTAGAGCGCTGTGGGCGAAGTGGGATGGAACAGTACCATCACCAACGACAGGACAAAGCCGATGATCCCGGCTATCACCATCACATAGCGACGGTCCACGAAGTCTGACCCCCGGCCAAGCGGATACTGGAAGATCGCACCGCCGATCATGGCGCAGGCAAGCATGGTCGCAATGCCGAAGGTGGAAAGGCCATTCATCTCGCCGTAAATGGCAGCGAGGAAATTCCACGTGCCCGCAACGATACCGGCGATCAGCGAGCCCACAGCAGCAGCGGGCGACCGTCGGTAAAGCCCCTTGAGGTCGAGCGAAACCTGCGTCAGCGGATTGGGCGATTGCGCGCTTGAAAGGGCGGTCGGAAGCAGTGCGCTGGCATAGATGATGGCGCAGATGATGAAGAGCGTCTGGGTTCCTGCATCGCCGAACGGCAGGATATACTGTCCGCAGAGCAGGCCGAGCATGGTGATGATCATATAGATCGAGAAGATGCGGCCGCGCGATTCATTGGTCACGCGCTCGTTCAGCCAGCTTTCGATAATCATGTAGCTGCCCGCGAGTGAAAAGCCGGCGACGCCGCGGAAGATCATCCATGCGACGGGGTTGACGAGCAGTGCATGCAAGAGAAGCGCCATCGAAAGCAGTGTCAGCAGCGCGGAGAAAACCCGAACATGCCCCACGCGCCGCACCAGATGCGGCACCACGATGCAGCCAATCGTGAAAGCGAAGGAGTAGCTCGTGCCCATCCAGCCGATGGTCGTGGTCGACCAGCCTTCCATGCCGCCGCGCAGAGGCAGAAGAATGCCCGCAAGGCCGCCTGCAAGCAGCATGAGGAAGGTGCTTGCAAGCAAAGCGGCTATGGGCAGGAGCTGGCCAGCCATGAAAAACTCCACTCGAGCATTTCCAGCAAAAGTGCGAAGCGGCTTTGCGTCGGACAATGCATAAACAAACAGATAGAGCGCTTTCCGCTCTATGAACCAGAATTTAGGGCTACATGTCGCCGATAGGCGCTTTGGCAAGCGGCGGAATAGACCATGTTTGCGGCATGTTGGTGACAATGCCGCCCGGGTCCTTGCCGATGCCACTGAAATATCCGGTTATCAACTCGTCAATTCGGCCAATTTCAACTTCACGGCCAGAAAATCACGCCAGGCGAAACGTTTCTGCGCCGGAGTGCGCAGAAGATAGGCCGGATGCAGCGTCGGCATGACGGGGATTTCGATGCCGGATGGTGTCCGATGAATCTTCCAGTTGCCGCGCAGCCGCAGGATGCCTTCCGTCGCACCGGTGAGCGCCTTGCCCGCCGGTCCGCCCAGCGCAACCAGAACCTTGGGCGCGGCAAGCTCGATCTGCCTTTCAATGAAAGGCCGGCAAAGCTCTGTTTCAAGCGGCGTCGGTGTACGATTGCCCGGCGGACGCCACGGGATCGTGTTGGCGATATAGACGCTTTCCCGCTTCAGACCGATGGATTCGATCATGCGATTGAGAAGCTGGCCGGATTTTCCGACGAACGGCAACCCTTCCATATCCTCGTCCCGTCCGGGCGCTTCGCCGATGAACATGATGTCGGAGGATGGATCGCCATCGGCAAAGCAAAGGTTCTTCGCTGTGAATTTCAGATTGCAGCCATCGAATGCGGCAAGCTTTTCCCGCAGTTCGTCCAGCGTTGAAGCCTGCGCCGCCGCTTCGCGCGCAAGCGCAATCTGCGCCGTATCGGGAAGATCGGCCGCAGCTTGAACAGGTCTGCTGGTGGGAGCAGGCGCTGGTGCGGGGCGGGGCTGCTGCCGGGGGCGCTCAGGCGCGCTTGGCGTCTGCATGGCGGGCTGGGTCGGGGCAGGGCATTGCGGCTCGGCAAACCGATCTATCGGCGTTTCGGAAAGCGGCATGTCGACGCCCGCTTCTGCATAGAAGCGTAGCAAACCTTCAATATCCAGCGTTTCGCGATTTTCAGCCATTATCTACCTCACCTTTGAGGTGGCGAATTTTGCGGGTGAATGCAATAGCCCTGTTCAGATTTTGGAGGTGTTTGGCCCATTAGTTCCGGTTCGTGCCCACTTTCCTGCGCGGGCTTGACCAGAACCCTCAATATGACATGAAGTCATGCTTCCCTACCGTTCGGACAAATGCTCATCGCAGCTTCTTGAATGGAATAGATTTGACGTTTACGTTAAGGTAAAGATATTTGACGACGTAAGACGCCCGTTTTGGACAATTGGACGCATTTGCGACAGTCTCCAACTCTGCGACAGGGTAAGGCGGAATACGGGGAAACGGCAGGTCTTTCGTGTGCCGCCAGTGCTGACGGGCAGTCGGTTCATGGATATTCGCGATCAGATCATGCACAAAAACAATTGGATGTGTCGTCTGGGCTATCTTAGTGAGAAGACGATATTACACCGGACGGAGGGATGAATGTCTGAAGCCCCAGAATATGCAAATCAGGAGCTTCCCGAACGCGAGAGCATGGAGTTCGACGTTGTGATCGTCGGCGCAGGCCCGGCGGGCCTTGCTGCGGCAATCCGTTTGAAACAGGCGAATCCGGAGCTTTCCGTCGTTGTCCTCGAAAAGGGCGGGGAAGTCGGCGCGCATATTCTTTCCGGCGCTGTCGTCGATCCCGTGGGTATCGACCAGCTTCTGCCGGGCTGGCGCGAGGAAGAGGGACATCCGTTCAAGACGCCGGTGACGGCTGATCATTTCCTTGTTCTGGGGCCTGCTGGATCGGTGCGCCTGCCAAATTTTGCCATGCCGCCTTTGATGAACAATCACGGCAATTACATCGTGTCACTCGGCAATGTCTGCCGCTGGCTTGGCACGAAGGCCGAAGAACTGGGTGTCGAAATCTATCCGGGCTTCGCGGCAACCGAAGTGCTCTATAATGATGAAGGCGCGGTCATCGGCGTCGCCACGGGCGATATGGGCGTTGAACGCGACGGAACGCACGGGCCGAACTATACGCGCGGCATGGCACTGCTCGGCAAATATACGCTGGTCGGCGAGGGCGCACGCGGCTCGCTTGCCAAGCATTTGATCTCGAAGTTCAAGCTTGATGAAGGTCGCGAACCGGCCAAATACGGTATCGGCCTCAAGGAACTGTGGCAGGTCGACCCTTCCAGGCACAAGCCGGGTCTGGTCCAACACTCATTCGGCTGGCCGCTCGACATGAAGACCGGCGGCGGCTCGTTCCTTTATCATCTGGAAGATAATATGGTTGCGGTCGGCTTCGTGCTGCACCTCAACTACAAAAACCCGTATCTGTCGCCATTTGAGGAATTTCAGCGCTTCAAGACGCACCCGGCCATTCGCGACGTATTCGAGGGCGGCAAACGTCTTTCCTACGGTGCACGTGCGATTACCGAAGGCGGTTTCCAGTCGGTACCGAAGCTTTCGTTCCCGGGCGGTGCGCTCATCGGCTGCTCGGCTGGTCTGGTCAACGTGCCGCGCATCAAGGGCAGCCACAATGCAGTTCTGTCGGGCATTCTCGCCGCCGACAAGATCGCAGAAGCAATTGCAGCGGGCCGCGCCAATGACGAGCCGGTGGAGATCGAAAACAACTGGCGTTCGAGCCTGATCGGCAAGGATCTGAAGCGCGTGCGCAACGTCAAGCCGTTGTGGTCGAAGTTCGGCACGATTGTCGGCGTAGCGCTCGGCGGTATCGACATGTGGACCAACCAGTTGTTCGGCTTCTCCATCTTTGGGACGCTGAAACACGGCAAGACCGATGCGCAGTCGCTGGAACCGGCCGCAAAGCACACGAAGATCGACTATCCGAAACCGGACGGTGTTCTGACGTTCGACCGGCTGTCGTCGGTGTTCCTGTCGAACACGAACCATGATGAGAACGAGCCCGTGCATCTCCAGGTCGCTGACATGAAACTGCAGCAGACTTCCGAGCACGATGTTTTTGCAGGTCCGTCGACACGCTACTGCCCTGCGGGCGTCTATGAATGGGTGGATGCGGACGGTAACGCCGCTGCCGATCCGCAGGCAAAGGACGTGCGGTTCGTCATCAACGCGCAGAACTGCGTGCACTGCAAGACATGCGACATCAAGGATCCGAACCAGAACATCAACTGGGTGCCGCCACAGGGCGGCGAAGGACCTGTTTACGTAAACATGTGATGTTTGCGGAAACGGCGTCCGTCTCGTCCGCCGTCCGGGCATTTCCAGCAAAAGCGGGTGCCGGTTTTGCATTTCGAAAATGCGTTTAAGGGAGTGTCGGCGAAGGACCGGTTTACGTGAACATGTAAAAGAAAAAGGCGGTTCCGGACCGCCTTTTTTTATTGAAGCATCACGGACTGCGTTTCCGGTTCTTCTTCATCGGGTCGAACAGGCGGCGGAACGGAAAACTCGAGCCGCACCGGCAGGTGATCGGAGCCGGCGTCCTCGCGGGCCGAAACCTTCGCCCCTCCGATTTCGGGGCTTACGAGTATCTGATCAATCGGCAGGCCGATATAGGGCGCCAGCGTAACAGGCAGCAAGTGCGTCATCCACGTGCCGCCGATACCGGTCAAATGGCGGGCTCCGGAGGCGTATTCGACCCGGCGAACGGCATTGCTCCACGGAGCCGCATTGAAATCGCCAGCAATGATCAGTGGACCGTTCAGCTTCTGCAATTCCGGTTCAATATAGCGGAGCTGATGCGGCTGCCAGCGCGGCCATGGCCATGAAAAGTGAATGGCCGCCACGTGCACGGTGGTTCCGGCGAAGTTGATCGGCGCGATTGCCAGCAAGCCGTCACCGACGCAGGCCGTCTGCGCCTCTTCGCTGAAAGGCCGCTTGGACAGGATTCCCACGCCCCAGGTATTGGGGTCGTCAGCGCAATTAAGATGGTAGGGATAAGAACCCTGGAGGATGGTGAGCCATTTCGTCCATTGGTCGCTCGCTTCCTCATAGGTGATGACGTCGGGCTTCTCGCGCGCGATCATCTGGAGAATGCGTTTCGGCTCAGGATTGTCTTCGCGCAGATTGATCTGGACGAGGCTATAGCGCGCGCCAGCCTGTTCGTCTGCCTGTGCGCCGGTGGACCCGCTGAGGAAATCGCGTGCGGCACCGATAGTCGTGCTGAGAGCCATGACCGCAAAAAGCAGGAGCATAGCCGCTTCACGCCGCATCCCGGTGAAAAGCAAGGGCAAGGTCAGCACTGCCAGCAGGACGGCGATATGGGCTCTGAAGTGCGAGAAGGAATCGAGAGCCGGATGCACTGCCCCCAGAAATCCAAGCACGAGCGGGACAGACAGCGCAACGGCAGCCAGCAGCAACAGGAATGAAAGGTTTTCACGGCTTTTCGACATGAAAATTCCCATAGGTGTCGATTGCGGCGTGATGATGAAGGTGAGGGCAGTAAGGCAGTAGAAGCATAAGGCAGTATGTTAGAGCGCTAACTCACATACTGCCCTACTGCCCTACTGCCCTGTTGCCTTACTCACCTATTCCCTGCCTCACTGGAAAGCCGTCTCATAGAAGCTGCGGAGCTTGCGGGAATGCAGCCGCTCATCCGGCATGGCCGCGATCTTTTCCATCGCCCGGATGCCGATGCGCAGATGCTGCGCCACTTGCCGCTTGTAGAATTCGGTCGCCATGCCCGGCAGTTTCAACTCGCCATGCAGCGGCTTGTCGGAAACACAAAGCAGCGTGCCGTAAGGCACGCGGAAGCGGAACCCGTTCGCGGCAATCGTGGCAGACTCCATATCGAGTGCGACCGCGCGCGCTTGCGAAAGGCGCTGTACCGGGCCGCGCTGGTCTCGCAGTTCCCAGTTGCGATTGTCGATGGTCGCGACCGTACCGGTGCGCATGATCTGTTTGAGGTCATAGCCTTGCAGGCCGGTGATTTCCTCTACGGCTTCTTCAAGTGCGACCTGAATTTCCGCAAGCGCCGGCAAAGGCACCCAGACCGGGAGGTCATCGTCCAGTACATGGTCTTCACGCATGTAGGCGTGCGCCAGAACATAGTCGCCGAGCTGCTGGCTGTTGCGCAGTCCCGCGCAGTGACCGAGCATCAGCCACGCATGCGGGCGAAGCACCGCGATATGATCGGTAATGGTTTTGGCATTGGATGGGCCGACACCAATATTGACCATTGTGATACCCGAATGGTCTGCCCGCTGCAGGTGATAAGCGGGCATCTGGGGCAGGCGTTGGAGCGGATTGCCGTTGCTGGGTGCGGTTTCTCCCGCCAGCGTGACGATGTTTCCCGGCTCCACGAACCGTTCGTAACCGCCGCCGCCCTCTGCCATCAATTCGCGGGCATAGGCGCAGAACTCGTCCATATAGAACTGGTAGTTGGTGAACAGCACGAAGTTCTGGAAATGCGCGGGGCTTGTCGCCGTATAATGCGCCAGCCGATGCAGCGAATAATCGACGCGCTGGGCGGTGAATGGCGCAAGCGGCATCGGTTCGCCCGGTGCGGGCTCGAAGTCTGCATTGACGATCTTGTCATCCGTTGCAGCAAGATCGGGTACGTCGAACAGATCACGCAGCGGATGCGTGAAGGCGCTCGCGACAGAAGCCTCGACATAGGTGCCTTCCCTGAAGGCGAAATGGATCGGAATTGGCGTCGAGGATTCCTTCACCGTCACGGTCACACCGTGATTGCGCATCAGAAGGCGAATCTGCTCGTTCAGGTAATGATCGAACAGATCGGGGCGCGTGATGTTTGCGGAATAATCGCCCGGCGTCGAGACGTGCCCATAAGCCAGCCGCGAATCCACATGCGCGAAGCTGGACGTGGACAGACATATTTCCGGATAATAGGCACGGTAACGCTGCGCCGGGACCTCGCCGCGCGCAACCTTCTCGAACGCGTCGCGCAGGAAGGCCGTGTTGCGATCATAGAGTTTCTGCAGGGCGGCAACCGCCGCACCGGCATCGGTGAAAACCTCCGGGTCAACCGTCGGCGGTGTTTTGATCTCAGTCAGAAATGGATGTTCGATTCGCTGTGTCATGGCCTGGTGTCGTGATCTCGAAGTTCGCCTGTGTTTCGATATCGTCGTCGCAACCGAACTTCGAGATCGAAACGACACTAGGAAACCACGCTGCTAGTGTCTCTTTGCTTCTGAAATTTGCGTCTCGCTGGATATATCAGCCCAATGCAAATTCCAGAATCAGGACGCCAGTATAGCAAAGTCTATGACCATGACATGACCCAGTTTATGCGGCGCGCTGCAGGCTTACGTAAAGTACGAGGCCGATGCCGCTCATCTGGGAATGCTGACCGATCTGCGTATAGGCGAAGGTGGCTGCCGGACCCGTGAAAATGGCCGTGAAAAGGAAAACACGAAGCGCGATTGCGGCGATGACCTGGGTTCGCCTCATTGCCGTTCTCCGGCGTGCTTCTGGGTGAATGCGGCGACAGGCCCGATCACCGGCTGGTCCCGATACACATTGTATCGCTGGTCGACGAAAATGCTGGCGACAGCCGCAAAGCCAGCGATCATCAGGCAGACAATTGTTAAACGACGAAGCATACCACTGACCCCAAAGCCGTTCAGATTTCCGTTCTCCCTCGCCAATTTAGCGACCGCGCCTGAACCGCCCCTGAGAGCGTCGTTCATGCGGCGTTCAAAAATATTGATGTTCCGTTTATTGCGGCACGGGGCTCTTGTGCCTGTTCGAAAGGCTCTTATGTTTCCCATCATTGGAATGCGGGACCTTGTCCCGCGCAACTTCAGGATCAGCGGGAGAGAGCCCATGGCCCAACAGACCAAGCCCATCGAATTGTATTACTGGCCCACGCCGAATGGCTTCAAGATCAGCATCATGCTGGAAGAATTGGGCGTTCCCTATGAGGTTAAATATGTCAACATCGGCAAGGGCGATCAGTTTCAGCCCGACTTTTTGAAGATTGCTCCGAACAATCGCATGCCCGCCATCATCGACCCCGAAGGTCCGGGCGGCGAACCGATTTCGGTTTTCGAGTCCGGTGCAATCCTGCAATATCTCGGGCGCAAATTCGGCAAGTTCTATCCCACTGACGAGCGCAAGCGCGTGGCCGTCGATGAATGGCTGATGTGGCAGATGGGCGGCCTTGGCCCAATGTCGGGGCAGGCGGGGCATTTCCGTATCTACGCGCCGGAAAAGGTTCAGTACGGGATCGACCGCTATACCAACGAAGTCAATCGCCTCTATGGTGTGCTGAACAGGCAGCTGGAAGGCAAGGAATATATCGCGGGCGAATATTCGATTGCCGACATGGCCTCGATAGGCTGGATCAACGCCTACAAGAACTATGACCAGAACCTTGATGATTTCCCGAACCTGAAGCGCTGGCATGAGACGATGAACGCTCGTCCGGCAGTGCAGCGCGGCCTGCTTGTGGGAAAAGAGGAGCGGGAGAAGTCCAATCTGGCAACCGACAAGGAAGCCCAGAAAATCCTCTTCGGCCAGAAGGCACGCTGAGGCGAACATAGAAAGGGCAGCCCCCGGGCCGCCCTTTTCGATTCCTATGCCGGCGAAATTACTGGCGCGTGAGGCTCTCGCTCTTGCAGATCAGGCCGCCCATCACGCAGCCGGAAAGCGAGAGCGTGTTGCCTTTGACACTGGCCTTGCCGGTATAGGTCTTGCCTTCGTCGAGCTTGTTGACTTCACCCTTGTAGCTGCCCCCGGTGCCGGACATCGTGCCGATGGACTTGCCTTTGTACTCGCCCGTCTGCACCGTACCGCAAAACTTGTTGGCGCCGCAGGATGCATAGCTGATGATCGTACCGTTGGGGCGCTTCCATGTGCCGACAATTCCTTCCTCGGCAAGGGCAGGAGCGGCAAAAGTGGCTGCAAGCGTCATTCCAAGAATAAATGTGCGGATCATTCGTTCCTCCCAAGTCGCCGCTGGCCCGGCATTGCCGGTTGCAGCGATGAAACCGCTGTTCTGCGCTCTGAGGTTTGAAACAGAAGCCTCCTCGACCACCTGCCAAACTTACGCAAACGTAAACGTAATATAGTTTTAGACCGAGCGGAAGAGGATAGTTGCACCTGCAAATCATCCGTGAAACAGCCTGCTTCTATACGGATGGCTGCGTTTGAATGTTGTCTATAGTTAGCAACTGGTTTCGTTCGACGAAGAGCATTTGAATCGAATTTTTGCAAAAAT
Source organism: Brucella ciceri (assembly GCF_041930145.1). Lineage (NCBI taxonomy): Bacteria > Pseudomonadati > Pseudomonadota > Alphaproteobacteria > Hyphomicrobiales > Brucellaceae > Brucella > Brucella ciceri. The sequence goes on along the minus strand of NZ_JBHEEV010000015.1, from coordinate 7,025 downwards.
CCAGCAATCGGCGGCACTTGCATGTTTAATAAAATCCCAAGTTTACCCCTTGTTCGGATTTTGTTGGTCGCTCGTTAAGCATCCGATTTAACGTGCATTTCAACCCTTTCCCGTAGATTTGAAAGCATGAACGGAACGACAGAGACGGCAGTTTCAAAGCAATGAAATCAAGCTTTGAAAATAAAGACCGGACGGTTCTCGGGATTTAACAGGGACAAAGAAAATGGCACAGTTTCAGAGCTTTACGCATAAGAACAGCGCAGTTGCACAGGATCGCATTCTTCTGGAAATGGGCATGAAATACGCTATCGGCCGTGATTGCGAGATCGACGTTGTGGAAGCCCACAAGTGGCTGAATATCGCCGCCATCCGCGGTAGCGAAAAGGCCGCCCGCATGCGCAATCAGGTAGCGGCCACGATGAGCAAGGGCGAACTGGCTGCAGCCCTGCGTGGCGCGCGCGAGTGGATGACCACCCACTGACGAGTTATCTTTCGTGACAAAAGCCGCCTTTCGGGCGGCTTTTTGTTGTTCAGCTTATGCCGAGATATCTACCGGGCTTGTGGTTGATCGCGATGATGAGGTTCATCGCAATGGCGCCGATCAGCGAAAGCAACATATTTTCCCACGGAATAAAGAACAGCGATGCCAGCATGATCACGCCATCGAGGCCGAGCTGAAACCAGCCTGCTCTTATCCCATAAGTATCCTGCAGATAGAGCGCGAGAATGTTGACGCCGCCGACGCCGGAACGATGCCGGAAAAGCGCCAGCACGCCCATGCCAATTAGCGTGCCGCCCATGAGTGCCGCGAAAAGCGGATGGACGCTTGAGAAATCGACGCTGAGCGGCATCAACCGGGCAAAGCCCGACATCATCGCCACCGCGACGAAAGTTCTGATAGTGAACGCCCAGCCCATCCGCCGCACGGCGAAATAATAGAACGGCAGATTGATCAGGAAATAAAGCAATCCGAATTCTGCACCCGTCGCATACTGGATGAGCAGTGCAATACCGGCGGTGCTGCCGGTCATCAGCGTGGCCTGGCTGTAAAGTGTAATGCCGAGCGCGATGAAGGATGTGCCGATCAGCATCGCCATCGCATCTTCATAGAGACGGTGGCGGTCCGGCGCGGCGGATTTTGACGCATCGATGAGCGGGGCGGCGTTATCAGCGATATCGGCCACGGGCAAACTCCAGAACAGCGAAAAGCCGGCAAACCGGCAAGAGGATTATGGTGCCGGAAAGAAATCCGGTGTGTCATGCATTCGCGCTGTGCAGATGGCTAGGCCGTGGCACGCAGCGTAAAGTCTTGGGAGACGGCCAAATATAACAGTCGCCTCGGCCCTTCGCACCGCTTGAAATATTGTTATTTCGCGGTCGACTTTGTGGATTTGTCGCTATCGGAAGGGGGGATTGTTTTATTTTATTTCGCGCTTCACCCGCGACAGAAAGCGTTCCACTTCACGCGGGCTGCGCAAATGGTGCTTTACGAGGTGCGGGGGCGCCTTGTCCAGAAAGGCGAGCGCACGAATGCGACCGTTCTTGCGATAGCCCGCCACCCATTTCAGGAAGTCCCAGTCGAAACGCTCCACGCAGCCTTTCGCCATATCCGGACGGGAGCGGCCATAATGCTTTAGCGTCCTTTTCACGACCCGCCATAGCCGCCGTCCGGTCGATATATCGAGAAAAATGAGCATATCCGCTCGTGAGGCTCGATAATCCATAGTTTCGCTATGATTGCCTTCGAATATCCATGCATCCCGATCTGCCGCTTCGATGGTGAGACGACCGATCTCGTCACGCGGCCGCATCACCCAGCCGGGCTGCCAATAGAGGGTATCGATATGAACGACCGGTAAGCCGGTAATGTCGCCGAGCGCACGCGCAAGGCTTGATTTTCCGGAACCGGCGCCGCCAATGATCATGATCCGCTTCATCACCTGTCTCGTTCCCGGATTTTAACTCTGTTCGAATAAAAATCGGACATGAGGAGCGAAGTACTATAATTTTACTTCATGGCACCCGAATGACCATAACGAGCAAAGAAAGTCCGTTAGAAAATTTGTATTGGAGTTGAGGGTAATATTGCCCAGATGATTGACAGTCAACTTTGCGAGGCGCAATGTTGACGTATAAGCGGAACGGGTCAGAGCAACGATGACGTCTGCCGTTTCTCTATATTAGCAAGATCGCAAGGCATGAAACATGCCGGGTGATTGCAAGAGCTGCATTCGACAGGAGTGACAAGATGTCTATTCGATCCATCACAGCTATGGCAGGCACAGCCATTATTATGAGTGCCGCCGCATTCGCTTTTTCTTCGCCTGCCAATGCGCTGACGATGAAGGAATGTAGCGCAAAGTATCAATCGGCCAAGGATGCCGGCACGCTTGGCAACATGAAGTGGAACGATTTCCGCAAGGCGCAGTGCGGTGACGACGCGGATGCCGCCGCAGCTCCGGCTGCGCCCGCAGCTGCTGCTCCAGCCAAGAAGGCCGCCGCTGCACCTGCAGCAGACGATAGCGCCAAGGGCCTGACGATGAAGCAGTGCAGTGCCAAGTATCAGGCGGCGAAGGATGCCGGCACGGACAATGGCGCGAAGTGGAACGATTTCCGCAAGGCCGAGTGCGGCCCGGGCGCCGATCCGGTTGCGCTCAGCACGGACGGTAATTCCGAACCCGCGGCGCCGACGGTTGCTGCGCCGAAGGGTGTGAAGTTCCCGACCGCCGTATCGGCGAAGTTTTCCAGTGAATCCGCTGGCAAGGCTCGTATGCACACCTGCCTCGAACAGTACCACGCCTTGAAGGACGCCAATGCACTGGGTGGCCTGAAGTGGGTGCAGAAGGGCGGCGGTTATTACAGCCTCTGCAATGCGCGCCTGAAGGGTAACTCCTGATTTATTCGGCGCATGAGAACGAGAAGGGGCCTTTCGGCCCCTTTTTATTTGGTTCTTGAGAACCAACCCGCGACTGCGACGACGAGCCAGCCAAGAATCATCAATGATCCACCGGTTGGTGCGGCCATCGGAAAAAGCCGGTCACCCGTCATGTCGCGCATGAAGAGGTCGCCGCAGAACAAGGCGAGGCCCAAAGCGAGCAATGCCCCGCCCAGATAAGCGACGCGGCTTCCTGGTACAATCAGCGACAGCGCGAGGAAGGCAGGCGCATGGCCGAGAAGTAGCGGAGCAATATTGCTCAGGTGGTTCTCTCCTCCGTGGGCAGCACCTGCATAAGCGGCAATCGCAAGTGCGCCGCACAAGCCGGCAAGCGTGCTGAAAAGAATATTCTGAGGCCAGCTATCGGATCGTTTCTGCAATTTGGACCTCCACTGTTCAGGCAGTTTCGCGAATGTCTGCGTGCTTGCGGGCATCTTCCAAAGCTGCAGGAAGGGCGGCCGCGAAGAGATCGAGCTGCTCTTCAACGCCGACACTCACGCGAATGCAGCGATCCAGAACCGGAGCTCCGGGTTTGCGGACAAAAATGTCCCGCGCAATGAGCCCGTTGAGAACGGCCGTGGCAAACGCTCCATCCCTGCCGCAATCGATGGCGACAAAATTGGTGGCCGATGGAATCGCCGACAGGCCGTTGGCCTCGGCGATTTGAGCGATACGGTTCCGCCCGGCCTCTATTCTCGAAACCACGGTGTTCAGGTAGGCCTGATCCTTGAGGGCAGCTATAGCTGCCGCCTGTGCAAGCCGGTTCACCGCGAAATGATCGCGAATCTTATCGAAGGATTTGATGGCTTCGGCACTGCCAACAACATAACCGCACCGAATTCCGGCAAGGCCATAGGCTTTGGAGAAGGTGCGCATACGAAGGACGTTCTGGCGGTCGGTTTCGAAGGGCGGGAAAGCGGATGCAGGCCCTGTTTCACAATAGGCCTCATCGAGAATGAGCAGCGTGCTTTCCGGCACACGCTCGATGAAGGACTGGATATCCGAACCCTCATGCCAGGTCCCCATCGGGTTATCAGGGTTGGCGAGGTACAAAATCGCTGCATCTTGCTTGCGCGCCGCGGCAAGCAGGCCATCGAGGTCGGACTTGTCATCGATATAGGGAACGGTGACCAGTTTGCCGCCGTAACCGGCAACGTGGTAGTTGAAAGTCGGGTAGCCACCAAGCGAGTTGATGACACTGTCGCCTTCCCGAACATATTGCCTGACCACAAGGCCAAGCAAAGCATCCACGCCGGCTCCCGGCATAATATTTTCGGGCTTTACGCCGTGATGTGCCGCAATTGCGTGACGCAGCTCATAATTTTCAGGATCGCCATACTTCCAGATCTCGCCTGCTTCGGCTTGAATAGCGTCGAGGACGGAAGGTGCAGGCCCAAAACTGCTCTCATTCGCGCCGATTCGCGCTTTGAATGGCTTTCCACGCTGCAACTCAAGCGTCTCGGGACCTGTAAATGGAACGGTAGACGGCAGGTTTGCAACGAGCGGTGTAAGGCGAGGCGATCCCATGACGATTTCCAGTCGATTCTCGGTCCTGTAAATGCGGACAAGTCGAGCGACCGATAATGCTGTCAGTCACCGCGCCTGTTCCGGTTAGAAAGGCATAGCAACTTGTATTGGCCGGTGCCATCACAATGATTCTGCGTCGGCTGAATAATCAAGCAACGATCAGGCTGGCAGTCGTTCGACTGGAGTGAACTCCAGATCCACTCAAACTGAATGATCCGGACGCAGGTCCGAATATGGGCATCGCCACCATCAAAGCCACACCAACCCAGGTTGCCCGTCAAATCCCCGACAGTGTTGAAGTCGCACCGGACGCATTTTGATCAGTTCGACGGAATGAATTCCAGCCGATAGCCGTCTCACATCTTCCGAAAGCCGTTTCGCAGCTTTCCAAGGTGTTTCAATGAACTTCGAGCACTTTCACGCATGAATCGAGATCGTGTGTCGCCAAATGCGCATAACGCATGGTCATCTGCAGGGTCTGATGGCCCAGCCACATCTGAACACGACGGATATCGATCCCACCCCGGACCAGACGGGATGCACAGGTATGACGCAGAATATGCGGAACGACCTGATCGTCGGTACCCAGTCCAACTTCCATCTTTGCTTCATTCCAGATCTGGCGGAACCGGACCTGATTGAGCATCGAGAAGGGACCTTTAAGCTTCTCATGTGGGATATGTGCTGCTTTTCGTGCACGCCGGGTGAGAGGGACAGTGCGACTACGATTCGACTTGGTGAGCCAGAATGTAACCCGCTGATCCTGAACATCGTTCCAGGTGACGCCGATCGCTTCACCGAGACGGCAACCCGTGTCGACAAGGAACAGGGAAAGCCGGTAGCTGTCTTCGCAGCGCGATTTAATCGCGGCGAACAGGCGCTTTTCTTCCTCATATTCAAGGAATCGAATGCGTCCGACTCGCTCTTTCTGCCGGACGAACTCCGGTAAATTGAAGATATCTCCCATCTTATGCGCCTTTCGCAGCAGCTTGCTCAGCGCAGCCATCTTTCTATTGATGGTTGCATTGCTGTTGCCGCGCTCACGGAGCGAACCGATGACGGAGTCAAGCATTTCCTGATCGAAGCCTGAAAAGCGCTCGCCTTTCAGAATCTCGTCAATTTCGCCGAGAAACGACTTCACATTATACTTGTGTGACCCGTCATCCCACAGGATGTTGATGTATTTCCCCGTCAGATCCGCCACCGAAAATTGTTCGACAAGCCGGTGGTTCGGACTTTTGCTGGATGTATACTTTAAGTTGTAGTCGACTATCGGCGTAAACTTGTCGCCCATGTCGATCTTCGTTTCCCCAACGACGATCATTGCACGCCCCCCATAGCTTTATGAGACGCACAATTAATGAAATAATTCTCAGAGCACAAGATAAGTGAGCTAACTTTATGCGGAGACATCTTTGGACCTTTCTAAAAGACCGTATTTGCCCCCAGCTTTATGTCGTCCCCCGTCACTCCCCTCGGTTTTCGATCCTTTTCGAAATCCCCATTCCTGAAGGATCAAAATTCACGCATTCGTGAGCATCGTTTCAAATGAATGTGCGCCAACGGTTTCCCGTTGGCGCTTTTCGCTTAAGCGTCGATCTGATTAGAACGAGCGCTGGAAGCGGATGATGCCGCCGAACGCATCCTTGTTGCCACCGGCCAGACGAGCCGGATGATCGCTATCCCAACGGGTGTAGTTGATTTCCGGGGTGATCGTGAAACCAGGAACCAGCTGATAAGCTACGTTTGCAGCAACTGCGGTCTTGCCCCAGTCTTCGTAAGCAGCCTGAACGTTGATGGTTGCCTTTTCCGAAGCGACGAACTTTGCGCCACCCCAGACGGCCCAATCGCCACCCCAGTTGCCGTACATGCCGATGTCGTCTTCATAAGACGAGTAGCCGCCCTGTACCCAGACCGAAACCTTGTCCGTGACGTTTACGTCGAGGCGAACCTTGCCGGCCCATTCTTCGAGGTTGGCGTCGTAAGCTGCAACAGCTGCGATCGAACCCCAGCCCTGAGCGAACTTCAGACCGCCAACAACGTGCGGCATGTAGTCGTCAATGCGATTGGAGACGAGACGATCTTCTTCATCAATGAAGTCGTCATGGTTGATGTATGCGTCACCACCCTGTTCGAGCGACAGGATGGCCGAGAAGCCGTTGCCGCCGGTGAAGGTGTAGCTGATGAGGTTGGTGCGGTAGACGCCAGCAGCAACCACGTCGTCGTTGATGATGTCGCCGAGGTAACCGGTGAAGGTGTGGAAGGCCGACTCATCGAGACCGAGGCGCAGGCCACCGAGCTGGATGTAAGCGAAGTTCAGCGTATGACCGCCCTGGAAGCCGTCCGTGAAGTTGAAACGGTTTTCAGTGTAGGTCTTGAGGGTGCCGAGTTCGGTTTCCGAAGCGGTCGACGTACGCAGCGTGAAGCGCGTGTTCTTGCGCCAGGTCTTGGCATCCGAGCCATCGTAAGCGTCGCGGCCAGCAGCTGCGTCGTAACGAACATAGCCATGGATACGCAGGCAGGTTTCGGTGCCTGGGATGTAGAAGTAGCCGGCGCCGTAAGC
>NZ_JBHEEV010000014.1:0-80091 GCF_041930145.1 Brucella ciceri | reverse complement strand
ACATAAGCCTATCCTCAAGCCTGTGCTTGAGCCTTCCTGCTTATGCTGAGTGTCCGGTCGAAAGTGGGGGCAGTTCACTTTTTAAGCAGCCGCTCGGCTTCATCGAGCTTTAGCCCCATCAAATACTGATGAGGTGTCTGTCCGAAACTATTGCGAAAGGACGTTGAAAAATGGCCCGCCGAAATTCCGACCAAATCAGCCATATCCCGGACCGAAACAGGCTGATGAAAATTCTGGGAGAGGTATGTTTCAATACGATGGCACGCCAACTTGCTGAGTCCAGCTTTGCTATCAGTGGAAATTCGATTGCCCGGTGCACTGCGAGCTATCGTATGCATGAGGACCAAACCAAGAGCGCGCAGATAAGGCTCATCCCCCTCACCTCGCAGGCGGATTTCATCCCAGATCATATTTGATATCGGCAAGCATTCTTTACATAGGAACTTTGCAGCACTTCCAAAATTCTTGATCTCGTTCTTCCAAATATTCTGGAAAAAAACGTCCCGAAGAAGCTGTCCATCAAACTGCCCTATCAATACTTCTGTGGGCTCGGGCCAATCGATTGTTAATTTCACGAAAGCCGGAATGATAAACACGGTACCGGTCGGGCAATTGGAATTCTCGCCATCCCGGCCAGAACAACACCACCTCAGATTGCGAACCTGTTCTCTCAAGACGAGGAAAGTCGTCCCGCTTGCGCGATAATTGACCGGCCCCATCTGCGTAGTGGCGCAGGTAAAGCCCCATCTAGTCCCGCTCATATGTGGTTCATACACAACCATTCCTCAGCCCCATCCCAGAGAATATTCAACAACAAGTCAATCAGTAAGCTCATCGTCACCTCATTCATTCAATCCACGCAGAGAATAAACTTGGTTTGTCGGGAGGCCGCATGCCCCTCGGCACTGACGCCCCCTTCGCAATGCAACCCATCATGGTATGTGCAATCTATACGTGTAGAAGCTTTTTGCAATCGGAATCTTGAGCCCTAACCAGCCCCTGCAGGTGCAAATGGATCGCAAAAGCACTTGTCAGTCGACTGTTATTCGATTATGCAATTGCAAATTATTAGCAATAAGGATTGGAATATGCGGAATTGCATTTTACGAACAGCAACGCTTGGTCTTTTGAGTGCAGCTCTTGTCTGGTCTAGCGCAACCGGCGCACTGGCGGAGAAATTCAAGGCCGTGACGACATTTACCGTTATTGCCGATATTGCGCAGAATGTTGCGGGCGATGCTGCAATCGTTGAATCTATTACGAAGCCAGGCGCGGAGATTCACAATTACCAGCCTACGTCCGGAGACCTGATCAAAGCGCAGGATGCGAAGCTGGTACTCTGGAACGGGCTGGGGCTGGAGCTTTGGTTCGAAAAATTCTTCGCCCGTCTCAACAATGTTCCAAGCGCAATCGTGTCCAACGGCGTGGAGCCAATGGACATCACCGAGGGCCCATATAACGGTAAGCCGAATCCACATGCATGGATGTCCCCGAATGCCGCGCTAATCTATGTCGATAATATTCGGGACGCCTTTGTCAAAAACGATCCTGCCAACGCAGCTACCTACAAATCAAACGCCGAAGCCTACAAGGCAAAGATCAAAGCCGCCATCGACCCGATCCGGGCAGAGATGGAGGCAATCCCAAAGGAAAAGCGCTGGCTGGTTTCGAGTGAGGGCGCATTTTCCTATCTCGCGCGGGACTTCAACCTGAAGGAACTTTATCTCTGGCCAATCAATGCAGACCAACAGGGCACGCCCCAGCAGGTTCGCAAAGTGATTGATGGAGTGCGTAAAAACGGCATCTCCGCCGTATTTTCGGAGAGCACCGTATCCCCCGCCCCTGCGAAGCAAGTAGCCCGCGAAACCGGTGCAAAATATGCCGGGGTTCTCTATGTCGATTCACTTTCAGAACCGGATGGCCCCGTGCCGACATATATTGACCTGCTGAAAGTTACTTCGCGCACCATCGCTAATGGACTTAAGCAATGAATTTGTCCGCAGGTATTGATAAAGTACTTCACTCCGCGCCAGAAAAAGGAATCTATGTAAAAGACGCCACTGTCACTTACCGGAATGGCCATACGGCCCTGCATAATGCGAGCTTTGCTATTCCGACCGGAACAATTACGGCGCTGGTAGGCGTTAACGGCTCAGGAAAATCAACCCTGTTCAAGGCGATCATGGGGTTTGTAAAACTCGCCAAAGGTGAAATATCCATACTCGGAATGCCGGTCGAAGCTGCACTGAAGCGCAATCTGGTGGCCTATGTTCCGCAGAGCGAAGATGTCGACTGGAATTTCCCGGTTCTCGTTGAAGATGTCGTCATGATGGGACGCTACGGCCACATGGGCATGCTGCGCATGCCGCGCCGTCCCGACAGGGAAGCGGTAGAGAATGCGCTTGCCCGTGTGAACATGCTTGAGTTTCGCCATCGGCAGATCGGCGAGCTTTCCGGCGGGCAAAAGAAACGGGTGTTTCTCGCCCGAGCGCTGGCCCAGGATGGACGCGTCATTCTTTTGGACGAACCCTTTACCGGCGTGGACGTCAAGACCGAAGAAGCGATCATCGTTCTTCTTCGCAGCCTTCGGGATGAAGGACGCGTCATGCTGGTCTCGACGCATAATCTCGGCAGCGTTCCCGAATTCTGTGACCGCACTGTATTGTTGAAACACACGGTGCTTGACTACGGTCGGACCACCGAAGTTTTCACGCAGGCAAATCTCGAAAAGACTTTCGGCGGTGTGTTGCGCCATTTCGTACTGACCCGGAATGAACGTTCCGGACGAGCACCCGTCAACGTCATAACGGACGATGAACGCCCGTTCGTTGTTTATGAAAAAGGGGGGTCGGCGCCCCACGACCGGAGCCGGAAACAATGACGCTGCTGCTTGAGCCATTCAGCTATAACTACATGTTGAATGCTATGTGGGTTTCCGCCTTGGTGGGTGGCGTGTGTGCCTTTCTTTCGGCCTATCTCATGCTGAAAGGCTGGTCGCTTATTGGTGATGCCCTCTCCCATTCAATCGTTCCGGGTGTTGCCGGCGCTTACATGCTTGGCCTCCCCTTCTCCATCGGCGCGTTCTTCTCGGGCGGCCTTGCAGCGGCAGCGATGCTTTTCCTCAACCAAAGGACAAAGCTGAAGGAAGACGCCATCATCGGCCTGATCTTCTCCTCGTTCTTCGGGCTCGGGCTTTTCATGATCTCGCTCAAGCCGACGGCAGTCAGCGTTCAAACCATCGTTCTGGGCAATATCCTCGCCATCACCCCGGAGGATACATTGCAGTTGGCGATTATCGGCTTCGTTTCCCTGTCGCTGCTTCTTTTGAAGTGGAAAGACCTGATGGTGGTGTTCTTTGATGAGAACCATGCGCGTTCGATAGGACTGAGGCCCGCTCTGCTGAAGATCATGTTTTTCACATTGCTGTCGGCATCCACTGTCGCTGCCATGCAAACGGTCGGGGCCTTCCTCGTCATCTGTATGGTGGTGACGCCGGGCGCAACCGCTTATCTGCTGACGGACCGGTTTTCGCGACTGCTGTGGATCGCTGTCGCGATTGGCTCTGTCACAAGCTTTTTCGGGGCCTATGTGAGCTATTTTCTGGATGGGGCGACGGGGGGCATCATCGTTGTGCTCCAGACACTGGTTTTTCTCAGCGTATTCCTTCTTGCTCCGAAACACGGACTGCTGGCAGCACGGCGCAAGGCTTCATTAGCCCTCAGGGAGTTCCAGCAATGATCATTTTTGAAACCCTGGCCGCCCCATTTCAGTTCGAGTTCATGCGCTATGCCTTGGCCATTTCAGTCCTCATCGCGATCCCGACGGCATTGCTGTCGTGCTTTCTGGTTCTCAAGGGCTGGTCATTGATGGGGGATGCGATCAGCCATGCCGTTCTTCCGGGTGTGGTCGTCGCCTACATCATCGGAATACCTTTCGGCTTCGGAGCGTTTGTAGCGGGCATGTCCTGTGCCCTTGCAACGGGTTATCTCACCGAGAACAGCCGTATTAAACAGGATACAGTGATGGGCATCGTATTCTCCGGCATGTTCGGCCTTGGTCTGGTTCTTTATGTTGCGATCCGCTCGACGGTCCACCTCGACCACATTTTGTTTGGCGACATGCTCGGCATAACATTGTCTGATCTGGTCGAAACGGCCGTTATTGCCGCACTCACCGCTGGCATCCTTGTCGTCAAATGGCGGGATTTCCTGCTACACGCATTCGATCCGGTACAAGCCCGTGCAGTCGGTCTGCCGGTCCGCCTGCTGCATTATGGCCTGCTTTGCCTGATCTCGTTGACTATTGTAGCCGTTTTGAAAGCGGTGGGTATCATTCTGGCCATTGCCATGTTGATTGCGCCGGGTGCGATTGCGTTTCTGCTTACACGCAAGTTCAGCACCATGATGTTGCTCGCCGCAGCAATTGCGGTTTTTGCTTCCTTCTTCGGGGTCTATCTGTCGTTCTTCATCGACAGCGCGCCTGCCCCTACAATCGTTCTGCTGATGACAGTGATATTCCTTGCCGCGTTCATTTACGTTTCCCGACAGACTCCCAAAGTCGAAGAGCGGCTAGACGCTGACGGTGAAGTTCGGTTCTAAAGTCTCTACCAGACCTGCTCGTGTCTGACGTGGACAGCATTGCAACGCTGTCCACGCCATCGACGTTGCGTCATACAGCTGTTATGAAATCCCGATAAACAGCCACCAAACGGCGTTCCATAACGGAACTCGAGACAGTTTTTCCGGCGCAATTTCATTTTTGCGGCTTGTCGAGGTTGCTTAAAGATGCTTCAATCCAATTTGCACGGCTGTGCAGAAAATATAAAATCAGCCGGCGATCCTGGGGAGGAGCCGCTTATGCCAGCGTTTTTGGAGGTGGCGGACGCGCGCGTTCGATATGGCAATAATGAAGTTCTCAAAGGCGTAAACCTATCCGTCAAAAAAGGCGAGTTCGTCGCGCTTCTTGGCTCCTCTGGCTGCGGCAAGACAACGTTGTTGCGAGCCATTGCGGGTTTCAACATGCCATCCGGCGGCGCAATCCGGTTGAACGGCAAGGATGTGACCAGACTGCCTCCGGACAAGCGCGGCATGGCACTCGTCTTCCAGTCTTATGCGCTCTGGCCGCACATGACAGTTGCGCAGAATATGGGCTATGGCTTGCGAATTCGCGGCGTAGCGAAGGAAACCATCAAGCAGAAGGTCGACGACGTTGCGCGCCTGCTGGGACTGGATGCCTTGCTGGAGCGCAAACCTGCCGCCCTTTCCGGCGGCCAACGCCAGCGTGTCGCCCTCGGGCGCGCACTCGCCATTCAGCCTGACATCCTGCTTCTAGATGAACCGCTTTCCAACCTGGATGCACGCATCCGACTATCGGTTCGCCATGAAATCAGCGCCTTGCAGCGCCGTCTCGGCATCACCGCAGTTCATGTGACACACGACCGCGAAGAAGCCATGGTCATGGCCGACCGTATCGTCATTCTCAACAATGGTGAAATCGCCCAGGCTGGCGCGCCCGAAGAGGTCTACAATCATCCGGCGTCGGATTTCGTCGCAGCATTCATGGGCGCGGAAAACCTGATCGAGGTACCGATCCAGATAAAGGCTGATCGCATCGAGATCGCTGCTGGCGCCAATAACAAGGCCAGCACTATTTCCGCAGGTCGCCGCAATCTGTCCGATGGCCCGGCATCGGCACGTTTCCGCAGCGAAGCAGCGCGCCTTACCAAGCCCGGGGCTGATCCCGACTCCCCCACAGCCGAATTGGTCCTCAATGGCACCGTCGAGCAAACCAGTTATCCCGGCGGCCTTTGGAGACATATGATCCGTGTTGGGGATAGGCACATCATGGTCGACGCTCAGGAGAGCCACCAACCTGGGGCAAATGTAGAAATTCGCATACCGGAGCATGCCCTGTTTTTGTTCGACAGATAGTCCGTGGGCTGTAGCTTCGCTGCCCGCGCCTATTGTTGAGTTAAGGAGATCCGAGATCAATGCACGACGGAATCTTTAATGACCCCTGCGATGCACGGCTGTGCATTGAAGCCAAAACCCGCATCGCCGGCCGAAGCGGGAGAATACCCGTCTCAAGCTTGCTTTCATGGGCATGCGCCCCCGCGATTATTACCGTTCCCGATCAACAGCACCACCAGATGCTCCGCATCTGTTTTCAATCATAAGACCGGAAACCCCGGTTTCAGACAGGAGTCCTTTCATGAGAACTATCCTGAACGCGGCAATGGCGATCGGCATCACCGTTGCACCGGCTGCCGCAGACGAACTTACCGTCATCACGGCAGGCGACCAGAACATGGTCGATTACATCAATCAGTATCTTGGACCGTTGTTCGAGAAGGAGAATCCCGGCACGACCGTTCGCGTGGTCGGAACCGGTCCTGGCGATGCCGGCTCGCAGAAGGTTCTCGAGCGCTTCGAAGCTCAGTCGAAAGCTGGCGTGGAAAAGTGGGACACTGACGTCGCTGTCGTCCACGAGAAATTCGTCGGGCCAATGGTAACGGCAAAGTTCCTCGAAAATTATCGTGGCAAAATCGACAGCGGCAAGCTGGTGACACGCGATAATGCAAAAATGGCGCTCGGCACCGATGTCGACGGTTACGTCATGCCGATGTTCAACAGCCAAACCGCGCTTGCCTATAATCCCGCGCTCGTCGCCAATCCACCGAAGAGCTATGACGAGCTTGTGGCATGGGCAAAGGAAAATCCGAAGCAGTTCGGTTACAACGGGATAAAGGGCGGAGCGTCCGGCGTAAGTTTCGTCATGGGTTGGATTTATGCTTATGGCGGCGACGCAGAGAAGCTGATGAAGGGGCCTTTCGAAGAAGGCGAAGCAAAGAACTGGGACAAGGCGTTTTCCTCGCTCAAGGACTTTACAAAGAACGCCACCCTTACCCCGGGCAATGCCGGTACACTCGACATGCTGAGCCGAGGCGAAATCGCGATGGGGCCGGTCTGGGTAGACATGTTCTATTCGTGGAAGGCCAATGGACAGCTACCGCCGGAAATGAAACTTGTCCTTCCAGCACCCGGAATGCCCGGACAGCCGATGCACTATGTGATCCCGGAAAAGAGTGCGCACAAGGAACTGGCCGAAAAGTTTGTTGCGTTGGCGACAAGCCCGAAGGTACAGGCTGAAGGCATCGTCAAGCGCTTCAACTGGTATCCGGGCATCGATGCCGACCACGTCAAGGCAGAGCTGGACGGCGACACCTGGAACAAGCTCTTCACGGATATTTCGCCGGACGACCTTGCGAAATATGGAAAGCCTTTCCCGATCGCACCCTATAACACCGCGATTCTGGAAGCATATGAACGTCAAGTAGGCAACTAAACCCTACAGCTTCGATTGGAGTGCTCGGTTGGACGTGGTTTCAAGCCGAGCACTCCTATGCTTACGGTCATGAGGTTTCGAATGTCGCATCGACTAACGGGTATTCTTCTTGTCGCTCCCGCGCTGGCGATCGTGCTGTTGCTGTTCATCGTACCGCTTTTCGGGGCGATCACCGGAGCTTTCCATGTTTCCGGTGAATGGGGAACCGGCAACTTCACCAAGGCATTCGAGCTATATTCCAGCGACATCATCTTCACTCTCGTCATCGTCACATTGTCGTCGCTGCTCATCGCGCTGTTCTCTATCGCTATCGGTGGCTATCTGACACTCGGCTCCAACCCGCGAGCAGTTACCGTTCTGCGCTGGCTCTATCGCTGGCCGCTTTTCATCCCCTTCATCGTCGTCGGCCAGATACTTCGCACCTTCCTGGCCAAGAACGGGTTGATGAACAGCCTGCTCATCGAAACCGGTGTCCTCACGCCGCTGCAAGCGATGAGCTTTCTGGACTGGCGCGGCATCGTCATCGCATTCGTCTGGAAACAGACACCGTTTGTCACGCTGCTGCTGGCGGGCGCCATGGCATCCCTTGATCGCAGCATAATCGAATCCGCTCGCAATCTTGGTGCAGGACGGCTGCGCATTCTCATCGAGATCGTGCTTCCTCAAGTCCGCCAGACATTGCTCGTTGGATTGATATTGAGCTTTGTCACCATGATGTCCGTCTTGTCCGTCCCGTTGATGATCAATGCGCAGTCGCCAACGATGATTACGGCCAACATGGCGTTCCGCATCAATGCCTACGGCGATTACGGCGTCGCAAATGCGCTGGGTACGATCTCGCTTCTCATGACCAGCCTCGTCGCCTGGGTTTATCTGCGCCAGACCATGAAGGAGCACGGCCAATGAGCAACATTCTCGACTGGCGCTGGCTGCCACGCGGCATGCTGCTTGGTCTGCTGGCCTTCGCGATTTTCGGACCGCTCGCGAACCTGCTCCTGTGGGCTGTAGCTGAGCGTTGGTATTTCCCGCATACACTGCCGCTTCAATATGGATTTTCATTCTGGGCGAATGTGTTTTCGCCTCGCGGCAATGCGCTCTCATCGCTCGGCACAAGCGTCCTTATTGCAGCGCTTACCGTGATCGTATCGCTCGGCCTCGCCATTCCCGCCGGTTATGCTCTCGCACGATTGAAACTGCCCTTTCGCGGCTTGATCCTGTTGACGCTGCTCATCCCGCAAGCTTTCCCTAACCTGCCCGTTTACGTGAACATTGCGCAGATGTTCTATTCTTTCGGCCTGAATGGAACGATCACCGGTGTAGTTCTGGTGCATGTCACCCACGGGCTGGTCTACGCCGTATGGATCGCCACGGCAGCGTTTTCAGCAATTGATCGCGAGATCGAAGAAGCGGCTCGTTCAATGGGCGCTTCCGCACTCAAGACATTCTTCGACATCACCCTGCCGATAGCCGCGCCCGGCCTGCTTGCAAGCGCGATCTTTGTTTTTCTTGAATCGCTCGACGAGTTCACCGGCACTTACTTCGTCGGCGCTCCGGACATTTCCACCCTGCCCCTGCTGCTTTATACAGCAAGTTCCGGCGGCAATTATCAAATCGCATCGATCAGCGCTCTGATATTGCTGGTGCCGTCAATTGCCTTCATGTTCGTGGTCGAGCGCTTCCTCAGGGCCGATGTCCTTTCAAAAGTAGGGCGATGAAATGCCAGATAAAGAAACACAGCGAGAGCATGACATCGCGGACAGCCTGCCTCGATTTATCAGCGCGCACGAAGTCGCACTGGAGGCTGGCGTATCGCGCTCCGCCGTGTCCCGCACCTTTACACCAGGCGCCAGTGTCTCGCCTGCGACACGCGAGAAAGTGCTGAAAGCTGCCGAAAAGCTCGGCTATCAGGTCAATGACCTTGCACGCGGCCTTCTGGCCAATCGGAGCCGTATTGTCGGGATGATCGCGGCAGATCCCGACAGTCCGTTTCGCTCCCGCCAGATCGCAGCACTTTCCCGTCGGCTCGCAGCCCGCGGCAGTGTTCCTGTTCTGATTCCGACCGGCCAACACGGAGAGAACCTCTCTGCCGCGCATGAAACACTGCTGCGTTATCGTGCGGAAGCGACGGTGGTTCTTTCTGGCATGCCGTCTTCGTCATTTGTCGAGCTTGCCCAACGAAACGGCCAGACCCTCATTCTCGTCGGGCGAACAGAAGAGGGAGCCGACCACATCCATATCAACAATCGGCTTGCCGCCGAAACGGCTGTCGAAATCTTCGCGGCACGGGGCATGAAAAAACTAGGCCTCATAACGTCGAATGTCGGCAGCCTCAATCTGGTCGAGCGCGAGGAAGCCTTCGTCGCGAAAAGCAAAAGCCTTGGGTTGAGCGTCAGCGTGCAGCGTGGCGAACTGACAGATTATGACGGCGGTTACGGTGCCGCCTCTCTGATGCTGGGCGAAAGAGAGCGCGTCGAAGGCATTTTCTGCGTCAACGATCTCATGGCATTCGGCATGATGGACTGCGCGCGCGATGTCTTCAATCTCTCCATTCCCGACGATGTCTCAGTCATTGGCTTCGATAATGTCGCGGAAGCACGTTGGGGTGCCTATCGACTGACCACATTCGATCAGAACGCAGAACGGCTTTCCGCCGAGATCATCCGGTTGCTGGACGAGCGGCAGACCGCACCGAACGCACCACCTCAGACAATTATGCTCGAATTGCCACTCATTCTCCGTAGCAGCGTGAGGCCCATTAAAAATGACCGCAGCGTTCGGGAGATCCAACAGCAATGACCTTCCATTCCATCTGGTTGCGTCCCGCCCGTGACGATCTCCGATTTCTCGAATCTGTCGTGACCGATCTGGCTTCCGGCTTCAATTCACCCATATTCGAGCCGCATGCGACACTCGTACCTGACATGAGACGTTCGGCAGATGAGCTACTGCCTCTGGTGCTCAGCCTTGCAGTCGGTCGCAAACCGTTGGACGTTCTGGTTGACGATGTAGCGGGAACCGAAGCTTATTTCCGCTCCTTCTATGCTGCACTGCAGAAAACACCGACACTGATGACGCTAAAGCAGGATTCTCTCGATATTTCGGGGGAGAAAGACATCTCGACTTTTCTTCCACATGTCTCGCTTGCCTATGGCGTCGCCGACCATGGCTCGCGCGACACAGAGATGGCACGGATGGCACGCTTGCTAGTCGGCCGCAGCATTCGCTTCGACCGAATGGTGATTGTCAGCTCTTCAAGTGAAACGCCCATCGACCAATGGATCGTCAAGCACGAGGTCTATCTCGCGGGATAGAAAAGCCCGCCAGGTCTGGCGGGCCTTTGGAACTTTGGGCTCAAAGAGGGCGCGGATACTGTCTGTAGACCGTTTCGATGTCCGCCAGAACGTCATCCGAGAGCTTGACCTGGTGAGCTGCGATATCAGTCTTCAGCTGGTCGACAGTTGTCGCACCAATTATCGCCGACGTCATGAACGGGCGCGTCAACGCAAAGGCGATTGCCATCTGGGCAATATCGAGCCCGTGCTTCGTGGCAACATCGATATAGGCGCGGACGGCTGGCTCGGAATGAATATTGTTGCGCCAGAGGCCACCTTCGGAAATGGCTGCGCGCGAACCGGAAGGCAGTTTCCCACCCAGATATTTTCCGGTCAGTACACCGGCGGCCAGCGTCGAATAGGCCAGCAACCCCACGTTTTCGCAGAGCGACAATTCTGCCAAGTCGAAATCGAACTGGCGCTGCAAAAGACTATATTCATTCTGGATCGAGGCGACGCGGGGCAAGCCATGCTGTTCGGCCAGACGAAGCCACTGCATTGTTCCCCATGCTGTCTCATTGGAAAGACCGATGTGCCTGATCTTTCCGTCGCGAACCATGTCTCCAAGTCCGAGCAGCACGTCGTGCATCTGTTCGGTTTCTGCAGCCCCGTCCGTAGCGGAAGGATCAAAGGTCCAGCTTTGGCCAAAATGATAGTGCGCCCGCATCGGCCAATGGACTTGATAAAGGTCGATATAGTCAGTCTGAAGCCGCTTCAGGCTGTTTTCCACCGCTTCGCGGACATTGTTGCGGCTTGGTTTGGCACCATCTCGAATCCACTTCTGCCTGCCGCCACCAGCAATCTTGCTTGCCAGCACGATCTTGTCGCGTTTTCCGGATTTCTTAAACCAGGTACCGATATAGGTCTCTGTCTTGCCATAGCTTTCCGGGCTCATGGGGATGGCATATCCCTCGGCCGTATCAATGAAGTTGATACCGGCATCGAGAGCAATGTCGAGCTGCTCATGAGCATCGGACTCGGTATTCTGTACGCCCCAGGTCATGGTGCCGAGGCAAATTTCAGTTACAGTAAGGCCGGTACGGCCTAAAGGCTTCATTTTCACGAGATTTTCCGGATCGATTGTTCGCGACTGCGCGATATGAGAGTGGAGCCAATTGATAGCCCCGCTCGACCGCGGCTGACAAGCCTGTCACGAAATTTTTAAATCAGCCTACAGAAAACGCTCGGCCGAATAGGGCTTTGGATCGACAAATGGCTCTTCTCCGACAAGCATCTCTGCAAGCAAGCGCCCTGTCGCCGGCCCCAGCGTAAGCCCGTGATGAGCGTGGCCGAAATTGAACCATAGCCCTTTATGCTTAGGCGCGGCCCCGATGACCGGGCGCATGTCCGGCAGGCAAGGACGCAATCCAAGCCAGGGCGTGGTTTCGACAGCCTCTCCCAATTGCGGCACAAGCTGGCGCGCAATCTTCTCGTCTTTTCTGAGTTGAATATAATTTGCGGGCGCATCGGGTGAAGCGAACTCTATGCCCGTCGATAGCCGCACCCCCTGCACCATAGGCGCAAGAACATAGCCTGCTTCTTCGTCGACAACAGTATGGCCGAGCCGCGAACCGTCCTTCATGGTGAAGTGAAGATGATGCCCCCGCTTGATGCCAAGCGGGATTGGATAGCCGAATTTCCTGAAGACGAGACCGGACTGCGGACCGAGCGCCACGACCACGTCACGCGCATGCGCAATGCCGTTCTCAGTCGTAACCTGCCAACCGCCCGCCTCCGCTGTCAGGGTTGCAGCATCGCCATGAACGAAAACCCCACCGTTTCTGATAAACAGATCGGCATAGGCTTTGACCAGTCCTCCCGGGTTAACGACGGTTTTCGGATCGAGCCAATGAATGCCGCCAGCCACATCGCCCAGCGACTTCTCTCGTTCCCGCAATGCTGCTGCATCCAGAATGTCATAGGACAGTTTGAAACGCTGCAGATCGGGCAAACGGCGCACCGCTGCGTCGAATGCCGAAGATGACCGGAAAACTTCGATCCACCCCTGTGACCGGATCAATTTTTCACTGCCGGACTGGGCCACCAGATTGTCATGCTCCCGGACGCTGGCCTCAATCAAGGGCAACATGGCATCCGTCGCAATCTTCAACCGCTCCGGCGACGATTCCCTCCAGTATCGAAAAAGCCAACGAGCCATTTTCGGTATGTAGAAGGGGTTATAGCGAACGTCCGAACGGCGGTTCATGCCGTAACGAACAAGCGTCCAGAAGCCTTGCGGGAAGGAATAGGGTATGACGCTTGAACGCTCGATCAGACCGGCATTGCCGAAACTGGTGCCATTGCCGGGGTCGTTTTTGTCGACCAGGCACACCGAACGGCCCCGCGCCTGCAGATGCAGTGCCGTGGATACACCAACAATACCCGCCCCCAGAACGATGACATCTTGTTGCTGAATCGGCATTTACGCATCCATAAAAACAACGAAATAAACGCGCCGATTTCAGCCGGCGCGTTGTTGCTTACAGCAAAGAGCTGCCTTTATTACAAGCAATCAGTAGATGTCGAAGTCGAAATATTTCTTCACGATCGTGGCATAGGTACCATCGTCGCGAATTTTCTTGATTGCTGCGTTGAATTGTTCGCGCAGGTCGTCATCGCCCTGACGCAACGCTATCCCGGTATCGGTCTGCGTATTGGGAATATCGCCAATAAGCTTGCAGCAACCCGCGCCGTCACCCTTGATCCAGTCGGAGATCGGGAACTTGTCGGAAACGACTGCATCAAGGCGTCCGCTTTTCAGGTCTGCGTTGGCTTCATCGGCAGTCGGATAAAGCTTCACGTCGGCACCGGCCTTGCCGTAGACATCCTCGGCATAGTTACCCTGCGTGGTCGACCCTTGAGCACCAATCGTCTTTCCCTTGAAGGCCTCCGCATCCAAGGATGTGATCGGGCTGTCCTTCGGCACGGCAACGGAAAGCGGCGTGGAGTAATACTTGTCGGTGAAGGCGACTTCTTTCTTGCGCTCTTCCGTGATGCTCATCGAGGCGACGACCGCATCGAACTTGTTCGACTTCAGTCCGGGTATCATCCCGTCCCAGTCGTTGGCGACGATGGTGCACTTGGCGTCCATCGCCTTGCACAGGGCCTCGGCAATTTCGACATCCAGACCCTGAAGCGAACCATCCGCGGCGACAAAATTGAAAGGTGGATATGCACCTTCCGTCGCGATGCGGATTTCCTTCCATTCCTTGGCCTGCGCTGGCAAGGCAGCGATTACAGATGCAACGCCTGCAAACAGGATGGCTTTCAGCATGGTCGTTCCCCTTATTCCTTTGTTATAATTATATTATCGGAGCATTACCAGTTCAGCGCAACGCCCCACCTTTTTATGCGTCTTCCAACTGAAGCACCGGACGCTCCCCACATCAAGCCATGTTCGGAGAGCGCCCGATGAAACTTTGGCATCAATAGATGTCGAAATCGAAATACTTCTTGCGGATCGTTTCGTAGGTGCCGTCTTCACGGATCTTCTTGATCGCCGCGTTGAACTGCTCGCGCAGATCATCATCACCCTTGCGAAGGGCAACCGCGATCTTCGTTTCGGAACCGGGAATATCACCAAGGAACTTGCAGCAATCTGCGCCCTGCTTCTTCAGCCAGTCGGCGGCGAGAAACTTGTCGGCGGCGATGGCATCAAGACGGCCGCTTTCAAGATCGGCATTGGCTTCGTCGGCGGTCGGGTAGAGCTTCACGTCCGCGCCCGCCTTGCTGTAGACGTCGTCGGCATAGTTGCCCTGCGTGGTGCCGGCCTGCGCGCCTACCGTTTTCCCGTCGAATGCCGACGGATCAAGCGAGGTGATGTCCGTGTCCTTCGGCACGACAACCGCAAGCGGTGTCGTGTAGTAGCGGTCCGTGAAGGCCACCTGCTTTTCACGCTCTTCGGTGATAGCCATCGAAGCAATGACTGCGTCGAACTTGTTGGCCTGCAAACCGGGGATCATGCCGTCCCAGTCATTCGCGACGATCGTGCATTTCGCTTCCATCGCTTCGCAAAGCGCATTGGCGATATCGAGATCGAAACCTTCAAGCTTGCCGTCTGGAGACATGTAGTTGAACGGAGGATATGCGCCTTCGCTGGCGATACGGATTTCTTTCCATTCCTTCGCCTGAACCGGCAAAGCGAGAAAGACTGAGGCCAGACCGGCCAGCACAATTGATTTCAACATAGCTTTCCTACTTCTTCAAAGCACATCCCGAATTGTAGTGGTTTCGGGGTGCACAGATACACATCAAGCGGACAAACATATTCCATCCACCAGTTTGGATCGGGCAATGCGCTTAAATCCGATCCTATTCAATTGCGACTTTGGTAGGGCGGAGACGGCCGCCACCAAAACGCAAACAGGGCCTGCTGCGCACAAGCGCAACAGGCCCTGCATTCATGCGGCAGGAGCTATCAGGCAACCATGCGTGCGCAATGGTCTTCCTGTGCATAGGCCTTGCCAAAGCGGTTCGCGAGGAACGCTCCGAGCGTAATGTCTTCCTGGCGGATAAAGCCCTGCTGTGGAAGATCGCCCTTGGCGAGCATGTCGAGCACGGCGCAGATCGCCGAAGCCGTCGTAATCTGAATGCCCGAGCGCACGATCTTGCCAACCGGAGCGGCATAGACCTTATTCGCGTAGGTTTCCTGAACCAGGCGACCATTCTTGGTGCCCGACACAGTCACGAAAATCACCACAACGTCCTGAAGAGTGGTCGGCAGGGCATTTTCGAAGATGTCCTTGAGCACTTCACGGCGATGACGCAGGCCGAGATCGTTGAGAAGCGCCTTCATCAACGCAACGTGACCCGGATAGCGGATCGTGCGGTAGTTGAGCGTGCGCACCTTGCCTTCCAGCGTTTCGCAAAGCGTGCCCAGACCACCCGAGGTGTTGAAGGCTTCGTAGGTGACGCCATCAAGCGAAAACTCTTCGCGCTCTTCGAGAGCAGGAACTTCGGTCAGTTCGCCGTTCACGATAGCTTCGCATGGCTCGATATATTCGTTGATGACGCCGTCCGTGCTCCAGGTCAGGTTATAGTTCAGAGCATTCGAAGGGTACTGCGGCAGAGCGCCAACGCGCATACGAACGCTGTCCAGCTTGTCAAAACGCTTCGCCAGATCATAGGCAACGATGGAGATGAAGCCGGGAGCAAGGCCACACTGCGGAATGAAAGCCGTCTTCGCTTCCTTCGCCAGTTCCTTGACGCGACGCGTGCTGGCCACATCTTCGGTCAGGTCGAGATAATGCACGCCTGCCTTGGCCGCAGCTTCGGCGATACGGGTCGTCAGGTGGAACGGAGCGGCGCTGAGTACCGCAAACTTGCCGGCCAAGGCAGCTTCGAGGGCCTTGGCGTCTTCAATGTCGAGCGCCTGCGTCTTGACTTCGGCACCCGATTCCAGTGCATCGAGCTGCGCTTGAGAGCGGTCGACAACGGTAACAGCATACTCGCCTGTGGAAGCGAGAAGATCGGCAATGGTAGCGCCGATTTTGCCTGCACCTACAACAACGATCTCTTTCATGTAAATTCCCCTTGGAATGCAATTCGGATATGCAAGAATCGCATAGTTCCATGCAAAAAGAAGTATGCGAACTGACGATATGACGTTGTTTGTTTATGCATATTGACGTATTTTATATGCATTATGACGACAGAAGCAGATCTAATCCTCATCGCCCTCCTCCGTGAAAATGCCCGTGCTTCGACGGCCGACCTTGCGAGGCGCCTCGGAGTTTCGCGAACAACGGTTCAAAGCCGTATCGAGAAGCTCGAAAAGCGCGGTGTCATCGAGGGTTATACGGTCCGAATCGCCCCGGAGTTCGAGCGTGATCTGGTGCGCGCCCACGTATTAGTGACTGCCTTGCCAAAGCTCGCGCCAAAGGTCGAAACTGCATTGCGCGGCATGATGGCCGTCCGTTCACTTCATTCTGTGAGCGGACATTTCGATATGATCGTCGTTGTGGAAGCCCCTTCCATACAGGAGCTTGATGCCGTTCTGGATCGCATAGGCGCGCTGGAAGGCGTCGAGCGCACGATGTCGTCCATCATCCTCTCGACGCGAATTGATCGTTAAGATACAAAAACAATATCGCAGCGGTCAGAATCACTGGCAGTGCTTAGGTGGAGACTGCTCCACTCATGCGCTTTCGGCGAAAAAGCATCACCGCAAGCCCCAGAAGCACGGTGCCTGCAATAAACAGAAAGGCTGCGGCAGCGATCGCCGGGCTGATGTTCTCACGAATTGTCGAGAACATCTGGCGCGCGAGGGTACGCTGATTTGGTCCCGCGACGAACAGCGTCAGAACAACCTCGTCCAGCGAGGTGGCGAATGCCAGCACAGCACCCGAAGCGATACCCGGCATGGCAAGCGGAAGCGTGATTTTTCGAAATACTGTGAGAGGCGACGCGCCAAGGCTCTCGGCTGCCAGCTCGATACGCCGGTCGATACCGCCAAGAGCACCCGTAACGCTTACCAGAACAAAGGGGATCGAAATCACGGTGTGCGCGACAATCACGCCAAGATACGAATTTGCTATGCCCAATCGCACGAAGAGCAGTTGCATGCCCACACCCAGCACTACTGCGGGAACGACCATTGGCAATAGGAACAGAGTTTTAATGGGGCCGGAAAGAAAAATTATCCTGCTGCGCAAGCCAAGCGCGGCCATCGTCCCCAACACGGTTGCCAAAATCATAGTCCCAGAACCGATGATCAGGCTGTTGACGATCGCGCGGCGCCAGACATCCGCTGTCGCGAGTTCCTCAAACCAGCGCCCTGACCAGCCCGGCACCGGATAGGTCAGAAACACGCTGGAGGTAAATGCCAGTGGAAGGATGGCGAACAGCGGCGCGATCAGAAAGATCACGGCAGCCGCACCGAACACGATTTTCGCGAAGCGCCCCATCTTCATGCCCTCCGGGGATCATCGGCGGTAAGCCGTCCGTAAACCGCGTAGAGTATCAGACAGGCTACGAGCAACACGAGCCCAAGTGCACCGGCCATGCCCCAATTGGCCGAACCGGTTGCGTAATAAGCAATGATCGAGCTTATCATCTGGTCGCCCGGTCCACCGATCAACGCAGGAGTGATGTAGTAGCCAATCGCGCTCATAAATACGAGTAGCATGCCGGACACGATACCGCGCATACTCAACGGAAGCAGCACTCGCAGGAACGCTCTCCACGGCGGCGCACCAAGAGATGCGGCTGCAGGCATGAGATTGCCTGGGATAGACACAAGCACGCTGTAGATCGGAAGCACCATGAACGGCAGAAGCACATGCGTCATGGCGATGACCACACCCGCCCTGTTGAAGATCAAGGGAAAAGGCGCATCGGTTATGCCGAGCCAGATCAGCGTATCGTTGATGAGGCCCTTATCCTGCAAAAGAATGAACCAGGCAGCCGTTCGCACCAGCAACGATGTCCACAGCGGCAGTAAAACAGCAGCAAACAGCACGCTTTTGATCCAGCCCGTAGATGACGCCAGCAAGACCGCGTAGGGGTAACCAATCGCTGCACAAGCCAATGTCACCAGAGCAGCAATCCAGAAAGTACGCAGCATGATCGCCCGGTTTGCCGATGTGCCCGGCGCCATAGAAACAATTTCACCCGATGTCGAGCGCTCCATATCGACGGCCGCAAGCAGGTTGCGATCAGTTGTCGGGGAAAGCGCATTTGCAATCGCCCGCCAAAACTCCGGCCGGCTCCATCGCTTGTCGATCATTTCAAGATCTGGAACAGGATCGCCCTTTTCGATGGCTGAAAGCGTTTTGCTCATCAACGTGCGAAAGCCGGATTGAGCGCTGTTCAAGCGCCGAACCATATCGCCTATCGCCTGTTGGTCAGTCGAAGATTTCAGGTCCGTTACCAGGGCCTGCTTCATGTCTGGCGATGGACCCGACTGTCCGTCCCAAAGACTTACCGCTTCTGCGGTTCGGGGTAGAACGCGCAATACCGCTGTATCTGACACGGCCTGCTTCATCATCACCCCGAGCGGCCAAAGAAAAAACAGCGCGATAAAAACAAGCAGAGGCGTGATCAAAAATATCGCTCGAATATTTTTGCCGGACAAAACCGTCATGCTGCGATCGTCCAGCAATCAGCGGCACTGAACTTGGCGACGACATCAGTTCCGGGCGTCCATTCGCGCGATTTTCTGTCTAGCCGCACGATGAAATCATGCGCACTCCCATCAAGCTGGATACGCAGATGATCTCCTTGATAGACGCTATCAACCACGCGCGTTCTAAGGAGGTTGTCTGAATTATCCTCGCTGCCAAGTTCGATACGCTCAGGCCGGATGGACAAGAGAACCTTCTGCCCGGCCGCGAGAGTTTCCTTGGATGCTGCGGTCAGCGTGCCGCCGTCCTTCAGGCGAATAAAAGCACGCGCGTTTTCCATCCGCTCGATTATCCCTTCGGCGAGATTGGTTTCGCCTATGAATTCGGCGACAAACCGCGTTTGCGGCTCATCGTAGATCGCACGCGGCGTGCCGATCTGTTCAATTTTTCCTTTGTTGAAGACAGCGATCCGGTCCGACATGGTCAGCGCTTCACCCTGATCATGGGTGACGAAGACAATCGTCAATCCCAATCGGCTGTGCAGCGCGCGGATATCGAGTTGCATCTGCTCGCGCAACTGCTTGTCGAGAGCGCCCAGCGGCTCGTCCATCAAGACGACACCTGGCTCGAAAACCAGTGCACGGGCAAGCGCCACCCGCTGTTGTTGCCCGCCGGACAGTTGCGATGGCTTGCGTTCGCGCATCGGGGAAAGTTGCACCATATCGAGCACTTTATCCACCAGCTTGCCGATCTCGCCCTTTCCAACACCACGCATCTGCAAAGGAAAAGCAACATTTTCGCCAACGGACATATGCGGGAAAAGCGCATAGTTCTGAAAAACCACGCCCATGTTACGCTTATATGAGGGAACCGCATTGATAGGCTTTCCATCGACATAAATCGTCCCGCTGCTCGGACTTTCAAACCCGGCAAGCATCATCAGAAGCGTGGTCTTGCCTGAACCGGAGGGGCCGAGCAAGCTCACGAATTCGCCCTTGCCTATATCGAGGTTCAAACCATCTATAACTTTGAAATCACCGTATGATTTACTGATATTCTCGAAGCGGATGCGGCAGTCCGTCAATGAATTACTCCATCTTCCGGAAAACGGGGAAACCCCGCCGGTGTTGCGCCCACGGGGCCATAATTGCGAATTATTGTGCCAGCCACGCGTTGAAGCGCTTCGTCAGCTCTTCTGAGTTGTCGATCCAGAAGTCGACATTCAGTGGCAGAGAGTCTTTCAGATTGGCTTCCGCTGTCGGAAGATCGGATGCGAATTCCGCGGGCACCTTGCTTGCGGCTTCCTTGTTCGGCAGGCCGTAAGCCACGTATTTCGGCAATTTCACCTGATTCTCGGGCTGGCTCGCAAAAGCAATGAAATCCAGCCCCACATCCTTGTTTTCGGCATCTTTCAGGATGACCCAGCTGTCGACAGCATAAATGCTGCCCGGCCAGACCACCTTGAAATTCTTGCCCTCGCTCCTGTTTATGCCCGTGATGCGCCCGTTATAGGCCGACGCCATCACCACTTCATCCGAGGCCAGCAATTGCAGTGGCTGCGCTCCTGCTTCCCACCAGACTATATTTGGCTTCAGTTCATCAAGCTTTTTGAATGCGCGATCCACACCCTCTGGCGTCGAGAGAACATCGTAAATCTCGTCCTTGCTGACCCCGTCAGCGAGGAGTGCAAATTCGAGAGTATATTTGGCGCCTTTGCGCAGGGAGCGTTTGCCTGGAAACTTTTTCACATCCCAGAAATCTGCCCAGGATTGCGGACCATCTTTCAACTTGTCCGCGTTATAGGCGATCGCGGTAGACCACACGATCGCACCGACACCGCAATCATTGACCGCACTGTCGAGAAACTTGTCTTTGCCGCCTAGCTTGTCCCAATCGATCTTTTCGTAAAGACCGTCCGCACAACCAAGGGCGAGTTCTTCCGCCTCCACCTGCACCACATCCCAATTGGGCTTTCCTGCTTTCACCTTTGCCTGAACGACACCGTAGCCGCCGTCCCAGGATTCATCCAGCAAGGGCTTGCCGATCTTCTCGGAGAAGGGCTTGAAGTAAATTTCCCGTTGGGCGTCCTGATAGTTGCCGCCCCAGGAAACGACTGTCAGATCGCGGGCGGTCGCAGAGCCTGTATCGAGTGCAGTTGCAAGGAGTCCGCCCATAAGGGCAAGGCGAGCAATTTTCATCGACATGTTCCCATTTTGGTTCGACGGGTTGTTCCCGACGTTGTTGTAATGGGCCATGCTAGCTTGATCGTTAGTCGCGGGCAATATTGTAGTCGCCCGACAATGCAAAAGTATTATCCCGTTTTCACGAGGTGGAGAATCCGGGCGAAACGTCCGGATTTCTCATTCGCGCGCGCTTCAAACGCGTTCAAGCGCAAGGGCGATCCCCTGCCCGACACCTATGCACATTGTTGCGAGAGCATACCTGCCGCGATTGAGCGAAAGTTCGAGCGCCGCCGTGCCTGCAATGCGCGCACCGGACATACCGAGTGGATGTCCAAGAGCAATCGCGCCGCCGTTCGGGTTGACACGCTCGTCGTCGTCGGAGATTCCGAGATCGCGCAACACTGCCAGGCCCTGCGATGCAAATGCCTCGTTCAGTTCGATGACGTCGAAGGCATCAGTCGCGATACCGGTACGCGCGCAGAGCCTCCTTGTCGCCGGAGCAGGACCAATACCCATGATGCGGGGAGGAACACCTGCCGTAGCACCACCAACAATGCGCGCTATGGGCGTGAGGCCATATTTTTTAATGGCCTCCTCTGACGCGATGATGAGCGCTGCAGCTCCGTCATTTACACCTGAAGCGTTGCCTGCCGTCACAGTGCCGCCCTCGCGGAAGGGCGTGCCCAGCTTTGCCAATGCTTCCAGGCTCGTCACACGGGGGTGTTCGTCCCTGTCCACAATGATCGGCTCACCTTTGCGCCGCGGTATTGTGACGGGCACGATTTCCCTGGCAAGGCGTCCATTCTCTTGCGCAACTGCCGCCTTTTCCTGACTGCGAAGCGCAAATATGTCCTGATCCTGCCTCGAAACATTGAAATCTTCCGCTACGTTCTCGCCCGTCTCCGGCATGGAATCCACACCGTACTGCTTCTTCATCAAAGGATTGACGAACCGCCAGCCGATGGTCGTATCGAAGATTTCCGCCTTGCGTGAAAATGCGCTGTCGGCTTTCGGCATGACGAAAGGCGCGCGGCTCATGCTTTCCACGCCTCCGGAGATGACAAGTTCTGCTTCGCCGGCTTTGATTGCGCGTGCGGCCGTTATGACAGCATCCATCCCTGACCCGCAGAGACGATTGATCGTGGTTCCTGACACCCCAACTGGCAATCCCGCCAGCAGAAGTGACATACGCGCGACATTGCGGTTGTCTTCCCCGGCCTGATTGGCTGAGCCGAAAATGACGTCATCGACGGCTTCCCAATCGACAGAGCCATTACGCTCCATAAGTGCTCTCAGTGGGACCGCACCAAGATCGTCGGCACGAATCGATGAAAGCGCGCCCCCGTAGCGACCGATTGGCGTGCGGATATAATCGCAGATATATGCTTCACTCATGGTATGGCCTCACAGTTCCGGGACAACGAGATCGGCAACCGGGCCGTCCACGTGGAGTTTCGCACCGGTCATGGCCTGAAGGTCTTCCAATGTCATGGAAGCCAACTTTTCACGCAGCACAAAACGCCCCTTGTCGATATCGATCACCGCATGGCTGGTATAGACACGCGTGATACATGCAACACCGGTTAGCGGGAAAGTGCACTTTTCGACGAGCTTCGGTTCGCCCTTCTTCGTCACATGCTCGGTAATCACCACGACCTGTTTCGCGCCGTGCACAAGATCCATTGCACCACCGACCGCCGGCACACCCTTGGCCCCTACTCGCCAGTTAGCGAGATCGCCGTTCTGGGCAACCTGATATGCACCAAGAATTGCCACGTCGAGATGGCCGCCGCGCACCATTGCGAAGCTGTCGGCGTGGTGGAAGAAAGCCGCGCCGGGCTTCAGCGTGACCGCCTTCTTGCCAGCATTGATCAGATCCCAATCTTCCTCGCCCTCCGGAGGGGCTTCGCCGAAATCCAGAATGCCGTTTTCCGTATGGAAAATCGCTTCGCGGCCTTCCGGTTGATAACGGGCGACCATTTCTGGAAAGCCGATACCGAGATTTACATAGGCACCGTCCTGGATATCCTGTGCGGCACGCCAGGCGATCTGCGCATTGGATAATTTGATGTCGTCATGAATATCGATCATCATGCGTAGGTCACTCCCGCGCGAATGAGTTCTTCTTCCTGCTTCGGATTTGCAACTTCAACGACACTGTCAACGAAGATGCCCGGCGTGATGACATTTTCCGGTTCAATGCCGCCGAGCTGAACAATTTCCGACACCTGCACAATGGTTCTCGCTGCAGCCATGCACATGAGCGGATTGAAATTGCGCGCCGCCATACGATAGGTCAGATTGCCGTGCCTATCGCCAAGATGAGCCTTGATGAGCGCGAAATCAGCCTTCAACCAGCGCTCCTGCACATAGGGTCGCCCGTCAAATTCAGCTATAATCTTGCCTTCCGCCAACTCCGTGCCGTAGGCGGTCGGGGTGTAGAATGCCGGGATACCGGCGCCACCTGCACGAATGCGCTCGGCAAGCGTTCCTTGCGGCACGAGTTCCAGTTCAATGTCGCCAGCTATATATTTATCTGTGAAGGCGCGCGGATCGGATGAGCGCGGGAAAGAACAGATCATCTTCCGAACCATCCCGGCGTCGATCATGGCTGCAATGCCAATGCCGCTATTGCCAGCATTGTTATTGATCACAGTCAGATTCTTCGGCCCCTTGTCGATCAGGGCATGAATGAGTTCGATTGGCGCGCCCGCGCCACCAAATCCCCCGATCATGACACTCGCGCCATCACCTATTCCGGCGACTGCGTCCGCCAAACTTCCGATTGTCTTGTCCATTTCGCCTCCATACTGGAACGCGCGATTTCACGCCGAGCGTTTCCAGCCTCAAACACGATGAAATTAGCCCCCGCATCAACGACGGGTCAAAACATTTGTGCGTTATTTGACATTTGTTCACATATCGCACAAAATAGATTGTCGCTTTCAGGAGGCTTCATGCGCGAAACTGACTTCATCGGAGGCTTTGCCAAAGGATTGAAAGTTATCGAAGCGTTCGGCGAAAATCAGCCACGTCTTTCGATAGCGGACGTTTCAAAGATTACCGGACTCGACCGCGCGACAGCACGGCGGTGTTTGCTGACCCTCGCTGCGCTCGGCTATGCCGAATACGACGGCAAGTTTTTCATGCTTCTGCCGAAAATTCTTCGGCTCGGACACGCTTATCTTTCTTCGACACCCTTGCCGACGATCATCCAGCCGCATCTGGACCGGTTGTCCGACACAGTCGGCGAAAGTGCGTCCGCGTCCGTTCTGGACGGAACAGAAATCGTGTACATCGCCCGCGCCTCGCAGATGCGTGTCATGTCCATTAACCTGATGGCTGGAAGCAGGCTTCCGGCCTACTGTGCCTCGATGGGGCGCGTGCTCCTAGCCTCGCTTCACGAACCCGAAGCACTTACGATTCTTGAGCGCACCGAACGGAAAGCGCTGACGCCATTTACGAAGGTGGCAATTGACCAATTGATGGCGGAAATCTCCGTAATTCGTGATCAAGGTTATGCAATCAACGATCAGGAACTGGAGCTCGGGCTGCGTTCAATCGCAGTTCCAGTCTTCAATCACAGAGGCACCGTAGTTGCAGCAATCAATATCGGGGCGCCGGCGGCTCACGTCGAAACAGGGGGGCTGGTCGAACGCTTCCTACCCGCCATGTTGCAAGTCCAGTCGGACCTTCGCAGTTTGCTGAGATGAACTGTCGAGGATGAAAAATCCAATTAAACCTTACAGTGATAGGTCTTGAGCGGCGAGACGCTCCCGCTCCCTCAAGCGAAACGCACGTGGTGTTTCACCTGTCATTTTCAGAAAGAAGCGCGAAAAATAAGCCGGATCTGAAAATCCGAGGCTGTAGGCGATATGCTGTACGGAGGATGGCATGGCTATCAAATCGCGCTTGGCCGTATCCATCAGCTTGTTTGCAACCAAATCTTGTGTCGTTCCTCCAGTTAGCTGCTTCACCGTCCGATTGAGATGCGTCGGTGAAACTCCCAGCAATTTCGCATAAAATGAAACCGGCTTGTGATCTCGGTAATAGCGATCGATCAGCTCCAACAGCCTTTCAATACGAGCGGGCATATATACCCGGCTTTCTTGACGCTTCGCCGGGTTTGAAGAATATGCATGCCTTAAAATGTAAATGAATGCAACTTGAACAAGAGACTCCAGCATGCTGTTTTTATATGATTTTCTTGCATGAAACTCTTCTTGCACTTGGCTCAGAAGAGAGGAAAGTAATCCGAGATTATCTTCGCCTGCGTCTTTCATGGATATGAGTTGCGGCTGCGTCAGCCACTCTGCCATCACTCCCGCTGTCCCCCCTCCCACAAACGGCATATGCGGGCTCAGAATCGTCACGATGTGGCCCACTATATCTTTTGAAAATGCAAACCCATGATTGAAACCGGGAGGCACCAAAATCGCACATGGTGTCTGAAATGGGCGGATGGCGCCGTCAAAATTTACCTGCCCCGAACCGCTTTCAATATACAGAAGCTGAAAGAAACTCACGTGACGATGCAGTGAAATCTCGAAATTGTGCAAACTCGATCGCGAAAAAAGCGTTTCGCAGTGCAGCCAGAAATCCGGCCTCTGCTCGTTGTCCTCTCCGTAAAGCTCGTATGTTGGAACAAAATTTTCCGACATCTTGTCCTCCGATAATGTTCGATTTGTACAATAAATTGCCGGAATTATCCATTGTCAGCCTGAAGGTTCCCCCAAGAATAAGGAAGACTGCATTGGGAGGACTATATGCGAACTCAGGTCGCAATCATCGGATCAGGCCCTTCGGGTCTGCTCCTTGGGCAGCTTCTGACGAAAGCCGGGATAGACAATATCGTGCTGGATCGCGTCAGCGCGGATTATATTTTGGGCCGCGTGCGTGCAGGCGTATTGGAAGAAGGCACCGTCAAGCTGATGGATGAGGCTGGCGCATCTGCGCGCCTGCATGCTGAAGGTCTGCTGCATGATGGCTTCTCGCTCGCTTTCGACGGGCGGGATCATCGTATCGATCTGCATGAAATGACCGGCAAACGGGTCACGGTCTACGGCCAGACCGAGATGACGCACGACCTCATGGATGAACGGCAGAAGTCAAACGCTGCCAGCATTTACGAAGCGGCCGACGTGACCCCGCACGATTTCGATACGTCATCGCCATATGTCACATTCGAGAAAGAGGGTAGAACGCATCGTATTGATTGCGATTTCATCGCCGGATGTGACGGGTTTCACGGCGTGAGCCGCAAATCCGTGCCGGAAAAGGCAATCAATATTTTCGAAAAGATCTATCCTTTCGGCTGGCTTGGAATACTGGCCGATATTCCACCCGTCGCGCACGAACTGATCTATGCGAACCACAAACGGGGCTTTGCCCTGTGCTCCATGCGGTCCCTCACCCGCAGCCGTTACTATATTCAATGCTCGTTGGACGAGACAATCGAAGGCTGGAGCGACCAGCGCTTTTACGATGAATTGCGTAGGCGTCTTCCAGCACATCATGCAGAAGCCATGGTGACTGGACCGTCTTTCGAGAAATCCATTGCGCCCCTGCGCTCCTTCGTGGTCGAACCAATGCGCTTCGGACGGCTGTTTCTTGTTGGCGACGCCGCGCACATTGTTCCTCCGACCGGCGCCAAAGGACTGAACCTCGCCGCAAGCGATGTGCATTATCTTTACGAGGGACTGAGGGACTTTTACCTCGACAGGTCCGAAGCCGGTATTAACGCCTATTCCGGCAAAGCCCTCGCCCGCATCTGGAAGGCCGAGCGCTTTTCATGGTCGATGACAAAACTGTTGCACCGCTTCCCGGACATGGCGCCATTCGATGAAAAAGTACAGGAAGCGGAACTTGACTACTTCTGCACTTCCCACGCTGCTTCGACCGCACTTGCCGAAAACTATGTCGGATTACCGTTCTGAAAGCCGACGATTGAACTGCAATTGATATTGTCGAGACATACCAAGGGTTTGGTACAGAGGCCCCAACAGTATTCATTGAACCCCCGGCGATAAGTTCCAATCGGAACTTGTCGCATCTCGCGCGGTCGGCCACCTCATCAAGGTAGTCGACCGCGGTTCTATGGCTTCAGGCCGGCAGCTTCACGCAATGTCTGGATCAGAATCTGCATCGCGGCGGTCTGCGCCATATCGGTCCGCATCGTGAGCCCTACAGGGCCCGTTGTCTCGCTTGTATCAATGGGCAACGCAACCAGCTTGCCCTCTGAGACGTCCCTGGCCGCAACGCCCTCTGATATAATCCACACCGCATCGCTCTCGCGGACAAATGCGCGCCCGAAAGCATCGGATACAGTTTCTATCTGAACAGGCAGTGTTCCGATCCCATTTGTAATCAACAGCCGGTCCACAAAAGGACGAATGATCGAGTTGCGTGTCGGCATTAAAACCGGATAATCGGCCAGCCTTTCGAAAACCGCGTGTCCAGTTGCCAGAGGATGCCCCGCCCTCACAAGAAACCGGACCTGCTCCGAGTAAAGATGCTCGAAGGAAAACCCGGTCATCTTTTCAGGTGCTGCAAGGCGCCCGACGACCAGATCGAGATCGCCAATCCGCAACTGCTCCAGAAGAACAGCATTTTCGCCCGTCACGATTTTGACCTGGCTGGATGTTCTCTCCGCAAGAAACAGGCTCATTGCTTTCGGCATGATCCGTGTTGAAACTGTCGGCAATGCGCCAATGCGAATAGGCGGCCCCGATCCGTCCAGTTCCTGTGATACGGAATCCAGTCCCTGCCTGAGAGCCGTCAGAGCTGTTCCCGCGTGACGAAGAAACACTTCACCGAACCGCGTTATCCTTATCCCGCGACCATCGCGCTCCACCACCGGAACGCCCAGAATTTCCTCCAGTTCACGCATTGTCTTGGTCACGGCCGGTTGACTGATACTCAAGACTTCCGAAGCCTTGACCACGCTTTTCTGTCGCGCAACCTCAACAAACGTATGCAGATGGCGAAACTTGATCCGGTTTCCAATCACCTATCTATAACCTTATAGTTATGATTTCGGCCAACAATATCATTTTACTTAACCAGTTGAAAGCATGACAGTGCGATGCAAGAGGAGAAAGCCGTGCAATTCGCATCCGTAAACGACGTCGTCATCCATTACGACTTTCAACGGGCAGCAGCCGAAAAGCCCGTTCTGGTTTTCATTAATTCGCTGGGAACCGATCTGCGCATATGGGATGAAGTTCGTTTACGCCTGGGCAACGACGTATCAGTTCTCGTCTATGATAAGCGCGGCCACGGTCTTTCGGACATCGGAAACACTCCTTACACAATCGAACTGCTCGCCGCCGATCTCACCGCACTGCTAGACAAGCTCTCGATAAAGCGGGCGATCATCTGCGGGCTTTCTGTCGGCGGTTTGATTGCGCAAGGCGTTGTTGCCGCGCGACCCGATTTGGTGACAGGGCTTGTTCTGTCCAACACTGCCCACAAGATTGGCACTGCCGATATGTGGGATGCGCGTATTGCCGCTATTCGGGAAAACGGCCTCGCAAGCATTCTCGACGCGACAATGCCCCGCTGGTTCACCCCTGCCTATCGGCATCCCGATAATCCTTCCTATCGTGCGTATTGCAACATGTTCGTTCGGCAACCGCTCGAAGGCTATGCAGCCACTTGCGCTGCTCTGCGGGATGCCGACTTAACGCAAGTAGCCAAAAAGATTTCGGTGCCGACATTGTGTCTGGTCGGCGAGCAGGACGGTTCTACACCGCCCGCCATTGCGCGCGAATTGGCAGGCCTCGTTCCTCAAGCAGATTTTGCAGAGATTGCCGACTGCGGCCATATCCCCTGCGTCGAACAGCCCGATGCCTACGTCTCGCTGTTACGCAACTTTATTACAAACAGATTCTAGCATGGAGAATAACCATGGCTGACAATGCCGTGCGGTCAGACCGTTACAAGATCGGCATGAATGTGCGCCGTTCGGTTCTGGGCGATACGCATGTTGATCGTGCTTCAAACAGCGCGACCGACCTTGATGCACCATTTCAGGAGCTTATAACGGAAGCTGCATGGGGAACCGTCTGGTCGCGTCCGGGCTGGACCAAACGGGAGCGTTCGATCGTTACCATTGCGCTTCTTGCCGCACTCGGGCAAGACGACGAGGTTGCCATGCATATACGCGCTACAAAAAATACAGGCGCGACGAGGGAGGACATCTGCGAAGCATTGATGCATGTCGCTATCTATGCGGGAGTTCCGGCATCGAACCACGCTTTCAAGATCGCCAAGCAGACTTATGCGCAGATGGATGCGGAGGAGGCCGAAAAATGAAAAACAGTCTGCCAGAGACAACTCCATTCTTTGCTCGTGATCTGTCGATGCATCCACCGGCCTACACGCCGTGGTACAAGACCTCGGTGCTTCGCTCACCTACCCGCGCGCTGCTTTCGCTCGAAGGCACCAAAAGCGAAATTGCCGGCCCGGTATTCGGGCACAACATGCTGCATGAGCTGGATAATGATCTCATCCTGAATTACGCGCGCCCCGGTGAGATGCCGATCGGCCCGCGCATCCTTGTGCATGGCCGTGTTCTCGACGAAAGCAATAGGCCTGTTCCGGGGGCGCTCCTGGAATTCTGGCAGGCCAACGCCGGCGGACGTTACCGCCACAAGAAAGAAACCTATCTTGCAGCCATCGATCCAAATTTCGGGGGTGTCGGCCGCACCATAACGGACGAGAACGGCTATTACTGGTTCAAGACCATAAAGCCCGGTCCATATCCCTGGCCAAATGGCGTGAACGACTGGCGTCCGGCTCACATTCATTTCTCGGTGTTCGGGCATGGCTTTGCGCAACGTCTCATCACTCAAATGTACTTCGAAGGGGATCCATTGATCTGGATATGCCCGATCGTCAAAACCATCCCGGACAAATCGGCTATCGAACGGTTGGTCGCACCGCTGGATATGAACGCCAGTTTGCCGATGGATATGCTCGCTTACAAGTTCGACATCGTGTTACGCGGTCGTCGTTCAACCCTCTTCGAAAATCGCCCGGAGGGCAACTGATATGGCGCAACCTCTCACGTATCTGAAAGAAACCGCCTCACAAACCGCAGGCCCTTATGTCCATATCGGATTGACCCCCAACTTTGTCGGAATCGACGGCGTCTTCCAGCAGGACCTCGGGTCTGGCCCTCTCTACGGTGAGGAAACCACGGGCGAACGCATCACCATCAAAGGTCATGTCATTGACGGAATGGGTGCACCGCTTCGCGATGCGCTTGTGGAAATATGGCAGGCTGATGCGCGCGGCCTCTATAACAGCCCTTCGGAAACCGGCGGCAAGGCCGACATCGGCTTTCGTGGCTGGGGCCGGTGTCCGAGCCATATGGACACAGGCGAATTCACTTTCGAGACGATCAAGCCGGGGCGCGTTCCTTTCAAGGATGGTCGCCTCATGGCGCCGCACGTCACCTTGTGGATCGTGGCTCGTGGCATCAATCTCGGCTTGCAGACACGGATGTATTTTTCCGACGAAGCCGATGCCAATGCAGAGGATCCCATCCTTGTTCGCATCGAACACCGCAGCCGGGTGCAAACTCTCATCGGTCGACGCGAAGGTAGCGTCTATCATTTCGATATTCACTTGCAGGGCGAAAAAGAAACCATCTTTTTCGATATTTGACGCATGAGTATCTCGGTCTTCGAACACCCATTTCTGGCGCAGCTCTTCGGCGATGACGAAGAGATATTGAGCCTGTTCACGGCAGCAGCCGATATTGCTGAAATGTTGCGCTACGAAGCGGCACTGACCGAGGCTCAAGCCGATCTTGGCCTGATACCAACCGAGGCAGGACTTGCAATCGCGCAAACGATAGAGACGTTCGAACCCAGCCTCTCCAGTCTGGCAAAGGCCACGGCCCGCGATGGTGTGGTTATTCCCTCGCTCGTGAAAGAGCTAAAACTGGCTGTGGGGAAAGATTACGGAGAGTATGTTCATTATGGTGCGACGAGCCAGGATGTCATCGATACGAGTCTTGTTTTGCGGCTGAAGCGTACAAGCACAATCCTCTATGGAAGAATTCAACAACTGGTTCAACGCTATGAATGGCTTGAGGTGACGTTCGGAACGAATGCGCTCACCGGCTATACACGTATGCAGGCTGCTCTTCCCATAACCGTATCGGACCGCATCTCGAGCTGGAAAAACCCTCTCTGCAGTTACGGCACGAAGTTGAACGCCATCTCCTTTCCCGTGCAGTTCGGAGGCGCAGCAGGAACGCTTGAAAAATTCGGCACGCAAGCACCAGCCCTGCGGGCGCTGCTAGCCGAAAAGCTCGAACTGCACGATAGTCTGCAATGGCACAGCCAACGCGCATTCATCGTTGAATTTGGTAATCTGCTTTCGCTTGTCACGGGTACTCTGGGAAAGTTCGGACAGGACATCGCACTCATGGCCGAAATGGGTGAGGAACTTTCCCTGACAGGTGGCGGCGGATCGTCGGCTATGCCGCACAAGCAAAATCCCGTGGGAGCGGAGATATTGATTAGCCTTGCCCGCTTCAATGCAGCCCAAATGGGAGGGCTCCATCAGGCGATGGTGCACGAACAGGAACGCTCAGGCGCAGCCTGGATGGTCGAATGGATGGTCCTGCCGCAGATCGTTGCGTCAACCGGCAGTGCTCTTAACATTGCATCGGCGCTGATCGACAAGATTGTCCGGATCGGCACCGAACAAGCGCCAGACACATAACCATCCGGGTATCGATTATAAGTAATTTTTCATTTTACATGACCATTTAGATAGGCATGCTGAAATCAGGACATTCCCTGTTGCGACGAGACGGTCACGGGCAGGAATGGTGGGCGATAGGGAGGAGAACATGAAGAAAATCGCAATAACCGCGCTCGCGGTCTTTTCACTTGCGACGTCGGCAG
This sequence comes from Brucella ciceri, assembly GCF_041930145.1. Taxonomy (NCBI): domain Bacteria; kingdom Pseudomonadati; phylum Pseudomonadota; class Alphaproteobacteria; order Hyphomicrobiales; family Brucellaceae; genus Brucella; species Brucella ciceri. The sequence continues at coordinate 48,244 of NZ_JBHEEV010000014.1, read as the reverse complement.
CTTATGCGGACGTGGTGAAGGTCGGTGTCATCGGTCCATTTTCAGGGCCATTTGCCCTTCAGGGCAAGAACTTCAAAGCTGGCATCGACGCCTATATGGCCGAGCATGGTAACAAGATCGGCGATGACACTGTCGAGATCGTTTATCGCGACGTGCCGCAGGCAGACCCGGCGCAGTCCAAGGCACTTGCGCAGGAACTCGTGGTCAAGGAAGGCGTACAATATCTCGCTGGCTTTTACTTCACTCCTGACGCCATGGCGGTTACACCCATTCTCAAACAAGGCAATGTGCCGATGGTGGTCATGAATGCCGCCACGTCTTCCATCGTAACCAAAAGCCCCTATGTGGTGCGCACGTCCTTCACCACGTGGCAAACGTCAACCCCGATCGCGAAGGTCGCACTCGACAAGGGTGTGAAGAAAGTTATCTCGGTTGTGAGCGATTATGGACCAGGAGTGGATGCTGAAAATGCATTCAAGGCAGCGTTCACCGAAGCTGGTGGAGAAGTGGTCGAAGCCATTCGTATGCCACTTGCAACGAACGACTTCAGCCCGATCATGCAGCGCATCAAGGATTCCGGCGCTCAAGGCGTGTTCGCGTTCCTGCCGTCAGGGCCAACGACGCTCGGTTTCATGAAGTCCTATGTCGATAACGGCTTAAAGGGCTCGGGCATCCAGCTTTTCGCTCCGGGTGATCTGACCCAGGAATCCGATCTTCCGGCGTTGGGCGAGAATGCTCTCGGCGTGCTGACGACGTTCCACTATGCGGTTTCCCATGACTCGCCGGAGAACAAGAAGTTCGTAGAGGAAGCCCGGAAAGCTGTTGGCAATCCTGTCGAACTTTCCTTCCCTTCGGTTGGCGCGTATGACGGCATGCATGTCATATACAAGATGATCGAAGCGACCGGCGGCGAAAAAGATGCCGAGAAAGCGGTCGAAGCAGTCAAAGGCATGGAATGGATCAGCCCGCGCGGCCCAGTATCCATCGATCCAGAAAGCCGCCACATGACGCAGAATATCTATCTGCGTGAAGTAGCCAAGGCTGATGACGGGACTTTCTACAACAAGGAAATCCAGACTTTCGAGAAGCAGGGAGACCCCGGACTGAAAGCTCAATAGCTCGGCGGTCGAACTACTGCCGCGCATTGCCTGGAGAGGCGTGAAACGCGTTCGCTCCGGTCCGTAACTGCTTGTTTTACCGCGTATCCCGAACAATGTCTTGCGCATCTCGGGATACGTTCCAACAGGATCATTCAATGCAGACTGTGCTCAGCATTGCTGTCGATGCCCTTGCTTACGGCATGGTGCTTTTCGTCATTTCCATCGGCCTCTCGGTTACCATGGGCTTGATGCGGGTCGTCAATCTGGCTCATGGAGCATTTGCGATGATCGGCGGCTATTTCGCATCCTATGCCGCCCAGCAACTCGGCCTCAATTACGGCTTTGCGATCATTATTGCCGTCGCTGGTACGATGCTCATCGCAGTTCCGGTGGAACGGCTGCTCTATCGGCGCATTTACGGAGCGCCCGAGCTGACCCAGGTTCTGATGACCATCGGCATCACTTTCTGCATCATAGGACTGACGAATTACATATTCGGGCCGACGCTGAAGACCATCCCCTTGCCGGAAGCGCTGCGTGGATCGGTCGATCTCGGATTTCGGGCTATCGCGAAACACCGTGTCTTTGCGATCGGTTGCGGCCTGGTAGTAGCTCTTGGCCTTTGGTACATCATCGAACGCACCGCCTTCGGCGTGAAACTGCGTGCCGCTGTCGACAATGCCAATATGACGGCAGCCCTCGGTGTGCGAACTGAAATCGTTTATGCCGTCAGCTTTGCGCTTGCCATTGGGCTTGCAGCTCTCGGCGGCGTTGTTGGCGCCGAACTTCTGCCTGTTGAGCCCTATTACGCACTCCGCTACATGGTGACTTTTCTGGTGGTTGTTTCGGTCGGTGGTGCAGGCTCCATACCCGGTGCGCTGATCGCTTGCCTCCTACTCGGCGCAATCGATACTACCGGCCGTTATCTGGCACCGGAATATGGCGAGTTCTTCTTTTATCTGGCGGTGATCGTCATTGTGACCCTATTCCCCCGCGGCCTTGCAGGAAGGTTGGCCAGAAAATGACCGACGTGACGCAAAGCCTCAACCAACGCCGTCATTCTCGCGCGGGTTTCCTCGGCATCACAGCCATAATCCTGGCCAGTGTCATCGGCTGGTTTCTGTTTCCCGATAATCTGGCGCTGCTGACACGCATCATCGCAATTGCCTTGCTCGTATTGTCCCTCGATCTGGTGACCGGCTATTGCGGCATCGCAACACTTGGTCACGCTGCCCTATTTGGCGCGGGAGCCTATGGCGCCGGCATCGCCGCCGCACATTTCGGAATTACCGACCCGCTCCTGATGACACTCATCGGCCTGATAGCTGGCGCGATCACCGGACTTGTTTCCGGAGCCGTCATTCTGCGTGCCCACGGCCTCGCGCAACTCGTCCTATCGATTGCCGTGATCCATCTTTTTCACGAAGCGGCTAATAAGGCATCAAGCTGGACCGGCGGTAGCGATGGACTGAGTGGCATTGCGCCCGATCCAATTCTCGGCATATTCGAGTTCGATCTCTACGGACACACGGTCTACATTTACGCTGTAGTCCTGCTGCTGATTTCTTTCATCTTCTTGCGGTTTGTCGTGCGCTCGCCTTTCGGCATGCTTTGCCGGGGCGTGAAAGAAGACCCAATCCGCATTCACGCGATGGGGGCTTCGGTTCAGTCAGTCCAGCTTCGCATGTACGTTATCTCCGGTGCCGTTGCCGGCGTTGGCGGCGCGCTGAACGCCATATCGACGCAGGTCGTCGGGCTCGACAGTCTCAGCTTCACCCTGTCGGCAGAGGCCTTGGTGATGCTGGTTCTCGGCGGCACGGGATCGCTGTTCGGCGGGCTGATCGGCACGGTAGTCTTCATGTGGTTCGAAGACCTCGTCTCTGCCGCAAATCCTTTCCACTGGCTTACGATGGTCGGTGCCCTGCTGATTGCTGTCGTGCTGTTTGCGCCGCGTGGCCTCTACGGCACGGTCGCCTATTACTTTGAAAAGAAGGCGCATCGCAAATGAGCACCGTGTTTGAAGTAACAAAACTGCGCAAGAATTTCGGCGGGCTGGCGGTCACCAACGATGTTTCGATCAGCATGGCGAAAGGCGATCGCGTTGCGCTTATAGGTCCCAACGGGGCAGGCAAGACCACGTTCGTCAATCTTGTTACGGGCAATCTTCCGGCCACCTCCGGCACGGTGACACTGGGCGGCGAAAATGTCTCCAGGCTTAACGCCATGCAGCGCGTTCGGCGTGGGCTTGTGCGCTCATTTCAGGTTACCCGCCTCTTCTTCGACATGACCCCTGAAGAACACGTCGCGCTTGCGATCCTGCAACGAGAAGGCATGACAGGACGCATTCTCGGCAACTATCGCAAAATGCCCGAAGTGATGGATGAAGTGCGCGACATTCTCGATACGCTCGGCCTTCTGTCTCTCGCCCAATTGCGGGCGAACGAGATCGCATATGGCCAGCAGCGTCTTCTGGAAATTGCCCTTGCTTTGGCTCTTCGTCCCAAGGTGCTGCTGCTTGATGAACCTGCCGCAGGAGTTCCACAAAGCGATACGGGCCGCATCGAGGAAGCACTTGCCCGATTACCCCCCGATCTGGCGGTTCTCATGATCGAGCACGATATGGATCTCGTTTTCCGCTTTGCAAAGCGCGTCGTCGTTCTGGCCGCAGGAACGGTAATCTTTGACGGGCTGCCTGAAGATGTCGTGCAGGACGCCCGTGTCCGCGAAGCCTATCTGGGGAGCTATGCGCAATGAGTGCAGCCGCGCTTGAAATTCGCAATCTTTCATCCGGTTACGGCCCCACACGCGTGATCGAAGATGTATCCTTCAAAGCCGATCCGGGGTCGCGGCTTGCCGTTCTTGGCCGCAATGGTGTCGGCAAGACCAGCCTCTTTGCTACCATAGCAGGGCAAACACGCCGTTATGGCGGCGAAATTCTGTTGGACGGGAAGAATATCGCCACGCTTCCTTCGGCAGCTCGCGCAATTGCCGGTCTCGGCTACGTGCCGCAGACCCGTGATGTCTTCCCCACCCTCACAGTTGAAGAAAACCTTTTCGTTGGCCTTAAAAGCCGACCGAAAGACGCGCTTGAAGAAGCCTATGCAATGTTTCCGCGCCTGAAGGAACGACGCCGCAATCTCGGATCACAGCTTTCCGGTGGCGAGCAGCAGATGCTCTCGACCGCGCGCAGCATTCTTGGCCAGCCGACAGTACTGCTGCTCGACGAACCATTGGAAGGGCTTGCTCCCGTCATCTGCGAAGAACTAATGGCTGCTTTCTCGGCATTAGCCCAGAAAGGCGACATGACGATCCTGCTCGTCGAACAGCGCATCCAGAGCGCGCTCGATTTTGCCGATCATGTCATCATACTGGAACGCGGGCGCATCGCATGGTCTGGCACGTCGACAGAACTTGCAGACAATCAGCAGACTGTTGAGGAACTATTGGGTGTGGGCGGCTTGCACTGATCAGTTGCCAACAAACTCGAACTTGTCGACGTCCACGAGGCCCCGGTCGGTAATCTTAAGATGAGGGATCACAGGCAGGGCGATGAAGGCCAGTTGCAGAAATGGCTCTTCGAGGACCGACCCTAGTTCTTCGGCTGCGTGACGCAGAACGCGAAGCTGGTCGCGGACTGTTTCATACGGCTCGGCGCTCATCAAACCAGCAATGGGCAAAGGCATTTCAGCCAACACCTTGCCATCGCGCACGACGACAAAACCGCCTTCAATTTCGCCCAATCGGTTCGCGGCCGCAGCAATGTCTTCGTCGGATGTGCCTACCACACAGATATTATGGCTGTCATGGCTGACCGTTGACGCGATTGCCCCCGATTTCAAGCCGAAGCCGTGCACAAAACCGGTCGCGATATTTCCATTTTTACCGTGCCGTTCGACAACGGCGATCTTGACCACATCCTTTTCGAAATCCGGCTCGACACCCTTCGGGCCGACCTTGAGGTCGAATTTCAGGCTTTCCGTTATGATCTTGCCCGGAATAATCCCGATTGCGCGGGTCTTGCCGCTGTTCGAATGCGAGCGGAAACTCGATGCGCTGACTTTCGGCGCCTTGACGCTGTTGCGCCCCACAGGTGCGACGGCCTTGCGCGCGGCAAACAAATCTTCCGAAACCACCCTGCCCGCTGACAGGACGATTTCAGCGTGGCAGCCTTCGAGGCTATCCACCACGACCATATCAGCCCGTTGCCCCGGGGCAACCAGACCGCGGTCAAAAAGGCCGAAGGCCCTCGCTGCGGAAACGCTTGCAGCTCGGTAAATGGCAATCGGCTCGACGCCGCCTGCAATCGCGGTCCGAATGAGGTAATCAAGATGGCCCTGATCGGCGATATCCAGCGGGTTACGGTCATCCGTGCACAGCGCCAGAAACTGCGCATGGCGCTCCGTAATGATCGGCATGAGCGCTTTCAGGTCCTTGGAAACGGACCCTTCGCGCACAAGCACATGCATGCCTTTGCGCATCTTTTCGAGCGCTTCTTCCGCACTTGTGGCCTCGTGTTCGGTGCGAATGCCCGCAGAAATATAGCCGTTCAGATCAAAGCCGCGCAGAAGCGGCGCGTGGCCATCGATATGCCGCCCCTGAAAAGCTCTCAGCTTCGCCATGCATTCAGGGTCTTTCGCCAGAACGCCCGGAAAATTCATGAACTCCGCAAGCCCGATCACCTTGGGATGGTCCGCAAAAGGTAACAGATCGTCGATCAGAAGCTCGGCGCCAGACGTTTCCATATGGGTCGCCGGTACACAGCTCGAAAGCTGCACACGGATATCCATGATGGTTTCCATGGAGCTATCAAGAAAGAACTTGATACCCTCTGCACCGAGCACGTTGGCGATCTCGTGCGGATCGCAGATGGCGGTCGTCACCCCTTGCGGCAGCACGCAACGATCAAACTCATGCGGCGTAACGTGCGAGGATTCGATGTGAAGATGAGTATCGATAAATCCCGGCACGACGATCCGTCCGGAAATATCGATTTCCTGCTTGCCTTGGTAGTTGCCGAATGTTCCGACAATCCGGTCCCCACAGATGGCAATATCACTTTCGACAAGCTCGCCAGTCACGAGATCGAAGAAACGGCCGCCTTTCAGCACGATGTCGGCAGGTTCCCGTCCTGCGCCCTGATCGATCATCCGTTCCAGCATCACGTTACCTCATATTTCCGGAATCAAGCGTCACAACCTACCATAATGCAAGATGCGGCGGTAAGGTCGCCCTTCCGCCGCATCCATAACCTTTGATGTCCAGATTAACGGACGTACTCAATCATCCGAGCGCGGCTCAGGACCAGTTCGATGCGATCGTCCTGAAGCTTGTGCAGACAGACACGCTTGGTCCACGGGCCATCATGCAGCGTGAACAGGGCCCGTCCCTGGCCCAGGTCTTCCAATGGCATGGCCCGACGCGTAGGACCTATACCCATGATGAGGTGGCCGTCCTTGATATCGAAACTGGCACCATAGGATGGCGCCTGCCAGTGTCCGTCGAGTTCGTGGCCGAGCGGCTCCACTTTGACCGGCTTCAATCGGCGGGACACATAGCCGATTTCCCCTTCCAATTCCGTACCCGTCCAGCGAAGCCGAACCGGTGAGGACGGTGACAGGGATGAGAACCAGCCACCGCCGATATCGTAAAGCGTGTCTTCGGAATCGAGCCAATTGGCTATACCGTTGCGCATTTCCAACCAGAACGGTCCGCTATCCGCCACGTAAAGCCCGTCCGGGATGGTGCAGTTCGTCTCAGGCAACGACAAACCGTTGAGAGCGGCCATGCAGTCCCGCGCCATCTTATACGTATTGGCATCTTCGCGGTTCGAAACCACGATCATTCCGGTTTTTGCTGTTGGGTCGAGCAGAAAATAGCTCTTATAGCCGGGATGCGAACCGCCATGTCCGACAAAACGCTTTCCGTCCACGTCGTTCCTGCGCAGCCCGAGGCCATACCCTGTGACGCGCCCATCAGAAAGACGACGGTCTGCCGACAGCCTATCCAACAGGCCTTTGAACGGCCCCTCGCCGTTAACGAGCGCCTGCGCCCATTTCGTCAGCGCCATCCCGCTGCCCGTCAGGCTGCCGGAAGCTGAAATATGCAGGCCAGCGGAGCTAAGCTGCCACTTTTCACCAGATTTCCAATAACCGGGCACGAGACCGGCAACCGGGTCATTCCAGACATCCGGCGCTTCCATGAAAATGCCGAGTTGTTGCGCAATGTCCGATTTCACAAAATCATTGAAACGGAATCCCTTTCGTTCAAGGGCGGCTTCCACCAGCCGGTAACCGGTGTTGGAATAGGAAATCTCTGAGCCGGCATCGAAATTGAGACGTTTGAGGGAAGCCAGATAATCCAGAAGCTGACCGGCTTCCGTTTCCGTATAGACAGATAGTCCGAGAAGCGTCAGGCATTCGCGTGTATCGGGGAGCCCGCCAGTCATGTCGAGTGCACGTCCGACGGTGACATCGGCAAGTGGGCTTTGCAATTCCGGCAGATGATCACCTAGCCGGTCCTCCAGGCCAATGACATCGCCATGTTTGAGAACCATTGCACAAAATGCATGTTTCGTGACTGATGCGTAGCGAACGACTGTATTTGCCGTAAATGGAACACCGGTAGACAGGCTTTCAAGCCCGCTTGCATAAGCAAACTTTACCCCATCAGGGCCAAAGCCGATGATGACACCGCCCGGCTCATCCTTGGCCCAGCTTCGCGAAAAGACTTTCGCGGCAAGAGAAGCCGCGTTCCAGTCAGCATGCGTTGACATGAAAACTCCGTCAGGCAGGTTCTTCCAGATTGACGCTCAAAGCGCGCAGTTCTGTGGTATGCGGATGTGTCGTTCTGCCGGCGCGCAAATCCTCGGCGCCGAGCTGCTCTACCATCTCGCCGTGTTGCATCACTCCGACATTTGGACACAGATGCGCGATTACCGCGAGATTGTGGCTCACAAGCACATAAGTGAGATTCTTTTCCGCACGCAGGTCGGCGAGCAGATTGAGAATTTCAGCCTGCACCGAAACATCAAGCGCCGAAGTTGGCTCGTCCAGCAGAAGTACTTCCGGTTCGGCAATCAAAGCACGCGCTATCGCCACGCGCTGTCGCTGACCGCCCGAAAGCTGATGCGGAAAACGAAACCGCGCGGCTTTAGGCAATGCGACTTCATCGAGGACCTTTTCAATCCGCTTGTCGATATTGCCGATACCGTGGACCAGCAGAAGCTCGCTCAGAATGCGGTCGATTGTCTGGCGCGGATGCAGCGATCCAAATGGATCCTGAAACACCATCTGCACCTGACGGAAGAAGGCGGGCGCCCGCTTCGGGGCTACGTCCTTGCCGTCGAACGCGATGCGGCCGCTCCATTGTTCGTTGAGGCCGGCCATGGCGCGCAGAATGGTGGACTTGCCCGAACCGCTTTCGCCTACGATGCCAAAACTTCCGCCCTTCTCCACACGAAAGGACACACCCTTGACGACTTCGCGATCGTTGAAGCTGATGCGGAGTTGATCAATATCTATCATGAGTTCAGTCAGCTTTCTTCACGATTGAGAACCGGCAATCGATCGCGAGGATGCATCAGAGACGGAATGCAATTGAGAAGCCCCTTGGTATAGGGGTGCTCGGCGCGCACCAGTTCCGAGGCTTTCAATTCCTCCATGACACGGCCCATATACATGACCATTACCCGGTCACAGAAATGCGACACGAGCGGGAGATCGTGACTGATGAGAAGAAGCCCCATTCCCCGTTTGGAAACCAGATCGTCGATCAGGCGAAGAATTTCCGCCTGTACGGTAGCATCGAGCGCGGATGTGGGTTCGTCGGCAATAAGCAGCTCGGGATCGGGCGCCAGCATCATAGCGATCATGACGCGCTGGCCCATGCCGCCCGAAACCTCGTGCGGGTAAAGCTTTGCCACTTCACGCGGATTGCGGATCATGACCTGATCGAGCAGATCAACCGCCGCATCCATTGCCTGACGCTTGCTGCCACCTTTATGGGTGCGCCACGCCTCAGCCACCTGCACGCCTATGGTCTTGACCGGATTAAGCGAATATTTGGGGTCCTGCAGAATGAAACCAGCCCGCTTGCCGCGTATCTGACGCATCCCGCGTTCGGTAGCCGACAGAATGTCGATACCGTCGAACGAAAGCTTGTCAGCCTTCACATCAGCGATTGGCGGCAGGAGTTTCATCAGGGCTCGTGCGGTCAGCGACTTGCCTGAACCACTTTCGCCAACGATACCCAGTTTTTCGCGACCGAGCTGAAGGGAAACCCCGCGCACGGCATCGAAACGGCTGGTGCGCGTTTCAAAGCTGATTTGCAGATTTTTGATATCAACCAGCATCTGTTCTCTCAATTTTGCTTCGGATCGAGCACGTCGCGCAGACCGTCGCCGAGGAAATTGAAGGCGAGCGATACAAGGAAGATCGCAATGCCGGGGATAGTGGCAACCCACCATTGTTCGAAAATAAAGCGCTTGGCGGTCGCTATCATCGCACCCCATTCGGGCGATGGCGGCTGTGCGCCCATCCCGAGGAAGCCAAGACTTGCGGCGGTGATGATGATCGAACTCATATCAAGCGTGATACGCACGATGACACTCGGCACGCAGAGCGGCATGATATGGCGCAGAATGATGCGGAAAGGCAAAGCACCAGTCAACTTGGCTGCGGCGATAAAATCGCTTTTGCGCAGGGTCATGGTTTCCGCACGCGCCAGACGCGCATAGGGCGGCCACGCGGTCAATGCAATCGCAAGCACCGCGCTTTCGACGCCTGGCTTCAAGGCCGCTACAAAGGCCAGCGCAAGGATCAGTCGCGGAAAGGCAAGGAAAACATCCGTAACGCGCATCAGTGCCGTGTCAACCATGCCACCGAAGTAACCGGCGATGCAGCCGATGAACAGTCCGATCGGCGCGACAAGAATGACGACGGCGATAACCATTCCAAGGGTTACGCGGCCACCGTAGAGAATGCGCGAAAGAATATCGCGGCCCAGTTCATCGGTGCCGAACCAGTGTTCCGCAGTCGGAGCGGACAGTCTGTTGCCGAGGTCCTGCACACTTGGATCATAGGGCGCCAGCAATGGCGCAGCCAGCGACAAAGCAACGAAAGCGACGATGATGAAAAGACCAATCATTGCGAGCGGATTGGCCCGAAGATTTACCCAGATACGATAGCGCCTCCCCCAGTTCGCCTGAGAGCGGGAGGTGGGCGAGTCATCAAGCGCCCAGTTATGAAAATTGGCAAAAATCATCGCACACGGGGGTCCAGAACTTTATAGAGGATATCGGCGAGCAGATTGAGCCCGACATAGATAACACCGATCAGCAGTGTAGCCCCTACAACCGGGTTCATATCGGCATTCATCAATGAGACCGTGAGATACTGCCCAAGGCCCGGCCAGCTGAAGACAGTTTCAGTAACGACGGCGCCCTCGAGCAAACCAGCATAGGTAAGCGCCAGAACGGTCACAAGCTGTACTGCAACGGTCGGGAAAGCATGTTTCCAGATCACAGATGTCAGCGACAGGCCTTTTGCTCGGGCCGTAATCACAAACTCGCCCTTGAGCGCGTCAAGCATGAAGGCACGGGTCATGCGTGTGATGTACGCCATGCTGAAATATGCTAGGATCAGGACGGGCTGAATCATGTGACGGACAGCATCCCAGAATGCGTCCCAGTCGCCCTCGATGAGCGTGTCGATCGTGAGCAGGCCCGTTACATGCGGAATCATGCCCTCGTAGATGATGTCCTGGCGCCCCGGTCCCGGTGCGAGATCGAGCGTCGCATAGAAAACCAGAAGTGAAATCAGCGCCAGCATGAAAACGGGAACCGAGTGTCCCGCAAGACAGATGACGCGGATCGTCTGGTCAACGAAAGACCCTTGCCGCACCGCTGCCCATACGCCCAGCGGAATTCCGATCAGTGCAGCAACAATCAAGGCGGCCGTTGCCAGTTCCAGCGTTGCCGGGAAATAGCGTGCGATATCCTGAGCTACCGGATTGCGGGTCAGAATGGAGTTGCCAAAATCACCGTGCAGGACCTGCCCGATATAATGTACAAACTGAACCACAAGCGGCTGATCGAGCCCCATCTCCGCGCGTACGCGCTGGATAACGGCTTCGGGCGCGTTGTCGCCCACGGCAGCAATAACTGGATCGACCGGCATGACGCGGCCGATCATGAATGTGATAACCATAAGCCCGAACAGCGTGATCAACACGCTGCTCAGGATTCCGGTCAGGTTCTTGAGGCTTTTCTTCACGCCTTGGCGATCCCTGCATAGGAATGGGAATCGGACAGCACGCCGAGACGCATCCCGGTAACGTCCTTGCGGCAGGCAGCCGTCTCGAACTTCTGCATCATGATGATGAACGGGCTGTTGTTCATGAATTCGCGCTGCAGATCTTCATACATCTTCACGCGCTTGGCCGGGTCCTGTTCATCACGCGCGGCCAAAGACTTCTTGGCGAAATCTTCGTTCTGGAAATGCGAGCGCCAGGCAAAAGGCTTGGTTTTCGCATCATCGGAATTGTCCGGATTGTTGCAGAAGACGTCGACATTGGTATTCGGGTCGAAATAGTCAGAGCCCCATACGGTCAACGCCATCTGGTGTTCACGAGCCCGCATCTTCGTCAGAACCTGACGATTTTCGGCAGCCAGCAACTCCACCTTGATCCCGATTTCGGCAAGGCTCGCCTGAATTGCCTGTGCGATATCCGGGCTAGGCTGCGCCGAATAGTGATCCATCTTGATGGAAAAGCCATCTGGAACACCTGCTTCCGCGAGAAGAGCCTTTGCCTTGGCAATATCCTTCTTGAATGGATTTTCATTCAAGGCTGCCGGAAAGCCTTCAGGAACAAGCGTTTGATGCACCTTGTAGTTCAGCGGCACGATGTTCTTCTGAATGCCCTCGTAATCCACAGCCCACTTGATCGCTTCCCAGACCTTCGGCTTGGCGAGAGCTTCCACGCTCTGATTGAGCGACATCAGCATCAAGCCGCCAACGCCCTTGCGCACCAGATTGTAGTTTTCATCACCGTCCAGAATACGAAGCTGTTCAGTGGTGAGATTACGCGCAATATCGACATCACCCTTCTGAAGCATCAGAAGCTGCGAGGACGGGTCCGCAACGTGTCGCAAAAGGATGCGCTTCACATTGCCCTTGTAGGCGCCATGCGGATTAACGTTCAGAATGATGCTTTCGCTCGGCTTCCAGGAAACGAGGACCCATTCACCAGAACCCGCGCTGTTCTTTTGAAGCCAACCATTGCCAAGGTCATCCCCGGAGGCGTTCTCCAGAACAGTTTTCTTTTCCACAATGCTGGCAACGCTTGCCGAGAGGCAGTATAGCAGGAATGGCAGCGATGTCGGCTGCTCGACCGTCAAAGTCAATGTCGATGGATCGGTTGCGACGATACTCTTCTCGGCATTCTCAGGCGTGAAGCCGAACTGGCCGATGATGAAAGCCGGCCCCTTGTTCATCTTGATCGCACGTTGCAGCGAGAAGGCAGCATCTTCCGCTGTTATCTGGGCACCGCTCGCAAACTTTGCGTTCGGATCGATCTTGAACGTAAAGACCTTGCCTTCGCCGTCGGCTTCCCAGGAAACCGCCACACCGCCTTCCACCTGATCCGGATTGGAGAGGCTTGGATGCACCAGACGCTGGTACATGTTGTTGCAGATTTCGCTGCCGACAGCTTCAAAGCTCTCATGCGGGTCAAGACTGGTCATGTTGTCGAGCTGCTGCGCCACAACCAAAATGTCCTGACGTCCAGCTCCGATAGCAGGCAAAATGCTCGCATAGGACAGGAAGGGAACGGCAGCCGCACCCGCCAGAAAACCACGTCTTGAAATCATTGAGAGCTCCTCTTGCAGCGCTTTCCGAACATGTCCATGAATTGGGATGCAATCGTCGACGCTTATATCCGGATATATTTTTCCACCTTTCCGCTATCACGTCAGCGGATGCAGGGGCCAATGCAGAATTTTGCATTGCCTATGCAGACTTTGCATGAGCGCAACCTAAAAGAAAGCTTTCGCTACAAGGAATCGCCGCTCATGCAGGGTGATCATATCAAGTGACTGAAATCGCATTTGCAATTCTTCGCGCTTGGGTCCATCACCCGTGTCTCAAATACTGGACTTGATTTGAAAAGGCTACTCCATGGCAACAGAACAGAAGATACCCGTTTTTGATGGTCACAACGACGTGCTGTTGCGGTTGTGGTCATCCGAGGCTGCCGCGCCGGAGAAGCGCTTTCTTGATGGCGAAAATGTCGGACATATCGATCTGCCACGCGCGCAGAAGGGTGGTCTGGGCGGCGGACTTTGCGCAGTGTATGTACCCTCGCCGTCACGCGAACTCGATGCCAACGGCAACCTCGCGACGCCCAGCCAAACGGATGCGATGAAGGCGACGCTCGCCATGTCTGCAATCCTGCTGAAAATCGAACGCGAATCTGAAGGCCGAGTGCGTGTCTGCCGCACGGCAGCAGATATTCGCGATGCGTTTGCGAAGGGGATTTTCGCGTCCGTCTATCATATCGAAGGTGTGGAGGCTTTCAGCGAAGACCTCGATGCGCTTTATGTTCTGCATGAAGCTGGCCTTAGAACGCTGGGGCCTGTCTGGAGCCGCCCGAATATTTTTGCCCACGGCATCCCCTTCCGCTTTCCCGCCTCCCCGGATATCGGTCCCGGCCTTACCGATCACGGCAAAGCTCTCATTCGCGCATGCAACGAGCTGAAAGTCATGATCGACCTTTCTCACATGAACGAGAAAGGGTTCTGGGACGTTGCAGCGATCTCCGACGCGCCGCTCGTGGCCTCGCACTCCAATGCGCACGCGCTTTGCCAGCAAAGCCGCAACCTGACGGACAGGCAACTGGATGCCATTCGCGATACGGGCGGTCTTGTTGGGCTCAACTTCGGCGTGTCATTCCTGCGCGAAGACGGAAAGCGCGATCCTGATACCGATCTATCCGAGATCGTTCGTCACGCCGATTACATTGTCGATCGCATCGGGATCGACCATCTGGCGCTCGGTTCCGATTTTGATGGCACCACGATTTCGTCGACGCTCCGCGACGTAGGCGATCTCCAGCTGGTCATAGAAGCATTCCGCAAGCACGGCTACGACGATGCCTCCATCGTCAAGCTGGCCCATGGCAACTGGATCAATGTCCTTGAGCGGACGTGGGGCGCTTGAGGCTGCTGAATAGACGCGACCTCACCCTTCGAGGGTGAGATCGAAGACGTGATGATGGATATGACCATCGAACATTTCGAGGAGGCCCTTTGTCGCCTCCCGGCTTTCATATCGCACAGATGACGCGAGCGCCTCCGCCAGAGCCTCCCTGCTGTCATACTTGGTCCAAAGCACCATCGGGTAAGCCGGAGCACCTTCATCGCGTTCGACAGCGTAAAGAACGCGCACTTCCCTGATACCGGGAAAGGAGAGCCACATCGGCATGAGGATATCGGCGACATAAGCTTTGAACGCATCCTCGCGCCCAGCATGAATAGCGCCTTCAAAAAAGGCCTGTCTGACAATCATGGATAATAACTCAGTTTACCTTGGTCGGCGGAACATCACCGGAAAAATATGCTGCGAGATTGGCGAGCACCAGTTCGCCCATTCCAACACGGGTTTCGACCGTTGCGCTGCCCTGATGCGGCATCAGCACCGTGTTTGGCGCGGTCAGAAAATCCGCTCTGATCGTCGGTTCATTGACGAAAACATCAAGGCCGGCACCAGCAATGGTTCCGTTGTTCAACGCTTCCAGAAGCGCATCTTCGTCAACGACACTGCCTCGGGCTACATTGACCAGATAGCCTTTGTTTCCAAGTGCCGCCAGAACATCCGCATTCACGATATTTGCCGTGGCAGGGTTGGCTGCAACGCACACTGCGAGCACGTCGCTTTGCTGCGCAAGTTCCACAGGCGTGGCGTGTGCGACCCAACCGGTGTCTGCGACAGGCGAACGGTTCCAGTAATGCACTTCCATGCCAAATGCTTCCGCGCGCCGCGCAAACGATTTGCCAATCTGGCCAAGCCCCAGGACGCCGACCCGCTTGCCTTTCGGGCTTATCCCGAGAGAGAAAGCCTCCCGGCGAGCCCATCTACCTTCCCTTACGAACCGATCGCCCGCAACGACATGGCGCATTACCGCGAGCATGAGGGCAATGCCGGTGTCAGCGACATCGTCCGTCAGAACGCCCGGCGTGGTGCTGACATGGACGTTGCGACCACGTGAAAAAGCGAGGTCAACCTTGTCTGTTCCCACACCGTTAATGGCGATCAGGCCAAGTGACGGCAAACGTTCCATCCACTCGTTGGAGAGCCCTGTTCCGCCCCCAGTGACGACAGCACGTATGGTGCCGAGGGCCGCATCGATAGCCCCACTGTCCTCCGGTTTATACAGGCGAAGAACCTTGTAAGCCGCGTCCAGTCGCTCTTCGATCAACGGCATCATAGGCTCGATGAGCAGAACTTCGTTCGTCACTTCAAACTCCATTACTAAATTATTGGAGACAATCAGGAAATCTGGCCAATGAATGCCTTTGTGCGCTCGTGTTTCGGATTACCGAAAAACTCTTCCGGTTCCGCCATTTCGAGAATTTGCCCCTGATCCATGAAAATGACGCGGTCTGCGACCTGCCGCGCAAAGCCCATTTCATGCGTAACGCACAGCATGGTCATGCCCTCTTTCGCGAGATCGATCATGGTATCCAGAACTTCCTTGACCATTTCTGGATCGAGCGCCGAAGTCGGTTCATCGAAAAGCATGATCTTGGGATTCATGCAGAGCGCACGGGCAATAGCCACGCGCTGTTGCTGTCCGCCGGAAAGCTGGGCCGGATACTTGTCCGCCTGTTCGGGAATGCGGACGCGCTCCAGATATTTGCGCGCTGTCTTTTCGGCCTCCGGCTTCGAGATGCCCCGCACCTTCATCGGCGCCAACGTGCAATTCTCAAGAACAGTCATATGCGGAAAGAGATTGAACTGCTGGAAAACCATACCGGTTTCCTGCCGCACGATATCTACATTCTTTCCACCAGCAGTCAGGTCGTGGCCATCAACGATGATACGGCCCTCCTGAATGGTCTCCAACTGATTGATGCAGCGGATGAGAGTAGACTTTCCCGAACCAGACGGGCCGCAAATAACGATACGTTCGCCGCGGGATACAGTCAGATTGATATTTCGGAGCGCATGGTACGTGCCGTACCACTTGTTCACCCCTTGCATAAGCACTGCCGCACCAGAAGCATCGTGCTGCATCTGGTTTGTCGTTCCCTGAGCCGTCTGGTTCATGTCGAGAAACTCACTTTCGTGGACTGGATCGCCATGCCCGCCTGAGGACGGGCAAGGCGGAATTCAGGAGCTTACTTTGCCTGGGAAACAAAATCCGGCAGCGGCGCGCCAAGCCACTTCTCATGGATCTTGTTCAGTTCACCGTCGCTCTTCGCCTTTTCGATGAACTTGTTGACGAATTCCAGCATTTCGGCCGAGCCCTTGCGAACAGCGATGCCCTGTACCTGCTGGCTGAGCTGGATTTTCTGTTCGTAGCGGCCCGGAGCAGCCTTTTCGATCTCAGCCGCCACAACGTTGGATAGACCGATCAGTTCAACCTGACCGGAAAGCAAAGCCTGCACTGCGCTTGCGTCGTCGTCGAAGCGGCGAATGTTGGCATCCTGCGGCGCAACCTTGGTAACTGCCGTATCCTGCGTCGAAGCCCGCGCGACGCCGATGGTCTTGCCCGAAAGATCCTCCGGCTTCGCAACCGCAATATCCTTCGGTCCGAATACACCAATTGAAATGCCCGCATAAGGCTGGGAGAAATCCACGCTCTTGGCGCGCTCCTCCGTGATGCCCAGCGAAGCAACCAGGACATCGACCTGACCGCTCTGCAGATAGGGAATCCGGTTCGGACCGGTAACCGGAACAATCTGAGCCTCGACACCGATCTCCTTCGCCAGCAGCTTTGCCACGTCAGCGTCATAGCCATCCGGTTCATTGCTGGTATTCATGATGCCGAAAGGTGGAAAATCGACCAGCATACCGATCTTGATTTTCCCGGCGGACTTGATGCCGTCAACAGTCTGCGCAAATGCTGCAGGTGCCAGCACGGTCGCGAGAGCTCCCGCACCAATGAAGGCCATAGCCAAACGTCTGGTGATATTCATTTTTATTCCTTCCCTATCAAGGGCCGGTCTCCTCGCCGGCACCGTTTCTTATTTTTCGGAGCATTTCCTGCCGCAGCCATGTCTCGCAGCAGGCCGGAAATGCCCATTGTCTTCCCCAGCCCCCCGATTACCGAGCCGTAGCACGAGAAAACCTCGCTTCCATGCGGCGCGCGAGAATGGATAGCGGCCAGCACAGGACAAAATAGATAGCAGCCACGGTGCCAAACACCATGAACGGGCTGAATGTCGCGTTGTTGATGATCTGACCTTGGCGTGTCAGTTCCGTAAAGCCAATGATCGCAGCAAGAGACGTTCCCTTGATGAGCTGCACGAGAAACCCCACCGTTGGCGCAACGGAAATGCGCGCAGCCTGCGGCAGGATCACATAGCGCATACGATTATAGTAACGCAGCCCCAAGGCAGTTGCGGCTTCGCGCTGACCGGGCGGCACAGCATCAATACAGCCGCGCCAGATCTCGCCCAGAAAAGCGCTCGCATGCAAAGTCAGTGCAATTGTTGCAGCGATCCACGGATTGATGCCCAGTCCGAAAATATTGAGACCGAAAAAGACCAGAAACAGCTGCATCAGAAGCGGTGTGCCCTGAAACAGCCTTATGAAGCCGAGCGCAATGAAACGCGGGACGCGGGCATCCGAGACGCGCATCAGCGCAACCAGCAGCCCTCCAATACCGCCGCCCACAAAGGCAATGGCGGAAAGAGCAATGGTCCATTGCGCTGCATAAACGATGATGAGAAATTCGTTCCAGCCAAAAGGTCTGATCATGGCCTGCTCCTATCGGCTCAACGGGTATTTGAAGGCCACCTTCTCGATCAACGCGAAGACGGCAGAGAAACCGATGGACATGACGAGATACATGAGCGTGATAACGATATAGACCTCAAAGCTCGCAAAGGTCGCCGACTGCAAATCGTTACCCGCAGCCGCAAGCTCATTGGCGGAAATGACGGATACAACACTCGAAGTCAGCATCAGATAAATGAACTGACTGGTGAGCGATGGATAGACCGTCCGCAAGGCTGGCTTCATGATGACATAGCGGAATACCTGAAGCCTGGAGAGACCAAGCGCTGTCCCAGCTTCCACCTGACCTTTATGAATAGATTCAATACCCGCCCGAATAATCTCCGTGCCGTAGGCCCCGAAATTCACGATCAGTGCGAGAAGCGCAGCACTATTGGGCGACAGGCGCAAACCAGCAGAAGGCAATCCAAAGAAGATAAAGAAAATCTGCACCAGAAACGGTGTGTTGCGGATGATTTCGATATAGGCATCGATGACGAAGCGTACCGGTTTGGGTCCGGATGTCTTACCGACGGCGCAGATAATCGAGACAATCAAGCCTAACACCATCGCAGCGCACGAGAGCTCAATTGTCTGCCACGCACCGACAAGCAGCTTATCCATCGACGCGAAAACGGGCGCGAAGTTGAAATTATACAATGCCGAACCTCCCGGTACACGGACTATGCCGACTTTTCCTCCTGTCGGCAACAAATTTAGATCGATCTAATTGGGTTTGATGCCGCTCGTCAATCATTAATTCGGATTAGATGACTGGCGCTTTTAACGGTACACAGGACTGCCTCACCTGCAAATATGTCTCGCTCACGATCCGCTCGGCCTGCTTTTCCGGACTTGCCAGCCGGGAAAGAAGCAGCCTGGCGGCGTTCTGGCCCACTGCAACCGGTCGCGTTGACACTGAACTCAAGCGGGGCCGTGTCGCCTCCGCGTCGCTTACATCATCGAAGCCGATCAGAGAGAAGTCGTCACCAACTTTCCTCCCACAGTCATAAAGACCCGCTGAAAGCCCCAGCGCAACCACGTCATTGAAACAGATCGCCGCTGTCGGCGCTTTTCCCGCCTGAAAGAGTAGCGGGGCCGCTTTGGCGATTTCCGGCATCGTGTATGGCAAGCGAACGATCAAACCGGGATCGAGGCCTTGTTGCTCCATCGCATCCCGGAATCCTTCGACACGTTCGCGATATGCGGAATGGACCGGCCCATGCACGGCAAAGGCGATCGTCCTATGCCCCAACCGGGCCAGATAATTGACTGCCTGCCGCATGCCGCCCGCATAATCCACGCCTGCGTAGTCAATTCGGTCCGTCACATGACGCAATACCTGAACGACCGGCAGCCCCCAGTCCACAAACTGCTCGATGAATTCGGGAGCCGTTTCTGCCGTCAGCGATACAATCACGCCATCGACACCATGCTCGCGCATACGCTGCATGAGGGTGGTTTGATTGGCAAAATTCTCGTGGCTGTTTGCAAGAAGAACGACCAGCCCAGCTTCACCTACAACACTGTCTATTCCAGAAAGCAATTCACCGTAAAACGGGTTGCCGAGGGTCGGCACGATGACGCCCACCGTATTCGACCTCTCCGCCCGGAGACTGGCTGCGCCCATATTATAGACATAACCCAACTCCTGCAGGGCTTTTTCCACCTTCTCGCGTGTCGCTGCCCCCACCAGCGGACTTTTGCGAATGACCAGTGAAGCCGTCGCACGCGATACATTGGCGTGGCGCGCCACATCCAAAAGCGTAACGCGACTTTTCCTGCGATCATCACTCGGCATAAGCTCACCCGTCTGCAAACTGATCAATGTCCGGCCTGGTTGATAGGATTTCAGCAACCCGTCGGCCAGATTCGAGGAGGTATATTCAATTCAGACTTGCACGTTGGTCAATCCGCCGGGGCAGCGAACAGGCAATCACCGTGCTCAAATGCCATCGGGCAGCGTTTCCGACGGCTTCATTGTGCACATGTTCTCCCCACGATTATCACTTGCCTTTCGCTTTTTTTCATTTCGAATGCTATCGTTTTCGGATTTATTCTGCCATTGGAAGAATCGAAGGTTGATCCTTTGCAAAAAATTGCATTCATATAAGTGCAATGAATATATCGCAGATGTCGGAACTTTGAGCCCCCCTAAAGGAGCTCGAATGTTCACGCAATCTCACACTCGAGGAGGAAACATGCTTATCCGTCTGATCACGACTTCGGCGCTGACGAGCGCCCTCGCCCTCACCATCGGTTCGCAGGCATTCGCCCAGACGGAACTGGCGTGGTGGCACGGCATGACCGGTGCCAACAACGAAATGGTCAACGAACTCTCGAAAGAGTTCAACGAAAGCCAGAGCGAATATAAGATCGTTCCGGTTTACAAGGGAACCTATCCCGAAACGCTGAATGCCGGTATTGCCGCGTTCCGCTCCAAGCAGCCCCCTGCAATTCTGCAGGTCTTCGATGCCGGCAGCGGTGTAATGATGGCTGCCGAAGGTGCTGTAGTGCCGGCTGCCGAAGTGCTGGAAAAGGGTGGTTTCAAGTTCGATAAGTCGCAGTACCTGCCCGGCATCGTCGCTTATTACTCAAAGCCCGATGGCACCATGCTGTCCTTCCCATATAACTCCTCGTCGCCGATCCTCTATTACAACAAGGACGCCTTCAAGAAGGCCGGTCTCGATGAAAACAATCCGCCAAAGACCTGGCCGGAAGTTTTTGAAGCGGCCAAGAAGATCAAGTCCAGTGGTGCGGCAGCGTGCGGCTTTACTTCGACATGGCTGACCTGGATTCAGACCGAAAACTTTGCGGCCTGGAATAACGTTCCTTATGGCACCAACGAAAACGGTCTCGGCGGCACCGATGTAAAGCTCGAGATCAATTCTCCGCTTTACATTCAGCATTTCCAGTCGATTGCCGACCTCGCAAAGGATGGCACGTTCCGCTACGGCGGTCGTACGTCGGAAGCCAAGCAGCTTTTCACTTCAGGTGAGTGCGCGATGCTTACCGAATCCTCGGGCGGCCTTGGAGATGTCGTGAAGTCGGGCATCAATTACGGCATCGGCCAGTTGCCTTATTATGAAGGTCACGGCCCGCAAAATACGATTCCTGGCGGTGCGGCCCTTTGGGTTTTCGCCGGTCTTAGCGACGAACAGTACAAGGGCGTTGCAGAATTCTTCAACTTCCTCTCCCAGACCAAAATTCAGGTCAAGCTGCACGAGAAGTCGGGTTATCTGCCAGTGACGCTCGCTGCTTACGAGGAAACCAAGAAGTCGGATTTCTACGAAAAGAACCCGGGCCGCGAAACGCCTATTCTCCAGATGATGGGCAGGGCCCCGACCGAAAACTCAAAGGGTGTGCGCCTCATTAACCTGCCACAGGTCCGCGATATCCTGAATGAAGAGTTCGAAGCCATGCTCGGCGGCAAGCAGGACGCGAAAACAGCACTTGAGAACGGCGTCAAGCGTGCCAACGACGCGATTGCCGCAGCTCAGTAAACGATCACATTGACACAACGCCGCCTGCCTTTTGTGGCAGGCGGCGTTGTTATCCCACGAGGAAGCTCCCCGTGCAGAAAGTAACCTTTCCAAATAAAATTCTGCCCTATTTCCTGCTGGCCCCGCAGATCATCCTGACTGTGGTGTTTTTCTTCTGGCCAGCCAGTCAGGCGATTTATCAGTCCTTCATGCGTGAAGATGCATTCGGGCTCAAATCCACCTTCGTGGGTCTGGCCAACTTCACAAGTGTTCTGGCCGATCCCAACTATCTGCACTCATTCAGAGTGACGATTGTTTTCAATATCCTGACCGCTCTGCTCGCGATGGGCGCAGCGCTGTTGCTTGCGACCGCTGCAGACCGCGTTATTCGCGGTAAAACATTTTATCGTACGCTCCTGATCTGGCCATATGCCGTGGCACCCGCCGTGGCCGGCATGCTGTGGCTTTTCATGTTTAATCCGGCGATGGGCACTTTCGCCTATATCCTGCGCCGCAATGGCTTCGCATGGGACCCGCTACTGGATGGCAATCAGGCTATGGGCCTCGTCGTCGTTGCTGCCGCCTGGAAACAGATTTCCTACAATTTCCTGTTCTTTGTTGCAGGTTTACAGGCAATCCCTAAATCTTTGATCGAAGCAGCCGCTATCGATGGTGCCCGGGGATCGCGGAGATTCTGGTCCATCGTATTTCCTTTGCTCGCACCGACGTCGTTCTTCCTCTTGGTCGTAAACACCGTCTATGCATTCTTCGACACGTTCGGCATCATCCATGCCGTGACGGGAGGTGGCCCTGCCAGAGCGACCGAAACGCTGGTCTACAAGGTTTACAATGACGGCTTCGTCAATCTGAACCTCGGTTCGTCTTCTGCACAGTCCGTCATTCTGATGGCAATCGTGATTGCCTTGACCGCCTTCCAGTTCCGCTTCGTCGAGAAGCGCGTGCATTATTCGTGAGGGTGGCGACAATGATAGAAAAACGCCCAATCTCAAACCTAATCGGTCACCTGATCCTCATCCTTGGCATCATAATCGTCGCCTTTCCCATCTACTATACATTCGTCGCTTCGACGATGACTTCGACCCAGATCATCCGCCCGCCAATCTCGCTTCTGCCCGGCGATCATTTCATAGAAAACTATGGCGAAGCCATCTTCGGCGGCGTTGAACGTGTCGTCGGCGTCAGTCTCGAAAGGCTGCTTTGGAACTCGTTCGTGGTTGCTATGGCCATCGCAGTCGGCAAGATCATTATCTCGTTCATGTCCGCCTTCGCGATTGTGTTCTTCCGCTTTCCGATGCGTATGTTCTTCTTCTGGATGATCTTCGTCACGCTGATGTTGCCCGTGGAAGTGCGCATTCTGCCCACCTACAAGGTAATCGTGGACCTCGGCATGATCGACACCTATGCCGGGCTTACGCTGCCGCTGATGGCATCTGCGACGGCGACATTCCTGTTCCGTCAGTTCTTCCTCACAATTCCAGGTGAGCTGGTGGAAGCAGCACGTATCGACAATGCCGGACCTTTCCGTTTCATGCGGGATATCCTGCTTCCGCTTTCGAAGACGAATATCGCAGCGCTTTTCGTCATTCTCTTCATCTACGGATGGACCCAGTATCTGTGGCCGCTGCTCGTTACCAATGATGCAAAGATGAACACAATCATCATTGGCCTGCGTCGCATGGTCGACTGGGCTGACGCTTCCACTCCCTGGAACTACGTCATGGTAACAGCCATTCTGGCTATCATTCCGCCGATCCTCGTTGTGGTGCTGATGCAGCGCTGGTTCGTCAAAGGTCTCGTTGAAACGGAAAAGTAATGAGCAAAATCGTTCTTGATAACGTCCGCAAGAGCTATGGCGGCAATGTTGAAGTCATCAAAGGCGTATCGCTGGAGATCGATGACGGGGAATTCGTGGTGCTGGTAGGTCCCTCCGGCTGCGGTAAATCCACGCTGCTGCGCATGATAGCCGGATTGGAAGGCATTACATCTGGCACCATCTCCATCGGCGCCCGCGTGGTCAACGATGCTGAGCCCGCTGAGCGCGATATTGCCATGGTGTTCCAGAATTATGCGCTCTATCCGCATATGACGGTACGGGAAAACCTCGCTTATGGCCTGAAAAACCGCAAGACACCGAAAGACGAGATCGAACGTCGCATCGCAAAGGCTGCCAAAGCCCTTGAAATCGAGCAGTTTCTGGAGCGTAAGCCGCGCCAGCTCTCCGGTGGCCAGCGCCAGCGTGTAGCCATGGGCCGAGCCATCGTCCGCGAACCGGCGGCATTTCTCTTCGACGAACCGCTTTCTAACCTCGATGCGAAACTGCGCGTGCAGATGCGTGTCGAGATCAAGCGTCTGCAACGTTCGCTCGGCACCACGAGCGTTTATGTCACCCATGACCAGATGGAGGCCATGACCATGGCAGACCGTCTCGTTGTGCTGAATGCAGGTCGTATCGAACAGGTCGGCACACCGATCGAACTTTATGAAAAACCGGCCTCCACATTCGTCGCAACGTTTATCGGCTCTCCGTCCATGAACTTGCTGCCAAGTGCAGAAACCGTCGGCTGGACGACCGGCAGTGCGGTGAAGACACCCGCAGGAAATTTCACCATCGGTGTTCGCCCGGAAGATGTCCACATTCTCGAAGATGGCGCGCCCGATGCTGATGGTTTCAATACGACCGTCCGTATCGAAGCGGTCGAACTCGTCGGTGCAGAAAGCTATATTCACGCTGCTTTGCCTGACGGCAAGCCACTTATCTTCCGCGTTGCCGGGCGCTCGGCCCATAATATAGACCAGACCGTGAGGGTTGGCGCATCCGCAGAAAATGTCCATGTTTTTGGCAGGGACGGCCAGCGCCTGAACGATTGACACTCTGACGGGTTGCGTCCGTCGAAGGTCGCAACCCGCTATAATAATCGATTTCTGTTTTAGAATTTATCGGCTACACAGAATGGAATATTTTTCCGCCTGTGAGGAAATTCCGATAGATGACGCATCAGCAGATACTCTCCTTCGCAGTGATCATACTTATGATGGGGGCGTTTATCTGGGGCAAATTCCGTTATGATGTCGTCGCGCTCTGCGCACTTCTCTTAGCGATAGCTGTTGGCGTTGTCCCATTCGATCACGCATTTTCGGGGTTTAGCGACGACATTGTCATCATCGTGGGCAGTGCGCTGGTGGTTAGCGCAGGCGTCGCACGTTCCGGTCTCATGCAGGCGGCAGTGCAGCGTTTCCTGCCGGAGATCAGCAGTGTAAGATTACAGCTGGCCGTGTTGGTCGCGGTCGTCACCGTGCTCTCCGCCTTTGTGAAAAACGTCGGTGCGTTGGCCATCATGATCCCGGTCGCTTTTCAATTCGCACGCCGCTCCAATGTTTCCCCCTCAACGTTTCTCATGCCTATGGCGTTTGGCGCGCTGCTCGGCGGTTTGATGACTCAGGTGGGTACTTCGCCCAATATCGTCGTTTCTCGCATTCGCGGCGAAATGGTGGGGGAGCCCTTCACCATGTTCGACTTCACGCCCGTCGGCGCCGTGCTTTCAGCCGTGGGGCTAATCTATCTGGTTCTTTTTTACTGGCTCGTCCCGCAACGCACGCGCGAAAATGTTTCGCTGGATGAAGCAATCAAGATCAAGAATTATGCTTCCGAAGCGCGCATCACAAAAACCTCGACAATGATCGGCAAGCGCGTGACTGATCTCATCAAGGCTGCTGAAGGCGAAGCGATGGTAACCTCCATCGTACGCAAGGAACAGCGATTGACGCCGCTTCCCGACACCGTCCTGAATGAAGGCGATGTAGTGCTACTTGAAGGCGACCCAAAGGCGCTTGATGCGATCATAAGTGCGGGAAAGCTCACCCTCTCCGAGAACCGCAATCCTTCCGAGACCAGCGGTTCGACCGACATCGAAGCCGTCGAAGCTGTTATTGGAAAAAATTCGCGTCTCATCGGACTGACGGCCCAGAGACTCGCCCTTTTCGCGCGGTATGATCTGAATCTTCTGGCTGTCAGTCGTCCAGGGGAGCGGATTACCGAGCGCCTCAGCGAAGTTATACTGCGCTTCGGCGATGTAATCGTCCTGCAAGGCAGACAGGCAAATCTATCAACCTTCCTGCCCGAGTTTGAATTGCTGCCACTCGCCCGCCGCAAGTTGATGCTCGGCAGTGTCCGGCGCGGATTGATCCCGCTCGCCATTCTGATTGCCGCCATCGGTGCGACCGCTTTAAGCCTCGTACCGGTTGCGGTGGCTTTCTTTGCGGCTGCCGTTGCTATGCTTCTGTTCAAGGTCATACCTCTCAACGAGGTCTATGACGAGATTGATGGCCCAATTCTGGTCATGCTGGCTGCGCTCATTCCGGTTTCCGATGCACTGAGGACGACCGGGGGCACTGATCTCATAGCAGAGGGACTTGCCACAATCGGCCATCAATTACCACCGGCCGGTGCTTTGACGCTCATTCTTGTGGCAGCGATGATGGTGACGCCATTTCTCAACAATGCCGCGACGGTCCTCGTCATGGCTCCAATCGCGACAAGCTTTGCTTCTGGGCTCGGTTTCAAGCCTGAAGCGTTCCTTATGGCAGTCGCGATCGGTGCGGGGTGCGATTTTCTCACCCCGATCGGTCATCAGTGCAATACGCTGGTGATGGGACCGGGCGGCTACAAATTCAGCGATTATCCGCGTCTTGGGTTGCCGTTATCCATCATCATCGCGATTGTAACGGTACCCACACTGATGTTCTTCTGGCCGTTGAAATAACGCTAACGCTGAACTGAATCTATCCATTCGAGGCTATCGGAAACGATCTTTTCCACGCTCTCGGCAACATCTGCTCGGAATACCAACGGCTCTCCGACCGGGCTTTCAAGTGTAGCAATCTGGCTTTCCAGCATCGTTACCGGCATGAAATGGCCTGTGCGATGCCCCATATGCTCATGCAAGACTTCAAAACTGCCGTCCAGAAAAACAAAAAGGACAGGCGCATCCGCTGCGGTGCGGAGGCGATCCCGATAGCTCTTCTTCAATGCGGAACAGGATATCACAATCCCGTCGCTCGAGGCTGCAAGACGTTCTCCGACTTTATCGAGCCAGGGCCAGCGATCCTCGTCCTGCAAGGGGATGCCTGCCGACATCTTATCGACGTTCGACTTTGGATGAAGAGAGTCGCCTTCGAGAAACGGAAGCTTCAAAGCATCTGCAATCTTCTCCCCGACCGTCGATTTTCCGGAACCCGAAACACCCATCACGATGATACGCAGCATCAATTCCTCATACGCTTGCGGTCATGCCGCCATCGACATGCAAGACCTGTCCGTTCACAAAAGTGGAAGCATCGCTGCTCAGGAATACGGCGGCACCGACCAATTCTTCCACATTCCCCCAGCGGCCCGCCGGCGTCCTTTTTTCCAGCCAAGCCGTAAATTCGGGGTCATCAACCAATGCCTGATTCAGCGGCGTCTTGAAATAGCCGGGTGCAATCGCATTGACCTGCAAGCCATGTCTGGCCCAATCGGTGGCCATACCGCGGGTCAGGTTACGGATAGCTCCCTTTGTCGCGGTATAAGGCGCAATCGAAGGACGCGCCAGTTCACTTTGAACCGAAGCAATGTTGATTATCTTGCCGCGTCCTCGCGCGATCATATGGCGCGCAGCCGCCTGCCCGGCATAAAAAGCGCTGGAGATGTTGGTTTCCAGAAGCTGCTGCCATTTCTCGATAGGGAAATCCTCAAGCGGTGCGCGGTACTGCATCCCGGCGTTATTGACCAGAATATCGAGTGCGTCGATTTCCTCTTCAATCATCTCAATGGCGGCGCGGACTTCCGCGGCATTCGTCACATCGAAGGCAGATGCAAAGACCTTATGTCCATCATCCTCCAGCAGGGTGACAGCCTGATCCACCTTGCCCCGGTCACGGCCATTGATGATCACCGTTGCACCATGTTCCGCAAGCCCTCGCGCCAGGGCAAAACCAATGCCCTGACTGGAACCCGTGATCAGCGCAATGCGCCCTTCCAGATTGAAAAGCCCGAAAGAAGAAGCCATCAAAAAGTTTCCAGCTTGAGGCCGACTCGGCTTGCTGCCTGCACGATGTGGTGGCGCATCACTTCGCGTGCCTGCAACGGATCCCGCGAATGAACGGCGTCCCTGATTGCGGTATGCTCATCAATGGTGATCTCGACAATCTGCTCGAGCACGGCCCGCGCACGCGCTGCGTTGATTGCCTGATTGATGCGTTCGGCAATGAAGCCTAGGACCAACGGAAAATACTCATTGTGAGTTGCAGAAGCGAGCGCCCGATGAAAAGCCAGATCGGCAGCTATACCCGTATCGGTCCATTTTTTTGAACCGCTCATTTCTGCGAGCGCTTCGTTGAGTTGCATCATGTCATGTTCATCATGATGAACCGCCGCTAATCCCGCCGCTTCAATTTCGAGTGCCATTCGTAACTGGAACAGGCTGCGGAAATTTTCGCGATTGGCAAGTGTTTCTGGCTCTATCCGGAGGGCGTGTC
Organism: Brucella ciceri; assembly: GCF_041930145.1. Lineage (NCBI taxonomy): Bacteria > Pseudomonadati > Pseudomonadota > Alphaproteobacteria > Hyphomicrobiales > Brucellaceae > Brucella > Brucella ciceri. The sequence goes on along the minus strand of NZ_JBHEEV010000014.1, from coordinate 20,131 downwards.
TCCTGTCGGGTTCTGTCACGAAAGCCCCGACACCCTGTCGGGTTTCAACCAGACCCTCGTTGCGCAACTGGGCTATCGCTTCACGTACAACCGAGCGGCTAACTCCGAAGCTCTGAGCCAGATTATGTTCTGTCGGCAGCTTTTGCCCCGGCAAGAGAGTACCTTCACCGATCTGCCGCGTGATTTCGGAAGCGATGCGTCCAGGGAGTTGCTCATTGCGCCTGATTTCACCAAACAAAATGATAAAGTCTCCCTGATTGCCTGTGCAATTGATGTGTCGTCAGCCTTTTGAAGAGTCAAGCGAAAGCTGGCAGCCCGGATTCATGATGTTGTCCGGATCGATTACCTGTTTGAGACCTTCAAGCAGCTTTCGCCGTGCAGGGTCAATACGCTTCTCGAAATCGTCCCTTTTCAGGCGACCAATGCCGTGTTCCGCGCTAATGCTGCCTGCATAACGATCCAGAACAGCATTGATCGTTTCCTTCGCAAGCTTGATCTTCGCGTCTTTCGCAGCAACATCGAGATTGCTTTCCGGGATGACATTGAGATGCACATTGCCGTCCCCGACATGTCCATAGGAAACCGCGAGACAATCAGGAAGAACCTTGGCCAGTTCCCTTTCAGCTTCATCGACGAACGATGCCAGTTTCGACAATGAAACCGATATGTCAGTGCGCAGATGCTTGCCACGCAGCGCCTGCCCTTCATTCATCGCCTCGCGAAACATCCAGAGATTTTGACCTTGTGCCCGCGAGGACGCGATGGTCCCGTCAAGAACGAGGCCATCTTCCATTGCTCCTGCAAGAAACTGCTCCATCAGTGACGCTATATCGACCAGTCCCGAGCCTGAAATCTCCATCAAGATATAGGCCGGATATTGCCCCAGCGGCGTGGCGAGTTCCGGCATCGCCTCTTGTGCCAGTGTAAAAGCCACCGGAGGCATGAACTCGAATGCCGACATCAGATCACAGCACTGCACCCGTGCCCGCCGATAAAGCGCAATGGCATCTTCAAGGGAATTGAGCCCAAGCAGCGCAGTTTCCACCTTGTCCGGCAAGGGCATCAGTTTGATTGCGACGCCGGTTACTATTCCAAGAATGCCTTCCGCACCGATAAAAAGCTGTTTCAGATCAATGCCGCCATTGTCTTTTCTCAGCGTCGAAAGACCGTTGAATATAGTACTGTCAGGCAGAACGACCTCCAGCCCCAGTATCAACTCGCGGGTCATGCCATAGCGCAACACATTGATGCCGCCGGCATTGGTGCTGACATTTCCCCCGATACGACAGCTTCCCTGCGCACCAAGCGCCAGCGGAAAAAACATTCCTTCGGTTGCCAGTTTGTCTTTCAGTTCCGAGAGAATGCAACCCGCATCGACAACCGCTGAAAAATCATCCGGATCTATTTTCCGAATGCGGTTCATCCGCTCAAGACTCAAAATGACGAGATTGTCCCGGCCATCCGGTACGCCACCCTGCACGAGACCGGTATTTCCGCCTTGCGGAATGATAGACAATCCCAGGGAAGCGCAGGCTTTGACCGCGGCGGAAACATCCGCTGTCGAACGCGGACGGATCACCGCAACCGCCGCATTTTCCACATCCCCCGGCCAGTCACGACAATAGCCAGACATGTCATTTTGTTCGGTCATAACCAGATCGCCACCCAAAAGAGCGACGAGACCGTCCTGCTTGTTTCCCGCCCTGTCCCCCGTAACGTACATGATATCCTCTTGGCTTTATCGAAGTGCAATGCGCTGTCGCAGGAGTACGACAGTTTTTCAGATGCGGCGGGCTTTTCCGTTTCATTCCTTGGACAGAACGGAGAAAACTGTTTCCAACGCTTACATATAAGGTTATCAGACAACCCTACAACATGAATCTGCGGGAGATTGGATAAGTGTTGTTCCACAGCCAAGTCTGCATCATTTGAGTGTCAGTGGCTGCAAGGCAGGGAGGAGATTTCTGGATGCATATCGCAATCATCGGCGCCGCTGGCATGGTGGGCCGCAAATTAGCGCAGCGCCTTTCCAACGATGGCCGTCTCGGGGATATCCCCGTAGAGAAGCTCACGCTTGTCGATATCGTCGCCGCAGAACCTCCAGTCGGCTTCGCAGGATCGGTCGACACTTTGGCTGCGGATATATCCACCAAGGAAACCGCGCAGAAGATCGTATCAGGACGGCCTGATGTCATCTTTCACCTAGCGGCAATCGTGTCCGGTGAAGCAGAGATGGATTTCGACAAAGGATATCGAATTAATCTGGACGGCACACGTTATCTGTTCGATGCAATCAGACTTGCGCACGTTGCCGATGGCTATAAGCCTCGTGTGGTCTTCACATCCTCCATCGCCGTTTTTGGCGCTCCGCTGCCCTATCCGATCCCGGATGAATTTCATACGACGCCGTTGACCAGTTACGGCACGCAGAAGGCAATCAGCGAACTTCTTTTGTCCGACTATACGCGACGCGGCTTCTTCGACGGTATCGGCATCCGCCTGCCGACGATCTGCATAAGGCCGGGCAAACCGAACAAGGCTGCATCCGGCTTTTTCTCCAGTATATTGCGCGAACCGCTCTCCGGTCAGGAAGCCATATTACCTGTTCCTGAAGAGGTTCGGCACTGGCATGCTTCGCCGCGCTCAGCGGTGGGCTTTCTGATTCATGGAGCCACTATCGATACGGAAGCGGTCGGTGCGCGTCGCAATCTTTCCATGCCTGGTCTCAGCGCCACCGTCGGTGAGCAGATTGAGGCGTTGCGCCGCGTTGCTGGCGATAAGGCCGTCCGACTCATCCGACGCGAGCCAGATGAAATGATCATGCGCATGGTCGCAGGGTGGGCGCCCGGTTTCGAGGCTAAACGCGCACAGGCCCTTGGCTTCACCGCCGAAACCTCCTTTGATGAGATCATTCGCGTTCACATCGAAGATGAAATGGGAGGCAAGCTTTGAAATGCAGGATCGCTTTTCTCGGTACCGGCCTGATGGGCGCACCAATGGCCGGTCGGCTTCTGGATGCAGGCTTCGACGTAACGGTCTGGAACCGGAACAGCGCCAAGTCTGCCCCCCTTGTGGAAAAAGGTGCCAAGCTCGCTCAAACCGCCGCAAAGGCGGGGGTGGACGCCGATATCGTCATCACCATGCTGACCGATGGACCAGCGGTACGTGATGTCCTCTTTGAGCAAGGTGTCGCTGCTGTCTTGAAAAAAGGCAGCATAGTCATCGACATGAGTTCAATTTCGCCGGACTTCGCGCGCGAGCATTCGAAGCGTCTGGAGGCGACGGGCGTCAATCATATCGACGCGCCGGTTTCCGGGGGCGTGGTCGGTGCACAGGAAGGTACACTCGCCATCATGGCCGGAGGTGATGAAGCGGTTATCGCCACCCTCGCCGATGTGTTCAAACCGTTGGGACGCCTCACGCGCGTGGGTCCGTCAGGTGCCGGCCAGCTTGCAAAACTTGCCAATCAACAGATTGTTGCCGTGACCATCGGGGCAATCGCAGAGGCAATGGTTCTTGTCGAAAAAGGCGGCGGGTCGCGTGCCGCATTCCGCGATGCCATCCGCGGAGGTTTCTGTGAAAGCCGCATTCTCGAACTCCACGGCAAACGGATGATCGACCGCAATTTTAAGCCAGGAGGCACATCGCGCATTCAGTTGAAAGACCTCAACTCGATCCTGAAGACCGCAGGCGACCTGTCCTTGAAATTGCCGTTGACCGAGACCGTGCGAGAGGCTTTTGCGACTTTCGTTGAAGACGGCGGAGGCGAGAAGGATCATAGCGCCCTGCTTCTTCATATCGAAAAGCTCAACGACGTTCCTCAAGATTAGCGCCTGATAAGCAGTTGCATTGGGAGTTGCAATGAAGATCACAGCAATCGAAACCATTCGCATCGCCGAACGGCCAAATCTTTTGTGGGTGGAAGTTCATACAGATGAAGGAATCACCGGCCTCGGCGAAACCTTTTTCATGTCCGAGACGGTCGAGTCCTATCTGCACGAATATGTCGCGCCGCGTGTTCTAGGTCGCGATCCGTTGCAAATCGATCTGCTGGCCTCTGACCTTGTGGGCTATCTCGGTTTCCGTTCAACCGGCGCGGAAGTGCGTGGCAACTCCGCTTTCGATATCGCCCTGTGGGATTTATACGGCAAAGCTGCCAATCTCCCTATCGCTCAGCTTCTCGGCGGCTTCAGTCGTCAATCCATCCGCACTTATAATACGTGCGCCGGAACCGAATACATCAAGAAGGCTACCGGCCAGCAATCCGGCAACTACGGTCTGGCCGGTTCCGGAGCCAGCTACGACGATCTGAACGGCTTCCTGCACCATGCCGATGAACTTGCCCTCTCATTGCTGGAAGAAGGCATAACGGCGATGAAAATCTGGCCATTCGACATGGCGGCAGAAAAGACACGCGGGCAGTATATCTCTCAACCCGATCTCAAAGCGGCATTGCAGCCTTTTGAAAAAATCCGGGCGGCGGTCGGTGATCGCATGGATATCATGGTCGAGTTCCATTCCATGTGGCAGCTCTTGCCCGCCATGCAGATTGCCCGTGAACTCAAGCCATTCAAGACTTTCTGGCACGAAGACCCGATCAAGATGGACAGTCTCGGCAGTCTCAAACGTTATGCAGAAGCCAGCATTGCACCTATCTGTGCCTCCGAAACTCTAGGAAGCCGATGGGCATTTCGTGATCTTCTGGAAACAGGCGTGGCCGGCGTCGTCATGCTTGACTTGAGCTGGTGTGGTGGCCTTTCTGAAGCACGGAAGATCGCTGCTATGGCCGAAGCCTGGCATCTTCCGGTCGCGCCACATGATTGCACCGGACCGGTCGTTCTGTGTGCTTCGACGCATCTATCGCTCAACGCACCAAATGCCCTGATTCAGGAAAGCGTCCGCGCGTTCTACAAAACATGGTATCGCGATCTTGTTACCGCCCTGCCCGAAGTCAAGGACGGCATGATTACGGTTCCGCCCGGTACCGGGCTGGGCATGGCCCTCAGCTCCGAAATGGACAAAGCCTATACCGTCGGCCGAAGAAAAACAGATCGATCTAATTTTTGAGCTCAAAGCCGTCTCAAGGCTGGACTCAATTCTGGACTGCTAATAATAGTACTATTGTTGTCAGGCATCCTGACAACATATGGCCCGTGGGAAACGGCCATACATTGGGAGGATATCTGTGCAAGACAAGCGTGAACTGAAAGCAACGGTGATTCTGCCTGAAGACAGCCACTCAGCGGTTTTGATTGGCCGTGTGTGGTCGAAAGCCGAAAACGGTCCTTGTCCTGTATTGGTCAAAAATGGCCATGTGCACGATCTGTCCAGCTTGTCAGCTACGGTTTCGGGCCTTCTGGAACGCCGTTCGCTAATAAGTGAACTGGAGAATACCGAGAGCTATCCAAACCTCGGTTCTCTGGATGATTATCTTTCCGGTGATCGCGGGGAGTTGCTCGCTCCCATAGACCTGCAATCCATCAAAGCAGCAGGCGTTACCTTTGCCGACAGCATGCTTGAACGCGTGATTGAAGAACAGGCCAAAGGCGATCCCTCTCGAGCCCGCGAAATTCGCGAACGTCTGGCGCCGGTTATCGGCGACAATTTGCGCGGCGTCGTGGCAGGCTCCGAAAAGGCTGCGGAGGTCAAGGCGCTTCTTCAGGAAATGGGACTCTGGTCCCAATATCTGGAAGTGGGTATCGGGCCCGACGCGGAAATCTTCACCAAATCTCAGCCGATGTCGGCCGTTGGATGCGGCGCTACCGTCGGCATTCTGCCCATTTCCCAATGGAACAACCCGGAACCCGAGGTGGTCCTGGTTGTCGCCTCGGATGGACGTATTGTCGGCGCAACTCTTGGCAATGACGTCAATCTTCGAGACGTGGAAGGTCGTTCGGCTTTACTGCTCGGTAAAGCGAAGGACAATAATGCTTCCTGCGCTATCGGCCCGTTTGTTCGTTTGTTCGACGCCCAATTCACTATGGACGTATTGCGCAAACTCAAGCTGTCGCTGACGGTTCATGGGGCTGACGGTTTCGAAATGACCGGCGAAAGCCCTATGGAAGCGATCAGCCGCGATCCTGAAAATCTTGCGTCACAGATGATGAACCGCAATCATCAGTATCCGGACGGCGCAGTGTTGTTTCTTGGCACCATGTTCGCGCCCGTGAAGGATCGTCGTGGTGCGGGACAAGGGTTTACCCACGAAGTCGGCGACCGCGTGGAGATTTCCACGCCGAAGCTTGGACGGCTCATCAACTGGGTCGACCGGACCGACAAATGTCCTGAATGGACATTCGGTATCAGGGCGCTGATCCAGAACCTGCAAGCGCGCGATTTGCTCGATAAAGTCTGAGGGCGCATAGATGACGAAAGCCATAGACTTCTTCTACAAGATACTTGGCGCAATTCTCGTCTTCCTCCTCGCCGGCATGGCTATTATGGTCTTCGTCAACGTGATTTTGCGCTACGCCGCAAACTCTGGACTGACCGTATCGGAAGAACTTGCGCGTTATTTTTTCGTCTGGGTGTCTTTTCTTGGAGCCGTCCTCACCTTTCGCGAGAATAGCCATTTGGGCATCGAGTCGCTCGTTGCTCGCTTTGGACGGCAAGGGCGCGTTACCTGCATGGCAATCAGTTATCTGATCGTCCTGCTTTGTTCCGGGATTTTCTTCTGGGGCACCTGGAAACAGTTCGACATCAACGCCAGCATGGTCGCACCCGTCACGGGACTTTCAATGATCTGGGTTTACGGCGTCGGGTTATTCACGGGTGGCGCAATGTTCATCATTGCCGCCGAGCGCTTCCTGCGCGCTGTCACCGGTCGTTTGACCGATGAGGAAATTGCCACCTTTGCGGGCGAACACTCGCTCGACCATCTGATGGAGTAGACGACATGACGCTCGTAGTATTTGTCGGCTCGCTTCTCAGCGCCATGGCTATCGGCGTTCCGATCGCTTTCTCGCTCATGTTCTGCGGTGTGGTTCTCATGTGGTACATGGGGATGTTCAACACGCAGATCATCGCGCAGAACATGATTGCCGGCGTGGATTCCTTCACGCTGCTGGCAATACCGTTTTTCATTCTGGCTGGTGAGCTTATGAATTCCGGCGGCTTGTCCCGCCGCATCATTGATTTCGCCATAGCTTGCGTCGGGCATATTCGCGGCGGCCTCGGCGTCGTTGCCATTCTCGCAGCCATCATCATGGCCAGCGTTTCGGGTTCCGCCGCTGCGGACACTGCGGCGCTGGCAACCATCCTAGTCCCCATGATGGCGAAAGCGGGCTACAACATCCCCCGGTCTGCGGGACTGATGGCGGCAGGCGGCATCATCGCGCCGGTTATCCCGCCATCCATGGCCATGATCGTGTTTGGGGTTGCTGCCAACGTATCGATAACGCAGCTTTTCATGGCCGGGATAGTGCCCGGTCTGATGATGGGTATCGCGTTACTCTTCACCTGGCAGATCGTCGTCAGAAAAGACAATCTCAAGGTGCTTCCCAAGCAATCCGGCAAAGATCGGCTGCAGGCGACCGGACGTGCACTTTGGGCGCTCGGCATGCCCGTGATCATTCTTGGCGGCATCCGTATGGGCGTCATGACACCGACAGAAGCGGCTGTGGTTGCCGCAGCCTATGCCCTTTTTGTCGGCATGTTCATCTATCGCGAACTGAGATTTGTCGATCTTTACGGCGTGTTTGTGCGAGCTGCCAAAACAACATCCGTCATCATGTTTCTCGTCGCGTCGGCCCTGGTGTCGTCATGGTTGATAACGGCAGCAAATATCCCGGCTGAAATCAGCAGTTACATCGCGCCGCTGATCGACAGTCCGAAACTGCTGATGTTTGCGATCATGATACTTGTGCTCGTCGTCGGAACAGCACTCGACCTTACGCCGACGATCCTCATCCTGACGCCAGTCCTGATGCCGATTGTCAAACAGGCGGGGATCGACCCGGCCTATTTCGGCGTTCTTTTCATTATGAACAACAGCATCGGGCTCATCACGCCGCCGGTCGGCGTCGTGCTGAATGTGGTGAGCGGCGTCTCAAAGGTGCCGCTCGGAAAAGTGGTCGCTGGCGTCAATCCATTTCTGATTTCGCAAGTGATCGTGCTGTTCCTGCTGGTTCTGTTCCCAAGTCTCGTACTGGTACCCATGAACTGGCTGCATTAGGTTTAACATCAACTCTGGGAGGAGAGTTCAATGAAGAAATTGCTTATGCTGGCAACAACCGCCCTGATGGCGGCCGCGCTAACCGTACCCGCTCTTGCCGAATTTCAGGAGCGCAACATTCGTGTCTCCAATGGCATCAACGAGGATCATCCAGTCGGCAATGGCATCAAGGCAATGAATGAATGCCTTGCTGAAAAGTCCGGTGGCAAAATGAAGATAACCGCCTTCTGGGGTGGAGCTCTGGGAGGCGATTTGCAGGCAACGCAGGCACTGCGTTCCGGTGTGCAGGAAGGCGTGGTAACCTCGTCGTCGCCCCTCGTCGGGATAGTTCCAGCGCTTGGCGTTTTCGATCTGCCATTCCTCTTCGCAAACGATGAAGAGGCAGATGCCGTCGTCGACGGCCCCTTCGGCAAAATGATGGACGAAAAGCTCGCGGCCGTCGGCCTCGTCAATCTTGCCTATTGGGAAAACGGCTTCCGAAACCTTTCAAACTCAAAACATCCGGTCAACAAATGGGAAGATTTCAGCGGCATGAAAGTCCGCGTGATGCAGAACAACATCTTCCTCGACACATTCCAGAATTTCGGTGCCAATGCCACACCGATGGCTTTCGGTGAAATCTTCTCAGCGCTGGAAACCAAGGCCATCGATGCGCAGGAAAATCCTTACGTCACCATCGATACTTCAAAATTCTACGAAGTGCAGAAATATGTGACAGAAACCAAGCATGCCTATACGCCGTTCCTGTTCCTGTATTCCAAGCCGATCTTCGACACATATTCCCCTGAGGAACAAGCCGCCTTGCGTGAATGCGCCGTTGTCGGACGCGACGTAGAACGCAAGGTCATTCGTGAATTGAACCAGAAGTCACTCGAGAAGATCAAGGAAGCGGGTCTGGAAGTAAACACGCTTTCGCCGGAAGAGCACGCGCGCATGCTCGAAAAATCCCAGCCGATCTACGCCAAATACAAGTCTCAGATCGGCGACGACGTCATCGATGCGGTGCAAAAGCAGCTAAGCGAAATTCGGAAATAAAAACAATTTGAAAACTCGAACAGGCCGCGCTCGTCACGCGGCCTGTTTTGTTTCGTTCAAGCGGCTTTCCGGCGGCTGTTAACTCGTTCGGCGAGCTTGCGGGCACGCGCAAGACTATCAGCCTGCTCGGTACTGAAACGATCTTCCCCGATTTCCATGATCAGGAAGGTATCGGGCAAAAAAGTCAGTTCATCGAAAATCTCGTCCCACGGAATATCGCCCCAACCGATCGGCAGATGCAGATCGCCAATACCGAGCGCCGTTGCCTCCGCAGGATGATAAAACTTGGTCATCGTGTAAGGGCGACCAAAACTGTCATGAACATGCAGATGCCCGGTTACCGGAGCCATGGCACGAATTTGCGGACGCCAATCGATTCCGAGACGACTGCACTCAATATAAGCATGGCTGAAGTCGATCAGCCCGCAGACGGAAGAGTGGTTGACCGCAGCGACCGTTTCGGCAACCTGAGCCGGTGTCTGCCGATACTCGGCATCGCTCATTGCAAAGATATTTTCCAGCGCGATGCGGACGCCATAAGACTTTGCCAGTTCCGCCATTTCGCCGAGCGCATCCCGCTCCATCTTGTCGAGGTCGGGAAGGCGAGAAGGCGCAGGCATTGTGGCGTGGCCGGAATGATGAACAAGTACTTCCGCTCCCACACGATCGCAGAGTTCCAGCATCGCCCGGACCACTGCCTTTTGATACTCAAGATGTTCGCGATCCATGAAATTGGAAACGATCTGTCCGTGGACGCTGTAACGGACGTCAAACTGTCTGGTAATATTGACGAGGCGATCCACGCGGTGCGGAATGAGACGGCCGCCTGAGATTATTTCCTCGCCATAAAGCGACAATTCCACAGCGTCCGAACCGAGTTCGACGATATTACGGATTGCCCCTTCAAGCGTGCTGAAATTGCCGTCACCTGCCGGAGTGCAAAAGCCAATCGCTGATATTATGTGGTCAGAAGTCATGATACTCGTCCTGTCAGACATGGAAAATGCGCGAACGGGGTGTCCTGTATCGCGCATCCCCTCTGGCACGAGGCTATTTCAGGCGTATGACTATAAGAAACGATTGTTCATCAGTTGAGAGGAATTGCGTTACCATCCTTGCTTGACTGATAAGTGTCGGACAATTCGTCATACTTCGCAAAAATCGCGTCGAGCTTTTTGCGGAGTCGCAAACGATCGGCGTCCGGCAAGGATGCCATCATTTTCGGAATCGAATGGCTATGCCAGAAAGCGTTGTCGCGGTTGTATCCGCCCGGTTCCAGCGTGAAGACTTCCTTGAGGATCTTCAAATCATGCGGGATAGAGAAAGCATCCCGTGAATCTTCATGGCTGAAAAGGTAGTAAAAATTGTCGAAACCACTCCATGTGATAGCCGATAAGCACATGGAGCACGGCTCATGAGTGGAAAGAAACACCATGTCTTTCGTATCGGGACGTCCATTCTCCGGCATTTCATAGAAGCGCTTCAATGTGTGCACTTCGCCGTGCCAGAGCGGATTCTCGGTCTCGTTATTGGTTTCAGCAAGAACAAGAGACAGATCTGACTTGCGCAACAGCGCCGCACCGAAAACCTTGTTGCCTTCCGCAACACCTCGCTCAGTCAGCGGAATGATGTCCTGCTCGATAACCTCAATAAGCTTTTCAAGCAGTTTCAGTTCATTCGTCTGCACAGTTGGTTCCTCCCGCTATTGCAGAATTACGCCGGACCTTTTCGGCCCGGCGCTTTACGGTTACTCCGCAAAGAATGCGAAGCGGATGACGAAAAGTGCAGCGACCAGCCAGGTAGCCAGATGCACGTCACGTGCCTTGCCCGTGAAGGCTTTGAGGATGACATAGCTGATGAAACCGAAGGCCAAACCGTTGGCAATCGAATAGGTGAACGGGATAGCCAAAGCTGTCAGCGCAGCCGGCGCAGCTTCCGTTACGTCGTGCCACTCGATCTCGGTCAATTCACGCATCATCAGGCAAGCGACGTAGATAAGGGCCGGTGCCGTCGCGTAGGCTGGAACAGAACCAGCGAGCGGGGAAATGAACAAGGCCGCAAGAAACAGAAGTGCTACGACCAGTGCCGTCAAGCCTGTACGGCCCCCCGCCTGAACGCCGGATGCGCTTTCCACATAGGCCGTCGTGGACGAAGTACCGAGAAGCGAACCACCCAGAATTGCCGTGCTGTCGGCAAAAAGGGCGCGTCCGAGACGGTTTGGTTTCCCCGGTTCAATCAGACCGCCACGCTTAGCCACGCCGATCAGCGTGCCTGTGGCGTCGAAAACTTCAACCAGCACGAAAACGAGAATGACGTGCAGAATGCCAGTATGCAGAGCACCCATCACATCAAGCTGAAGGAAAGTCGGAGCAAGACTAGGCGGCGCTGAGAAAACACCGCCGAACTGGCTGATGCCAAGAGCGATAGATGCCACGGTGACAATGAGAATACCAATGAGGATCGCACCGCGAACCTTAAGGGCGTCCAGCACCGCGATAATGAAGAAGCCCGCAATCGCCAAAAGCGGTCCCGCCTTCGTCAAATCACCCAGGCCAACCAAAGTCGCCTGATTGCCGACAACCACACCAGCGCTTTTCAGACCAATCAAAGCCAGGAACATGCCGATACCGGCTGCAATCGCACTTCGCAGCGAATGTGGAATACCCTCCACCAACCAGCGGCGTACACCTGTAACGGTCAGGATCAGGAAGATGATACCCGAAATAAAGACAGCACCGAGTGCCTGCTGCCAGGAAAAACCCATCGCCCCAACAACGGTGAAGGCGAAGAAGGCATTAAGACCCATGCCGGGCGCCATGCCGATTGGCCAGTTTGCGACGAGCGCCATGATGATCGAGCCGAGAGCTGCCGCAAGGCAGGTGGCAACGAAAACGGCGTTTCGATCCATACCCGTAGTGGACAGAATATCCGGGTTTACGAAGATGATGTAAGACATCGTCAGGAAGGTCGTCACGCCGGCAATAATTTCCGTTCTCGCCGTTGTGCCGTGTTCCTGCAATTTGAACAGCTTTTCGAGCATCGTCCCTCCAAGGCAAAGCGCCCGTCAATTTAGCGCCCCAATTCGCGTCAAATCACGACGCGCAACCTATTGCGCCCCGCAAATGTGTCGAGTTGAAGCAACCTATGCGATTGCCATAATGTTAGTTGCCGCTGCAGATTTGCAGGCGGACATGTTCCCCATACACCCATCGCGGACAAAAGCACAGTTCTGCCGCGTGAATGCCAGTTTGTTGACATGATTTAGTGTGGACTGAGATTTCACCGCGCGCCAGTCACTCATTTGCGGGAAATATTTGAAACAGATTCAAAAAAGACAGTTCGTGAATGCGGCTCTGCAAATTCTAACCGACTGTTTGGAATGAGCTTTGCAGGAGCAAGGCCGTTCCGTACATGCCAAGAGCAAAAAATGTATGCGCTATAAGATTGAGCAGTCGCACATTGCGCGCATTTGGCAGCTTGGACGCCGCCCAACCGATTCCCAGGCCCGGTTGCAATAAAAACCACCCCGCCGATACCGTCAGTATACCAAATATCCAAACCGGGAAAAATACTGGATCAGAAAACCATTCCGCGCCACCATAAATGGCAAAGATCACGCCATAAAGAATGCCGACTGCATAATGCCCGATCCAGCCGAGCGCTACTTCATGCTTATAAGGTGCAGAAGAGGAAATATCGTCGTGGAAAATCCGCCCATGCCGAAGATGCCAAAACCAGCGTCCCACCAGACCCCAGTTTGGACGTGCCTGTCCGGGCATTGCAGCAAGCAAAAGTGCCCATAAATCCATTACTATGGTTGCGCCGATCCCGATCAGAATTCCGCGCCAGACAATGTCCATCTTGAGTCTTCCTCTGCATCATCGGGCAGCCAGATAAGCCTGAGACCGCCCGATGATGCAAGAGGTAGATCTACGTGCACTCCTGCATTCCAACTTCTTACTGGCAATGACTTGGTATGACAACATGCACCGGCAATAGAACGTTGCTATGAAATAGAAGCGATGAAGAACGGCAATTCTACCGCAGTTAAAACGGAAAGACCGTACCTTCATCGCCGCCCCCGCAAGTACAAGTTGACTGAAATTCAGGATACACGCAATCGCAATCTGTCCCAAAAAGGCACGGATTATGTCCCATTAGCATTCTGTGAGAAGATGATGGACAAGACTGGATTCAAGCGGTTCCAGCGTACCGCGATACCGAACCTAATCCAGAATGTCGGCCAGGAAAAACTATTTAAATAAGGGATACATAAAACAAAAGCGTCGGGACTGGAGACCGACGCTTTGTTATTTTATTCGATTTTCACTTACGGGGCGATCCTTCGGGAGACACGCCATAAGTTATTACTTACCGAAAACTGCGCTCTGGATCTGCGAACGCGAAACACCGATATCGGCAAGAAGATGGTCGTCCATTGCACCGAGCTCACGGATAGCGCGGCGGCGGGATACGAACTGCTGTACTTTCTGACGAATGTTCATTTGCTTTCTCCTCGTTTGGATGATGGGTAAATAGGCGTTTGCCCAAATTTCCACCACGGATATGATTGCAAATGAGGCATGCGTTTTTGCTTGAGCTCGAAACCTTGAAAAGGTCGAATTTACTTCTTCCTCAAGCAATGAGCTGCTTATAGACTTTAAAAACAGAATTTCAGAAATGTCTTTTGCCAATAGGCTTCTAATCGATTAAGGGAACGATAGGAACGAACCCCTCCCCCCGTTTCTTTCGGACATCGTCATGCTTTATGGTATTTTTCTCGCGTTTGCGTCCTATGCGGCATTCGCTGTCAGCGACGCCTGCGTCAAGTTTCTCGATGGAACGTTATCGCCGTATGAAGTCGCGTTTTTCGGCGCCGTCCTTGGTCTGCTGGCTATCCCTTTTACAAAGAAAGCAGACGATGTCTGGCTGGACATGTTTCGCACAACCAACATTCAGATGTGGCTATTGCGGACCGTAACGGCCGCCATGGGAACCATAGGCAGCGTTACCGCATTCACACATCTCTCCATGGCGGAGGCTTTCGCGCTCATTTTCCTCCTGCCTGCCTACGTGACGATCCTTTCCGTGGTATTCCTGAAAGAGCAGGTTGGCTGGAGGCGATGGTCGGCGGTGCTTATCGGATTCGTCGGAGTTCTTATCGTGCTGCGGCCTGGATTCCGGGAGCTTTCCATCGGCCATCTCGGAGCACTTGCTGCCGGCATGGGCGGAGCGATGAGCATCATCATCTTCCGCGTCATGGGTAAGCAGGAAAAGCGCATATCCCTTTATACAAGCGGGTTGATCGGTCCCATCATCATTTGCGGAGCTCTGATGGCTCCGTCATTTGAGGCACCCAACACTGAGCAGTGGATCTACCTCGCAGGCTACGGTCTTCTGGCAGCACTAGCCAATATCCTGTTGATGCTTGCGGCCCAGCGCGCGCCTGCGAGCGCCATCGCCTCTCCGCAATACAGTCAGATGATTTGGGCGATCCTGTTCGGATATTTCGTCTTCCACGACCATATAGACACGCCAATGATGATCGGCATCGTTCTCATCACTATTTCCGGTCTCTTTACTTTCATTCGCGAAAGACAACGCGGCGTGGAGGGCCCTCCGGCTGTGGTTACATCGGAGCCCACCCCGGCGCTTGTTGAAGAACAATCCTGAAAGCAAACCGTGACAAGTTCGCGCTTGTCTCCGGCGTTGCCTCCTCCTACCATGCACGCAGGCCCGTGCCGGATCGATGAAACCGCACCTTAAAAGTGTGCTTAGGACATTGATCCGTTTCAATCATATCGAGACGCTCCGAGCATTTTCCGACAACGATCTGTGTTTGAAGGCGTTCTGACGCGGGCGGAAGCATGAAAGAATATTGTCAAAGGACTAGGAAAATGAACGATAAGCGGGCGATGTGGACCTATTACAAGGGCGAATGGCGTGAAGGGGATGTACGAATTCTAGGCGCAGCCTCGCAGGCGACCTGGCTTGGTTCGCTGGTATTTGATGGCGCACGCCTGTTTGAAGGTGTTACGCCCGATCTCGACCGTCATTGTGCACGCGCCAATGATTCAGCCCGCGCTTTGGGATTGGAGCCCACACTTTCTACCAGCGATATCGAAACATTGGCGCGCGAAGGCCTGAAGAAATTCGCGCCGGGAACAGACGTTTATATCCGTCCCATGTACTGGGCAGAAGAAGGCGACACGAGCACTGTCGCGCCGCTTGCCTCGTCAACGGATTTTGCACTCTGCCTGGAAGCGATCCCCATGGTCGAACCAAAAGGCTTCACTATCACCACTACGTCGTTCCGCCGACCCTATATGGAAGTCATGCCGGTCAATGCCAAAGCTGCGTGCCTCTATCCGAACAATGCGCGCATGCTGCGTGAGGCCAAGGCAAAGGGCTTCCACAATGCTCTGGTGACGGACGTTCTTGGCAATGTCGCAGAAACTGCAACTTCCAACGTTTTCATGGTCCGCGGCGGTGAGGTGTTCACCCCGGCCGCCAACGGCACGTTCCTCAACGGCATCACTCGCCAGAGGGTGATCAACCTGTTGCGCAATGCGGGCATTTCCGTTCATGAAACCGTTCTGAAAATTGACGACTTCCGCCAGGCAGACGAAATCTTTTCTTCAGGCAACATGAGCAAAGTCGTCCCGATCGTCGGTTTCGATGACCGCAAACTGGAATATGGACCGCTGACCAAACGCGCTCGTGCCCTTTATTGGGAATGGGCCCACGCCTGATATCCACACACAACATCTCCGGTCCTCCGACCGGAGATGTTTTTCACCGCTCGCAAATCTGACATCGCCGTTACATGATCGAACATACGCCCCTTTTTCTCGCAATCGCAGTCATTGCGGCATTTCTTGTCGGGCTTTCAAAAGGTGGCTTGCCGTCGGTTGGTACACTTGCCGTTCCCTTGATGGCATTAGTCATATCACCCGTCACTGCTGCTGCGCTTTTGCTTCCGATCTATGTCATCAGCGATATGTTCGGGCTGTATCTTTACCGCCGCCATTTTTCCCCACGCAATCTCGCGATCCTGACTCCCGCCGCGATTCTCGGCGTCGGCATCGGATGGATGTTCAGTGCGCACCTGTCGCCTACATTCATAGGAATGCTGGTCGGCTTGGTTGGTATCCTTTTCTGTTTCAACGCGTGGTTCGGCGCCCGTTATCGTAAGAAAGCCAGAAAGGCGGATGTGCCCGGCGGAGCATTCTGGGGTGTACTTACCGGACTGACCAGCTTTGTCTCTCATTCCGGGGCTCCACCGTTTCAGATGTATGTGTTGCCACAACACCTCCCGAAGCTGGTCTTCGCCGGTACCTCGACTATTCTTTTCGCCATCGTCAACGCCGTTAAACTCGTTCCTTACTGGCAGTTGCAGCAGTTTTCCCACCTCGATACGTCGCTTGGTCTCTGGCTGGTTCCCGCTGCAATAGTCGGTACCTTCGTCGGCGCCAAGCTGACGCGAATAATGCCGGACGGTCCGTTTTTCTTGCTGGTTCAACTGACCTTGTTCGGACTCTCCATCAAGCTGATTGCCGACTGGACCGTGCCTTATCTCTTCGGTTGAATAGTTTCAGCCATCGCTTGCAACGCTTCGTCCCTTCAGTCACGATGCCTGTATCAAGCGCCTTTTGGGAGAGAGGAAGCGGGGATGGCTGATGCTGATGCGATTATCATCGGAGCAGGACTAGCGGGGCTTGTCGCGGCTCACGAGCTGGCTGCTGCCGGGCGCAAAGTCATTCTCCTCGAACAGGAAGGCGAAAACTCCATCGGCGGACAGGCATTCTGGTCGCTCGGTGGACTGTTTATGGTCGACAGTCCCGAACAGCGTCGTCTTGGAATCAAGGACAATATTGATCTCGCACGGCAAGATTGGTTCGGCTCGGCACAATTTGATCGACCCGAAGACCACTGGCCAAAGCGCTGGGCGGAATCTTATCTGGCGTTTGCCGCCGGAGAAATGCGATCCTGGCTCCACAGTCTCGGCATGCGCTGGTTTCCTGTTGTGGGCTGGGCAGAGCGCGGCGGCGCGCGAGCAGATGGTCACGGCAATTCCGTGCCGCGTTTTCATATTACGTGGGGCACTGGGCCCGCCGTCGTTGCGCCGTTCGAACGATCTCTTCGTGAAGCGATCGGCAAAGGGCTTATTACCTTGAAATGCCGCCACCGAGTCAACAGCATAGCCACTACAGACGGACGAGCCAGCGGCGTCTATGGCGAAGTGCTGGCCCCTTCGACCGTTGAGCGCGGGAAACCTTCATCACGAGATGCCGTAGGGGAGTTCGCCTACTTCGCGGACTGCGTGATCGTCACGTCGGGGGGAATAGGCGGAGATCCCGACAAAGTTCGAAGAGCATGGCCACGCGACCGGCTCGGCAATCCGCCGAAAGAAATGGTGTTGGGTGTTCCGGCCCATGTCGATGGGCGAGGCATTGATATCGCGGTAGCCGCAGGCGGTCACGTCATCAATGCCGATCGCATGTGGCACTACACGGAAGGCGTGCGCAACTGGGACCCGATTTGGCCGAACCATGGCATTCGCATTCTGCCGGGACCGTCTTCCATGTGGTTCGACGCCAGGGGTGATCGCCTCCCTGCCCCCTATCTCCCCGGTTTCGACACACTGGGCACGCTCAAACATATTCTATCCACCGGCTACGATTATTCCTGGTTCGTCCTGACGGAGAAAATCATTCGTAAGGAATTCTCCCTGTCCGGATCGGAACAAAACCCGGATATCACCGGCAAGGACTGGAAACTCTTGCTTAAAAGCCGCCTTGGTAAAGCCCCGCCACCTCCGGTGAAGGCATTTCTGGACAATGGAGCGGATTTCGTCACAGCGGTTACGCTTGATGAACTCATTGCAAAAATGAACAGTCTAACGGGAGAAAAGCTTCTCAAGCTTGACCATATACGCGATCAAATCGAAGCGCGGGACCGCGAGCTGATCAATCGCTATTCCAAGGATGCTCAGGTAATGGCGATTCATAATGCCAGGGCCTATATCGGCGATCGTCTTACACGCGCCGTTCCCCTGCATCCAATGCTGGAAGCTTCCAATGGTCCACTCATTGCAGTCAAACTTCATATTCTGACACGCAAGACACTCGGCGGCCTGCATACCGACTTGGACGCCCAGGTTCTCAATTCAGCTGGAGAAAGAGTACCTGGCCTGTACGCTGCAGGTGAGGCCGCCGGTTTCGGCGGCGGCGGCTATCACGGATATAACGCGCTTGAGGGGACGTTTCTTGGCGGCTGCATCTTTTCCGGTCGGACGGCGGGCCGGGCTGCAGCTGCAGCCTCGCTCTAACTCTCGTTCCCTGGCATCGCTCCTAAAGGGCCGCTTCCATATATGAGTTTTTTATTTTTCGGTCCCGGCTTCGCTCTCGAAACCCTATGCCAAACGGCAACATAATGCCCCTGTAAGAAACAGGGAGCCCTCTCGGGCATGATTATGGATTTCTTCGTCCTTGCAATCGGCATCGGCTTTTTTAGCCTGCTGTTCGGCTATTTGCGCATCTGCGAAAGGCTTTGAGGCAGGTCATGATGATCGAATACATCGCCGGCGCTTTGGTCGCCGTCTTCATAGCCGCCTATCTTCTTTATGCGCTTTTGCGACCAGAACGATTCTAAGCGGGTTTCTGGCCGACACCACGTAACCGGCAGCTATTCAGTCCTCGGAAAAGACAATGACCCTTAATGGATGGATTCAGATCCTCGTTTTCTGCGGGATCATCATTTTGCTCGTCAAGCCGCTCGGCGGCTACATGACGCGCGTTTTCAACGGTGAACGGACTTTTCTTTCACCAATCCTGGTGCCTGCGGAGCGCGGGCTTTATCGTCTCGCAGGCACGAGCGAACGCGAAGAGCAGCACTGGACAACCTACACCGTTTCCCTGCTTCTTTTCAACCTGGCGGGCTTTTTGCTCCTTTACGTGCTCCAGCGGGTTCAAGGCTCCCTGCCCTTCAATCCGATGGGCATGAGCAACGTTCCCGCTGATCTCGCCTTCAACACCACCGCAAGTTTTGTCACCAACACCAACTGGCAGAACTATGGCGGCGAAAGCACACTCTCTTACGTGACGCAAATGGCAGGGCTGACAGTGCAAAACTTCGTTTCAGCTGCGACCGGCGTTGCCATCGCCATAGCGCTCATTCGCGCGTTCTCGCGTAAGTCGATGAAGACGCTTGGAAATTTCTGGGTCGATCTTACGCGCTGCACGCTCTACATCCTACTGCCCTTGTGCGTCCTCCTTACCTTGGCTTTCGTCAGTCTCGGCGTGCCGCAAACGATTGGAGCCTATGCCGAAGCTACGACGCTGGAGGGTGCGCGACAGGTGATAGCGCTCGGGCCAGTCGCCTCGCAACTCGCGATCAAGATGCTTGGCACCAATGGCGGCGGCTTTTTCAACGCCAATTCCGCGCATCCTTTCGAAAACCCCGACGCCATTTCCAACCTGATCCAGATGGTTGCGATTTTCGCCATCGGTGCTTCGCTGACCAACGTCTTCGGGCGGATGGTCGGCAACGAGCGCCAAGGCTGGGCGATCTTTGCCGCCATGGGCATATTGTTCGTCGCGGGCGTTGCAGTCTGCTACTGGGCGGAAGCCACCGGCAATCCTCTTATCCATGCACTCGGAATTGACGGCGGCAACATGGAAGGTAAGGAAACACGCTTCGGCATCGCTATGTCCGCGCTATTCGCCGTTGTTACAACCGCTGCCTCATGTGGCGCAGTGATCGCCATGCATGACAGCATGATGGCGCTCGGCGGAATGATCCCCATGATCAATATGATGCTTGGGGAGATAATCATCGGCGGGGTTGGCGCAGGCTTCTACGGCATAGTCCTCTTCGTCGTCGTCGCCATTTTCGTAGCTGGCCTGATGGTTGGGCGAACTC
>NZ_JBHEEV010000013.1:0-80262 GCF_041930145.1 Brucella ciceri | reverse complement strand
GTCATGCCGTGCTGCACCTTTTCGGAAAGATAGGCGCCCGTGGCGGCACTGATTGGCGGGATAGGATCGATGTCGGGTGAAGAGAGGGGGGCGACGATGGCGCGGTCCAGTCCGAAGGTTTTCTCAAGTTCGACTTCGAGGGATGTCAGACTTGCCAGCTTGCCTTCGATGGTAATCTTAACTTCATTGCGAGCGCGGGCATCGGCAAGAAGGCGAACGATTGTGACACGCCCGACGCCGAGCGCTTCCGCGATGTCGTTCTGGGTCATTTGTTCGACATAATACATCCACGCAGCGCGTGTTCGCAGCCGGCTTGTACGGTTTTCGGCAGCCACACCTTCCGATCCGATGATGAGGTCCGCTGTTTCCGGATTTTTCTGTGTCTTCCTGCCGGCCTTTTTCAAAACTATCCCTCAAATTAATGGCGTAATACTGCATTATATAAGCGCTGTTCTTACACCGAAACTATTGCTTTTCCGTGTGAAGGCAAACCATAATTCATGTGTCTGGTCCATCCTGTTGCGATGGTGCTGTCATAAGGAAATCGACAATGTTGCGCACTCTTTCGGAAGAAATTGCAGTCAATCTGAAGGACCGCCTGCGTGGCGTTCGATACATGATTCGTCGCAATTGCCACGAAGGTTTGCCGGAGGCCGAAAGGCGCAGCAACATCCCGTCTCCTGAACTGTTGCTGGAACATGCGGCAAGCATGGTGGACAAGGCTCTGACGACAGCCGAAACGATTTCCATTTCGCTGATTTCGGCTGACCCGAAGGTCCATAACAGTGCGCCGCATGTCAAAAGCTTGTCGGTCTATTTCGGTGCCGGCACGGAAGGGGCACGCGCTTTCCGCAAGGATATTTATTATCTCACCAAGGAAGTGTTGCGCCGCCATCAGTTGCAGAACGTGCTTATCCAGGAAGCGGCATTCGTAACGGTTCATGCAAGGATGATGCGGAAACATGGCTCTTTGCTGAAAAGCGTATTTTCCGCAGAAGCAGGCGAAACGAAAATTGCTGCCACCTCCAGGGCCGTGACAGCCCTTTTTCTGGAACTGCTTGGCGAAAGACCCGTGCGGTTCATCTCCATGGAAGGGCATCGCGACCCCCAAGCCTTGCGCAAATTTGAAACGACCTGTTTTGCAGCGGTGGGGCTTGCCTGTGGTCTGGCGACTGCAAAAGCGGCGGATCTGGCAGGCGTCGATCCTTTGGAGAGCGCAATTCTGGCGCTGGATGTGCGCCATGATCGTCTCATGCAGGCAGCAGAAGAGCGCGATCAGGCGCAGCTCGAAACATTGTTCCAGACGCTAATTGCTCATCTTCCCTGACTCGGGGCAGACGGCTGAAACATATCCAGGATAAGCTTCTTCGCGCGGGGAATTGATGCCGGGCTCATGCTGAGTTCGGTCAGTCCCATTCGCAGGAACTCGCCGATGAGTTCCGGTCTTCCTGCCGCCTCCCCGCACATGCAGACCATGATACCTGCTTCCGTACCGGCTTTAGCAGTCATCTCGATTGCCGCCATCACCGCCGGATGGCTAACATCGTTGAGTTTCGCCACGGTCGGGTTGAGCCGGTCCGCAGCCATCACATATTGCGTCAGGTCATTGGTGCCGATGGAGAAAAAAGCCGCCTCTTTTGCAAGTTCCCGCGCAGCGAAAACAGCGGCGGGCGTCTCGATCATCACGCCAAGGTCGAATCCGGCAAAGGCTTTGCCTTCGCTTTCAAGCTCGCCGATACATTCGGCGATAAGGCGTTTGGTTGCGCGGATTTCTTCGACATCCGAAACCATGGGCAACATGACTTTGAGATTGCCGCTGACCGCTGCACGCAAAAGCGCTCGCAATTGCGGCTTGAACACGTCCACCCGGTCCAGACACATGCGAATGCCGCGCCAGCCAAGGAAAGGGTTTTCTTCTTCGGGAAATTCGATACCGGCAATCGGTTTGTCGCCGCCGATATCCAGTGTGCGAACGATGACGGGGTTCGGCGCAAAGGCTTTCAGCAGCGCGGAATAGGTTTCGGTCTGCATATCTTCTGAAGGCAGGTGAATATGCTTCATGAAGAGAAGTTCGGTGCGGAAAAGCCCGACCCCCATTGCACCGGATTCAAGCGCGACTTCGATCTCTTCCAGCGCACCCATGTTGGCTGCAACTTCGATGATCGTACCGTCGGCCCTGCGCGGCGTGA
This sequence comes from Brucella ciceri, assembly GCF_041930145.1. NCBI lineage: Bacteria > Pseudomonadati > Pseudomonadota > Alphaproteobacteria > Hyphomicrobiales > Brucellaceae > Brucella > Brucella ciceri. The sequence goes on along the minus strand of NZ_JBHEEV010000013.1, from coordinate 78,073 downwards.
CGGAGCGGTAAGCATCAAGTGCCTGCTTTTCCTGCAAGGCCCTGGAAATGCGCGCTTCGATTTCGTTGCGGGCGGCTGTGTCCGGATCAGCATGAACGATGCCCGAACTTCCGTCCACTGCCACGATTTTCGCATTTCGTAGTTGCTGCACAGCGCTTCCCAGACCAAGAACTGCTGGAATGCCATGCGTACGCGCAATGATGGCCACATGCGAGGTCGCACCGCCATGCCCGCAGACGACGCCTTTGATCTTCTTGAGCGGCGCTCTTGCGAGATCCCAGGCGCCGATGTCTTCTGCGATGAGCACCGATCCTTCCGGCAGGCCTTCCAGATTGACGTCTTCCTTGCCGAGAAGCGCAAGGCATATCTGGCGGCTGACGGCGTGCACATCGTCCGCGCGCGCGTTGAGATACGGATCATCCAGTGCTGCAAATTGCCCGGCCAGGGTTGCAGCCGCGGCGAGCATCGCCGAGATTGCGTCGAGACCGCCTCGAATAAGCCCGATCGCTTCATCGATCAGGCTGTCATCCGCGGCAATATCCTTCAGTGCTGCAATAATGCCTCTGTCTGCATCTGCAAGATTGCCGCCGGAAAGGGAGGCATCCATGCGTTGCTGTACGGTGGTGATAGCCGACCTGAAGCGAGCGATCTCGGTCTCTATTTCATCGGATGCGAGTTTACGGCCCGAAGGTTTGATTTCTTCGGGGAAAAATGGAAAAGCCGCACCCAATGAAATGCCTTCGCTTGCGCCAACTCCCTTGATCTGGCCTGCGGGGAGTTTGGGCGTGATCGCCACTTGCGGCATGGTTGCGGCTTGAGGTGCAGCCGGAGCATCGGGTGCAGCTGGCGCGGCGACCTCTTCCAGGCCCGCCTGCGGGTTTTCCAGATAGCCGATCAGCGCTTCAATGGCTTCAATCGCGTCTGCTCCATCGGCACGAACGGTGACTTCGTCAAGCTCCTTCACGCCAAGCAGCATCAGCTTGACAGAGCTTTTGGCGCTTACGCTTTTTCCGGCCTTGGCGATTTCAATATCACTCTCAAAACCCTTGGCCAGTTTAACGAAGCGGGTCGCAGGGCGCGCATGCAGCCCCTCACGCACCCGGACGATAGTCGAGCGTTCCATCTATGTAAGCCTCAAATCGACGTCTGAAACATTTCAACGCAATGATTGTTGAAAATGGGTTCCAATCGTCTGTTTTAACACGCAATTCCAAATCCAGGGATGGGCAGTTTCAGCCGCCAATGGTGATAATCTGCCCCTCCTTGAGAGCAGCGACAAGCTCTTCGCCTGCTATTTCACTGGCGCAGATTTCGCCGGGGCGATCTGTCGAATCTGCACCGGTGAATGAAATGACGACATGCCCGATTTCGCGCACCTTCTGCCAGGCGCTTTCGCCAACGGCGGTGATTTCGGCCTTGAGTGCACCGATTGCGATCTTCGTTCCGACGGCAGGAGCCGAAGCCTCGGGGCCTTCCTCCACCACGTGGAGGACAGATACTTCGGCCAGTTCCGGGGGAGAACCGTCAGCAAACAGGATCAGAACGCCGCCTTCAGCGAGGTCCGCAACTTCCGGGCCGATTGCGGTGATCCGCGTTTTCAGGTGTATCGACATAGAGGCGGTCCTTTCTTTCTATGGTATTCGATGCTCGGCGAAATCGATCGGAAAACATCGTTACTGCACGTGTTTGGGAGGTTGCCCGCCGCCGCCTTTGCTGCGGCGGGCTGAAAGCTCAAAGCACCGCGAGGCTGACCAGCCATGCGATCAAAACCGAAAGCGGGCCCATGATCTGACGGCTGATCAGAACCGCTGGCACGCCGATTTCGATGGTCTTCGGCTTGGCTTCTCCGAGCGCCAGGCCGACCGGCACGAAGTCGCAACCGACCTGCGTGTTATAGGCAAACAAGGCGGGCAGGGCCATTGCCGGGGCAATTGTGCCGTTTGCGATCTGCGGGCCGATGATCGCCACGCCGACGACCTGCGCGATAACCGCACCCGGCCCCAGAATTGGCGACAGGAACGGCAGCCCGCAAATTGCGGAAAGCACAAGCAAACCAACAATGTTATTGGCCAATGGTCCGAGCGGCTGGGCGAGAATATCGCCAATCCCGGTATAGAGGATCAGGCCGATCAGCATTGTCACAAATGCCATGAACGGCAGTACGTTGCGGATAACCTGATCGATCGTGCGGCGTCCGGCCTGGAAGAAGATACCAACGACGCGCCCCATGACGCGGCCGATGCTGCTGATAAGCCCGACAAGGCCGCCTTCGCTCGGCTGTTCCACTGGCGCAGGCTTTTCTTCTTCAACGGCAGCAGCAGCCGGAGCTGCGGCGGCTGAACCGTCAGCGGGAACGATGTTTTCCGGTTTTACGCCAGAAACGTAGATATCTTCAGTGATGAATTGTGCCAGCGGACCTGCCTGCCCGACCGGAGTGATGTTTACGGTCGGGATGCGCTTGCGCGGATAAACGCCGCAGCGGGCTGTGCCGCCGCAATCGACAACCACTACTGCCATTTCGCTTTCGATTGGTGGTGAGCGAAAACCATCAACCGCCTCCGCGCCGGTCAGCTCGGCGATCTGGCGCGCAAGCGGATGGATGCCGCCGCCGGTGACCGAAACCACCTTGTTGCGCTGGTCGGTCGGCTGAATGACAAGCGGGCCGCCCCAGCCATTCGAGCCGCGTGAAATCTTGACTGCCTTATAGGTCTTGACCATGTTTTTCTCCCCCGGTTCCGGCTTAAAGCTCAATGCCCTGACGCCGCGCCATGATGGCGGTGATGCGTTCTGTAAGCATGCCTTTGAGAAGGATCACCACGAGACCCACGATGGCGTACCAGATGGCGACATTGATATGATAGCCGGTTGGAACCGCGCCCTTCTTCTCGAGCTCGAGAAGGGCTACCAGCACGCCGCCCCAGACAAAATATTCGCCGGGATTGATGTGCGGGAAGAGACCGAGCGGCGGATGGACGTAGGACACGGCCGCATCATAGAAAGCGGGCTTGTATTTCTCGTCCAGGAATGAGCCGAACGTGTAAGCCATCGGGTTGGTCAGAAAGAACACCGACAGAACCGGCAGTACCGTGTAGCGGGTCAGCGCAATGCGCCCGGCGCTACGCGCGATACCATGGACGCGCTTTTCGCCGACCAGTTCCGTTACGGCATAAAAAGCGGTCATCAGCACGACGAGCGTCGGGATAATGCCTGTAACAAACCCCGAGAAAACCTCGCCGCCTTTCTGGAATACGCCGATGAAGTGCTTGCCGATCGAGGCAAGCCAGCCGAGCTGCTCTTCCTGCTGGACGTTCTGAAGTCGTTCCTTGAACTGATCGACGGTAATTCCGCTGCCGCCCGCATCACCCGGCGCGGGGGCCGTTGCTTGCGCAAGCTGCAGAAGATCATTTCCCGCGTGCTCTGCGGCCTGTTTGCCATGCAGCGCCGCATCGGAAATCATGCTGCCAGCCATATGTATGGATTGAATCGTTGCGTCGGCATGTTGCGCCAACATCGTCACTATCGACATTGCTCCTCCTCGATTGCTTGTTTCAGGCAAGCAACTCCTATGCTCCCACTGCCTTCAGACCTTCGAGTTCGATCCCATCGGACTGGTCTCTTATGCGACCGATCTGTTCTATCGCCTGTCTGGCGGCAGCCACCACTTCAGACGTTCCTTCTCCAAACGCGGGATTGTCCGGCAATTCGCCAAGGCGCATTCCCTCAAAACCTTCACGGCGGATGAACTTTGCAAAGACGGTTCGTCCGCTCATCTGGAGGAAGCGACGCACCACGAGGTCGCGATCCACGACGATCAACACGATGACACCCTTGCCGAAACGCCCTCGTATGTGACCCGCGCCAACAAAACCGTCGGAATATTTCGAAGTGATGCCCTTCATCACATCGGAATAGTGGCGCATCTGGAACCAGACGCCCAGCGACTGGAAGCCCCACAGCAATGCGAGGGCCAGCAAAGCCCATTGCCAGATAGCCATTTTATTCTCCTCCCACGAAGGGCAAACGGCTATTTTCCACGTTCGCCTTTCATGAAATAGAGAACATTTGTCTTCGTGAATGTCAATATGTATAATTTTATCGCAAAGGAAAGACGAATGAAGACTGACATTTCAATCGACTTCGCATAATGTCGCTTGGAAACAGGAGGCCGCTCGCGTCATGGATTTGCTGCTCAGGGAACAAATGGCATCGATGCCTGATTTGCGTCATCGACTGCGCCAGTTGCGCTGGTTCAGGGCGACGTTCCGCAAGCATGCAAGCCTGCTGCATGAGCTCTACGGTGTTGAATACGACATTGATGAAAAGAAACTCACCGAGGCGTTTCTGAACTGGGTGGAGCTGGTGGACCAGAACAAGCGTTTCGCCAAGGTGGACCGCAAGGATTTCATCACCTTTGCAGCCGGGCTGGTGTTGCGCGAACTGATCCGGCTGTCTCCGGCGAAAGTTATTTCACCGCCAATTCAGGCTGACGGCGATGCGGGGCGGCTGTATGAGATCGTCAGGTTTTGGCCCGAGGGATTCCTCTACACCAACTACTGTATCTGCGCGATTGCTGCAGTGCAGGAACAGGAGTTCGGCACCGTTCCGAATATAGACCAATGTGCTGATGAATTGCGCACCTGGTGGTCCTACAAGGAAAACATTGTCGAAATGCCTGGTTACGCGATCGCATTTCTCGACAAGTTTCTGGGCGGTGAGCCCAACTGGGTGATGCCCGATCTGGCATCTGCACGCGCGGCAGTGAAGCGGGCTTTGGCGGATAAGCCAGTCACAAAGATCCAGAATAAATAGCTGGCGGTTTTTGTTTGCCTGCCCACCTGTTCGGGATCGGGGTCATTTGAAATCCGCTACCCGCTGGGACGCGCTTTTCCTATGAATGAGAACCGGAAATGCGCTAATTGGGATAGACGGTTGCCAAAAAACCATAATTAGCCAACAAGAGTTGGAATTAAACGCTCAGCGTCAAGAATGGAACATAACTTGAAACGCATCAAGATTGGCCTGGTTTGTCTCTTCCTGGCAGGTATTTTGCCCGCGCAGGCTCTCGAAGTCGGTTCGCCGGCCATTCTGAAGCCATCGCCGGAGCAGGTTCAAGCCGCTCATCTCACGGCAGAATTTCTCACGCGTTTCCATTATCGGCCCATCCCGCTGGATGACGCCTTGTCGGTCCGGATCATGAACCGGTTCATCGATTCACTGGACCCGGACAGGCTCATCTTTCTGCAGGCGGATGTCGACAAGTTCCTGACCGGCAGCAAGGAAATCGATGACGCCATCGACCGCCAGGACCTGACCATCCCCTTTTCCATTTTCAACGTCTATCAGATGCGCATCATCGAGCGCATGACGTTTGCGCGTGGCCTGCTCAAGCAGAATTTCGATTTCAGCAAGCAGGAAGAATTCTCCATCGTGCGCGACAAGGAACCCTGGCCGCGTTCGAACGCGGAAAGCGACGATCTATGGCGCAAGCGCGTCAAGAACGACTGGCTGCGTCTGAAGCTCGTCGGCAAGGATGATGCAACTATTCGCAAGACGCTCGACAAGCGTTACGAGAACTCCATCGAGCGCACGTATAAATACAAGAGCGACGATGCCTTTCAGTCATTCATGGCTGCCTATACAACATCGGTTGATCCGCACACCGATTATTTCGGCGTCAAGGCTTCGGCCGAATTTGATATTTCCATGAAGTTGTCGCTGGTTGGCATCGGTGCGGTGCTTCAGGAAAGAGACGACTATACGACGATCCGCGAGCTTGTTGCGGGCGGCCCGGCGCAGTCGTCGGGCAAGCTTGCCGTGGGCGACCGTATAATCGGCGTCGGTCAGGGCAAAGACGGTCCGATCAAAGAAGTAATCGGAATGCGTCTCGACGAAGTTGTGCAGATGATCCGCGGCGACAAGGGGTCGGTCGTGCGCCTCGATATCCTGCCGGCAGATGCCGGCGCCGATGGCAAGCATCATGTCATCACGCTGGTTCGTGACAAGATCAGTCTCGACAAACAGGCCGCCAAGAAGACGATCCTTCCCGTAAAGGACGGAGACGTTACCCGCAAGATCGGGGTGATTACGCTCCCGGCATTCTACGAAGATATTCAAGCGCGGCGGAAGGGCGACAAGAACTACAAAAGCGCCAGCCGCGATGTCGCCAAGCTGATCGCCGAGTTGAAGCAGGATAAGGTTGACGGCGTTCTGGTCGATCTGCGCAACAATGGCGGCGGTTCGCTGAGCGAGGCGATTGATCTGACAGGTCTGTTCGTCGGCAAGGGGCCAGTGGTCCAGCAACGCAATGCAAACGGCGAAGTCAAGGTTGAAAGCGATAATCTTCCGACGCCAGCCTGGAAGGGGCCGTTGGGCGTGCTCATCAATCGCGGCTCTGCTTCCGCCTCGGAAATTTTCGCGGCGGCAATTCAGGATTACGGCCGGGGCGTGGTCATAGGCGAGCCAAGTTTCGGTAAGGGAACCGTGCAGACCGTGGTCGACCTCGATGAAGTGGCCAACAATCCCAAACCTGAATATGGCGAGCTTAAATTTACGGTCGCCCAGTTCTTCCGTGTCGACGGTGGAACGACGCAGTTGCGCGGCGTGACGCCCGATATCAGCCTGCCGGGCCTCTTCGATCTGAAGCTTGTCGGTGAATCGAGCTTCGACAATGCTTTGCCGTGGTCTCAGGTTTCAGCGGCGAAATACAAAGCCTCTGATGACATAAAAGCGTTGCTGCCAAAGCTGCAAAATCTGCACGACGAGCGCGTGCAGAAATCCCGCGAGTTCCAGGACTTTGTGGAAGATGTAGCGACGCTTAAGGCGCAGCGCGAGAAAAAGGTCATCTCGCTCAATGAAACGGTGCGTCGCAATGAGATGACCGCGCAGGAAAATCGAGCCAAGGCGCGCGGAAAATCCAATGATGGCATTGATGCGCAGATTGACGACGGCCTGCAGTCGAACGAGCGAAGCCTGAGTGCCGACCTTGCAATCGAGAAGAGCCGCAAGAACGCGACGGATGTTCTGCAGAACGAAGCCGCCGCGATTGTCACCGATCTGGCTATCCTGCAAAACAAAGTGCCCGAGCACGCTGCAAATTAAAGAAAGGCACCGCTTGTGGAGAGCGGGCGTTAAATCGTAGCGAAGACCACGATCCCGATACGTATATCGGGATCGGCCATCAGTACATGCCTGCAGCGTCGGGCTAGCGGATTGATCCGGATTTGTCGGTTCCAGCTCATGCCGTCGGGGATAAAAACAGCCGCACGCTAAAGACAGGAGCGTCTCAAACTTTCGACCGCATAGGGCTCAAGAGTAACCTCGCCAGACTGAGCTATGCTGACGGCCTCATGTTGTGAAGTGATGTTCACCAGCCAGAATTCTTGTTCTGTCGCAAAAGCCAGAACGTGGCCGGGCCGGGACGAAACAAGCTGCTGCCATCTCTTTCCTGCCAGCGCGGACAAGGTTCTTATCGTATTGAAGAGCGGGCGTTTCTCCCCTGCGGGCCTTGGCTCGTTTTCCCCGGCAATAAGCCCGAACGAGCCTGTGACAGCCGAAAGCGTCAGGCTGTCGAGGCCTGCATTCAGCACCGATATGGCGTAGGCCATCGCGAAGCTTTCACCGAATTTTCCATTATGACGCGGGTCGCGGTTGGCCATGGCTATGCGTCTGCCATGCGGGTTTTCCATTGTGCGGCTGCCATAGGGATTCTGGCGCATGGGAATGGTGGACGGCCCGATGCGATAGGGTTTGTCGCCATAGATCGCGCGTACAGAACGGGTAATGAACGGCAGCGCCTCCAGCGTCTGCATGACGCTGAGGTCGTCGGCAGCGTGGACAATCGGATTGGTACAGTGGCTGACAAAATCAACAAGCTCACCCGGAACACGCTTGCGATTGAGCTCGGTGAAATAGCTTAGCATTCCGCCGCCGAGACGCACATTCGGGAAGGCCGCTCTTGCTGCGGCATAAACCTCCTCAAGCGGCGGGCAGGGTGGCCATTCGCTGCCGGGTGGCGTCGATTGCCGGTCTATGGCAGGCGAAACGATGATTGCATCCGGGGTGAAGCCCGCTGCTTTCATATCGGACGCGATTGCAGTCGTCTCGTCGATAAGGTTGGTTTTGCACGGCAACGCAATTTCAAGCGCGACGCGTCCCTTGTGGCTCCCGCCTAATGCTGCGAAATCTGCAAAGACTGAACCTTCATGTCCCGCCAACGGATCGTAATGAAACAGAAGGTCCTGCGGGGCAAGTTCCCGAAGCAACTCTGTTGCAGCTGAACTGGCCTTGGCTTCTTCCGGCGTGATGATGATGCCGATATTGGGCATGACGCCGCCCGTGTCTCCGAAAGTGATTTTCACCGGTTCAGCATGTTGGGCCACTTTGGATGTTGCTGGGCGCGTGTCAGCAATGTTGAGCACAATGCGCTGATGCTGGGGCTTCAAAGCTTCGATCCGGTAGGGCCATGGCAGAGCCAGCGGACGTACATAGGTCTTGTAGGATGCATCTGACCAGTTGCGCTGGTCTTCCATCTCGAACGTATCGCCTTCCATGCGACATTCGACCATGAGGCCGGGGATAGCCTCGTGGGTGATTGCACGCATGTCCTTGAAGGGCTGCCACGGCTCGATCAGGTCGGGGAGGCGGGTTTTGTTGAACACGCCATCGACATGCTCTACAGTCACGGGCGAACCGGCCACGCCGATGACCGGATGCAGAATGCAGAAGCCGCAACGGTTGGTTTCAAAGCCGGTCGCGGTATTGGCCACGGCGTCGAAAGTGAGTGCGCCGTCACGCTCGGCCTGAATGCGGACATCAATGGTGAGTCGCGTTGCATCCGGGCTTTCGCAACGTGCCTGATAGGTGACGATGAAACCGCTGTCGTTTTGCTCAACATTCAGATCATGGATTTCCGGATTATAGGTTCCCCAATCGCGATCCCTTACCAGGTAGGAGATGGCGCGCAGAACCTCGACGCCGTCATAGGTGATGGTGCGAAGATTGCCGTCGCTGAGATCGACGGCAAGAAGCCCTGCTTTCAGATGCGTTGCCGTGGCTTCTGCTTCGCGCGTGCCATAGAGCAGGAATGGATCGACTTTGCTCATTTCAGCAATGCCTTGATGTCGATGCGATTGCCGCTTGCTGCACTGTCATAGGCAGCCTCGACAAGCGCAAAGGTCTTGAGATTGTCTGCGCCCGATGTCGAGGTTTCTGCACCGGAAGCGAGTTTATCCACCCAATGCTGCTGAATGGCAAAAACGCTTTCCTGAATATTGTGCCACGGACGCGAGGCCCAGGAGAGCAGTTTTGGCGAAACGTCGGAAACTGTCGTACCCCCGGACGTAATCACTTCAAGGCGATAGCCCTGATAAAGACGGATCGAGCCTTCCGTGCCGTCCAGTTCGATCAGCGTTTCCGGGAAAGGGTCGGTTTCGTGCTTCGTGGCATAGCTCACATCGACAACGGAAGTAGCTCCATTTTCATGGTCCATGAGAATGGTTGCCACATCTTCGCCCTTGATCTTCGGGTTGACACGCTTGGTGCGTGCGACAAGGCTTGTCACGTCACCCAGAATAAAACGTGCAATATCCAGCGTATGAATGCCAAGGTCTTCGATGATGAAGCGCTCGCCTTCTGCAAGATAAGGCTGGCCGGAGAAAACATCAAAGCCGGAGCGGAATGAAAAGCGACCCCAGAACGACGCGCCGATGACGCCGCTGTCGAGCGCTGTGCGCACGGCCTGGATAGGCGTCTGCCAGCGGAAGTTTTCATGCACCATGAGAGGAATGCCTACCTCATCGCAGACCTTCACCATCGCCTTTGCATCGTCGAGCGTCTTCGCAAAAGGTTTCTGGCAGATTGCCGGCACCTTATGGGCGGCAGCAAGTTCCACCAGCGCGCGGTGGCTTGCAACGGTGGTGGCGATATCGACAAAATCGATGCCGCCGTCCGCAAATAGCGCCTTAGCATCCGTGTAGCGGCGCTCGATGCCAAACTGGTCGCCGACAATCTTCAACCGCTCCGGGTCGCGGTCGCAGATTGCCTCGATCTTGGCACCCGAAACGTCTTTCCATGCATGCATCTGATTGATTGCGAAGAAACCGCAGCCGATCAGAGCGCCATTCAATTCTGCCATTTTTAACCCGCTTTTGCCATTTGCATGAGTGTAACGCGCTGCTGGAGGCGGCGCTGTGCCTGATCGACCACCACGGCGATGATGATGACAAGGCCCTTGATGACCATCTGCCAGAAGGACGATACGCCCATCATGACGAGACCGTCGGAGAGAATGCCGATGACGAATGCGCCGATGATGGTGCCGCCAATGGTGCCGCGCCCGCCCGACATGGAGGTGCCGCCGAGAACTGCCGCCGCAATGGCGTTAAGCTCAAACGAATTACCTGTTGCCGGATGCGACGACATGAGTTCGGACGAGATGATAAGCCCCGCGATCGCGGCGCAGAAGCCTGAAAACATATAGACGAACATCTTTACGCGGTCGACACGGATGCCGGACATGCGCGCAGCGCGTTCATTGCCACCGACTGCGAAAATCTGACGACCAAGAGGCGTATAGCGCGCGATATAGGCTGCGGCCAATGCGACGACGATCAGAATCCAGATCGAGACCGGAAGACCGAGAATGCTGCCTGATCCGAGGAAGGCGAAGCCGGTTGTGCCCAGATCTTCACGGCCCACAAGGTTCGGGAAGGTCTGACCATCGGAAGACAGAAGTGCCAGACCGCGCGCCACATAAAGCGTGCCGAGTGTCGCGATGAAGGGTGCAACATTCAGTTTGGTTATCAATAGCCCGTTTATGAAGCCAACTGCGATGCCGACCGCCAGTGTGATCAGCGAGATTTCGATGATGTTGAAATAGATTGTATAGCCGATGCCAAGATCGATACCGTAGATCAGAAGACCGCCGGCAACCATGCCGCAAAGCCCGACAATTGAGCCGACTGAAAGGTCGATGCCGCCGGTGATGATGACGAAAGTCATGCCCATTGCAAGAAACGCGTTAAGAGCAACGTGCTTTGACATCAGGATCAGGTTGGCGGTCGACAGAAAGTTCGGTGCTGCGAACGAGAAGAAGATGAATACCGCGAAAAGCGCGATGAAGGTTCTCAGTTTCATAAGCGTCAGCAGGGCCGAGCCGCTGTTAAAGGTTGAGTCAGTGGCGGCCGTCGTCGTGTTGGCTGTCATGACGCGCGTTCCCTTGTTTGTTTGCTGTGGTCGTTGTCATGCGTATGTCCGTGGCCCTTGGCCGAAGCGGCAACAATATCGGCTTCCGTTGCTTTATCGCGGTCGAAAATGGCAATCAGCTTCCCATTGCTGAGCACCGCGATGCGATCGGAGAGCGCCATGACTTCTTCCAGATCAGAGGTTGAAAAGAGAATGGAAAGACCTTCGGCGGCAAGCCTGCGCATGGTGCGGAAAACGTCGGCTTTCGCACCCACATCGATGCCGCGCGATGGCTCGTCCATCAGGAGAACTTTTGGATTGGTCATCAGCGCCTTGCCGATGACGACCTTCTGCTGGTTGCCGCCCGACATTGAAGTGACCTCAAATTCCGGGTTCGGCGCCTTGATGGAAAGGTCTTGGATCGCCTGTTGAATGGCCTGTTTTTCACGCTTTGGCGTGATGTGGAAAAAGCGGGCCAGGCGGTCGAGGCTTGCCAGTGTCAGATTACTGGCAATCGACAGGATCTGGACCAGGCCTTCGCGCTGGCGATCTTCCGGGATGAGTGCAAGGCCGCGCCGGATACGACGGGTCGTGTCTCGCTCCTTCACTTCCTCGCCATCGATATAGATTTGGCCCGTAGAATGCCCGTGCTGCCCCATCACACATTCGAAAAACTCGGAACGTCCAGCCCCCATAAGGCCGTAGATTCCAAGAACTTCACCTGCGCGGACGGTTAGCGAGACATCATCGACTGCCAGCCCGCCTGTTGGGCGGGGCAGCGTGATGTTTTCGGCGCGAAACCGTTCCGCACCGATCTTGTGGGTCACGGGCTTGGCAAAATCCTTGGCATCCGAACCGATCATCGAACGAACGATCCATTGCGTATCGATATTTTTGATTTCTTCCTGGCCGGTGATTTTTCCGTCGCGCAGAACGGTGATGTAATCGCCGATCCGCATCAGTTCTTCGAGACGATGCGAAATATAGACGATTGCCACCCCTTGGCTTTTCAATTCAGCAATCACCTTGAACAGAATATCCACTTCGGCTGCGGAAAGTGCCGAAGTCGGCTCGTCCATGATGACGATGCGTGCATCGAGCGAAATGGCCTTGGCGATTTCGACGAGCTGCTGTTGTCCGATGGGCAGATCGGCCACAAGCGTATTTGCGCTGATGCCTGCATCAAGCCGGTCGAGATACTCGCTGGCTTTTGCGACCTGCGCCCTGTGATCAATGCCCCGCAAACCGCGTGTAATCTCGCGTGTGGCAAAGATATTCTCTGCCACAGTCATGTTTGAAAACAGGTTCAACTCCTGAAAGATCATCGCAATGCCGCGCTTCTGCGCGTCGGCGGGGCTGTCGAATGCTACTTCCTCGCCATCGAGAATGATCTTCCCCATGGTCGGGCGCTCAACACCCGCGATGATTTTCATCAGCGTTGACTTGCCAGCACCGTTTTCACCGACAAGCACGTTGACCGAGCCGCGGCGCAATTCAAGATTGGCGCGCTTGACCGCGACAATGCCTGAATAGACCTTGGAAACATCTTCAAGCTTGAGGACGATATCGTGCTTCCGGTTCGATTCCGTCTTCATGACTCATTTCTCCAAAGAGATGGAAACGGGGGTGAGAACCGGAAGCTGACCCTTTGACGGCAAGGGGAAAGCGCCTTGCGCTTTCACCTTCATGCCGACCAGATTTTCGCGCGGCAGTTTGGACAATACGTCGTCATTGATGCGGGTATTGAAAGCCTTGCCGAACTGCGCCCAGTCGATCTGGTTGCGGAATTCGTTGAAGTTCACGAATGAGAGGCTGTCGCGGATTGCAGTGCCGCGAACGGTTGGCCCAATCTGCACGCGTGCATCTGGCTTGCCATCGCCATTGCTGTCGACGTCGACATAGGCGGCGCGGGATTTCGTTTCTGCGGCGACCACGGTGCCTTCAAGCCTGACGACGAAAGTCCAGGGGGCATTGCCTTGCTTTTCGCGATGACCGTATTTCGCTCCGGCGGCGTCCGCGTCTGCATCTGCTGTCTGCATCACTTCATCGAGCGTCGCAGTTTTTTCGGCAAAGAACGGCTTAACCTTTGCGTCCCAGATGTCGGAAACCGAACGATCCGGATTGAAATTATCGCCGCGTGCTTCTGCGGCTTCTTCCGCTGTCGGGGTCTTGATGATTTTGCAGCCCGAAAGCGCGACACCGCAGGCCAGCAGAATAATGGAAGCTGACTTCAGCACTGACATGAATCTATCCTCGATATCAGGAATGTGCCGGGAGCGGTGTACGCCCCCGGCCTCGCAAGCTTAAGGGTTAGTCCTTCAAGGCGAAGGTTTCGAGCTTGTCGGCATTGTCAGGATTGATGAGCACGCAGTCCATCAGCTGCTTTTCCTCAGCTGGTCCCTTGCCGGTCTTGATATATTCGTCAGCCTGGACGACGGCCATCTGTGCCTGGGCATAGGCCGGCTGGAGAACGGTTGCCTTGATGCCGCCCGCCTTGATGGAATCGCGAACATCGTTCGAACCGTCGAAGCCGACCACGATAACGTCCTTGCGGCCTGCAGCTTCAAGTGCTGCCCATGCGCCCATGGCCATGGTATCGTTGCCCGAAATCACACCCTTGATATCCGGATTTGCCTGCAGAATGCTCTGCATCTTGGTGAAAGCCTCGGTCTGGCTCCAGTTGGCTGACTGCTGTGCAACCATCTTCATATCAGGATATTCATCGATGACGTCGTGATAGCCCTTGGAGCGGGTGCCCGCGTTCAGGTCGGATTCACGGCCCAACAGTTCGACATAATTACCGGCTTCGCCCATCAGTTTGACGAATTCTTCCGCACCCAGCTGCGCGCCCTGATAGTTGTTGGATACGATCTGCGAAACCGCAACCCCCGAAGCGTTGATTTCACGGTCGATCAGGAATGAAGGGACCTTGGCATCCTTGGCCTTCTGCACGGCGGCAATCGATGCTTCCGAACCGGCATTGTCGAGAATGATGGCTTTTGCGCCACGACCGATGGCCGTATCGACCAGCTGCGATTGCTTTGTCGGATCGTCGTCATGCTGAAGGATCAGTGTTTCGTAGCCAAGTTCCTTGGCCTTGGCTTCAGCGCCTACTGCTTCAGCTTTATAAAACGGATTGTCATGCGATGGCGTGATGATCGCGATCAGGTCAGCAGCCCATGCCGGCATGACAACGCCGCCTGCCAATGTTGCCGAAACGGCCGCAATCGCAAAACCGCGCGCAATTTTTCTGCGTGTGAATTTCATGTAGACCTCCCAATAAGCCCCATTTCCCAAAAGGGCGGAAAAAGGGGAGAGCGTGCGCCGCCCCCCCAAGTGACGTCACGTAATGCGACGGATGCTTTCTGCGATTTCTTCCGGTTCGAAAACGTTCTTCCAGTCGTCGCGCATCAGCGCCGGAATGCCGAATTCTATTGCCTTGTTGCAGGCATCGGAGAATACGCCCTGGACTTCGCCAAAGATGACGGCGCCGAGAACATTCATATGGCCGAGAAGGAAATCCCGAGCTGCTTCTTCTGGAACGCCGCGACGAATGCTTTCATCCATGGCCTGTTTCATGACGACAAGAAGCGATGCGCAAACGGTTTCCGAAAGGCCCGGCTCGAGGATTGCAAGCTGCTCAACGGTAACGCGGTGCGAGCGCATGACAGGCGCCCAGATGACCTTGGCGATTTCTTCACCGAGCGCATAGGCTTCTTCCGGCCCCTGCATGAGAGCCGAAACGATGTGCTGCTTTGCAAACAGACCGCCGAAGTGGTCCTTCTTGGCCTGCATGTCCGTTTCGTCGTTGAAGATCGGCGGATGGCACGGATGGGTCACGAAATAGGTGAGGTCTGCACGCTCGGGCAGATGACCGGCAAATGGCGCAGCCGCGTCGAGCGCAATAACCATCGTGCCGGGCTTGAGCTTGTCGACGATGCCTGCGGCAACCTTTCCAATGATGGTATCCGGCACGGCCAGGATGACCACTTCAGCGCCTTCGAGTCCAGCATCGGCGTCGACGGTGTCGATGCCAAGATCGTTCTTGAGGCGGGCCTTGCCTGCGTCGCTGACTTCGATGTGGCGTACGTCGAAGCGCGAACCTTTGAGGTTCTTGGCCAGACGGTAACCCATCTTGCCGCCCGCTCCGAACAAAGCGATAGCTGTCATGATTGAAATTTCCTTCCCATGTTTTGGTATCGCAACTGGTATAACCAGTCAATGAGTATTCCAGATTAGACGCGTGTTCCGTCGCGAATCTGGCTGAAGTAATTGTCAGAGCCGACCTGACCGCCCTTGAGAGCAATCTGCAGGCCATTGGTTGCAGCGTGAGTGCTATGTGCAGTGCAAAGCGGCGAGCCCGGAGTTTGTGGAAGCGGCAAAAGCGTGGTGAGCGCGTCAACATGCAATTCGCGCAATGCGTGGCTGGAAGTGTCCCCGCCTGCAATGACTGCGCGGGTAAGCCTTTCGCGCTCGACAAGGCTGCGGAGTATGAATCCGAGGCTACGCGCCAGTTTGTGACGGCTGCCTACGATCCTGTCGATCTCAGTGCCGCGATCAGCAGAAGGACCAAGTGCGGTGTTAAGGATTACGCTGTTGCCCTGTTTGAGCGCCTTCTCGCCTTCAGCAATAGCCGTTTCGATTACCTGATTGCTGTTTTCGCCGACAAGTTCGAGGGGATTGAGATCAATGCCGGTAAAGCCTGATGCTGTCGCATGACGGATCTGGCGTTCCGTCGTGGGCGATACGCTTCCTGAAACGACCGCAATGCGGTCTGCCTTGCCGGGGAGCGGAAACTCTCTTTTTGATCCAATCAGTCCCGCTTTGGTCCATGCGGCCAGAAGCGCGTATTCAACGCCCGACGAGCCAGCGACGAACCAGCCTTCGCGGGCACGCAAGCGCCAGAGCTGTTCGCCTGCTTGCAGCTGACTTTCATGACTATCGACGTCGAACAGCAACATGCCGTCAACATTGTTGGCGATAGCGCTGACGCGATCATCGACGTCCTGCGAGCCAAGGGTTGCAAGGTCTGCGAGTGCGGTTTTAAGCGTTGTCTGTTGAGCCAAATGCAACCGCAGATCCGCCTCATGCATCGGCGTGACCGGATGGCGGCTCATGACCGGGTGGCGGTCGATGCGATAGACCTCGCCCTGATAGGCGGCGAACAGATTGCCGAAAGCCGTGTAACGCTTCAGTTGTGGTGCGCCGACAATCAAGGGCACATAGGCCTGATCGAAGATCGCTTTGGCGATTTCCACGGCCCTGCCGATATTGCCGACATGCGGTGCGGAATCGAAGGTCGAGCAGACCTTGTAATGCGCAATAGCCGCATTGAGGCCTTTCAACCAGTTGAATGCCGGGGTGAGGTGTTTCTCCATCCATTCCGGCGTTTCGCTGCGGCTGGTACCCGCGAGGCCGATAGCCTTGCAATGAGAAAAACGGGCAAGCAGCTCTTCATCCGGAACATTCATGAACAGAACGGTATCGACGCCGTGAGAAGCGAGTGCCTCCATGACATCGGTCGAGCCGGTGAGATCGTCGCCGTAATAGGAGAGCAGCAGTCTGTTGGAAACCTCTGACATTACTCGCCGCCTTTTCCGAATTTTGCGAGCGAGGCTGCAAGTTCTGGGTGATCTGCTGCATATGTTTCGAGCGGGATGCCCGCGACAGCCGCTTCCCAGGCCTGTTGCACGGCACGAACACCAGCTGCCGGGCCGCCCGGATGGCTGACAATGCCGCCGCCGCACAGATAAAGCAGGTCCGTGGTGCGGCCCGTGCGCTCGTAAGTTTCCGGCGCCTGTCCGCCCCACTGGCCGGACCCCGCCACAGGAAGCGGACAATCGGATGGCTCAAACAGCGGTGTGCTGACGGCCTTGAACGAATTGACGAAGCTTTCGTCCGGCTCCCAATATTTCACGCGGATGCCGTTGATCTGGAACTGATCGACGCCGAGCAGACGCCAGAACTGCTGATAAACGCGGAAATCCATACCTGCACCTGGATTGCGGGTCAGGCGGCTGGTACCCGCGAGGCCGATAGCCTTGCAATGAGAAAAACGGGCAAGCAGCTCTTCATCCGGAACATTCATGAACAGAACGGTATCGACGCCGTGAGAAGCGAGTGCCTCCATGACATCGGTCGAGCCGGTGAGATCGTCGCCGTAATAGGAGAGCAGCAGTCTGTTGGAAACCTCTGACATTACTCGCCGCCTTTTCCGAATTTTGCGAGCGAGGCTGCAAGTTCTGGGTGATCTGCTGCATATGTTTCGAGCGGGATGCCCGCGACAGCCGCTTCCCAGGCCTGTTGCACGGCACGAACACCAGCTGCCGGGCCGCCCGGATGGCTGACAATGCCGCCGCCGCACAGATAAAGCAGGTCCGTGGTGCGGCCCGTGCGCTCGTAAGTTTCCGGCGCCTGTCCGCCCCACTGGCCGGACCCCGCCACAGGAAGCGGACAATCGGATGGCTCAAACAGCGGTGTGCTGACGGCCTTGAACGAATTGACGAAGCTTTCGTCCGGCTCCCAATATTTCACGCGGATGCCGTTGATCTGGAACTGATCGACGCCGAGCAGACGCCAGAACTGCTGATAAACGCGGAAATCCATACCTGCACCTGGATTGCGGGTCAGGACGTCCCAGCCGTTGCGATGGGCATGAAGTACGAGACCCGAACGCTTGCGTAGAAAGCTCATGCCGCCAAAGCCGACGGAATTTATGTTGACTACCGCGCAATTGCCGCCTGCTTTCAGCACCATGTCATGGTTGCGCATCATTTCGTCAGGATCGGCATGAGAGATGCCGAAGGCATACATGACCTTCTTGCCGGTTTTCTGCTCGTGATCGAGAATACGCGGCATGATCGCGGCGATGCGCTCTTTGAGCGGCGAATAGGCCGGGCTCATCAGCTTCTCGTCGTCCTTGATGAAATCGACACCAGACTGGATTAACTCGCCGACCAGTTCTGCGGTTTCGTGCGGACGCAGGCCAAGTGCCGGCTTGACGATGGTGCCGATGATCGGACGTTCCGCAACGCCGGTAAGGCGACGGCTTCCGGTGATACCGAATTGAGGGCCGGGATGTGCTGTGTGGAAAGCTTCCGGCAACTTCATGTCCACGACGCGGATGCCGGTCATGCCCTTGATCGAATAAACGCCGCCAACGGCTATCGTCATGAGTGCTGCAAGATCGGTGCCGATAGCATCAAGCGGAAATGCGATATCGACATCCGCGCGCTTGATTGGGCCATGTCCGGGTTCAAGCTCTGGCCATGTGGGGCACGTTGCGTCTTCCAGCGGACGGATTTCCAGCACACGCGCCGCGACGCGCGCCTTGAGTTCTTCCGTTTCACCCGGAACGGCGACAAACGTGCCGGTCGACTGATCGCTCGCAATCTTCGCGGCCATCTGTTCGATGCTGCCGGTGGTCTCAATGCGATAGGTCAGGTGGATGTACATGGCTACTACCGGAACAGGCGATTGGTTCGTTGCCCGCGATACTTCGCTGGCTTTTACAGGTCGACTGGTATAATGAGTATTCCATTATGCGCAAGTGAAAAATTGTGCGGCGCTCGGGCTGCTGTGGGCAAACAGCTTTTCTCCGGACAGTCGAAGATGCATAAGAAGGAAAAGCGCCTGAGGGGTGAGATGTAATGAACCAGCCATTCGAACCTATTGTTCGTCGCAAATTGTCCGACGAAGTTTTTGATCGGCTCGAAAATATGATTACTTCCGGCGAGCTGGAGCCGGGAGACGAGATGCCGTCGGAACGCGTGCTGATGGAACGTTTCGGTGTCGGTCGCCCTGCAATTCGCGAGGCAATGCAGTCGCTCGCCAAAATGGGACTGGTGAGCATTTCACACGGCGAGCGTGCCAAGGTGTTGAAGCTGACTGCAAGATCGATTTTCCAGCAGGTGGATCCAACCGCAAAGATCATGCTTGCGCAGTCAATGGACACGCTGGAAGATTTGAAGAGCGCGCGCATTTTCTTCGAGCGCGGCATCGTCCGCGAGACCGCGCAGAAAATTACCGAGACTGATATCGCTGAACTGCGACAGATCATCGAACGGCAGCGGGAATCGCTCGGTGACGCAGACGCCTTTATCGCAGCCGATATGGAGTTTCATGTCCGGATAGCCAGGATTTCCGGCAATCCCATTCTAGTGGCCGTGAGCGAAGCCATGCTTGCCTGGCTGAAGGAGTATCACACTCATATGCTTATCTGGACCGGCAAAGAGAAATATACGCTCGTGGAACACGAGGAGATATTGGATTGTCTGTCCGTCAAGGATGCAGACCGCGCTGAAGCTGCCATGCTTCGACATCTTGAACGGTCGCGTACACTTTACAAAAAGGAATAGAGCCTTCGCGAAGGATAGGGAGGGGTATTCGCAGCCTCTCAGCTGTCAGATTTTTCGAACCCCGCATAAATATCCGCTCTGGTCTGAGGCACAGCGGAAATACCGCGTTTGCGCTTCGAGGCCAGAGTCTGGTTGATCTGGACGGTTCCTCGCTCAAATGCCAGCGAACATCCCGCAAGATAGAGCAGCCATAGGCGCGCTTTCGGATAACCTATTTCAGCGACGGCCTTATCGAAATTGTTATAGAGGCGTTCGCACCATAACCGACACGTCATGCCATAATGTTCGCGGAGATTTTCGACGTCGTGGACTTCAAACCCGTGCCCTTCGAGGTTTTCTACTGTCATGCCAAGATGGTCGAGTTCCCCACCAGGGAAAATATACTTCACCAGAGCCTTATGCTCTGCGCTTTTACGTTTGAAGGATTTCTTGTCCTTTTTCATGCGCCGGGTGATTGCGTGATGCATGTAAAGCCCGCCGGGGCGCAGAAGTCGATGGACGGCGCTGAAATAGCTGTCGTAATTGGCGATACCAACATGTTCGAACATTCCCACAGATGAAATCTTGTCGAACTGACCGTCAAGCTCTGCATAGGATTTGACGTGGATGGTAATCCTGTCTTCAAGTCCTGCCAGCTTGATCCTTTCTCGCGCCAGCGCCGTTTGGGCTTCCGATAACGAAACGCCGGTGCCGATGACACCAAAATTCTGCACAGCATAAATCAGGAGAGCGCCCCAACCGCACCCGATATCAAGAAGCCGGTCCCCCGGTTTCAATCGCAGTTTTCGGCAGATGAGCTCCAGCTTGTCCTTCTGTGCCTGGTCGATATCATTAGCCCAGTCCGTGAAGTAGCCGCAGGTGTAAACCATTCGCTCATCGAGGAATAAACGGTAAAACTCGTTGGAGACGTCGTAGTGATGCGTGATTGCCTCCTTGTTCGATCCGCTGACGAAAGGCTCCTTGCCGTCAAGAACATCGCGTCTATTGGGTTTACTAGCAAAAAGAAGAGCCGGGAGATCCTTGAGGAGTTGCCATTTTGGCAACTCCTTCAGCCTGTTCTTCACGCTCCCGTCGGTTTTGGCTTTGGCGAGATCGAAGATTGTACCATTGCTGATATCGACCCGACCTGAGGTCCATATCTCGATCAGTGAATCGTAATTCGGTTTGAGAAGGAGCTGCCGAACGATCGTCGGATCGTTGATCACCAGTGACGGACCGTCGAATGCGCCTATGCGCGTACCGTCCCATAACTCCACATTGAACTGTGGCCGCAGCGTTTCAACAACTGTCCGAATGATGCGAACAGATCTGGCTTCAACGGTCATGCCATGCCTCTCTATTGAGGTTTCGGACGGTGATCTTCCCGGGCTGACCCTAACCTAAGGTGCTTAGGATTGCAGTCATAAAATCGTGACGGTTACGACCATGCCCTCAGCGCGAACAGCAGTTGACATGCGGGATTGCCTGCATGTTGCGTTTCGGTCAAAACAGCGGGGTAATTTGCGATTCAGGAAAAAGAAGAGCCGATGGTTAAACGTTCAAAGATAAGCCGATGGCTTACAATATACTTGGTCGCTGTCTGTTTTCTGAATTTCCCGCCCGAATTGCATGCGCAACAAGCCGCAGGTGCAGAGGTCTCAACGGGCACTGAAGAGACATCGCACCATCCCGCACCGGCAACCAACACCTTTGGTCAGACGCAGTTTGTTCTAAGCGACGATCCCATCATCCCTCCGCGCGATTATGCAAAAGGGTTGGAGATACCGAATCCTGGCGAATACGATCCCAATGAGTCCGGCACTATTTTTGATATCGTTTATCGGGGCGTTGTCGATGGCAGGATGCGTTTCGAAATCCGCGGTTACACTGCCAATGATCTGCAAACCCCGGATACGGGGCAAATGTTGGATTTCCCGGCTGACCAACATGCCATCGAAATCAGAAATATCCGGATCGATGTGGATGCTGCTGAACCGGGAAGTCTGACCTATAGGGCTAACAGGCTTTCTGACGGTACCGGTAAGTAGCCGGGATATTGCAGCCGGCACTTGGATGGAGCTGTATCCGCCGAATGGTGCTTTTTGTTCATTCAATGCGGCGTTGTTGAGAAGTGTCTGACACGTTGAACTATGAAACGATATAGGAACGGCAAGTACGAGCTTGTGATTCGAAGAGCCGAAATTGCTCCGCATTGGACCACGTTAAAAGGCAGAGGGCATGGAATTTCCCCGTGACATTGTAGATGCGGCCAGAAATTTGTGGCTCGAAGTCTCAGAGGCCAACGAAAGAATAGCACCTGTTGACGCAATCGCGCTTGCCATCCTCCGGGAAAGGCAGCGATGCGCGACGATTGCGCTCTGCGTGTTTGATGATGAAGAGTGGTCGGACGATTATCGCATGGCAGGCGGGTTGGCTGCGGATGCAATACTCGCAGGAAATGGCCATGTTTCGGATTAGAGCGTTCGCATCGTCGTTGAAACTCATCGCGCACGGAAATGGATCGAAATGGTAATCAAACATTCAGGGATAGGGGTCGTTTGCCTGCTTTCACTGGCAGCGGCGGGGTGCACGACATCGCCGCAGAATTATGCAGCCACCCTCTCATCTCAGGACCCCAAATGGCAGTCGCCGCAGTGCGAAGAAATTCGTGCTGAGGCTGTGAACTATGAGGCGAGAGAAACGAAGGCTTCCGATTTGGCTCCAGGCCTGCTTATCGGTCCCTACGGGCTCGGCATTGCGGCAGCCATAAAAGAGAACGACGAGAAGCGCAGAAAATTGTTCGTTCGTGAGATGCATCTGCGCTGCTCGAGCTTGCCTCTTCCGAAGGAACTTGAAAACACCCAAAGCGAAACGAACCAGTCGAAACGGGCGGATACTTTTCGATAGATCGTTAGGCTCTGCAACCTGTCTCCGACTTAGACACCCTCTTTAACAGTGAGATAAAATGTCCAAATTCGTCCCCGTAATTGCGTTGCATGGCGGCGCTGGAACCATTCTCAAGGCCAATATGACGCCAGAGAAGGAAGCGGCCTATCATGCCGGATTGCGTGAATGCCTGCGGGCTGGACTGGACGTCTTACGTAAGGGCGGCAAAGCTCTCGATGCTGTGACGGCATCTGTAATGGCTCTGGAAGAAAATCCGCTTTTTAACGCCGGGCGAGGAGCTGTTTTCACCGCAGACGAAACGCACGAGATGGATGCAGCCATCATGGATGGCGCTACGCGCGCTTGTGGAGCAATTTCTGGAATTTGCGGCCCGCGCAATCCTGTTCTTGCGGCACGTGCGGTCATGGAAAAGACCGAACACGTATTTTTGGCGGGTGAAGGAGCAAAGCGTTTTTGCGAAGCGGCGGGCCTGGAAATGATGGCTCCCGAATGGTTTTCGACAGAACAACGCCGCAAGGCATTGCATGACGAAATGGAACGTCGTCGCAGCGGCGCAGCCGACGATGGCGATCCAGCCCGCAAGCATGGCACGGTAGGCGCTGTCGCACTGGATAGCTTCGGACATCTGGCTGCTGCTACCTCCACGGGTGGTATGACTGCGAAGACGCCGGGACGCGTTGGCGACAGCCCGGTCATCGGCGCGGGAACCTGGGCGGACGATCAGACGGTTGCGCTTTCCGCCACGGGTCACGGAGAATATTTCATCCGCTGGGCGGTGGGCCATGAAATTGATGCACGGATGCGCTGGGCAGGGCAATCACTCGACGAAGCAGCCGGCACCGTTGTCCGTGAACTTGGTGAAATCGGCGGTTCTGGTGGTCTGGTTGCGGTAGACCGTAAAGGCAATGTCAGTCTGCCGTTCAACAGTCCGGGCATGTATCGCGCATGGTGCGGTACAGATGGTGAGATTCATACCGGCATTTATGGCCTGGATTGAATAGCTCGCTGAGATTGCAGAGCTTGCTGGGGTTTTGCAAGTTCTGTTGTCTTGAAACGGTTGTTTATATCGTAAGGGACTATTCCATACGCCTTAAATCTCTTTCTGAAGATGCTGGCAACGTCAGCTTCAACACACTAACGGATCAGTATTATTCGAGCCCCGGCGGGATAAGCCTATCAACGATATGACCGCGCATGGCAACCTATTCCAAATTGGAATGGCAAGTCTAAAATTGCATTGGCCAAAGCCTAAATTTGCTGCCTATAAATTTCAAACAACAAAATTGACAGTCAAGGGAGGATGCTCCTCAGCTTTTCTTTAAGCTTTTGAAAAAGAGAGAGATTAGCTTCGGGCAACTAAGACTGGCGCGCCTTTCAAACGAGCGCAAAAAAATGGGGAAATAAATGACGGAAGCCAAGTGCGTTCCGGAGGGGAGGAATTACCCTTCTGACGAAAAGGCGCAGCTATTCAATGATATGGCGCCTCAAAGCGGCGCCAGTGATGCGGTAAGTGCTGCGCAACCGACGCAGCAGTTCCGCTTGCCGGTCAGCGATCTGCATGAGCTTTCCGTTTTGGAATATGGTAATCCGAAAGGCATCCCAGCGGTCTTTCTGCACGGCGGTCCTGGTGCAGGCGTGTCAGCCAGGCAGGTAGCCAGTTTTGATCTTGATACCTATCGCGTCATCACCTTTGATCAGCGTGGTGCGGGTCGTTCCACCCCTGCCGCTGAAATTGCTGAAAACACCACACAGCATCTGATCATGGATATGGAAACCCTGCGTGAAAAGCTCGATATCGAGCGCTGGCTCGTGGCGGGGGGGTCCTGGGGATCCTGTCTTGCGCTTGCCTATGGCCTGGCATACCCGCAGCGTTGCCTCGGCTTTCGGCTGCACGGCATATTTCTCGGCGGGCAGGAAGATGTCGATTGGTGGTTCTATGGCTGTCGGGCTATTTTTCCAGACCACTGGCAGAAATTTGCCGAATTCGTGCCGGCAAGCGAACGCAGCGATCTACTTACCGCTTATTATAAGCGGCTAACCTCTGGAAACCCGCTACAAGAACAGGAAGCCGCCAAGAGCCTGCGAGGATTTTCGGCACGTACACAAACTTTCGAACCGAACACGGACCATGTTTCCAAACTTTTGAAGCCGGAAGCGGCTTTGTCTGTATCACGCATTTTTACCCATTATTGCGTCAACCGGGCTTTTCTTCCAGACAATTATCTCCTCGATAACATCGATCGTATCCGACACCTTCCCGCTGAAATTGTGCAGGCGCGCTACGATACTGTCACTCCGATGATGACGGCGTGGAAACTCAAGGAAGCCTGGCCGGAAGCGAATTTCACCATCGTCACGCTTGCCAATCATCAGTCGACAATCGGCCCGATGGCAGATGCACTGACAGCCGCATCAGCCCGGCTGGCGAGACAATTGACCTAAGCCCACACTGCAATGCCTGGAATTGAGGACAGTTCGATGTTCGATACAAGAACCGCCGAGACATCGCTTTCGATGACGCACTACATCGATATCTGCAAGGCAGTAAAGCCAGCCGTCTCGCCGGATGGTGAGCTTCTGGTTTATCTTAGCGATGAAAGCGGCACGGCGCAGGTCTGGGCGCGCCCGCTCGCGGGCGGCAGGCCACGCCAGATTACCAACCTACCAGAACCGGTCGGCAATCTTGCATTCAATCCGAAGAGCCGTGATCTGCTCATAACCACCGACTGGGGTGGTGATGAGCGTCACCAGCTGTGGCTGATCGAAAACGCCGAAGGAGAACCGCGTCTCCTCACCACTGATACGACGGTGGTGCACGCCTGGGGCTGCTGGTCGCCGGATGGAACGCAGATCGCCTATGGCGCCAATTATCGCGACCGTTCGCATATGGACATTTATGTGATGACCGTTGCCACGGGCGAGACCAAATGTGTCTACAAAGGTGCCGGCTGGCGCACGCCCGCCGCCTTTGCGCCCGATGGCAAGTCGCTTCTGGTCAATGATTGCCAGCGTGCCATGACGGATCAGGATTTTTGCCGTCTCGATCTCGAAACAGGCGCTTATGAGAACATCCTGCCACATGAGGGCCGGGCGCGCTATCAGGCTCCGAAATTCTTCAAGGACGGTTCCGGCATTCTCTTGATTGCCGATCAGGAACGTGAGTATCTCTCGGTTATGGTCAAGCCGCACGGTGTGGC
Source organism: Brucella ciceri (assembly GCF_041930145.1). NCBI lineage: Bacteria > Pseudomonadati > Pseudomonadota > Alphaproteobacteria > Hyphomicrobiales > Brucellaceae > Brucella > Brucella ciceri. Next base: position 52,452 of record NZ_JBHEEV010000013.1, on the reverse strand, counting down.
AACGCTGACAGAACTTGCCGCTTTCGAAGGGCGAGATGTCGAAGCGCTCGCAATCTCACCTGACCAGAACGCGATAGCACTCGTCGTGAACCGTCAGGGCTGGAACGATGTGGTTCTGATCGGCCGTGACGGAGTCGTACGGAAACAGCTAGAGATGCCGGTTGCAGCGGTCGTCGCTTCGATGGCGTGGGCGCCTGACGGCACGTCGCTGATCATGCCAGTGGAAGGCGCCACGATGTCGGGCGATATCTGGCGCTGCGATGTTGAAAGCGGTGTTTTCACGCGCCTGACGGACGTGCCGAAGGCTAAGGTGAAACTGCCAGCCTTTGTGGAACCCACGGTAACGAGCGTCGCAAGTTTCGATGGTCTGGAAATCCCTTATTTCGTCTACAAGCCGGAACGTGCAGCCGGCCCTGATGGTTATCCGGTGATGATCATCGTACATGGTGGCCCCGAAGCCCAGTGGAAGCCGGACTTCCGGGCTGACATCCAGTATATGCTGGCGCGGGGCATCATGGTCATCGCGCCCAATATTCGCGGCAGCACTGGCTATGGCCGCGCCTATCAGCACCTCGATGACCGTGAGCTGCGTATGGACAGCGTAGCCGATCTCTGGGCGGTGCGCATGGAGATCGGGGCACGCGATGATGTGGACGAGAGCCGTATCGGTGTGTTCGGCCGTTCCTATGGCGGGTTCATGGTCCTATCAGCCATGACGGAATATCCAGATTTGTGGAAGCTGGGCGTCGAATATTACGGGATCGCGAATTTCCTCACCCTGCTGCAGACCACGGGACCTTGGCGCAAGGAATTGCGTGCAATCGAATATGGCGATGCCGAAACCATGCGGGATCAACTGGAGCGGTTCTCACCCATCAATCGGATCGGCAACATCGCCGCGCCATTGATGATCGCGCACGGCCTGGAGGACCCGCGCGTCACGCCATGCGAGAGCGAAATGGTCTATTCGTGCCTCCGCGGTCTCGGCAAACCTGTCGAATATCTGCGCGTTCCGCATGAAGGCCATGGCTTTGCACGCATTGAAAATCGCCGTCGTGTTTTTGGCGCGCTTGCCCGTTTCATCGACGAGAATCTTTAGAAGTAATGTGGGGAGAATACGCCGTGAAGAATGGTGAAGAGATCTGGGATCTTGTGGACGCGAAGAAGGCTGATTTTGAAGCCTTGAGTGATCGAGTCTGGGGCATGCCGGAGATCGCTTATACCGAATATAGGTCCTGTGCCGAGCATACTGAAATGCTGAAGGAACAGGGGTTCCGTATCACCGAGAACGTGGCTGGCATTCCCACCGCCGTGATGGGCGAGGCCGGCGAGGGCGGGCCAGTCATCGCAATCTTGGGGGAATACGATGCTCTTCCTGGCCTCAGCCAGGAAGCCGGTATTGCGGAACCCCGCCCGATCCCTGGCACGGGACATGGCCACGGCTGCGGCCACAATCTTCTGGGGTCCGCTGCCATTTTGGCCGCGACGGCGGTCAAGGACTGGTTGGAACAGACCGGCAAGAAAGGCCGTGTACGCTATTACGGTTGCCCAGCAGAAGAAGGCGGCGCGGCCAAGTCGTTCATGGCGCGCGCCGGCGCTTTCGACGATGTCGACATTGCCATCTGCTGGCATCCGGCTTCGTTCACACAGGTGGATGACGCACAGTCGCTCGCCAATACGCGCATGGATTTCGAATTCACCGGACGAGCCTCCCATGCCGCCGCGGCACCGCATCTGGGGCGTTCGGCTCTGGATGCGGTGGAGTTGATGAGTGTCGGCTGCAATTATCTGCGAGAACACATCCCTTCTGATTGCCGTCTTCACTATGCCTATCTCAATGCGGGCGGTATCGCGCCAAATGTCGTGCAGGCCAAGGCCAAGGTGCGCTATGCCATTCGTGCTACCGACCTGCCGGGCATGTTCGCCCTCAATGAACGGGTGAAGAAGGTTGCCCAAGGCGCTGCGATGATGACGGAGACGACCGTCGACATTTCCATCATGAGCGCTGTCTCGAACCTCCTGGGCAACACGCCGCTCGAAATCGCGATGCATTCGAACATGGAGCGCCTGGGTGGTGTGCCGTTCGATGATGCGGACCGTGCGTTTGCCGCCAAGATTCAGGCAACCTTGTCGAAGGAAGACATAGAAACTGATTATCTACGCGTTGGCCAACCGCTGGCGGAGAATGAACCGCTTTGCGACTACGTCTTGCCGCGCGAGCAGAAAGGTGTGCCGATGATCGGTTCCACTGATCTGGGTGATGTGAGCTGGGTCGTGCCAACCGTTCAGGCGCGCGTGGCAACGCATGCGATCGGTTCGCCCGGTCATTCGTGGCAGATCACCGCTCAAGGCAAAATGCCGGCCGCGCATAAGGGCATGGTCTATGCCGCCAAGGTGATGGCGGGCACGGCGCTAGATGTTCTTCAGAACGAGAAAATCCTGAGCGACGCCAAAGCTGATCACAAGGCCCGCACGGCAAAGACACCCTACACTTGCCCGATCCCACCTGAAGTCAATCCACCACTTCAGCCGCGTCCGGCAGATTAAACGGCTGAATGATTGCACTTGGTGCTGCGCGTCCGCGCGCAGCACATTTGAAAATGCCCAACCATAAAAAGGGGACAACAATGCAAAGACAGACGACATCCATCCTGCGTTGCACGACAGCACTTGCGCTTGCCGCCGGTATGGGCGCTGCGCCGTTCGCGGCTGAAGCCGCCTCACCGCCGAATGCGCTTGTCATGGCATGGAACATCGACGCTATCAGCACTTTTGATCCCGCGCAGATCGGCGAGGCCGCTACCAACGAGATCATCCAGAATATCTGTGACCCGATGGTGGATTTTGATCCGGCTGACGAAACCAAGATCGTGCCACAACTCGCCAAAAGCTGGGATGTCTCACAGGACGGCCTGCAGATCACGTTCCACATGCGCGATGATCTGAAGTTCGACAATGGCGACAAGGCGACGGCAGGGGATATGGCATGGTCGCTCCAGCGCGCGGTCAAGCTCGGTTTCGGTAATGCCGCGACGCTGACGGAATACGGTTTCACCAAGGAGAATGTGGACCAGACCATCTCGGCACCGGACGACAATACGGTGGTTTTCAAGCTCGACAAGCCCTATCCGGTCAACCTCATCCTGGCAGCGATTGCAGCCAACCGGGTAGCCAGCCTTCTTAATCAGAAGGTGTTGATGGAAAACCAGGTCGATAATGACATGGGCAACAAATACCTGGCCACTCGATCGGAATGCGTCGGCCCCTACAAGCTGATGCGATGGAACCCCGCGGAAGTGGTAATACTTCAGGCGACCGATAATTACTGGGGAGAAGTACCGAAGCTCAAGCAGGTATTGATCCGCCATGTTTCGGAAGCGGGAACTCAACGGCTGCTGCTTGAAAAAGGTGACATCGACATTGCTCGTGATCTGACGCCAGAGGACCTGCGCGATCTCGAAACCCAGGACAAGGTGACCGCCTCACGCTCGTTGAAGCCCTCGCTATTCTACTGGAACTTCAACAATGCCGATCCGATCTTTGCCAACGAGAAGGTGCGCCTCGCTATGCGCTATCTCATTGACTACGAAGGTCTCGGCAAGACGGTAATCAACAATGTTGGCGTGCCGCGTGCGAGCTTCGTGCAGCTCGGTGCTTTCGGCGCGCTGGATGAGAAGGAAGGACAGCCCTTCAAACTTGACGTTGAAAAGGCCCGCGAACTGCTGAAGGAAGCCGGTTACGAGAGGGGCTTCGAGACGACGATGTTTATCAGTACCGCGCCTTATGCAGCTCCGATTGCTCAGAGCATTCAGGACGCAGCCGCTAAGGTGGGTGTGAAAATCAAGATTGAGCGCATGGCCAATGCGCAATTGTTCAGCCGTATCCGGGGCCGCGAGTTCCAAACCTCGCTGATGGGCTGGCAGACTACCGTGCCGGATGCGCATGGCAATGCTTCGCGCCAGATATTCAATCCCGACAACCGGGCTGAAGCCAAGCAGACCATGTATCCGAGTTGGCGTGCGAGCTATTTCAACGAGGCCGTCAACAAGAAGGTCGACGCAGCCTTGTTCGAGAAGGACGAGGCCAAGCGCAAGCAGATGTATATCGATCTTCAGAGAGAGATGATGGAGAAAGGGCCCCATGCCTTCATTTTCCAAATCTACAATGTTGCGGGCGTCAACAAGGCCATGAAGAATTGGAGCTGGAACGGCTTCCGGGTCTATTACGATCTGGCCGCAAAGTAAGGCGAATGGCGTTACCGGCGACTTCCTGGCAGTCGCCGGGCGTCTACTTCGATTTGATGGATGTCCGTATGGCCGCTTGTGGTTCTCAATGTGATCCCGGCCTGGTGTCCCGTTTCTCTCTTTCGGGAATTTTCAGATGACGACGCACGAAATCATGGAAGACGTCGAGGAGGCCGACCGCGACAGGGAAGCCGGTCCGGTGCTTCAGTACCTCGCCGCCACAGCGCGCCTGATTGTTTCAGTGGTGATTACGCTTCTGGGACTGATCACGCTGACCTTTTTCATCAGCCGCCTTTTGCCACTCGATCCGGTCATCGCCATGCTGGGGGACAATGTTTCTCAGGAAGCCTATGACACGATGTATCGTAAGCTGGGTCTTGATCAGCCGTTGATCGTGCAATACGGCCTATACCTCAAGAATGCGCTGATGTTCGATTTCGGCAATGCGTTGACTTCCGGCCGCGCGGTACTGGAAGATATTGCGCGCGTCTTCCCCGCCACCATCGAACTGGCGACTGTGGCAATCGTCATTGGTACCGCGCTTGGCATTCCGCTTGGTGTCTTCTCAGCCATGTATCGCAATTCGCCGCTTGACCATGCCGTTCGCATGGTCAGTCTGCTCGGCTATTCAACGCCAAACTTCTGGCTCGGCTTGATGGCGCTGCTGATCTTCTACGCCACGCTAGGTTGGATCGGTGGTCCGGGACGGATAGATTTCATCTACGAATACTCCGTCGAGCCGACGACCGGTTTCCTGCTTGTGGATAGTGCAATGCAGGGGCAGTGGGATGCATTTTGGAACGCCGTAAGCCATATCATCATGCCAGCCCTGATACTCGCGTTTGGCTCAATGGCTTACATCAGCCGCATGACGCGCGGCTTCATGATCGAGCAGCTCAATCAGGAATATATCATCACTGCGCGCGTCAAGGGATTGTCCTGGGCGCGCACGGTCTGGGGCCACGCATTTCGCAATGTCGCGGTTCAGGTCGTTACAGTCGTGGCGCTGTCTTATGCCTTCCTGCTGGAAGGGGCGGTGCTGACCGAGACCGTGTTCGCATGGCCAGGCTTCGGGCGTTACCTCACCAATGCGCTTCTGGCAGGCGACATGAACGCGGTTGTCGGCTGTACTCTTATTGTCGGCATTCTGTTCGTCGGTATCAACCTGATCAGCGATCTCCTGTATCGCGTTTTCGATCCCCGCACACGGTAGGAAATTGCCGATGGACACGCACAACAGCACATCGCCAACTTCCGGTTCCCTGCGGGCCTGGCTGACCGCCTCCGTACCGACTTCTGCCTTTCAGGCCAATATTCAGCAGTTGCGCCGTTCCTGGTTCAAGCTGTTGGCCAACACATCCGCCGTCTTCGGCCTAGCAGTAATCGTGCTTTTGGTGTTGATCGCCATTTTTGCATCTTTGATCGCCACGCACGATATCGGAGCCAACAATCTCGCGAACCGCCTTCAACCACCGTCCTGGGAGCACTTCTTTGGCACGGACGAACTGGGTCGCGATATTTTCAGCCGGCTCGTCTATGGTTCGCGCATCACGCTTTACATCGTGACGCTGACTGCCAGCATTGCGGCACCCATAGGTCTCGTCGTCGGCACCACCGCCGGCTATATGGGCGGCTGGGTCGATACGGCACTGATGCGCATAGTCGACATCTTCCTTGCCTTTCCCAGTCTGGTACTGGCGCTAGCCTTCGCTGCGGCACTTGGGCCGGGCATTGAAAATGCGGTTATCGCTATCTCGCTCGCCGCCTGGCCACCCATAGCGCGCCTTGCCCGTGCCGAAACACTGACCATTCGCTCGTCCGATTACGTCGCCGCGATACGTCTGCAGGGGGCTTCTACCATGCGGGTGATCGCTAAGCATGTCGTACCAATGTGCATTCCCTCGGTGGTGATCCGCATCACACTCAACATGTCTTCGATCATTCTCACAGCCGCTGGTCTTGGCTTTCTCGGCCTTGGTGCGCAGCCGCCAAGCCCTGAATGGGGCGCGATGCTCTCCAGTGGGCGGGAATTCATGATGACCTCGTGGTGGCTTGCCGCCGTTCCCGGCACCGCAATCCTGCTCGCCAGCCTCGCCTTCAACCTTTTCGGTGATGGTTTGCGCGATGTGCTAGACCCCAGAAACGGATAAGATCCATGACAGAACCGTTGCTTGAAGTTGACGATCTTTGGGTGTCTTTTCCGGGTGCTGACCGCAACATCGATGTCGTTCGTGGCATCAGTTTTTCCATTGGTCGCGAAAAGGTGGGCATTGTGGGCGAATCCGGCTCCGGCAAATCGATGACCGGGCGCTCGATTCTCAAACTGACGCCAAAGGTGGCACAAATCCGCGCCAAGAGCCTGCGTTTCGGCGAGATTGACCTGCTGTCGGCCAGCGAACGCCAGATGCGCAGCGTGCGTGGCAACCGCATTTCAATGATCCTCCAGGACCCAAAATATTCACTCAATCCGCTGATCCGTATCGGTGATCAGATTATGGAAGCTTATCGGCTCCATCATCGAGTGAAATCGACAGAGGCGCGACAAAAGACGATTGCCATGCTGGAGGCCGTGCACATTCGCGATCCTGAACGTGTCATGCGTCTGTTCCCGCACGAGATCTCCGGCGGTATGGGGCAGCGTGTGATGATCGCGATGATGTTGATCCCCGAACCGGACATGATCATTGCGGACGAGCCGACTTCAGCGCTCGACGTGACGGTGCGGCGCCAGGTTTTGACAGTTCTCGATGAACTGGTAAGCCGTTCAGGTACCGGGCTGATGTTTATCAGCCATGATCTCAATCTGGTGGCGGATTTCTGTGACCGGGTATTGGTCATGTATGCGGGGCGCATCATGGAATATCTGCCAGCCAAGGAACTGCACAAGGCGCGTCACCCCTATACACAGGCGCTGCTGGCGAGCCTTCCTCGGCTGGACCAGCCGGTCGATATGCTGAAGGTGCCGGAACGGGAGAAGAGCTGGCTCACCGAGCCGACGTTGGTTGGAGGAGTTTCATGACACATGCAGCCAACTCTCCATTCGTGAATGTTTCGAACCTTTCCATCAGTTTTGGCAAAGGACGCAAGCGCGCCACAGTTGTCAGGAAGGCGCAATTTCATATCGAGCGCGGCGAAGCCTATGGGCTGATCGGCGAATCTGGTTGTGGCAAGTCCACAATCCTGCGCGCTCTCGCAGGTCTCATTCCGCACTATCAAGGAGACTTTTTCTTTGACGGACAAAGAATGGGCGGCGAGCGCGATAAAGCGTTTTTCCGTCGTGTTCAGATGGTCTTCCAAGACCCCTATGCCTCACTGCACCCGCGCAAGCAGGTACACAAGGTGCTGGCGGAATCGCTTGCTATTCACGGCATGGATCGCAGGGACGAGCGCATTCGTGATGTATTGCAAGCGGTCGGTCTCGGTCCAAGCTTTCTCTATCGCTATCCGCATGAACTGTCTGGCGGTCAACGCCAGCGCGTCGCGATAGCGCGTGCGCTTATCATCGAGCCGGATGTACTGCTTCTCGATGAACCGACATCTGCGCTCGATGTTTCGGTGCAGGCGGAAATCCTCAATCTGCTCAAAGTGCTGCGCCGGGAACGCAATCTCACCTACCTGATGGTTTCGCACGATCTCGCGGTGGTGGCGCATATCTGCCAGCGCGTCGGGGTCATGCATAAGGGTATCATTTTGGAAGAATTGACGGCGGACGATCTTCGTCATTCACGCGCCAAGGCCAAATACACGCAGGAATTTCTGCAGGCTAGCGTGGAAGCTGTCGCACATAATTAAGCTAGGGAAGTACGAATATGAACTATCATTCGGTAGCCAATCCTGGACCGGAATGGGAACGCTTGCAGAATCCTGCTGCAGCCGGTTGGTCGGAGGCTGGACTTCGTGCTGTTGATGCTTGCGCGGATCAACAGGAAACTGACGCGTTGATGGTCGTTCAAGGTAACAAGATCGTCCACACCTATGGCGACATCACACACAAATACCTCTGCCACTCCATTCGCAAGAGTATCCTTGCCGCACTGATGGGGCAGGATGTGGCCGATGGAACCATCGATCTTAGCATAACGCTGGAGCAGCTGGGCATTGACGACAATGAAGGCTTGAGCGAAGTCGAGAAGCAGGCAACGGTTTATGATCTCCTGACCGCGCGTTCGGGCATCTATCATCCTGCGGGCTACGAGACGCCCTGGATGCGGATGATCAAGGAAAAGCGCCACTCCCATGCGCCAGGAACTTTCTGGTGTTATAACAACTGGGATTTCAATGCGCTTGGAACTATTTTCGAACAGCTGACGGGCAAGACCGTGCATCAGGCTTTCGATGAACGTATCGCTAAACCACTCGGGCTTGAGGATTTCAGGTTGGACGGCGAAAAACCGGATGGTTGGCATGATCGATTTACGGAAAGCCAGCATGCCGCTTACCCGTTCCGTCTGTCCACACGTGATCTGGCTCGCTTCGGTCAGCTTTATCTGCGCAATGGTCGCTGGAATGGTGCATTCATTCTACCTGAAGGCTGGGCGCAGGAGTGTGTGATGCCTTATTCTCATGCCGGTGCCCGCGGGGCCTATGGCTATATGTGGTGGCTGGAGCGTGACGGTGTCTTCTTCCCCGGCGTGGTTACACCGAAAGGCAGCTATGCAGGCTTCGGTGCGGGCGGTCACTTCTGTATCGTATTGCCCGCGCTCGACATGGTGATTGTGCATCGCGTGGATACCAATGTTGCTGGGCGTCAGCTGAACCGGCACAAGTTCGGGCGTCTCCTGAAACTCATTCTTGATGCTTTTCAGGGGTAACGTCATGCAGCGGGAGGAGATGACGGTCGCGCTCGCGATAGCTTTAGCTTGTGCAAAGCCGATTATAAGCATCGATGCACGAAAACTGGCATGCGACGCCATATTGGATACGTTGGCCTGCATGGTGGCCGGTCGCGGCGACGACAGCACCAAAAGCGTTGCTAAAGCCTTTGCAGAGTTCAGCGCCGGTGGAACTGCCTTGTCGGTTACGGGAGGGACAGGCAGCCCGATGTTTGCTGCACTGGTCAACGGTACGGCAGCGCATGCACTGGATTTTGATGATAATTTCCTGCCCGGCATGAGCCATGCTTCGGCAGTGATCGTCCCCGCCATCGTGGCGCTGGCCGATTTGGATAAAACAACGGGGCGTCGCTTGATTGACGCCTATCTGGCCGGGCTGCAGGCACAGGCGCTGGTGGGCGAGGGCTTGGGACAGGCACATTACACAGCTGGCTGGCATGGGACATCCACTGTGGGGAGCATCGGGACGGCTGTCGCGACTGCCCATATGCTTGGTCTCGATGTTACGGCGACGGCACAGGCGATAACCATCGCTGCCAGTTTTGCATCCGGTACCAAGGGCCAGTTTGGTACGCTGATCAAGCCGTTTCATGCGGGTATGGCCGCGCGTAATGCGGTTGAGGCCGCGTTGCTCGCAAAAGCCGGAATGCAGGCACGGCACGATATTTTGGAAGGTGAGCAGGGCATTCGTGAGCTATTTGCAGGGGATCCACGTCTCGGCTGGAATATCGAAGCCATCCTCTCCGATAAGCCGCATGTCATTGAAACGGTCGGTGTCATGCCGAAACGGCATCCTTGCTGTGGGTCCACCCATATGACCGTTGATGCATTGCTTGATCTTAAGGGAGAGCACGAATTTGATGCCGAGGATATCTGGGCTGTGAATACATTGGTTGGGATCGCGAACTATCGCAACCTTGCCTACACGCAGCCGGTCGACCAGATGCAGGCACGCTTCTCCATGCAATATTGCGTCGCACGCGCTCTGCGGCAGGGATACCTGACTCTCGCAGATTTCACCCCAGAGGCCGTGGATACTTTCCGACATGATCCACTGATCAATGCTATTACCATGCGCAGCTATTCAGGAGAAGAAGAACGGGCATCCGCGGAAAAACTGCCGCACGTCGTAACTGTTACACTGAAAAACGGTTGTGTATTGCAAGGGGCTCGCAGCTTCGCCGTTGGTACCCTGCAGCAACCGTTCAGCGTCGATGACCGTGCGCGAAAATTCCTCGATTGTTGCGCGACAATTCCTGCCGCCGATCGGATCTATAGGGATCTGGGCGATCTGGACGACAAAGAGAACCTGAAAACTATTGCAGCGCTTTTCCCCTGGCTCTGATGTTTTAACCGGACGCAGGACTTCCGGCGTCGTGGCCATTTTTCTGGGCAACCAGTTGCGAGGCACGGCGCCAGAGGAGTTCGGCCTGCTTGTTCCTGAATTGGGGTGTTCGGTAAACGCGGATATCAATCAACAGATCGGTGTCGGTTTCACCGGCGCGGACCAGCACGCCACGCTTGAGTTCATCATCGACAAGGCTTTCCGGTATCCATGCAACACCATGTCCGGAAACCGCCATTGCCTTGAGCGCAACAGACATTCCGTTTTCATAAACCGTGTTCAATTCGAACCCATGTTTCTCAAACAGCCAGGGCAATGCGAGAGAAAAGAACGAGTTGCCACGATAGCTGAGAAAGTCGATCGGCAACGACTTTTCCTTAAGGCTATGAAGGGCTTGTCCATTCGGGGCAGGAGCGGAGACGGGGATGACCCTTTCGGTGCCAAGCGCCAGAAACGGATAACCACTGAGATCATCCATCTGCGGAACTGCCGGATGCGCATAAGTCAGAAAGAAGTCGCAATGTCCGCTGACAAGCGTGGAAATATTTCCGACGAATGATGAATGCGGATCGGCAAAACGAGCGCGGAATGACACGCCGGCGGCTTCAATCTGCGCCATCCAGTGCGGAAAGAACGTGAGTGACAGCGTATTGAGTGTAGCAAAAGAGATGATTTCCCACGATGCGCTGTAACCATCGCTGACGGTCTTACGGGCGGTAAGCAGCATTTCAAGAGCATCGTGTGCTCGCGGAAGAAAACATTCTCCCGCCTTCGTCAAGCCAATAGGATTCGAAGAACGATCGATTAGGGGTAGACCAATCCAGTCCTCCAGTTGCTTGATGCGTTTGCTGAGGGCGGACTGTGTAATATTGCGGTCACCTGCCGCGCGGGAATAGCTCCTGTGCTCTGCAAGACTGACGAAATCTTCAAGCCATTTCAGTTCCATAGTCTGCACCGATGCATCAGATAAGCAAAAGTTTCCAACCTCATCTATAACGCGAACTGATTGGATTGAGGTAGACTTCATCTGATGTTTTCGATCAAACAGTGATCTGGATGATAGCGGGCCGCCTGTTCATTCTACATCGTATCGCGGACGCGCTCCCAGGCTTTCGCCAAATGGCGCCCCAGAACCTCGGAGAGCCGTTCTGCATCGCGGGCTTCGAGAGCCGTGATCATTTCTTCATGCTCGGAGACGGCTGCGGCCCATTTCTCCGCGCCCTCATGCCCCACAAAGCGGATGCGCTTCAACCGCGTCTGCAGCATCTGGTGAATATCCGCGAGCGTTGGATTTTTGGCGAGACGGACAATGGCCAGATGTATCTGCTGGTTGAGCTTGTAATATTGCAGGCGGTCAGAGTGCTTGTAACGCTCGATCATTTCATCATGCAGTGCTCGAACTTCTCCGATTTCCCGGTCGGTCGCCAGTTCGCAGGCAAGTTTTCCAGCAAGCTCTTCCAAGGCGCGCAGGACTGTAAGCATGTCCTTTACATCGGTCGCACTGAACCGTTTCACAACGGCGCCGCGGCTTGGAACAAGTTCCACCAGACCTTCGCTGGCCAGATACTTGATCGCCTCACGCAGTGGCGTCCGCGATACCCCCAGCTGTTCGCCAAGCTGACCTTCGTGCAGGCGGGTGCCCGGTTCCAGCTGCCCTTCGATGATCATATCGCGCAGATGGTTGACGAGCATATCGTGCAAAGCAGTGCGGCGGAACGCCTGTGAGCCGTTATCGGACTGCTCGGTTTTCTGAATTTCGTCCATCGACCTTTTTCTCAAAGAGTGAGCTCGAATCCCATCTCACCATCTGACGCGAAGATGGCTGGCCCGCTCTCAATCGTCAATATAAAATGCTGCATACAGAATACAAAATGCTTGCGTCCCCACTAAGAGTGACTTATGCATGCTGCATACAGAATGCAGACGAGGAGGATGCTAATGACTGCCACTGGCGCTGAACCGAGCGTGATTGCGCTTGCAATGGGGGATCCAGCCGGTGTCAGCCCCGAGCTGACGGCACGTCTTCTGGCCCTGCCGGATGTCAAGAAAGAAGCGCATCTCGTCGTTTTCGGGGATCGTCGTATTCTGGATGAAGGCGCGCGCGTCGCAGGTGTCGAACTTGATCTGCAGGATGCCAATATCGAAAATGCGCCTGGCATGCCGGTGGGCAAGCATGTCTTCGTGGACTTGGAGAATCTCGATCCGAAGGATGTCGTGCGTGGCGAGGCCACATTGGTTGGAGGAACTTTCGCGACCCACAACTTCCGCACCGCCTTGAAGTTTGCCGGGGCAGGTCACGCGCAGGCCGTTTGCTTCACGCCTTTCAACAAGCAGGCCATGCGGTTTGCATATCCAGGCTACGACGACGAAATTCGCTTTGTTGCCGATGTGCTGAACTTCGCGGGCAAGGTGCGTGAATTCAACGTTCTGGAGAAGGTTTGGAATGCGCGCGTAACGTCGCATATTCCGCTCAAGGACGTAGCCTCGACGCTGACTGTCGAAGGAATTTTGGCTGAGCTCGAACTGGCTTGGGCCTGCCTGAAAAAGGCGGGATATGACAACCCGAGGATTGCAGTAGCCGGGCTCAATCCGCATGCCGGTGACGGAGGCAGCTTTGGGATGGAAGAAATCGACATCATTGAGCCGGCGGTAAAGGCTGCCAAGGCCAAGGGGTTCGATGTGGATGGGCCCTTTCCGGCGGACACGGTGTTCCTGCGTGCCCTCAAGGATGGCTTCCAGGCGGTGCTGACAATGTATCACGACCAGGGGCAGATTGCGATGAAGCTGATGGGCTTCGACAAGGGCGTGACGATGATGGGCGGACTGCCATTTCCGCTTTGCACGCCTGCCCACGGCACAGCCTATGATATTGCCGGGAAAGGGATTGCGGATGTGGGAGCTACGCGCGAAGCGATCCTGCTTGCCGCACGGATGGCGAAAAGAGCCAAAGCGCTCCAAGCGCTGCGTGATTGCTGACATTTTGATGCAATCGGCCTGGGGGGAGGCCCATGCCGTTTAACTGGGAGGATAGACCATGAAGAAGTCTTTGCGCATTGCATGCCTCGCCGCAGGGGCGGCGGTAGTTGCCTCGTCTGTGCACGCATTCGAGCCGACGCGTCCTGTGGAATTTGTCGTAACCGCCGGACCGGGCGGGGGAACTGATATTTTCGCGCGCACAATTCAGTCGATCATCGGCAAGTATGAGCTGATGAGCGCGCCAATCGTCGTCACGAACAAGGGGAGTGCGGGCGGAGCCGAAGGCTTTGTCTATACTGCTGGTTACAAGGGTGATCCGTATAAGCTCGCTTTCGGCACCAACAACGCCTATCTTTTGCCGGTGCGCGCCAAGGTTCCTTACAAATCGGACGATTTGATACCCGTTTCAGCCCTTGCCGCAGACGAGTTCATCCTTTGGGTCAGCGGAAAATCCGATTTCAAGACCGCCGCAGAGTTTATCGCCAAGGCGAAGGATGATGCGGGTATGAAGGTTGGTGGAAGCCAGTCCAAAGACGTTGACCAGATTCTTACATCCATGATCAACGATGCCACCGGTTCGAAACTCGGCTACATTCCGTTCAAAAGCGGTGGTGAAGCGGCCGTCCAGCTCGCAGGGGAGCACATCGCCGCCAATGTCAACAATCCGAGCGAAAATCTCGGTCAATGGCAGGCCGGAATGGTAAAGCCCCTTTGTGTCTTCAAGAGCGAAAAGCTCAAGGGGGAGGGAAAGGTGGCTGGCGATATGGGATGGAGCGACATTCCGACCTGCATGGAAGCGGGGATCGCAATCGAAAATTACTCGATGCCGCGCACAGTGTGGCTGCCAGCCGGTGTCGATCAGGAAGTCGTCGACTACTATGCAGGGGTACTCAAAAAGGTTTCCGAAACACCTGAATGGGCGAAGTACCTTGCGGATAGTTCGCAATCTGCCGCCTATATGAGCGGAAACGACCTTTCCTCCTTTATCAAGAATGATGAAACGGCGGTAACGGCGGTGCTCAAGCGCGAAGGCTGGCTGGCCAACTGACGTTTTGGGCATTTGTGCAGGTGCCGCTGGCGCCTGCATCTTCCATCGAAGGAGCTCATCACATGAGTGAAAATGGCGACGGCGGATTTTCCCGCTTCTCCGTTGAGGCGGGCGTGGCTCTCCTCACGGGCGCGCTGGGGGCCGCAGTTTGTTACGGGGCGCAGCAGGCTGGCACAGGCTGGACGGAAATGGGGCCGGATGCGGGTTACTTTCCGTTCTATATCGGCCTGCTTATCCTGTTCGGAAGCGCGGTTAACCTCGTTGTGGCATTTGTAAAACATCGCGGTAGCGGAGAAGTCTTCGTTGAGCTCTCCCGGCTGAAACCGGTTCTCGGTTTCGCTGTGCCGCTGGTTGCCTTCGCTGCCATATCGACGGTTCTCGGCCTTTATATCGGCACCGCCCTCTACATCGCTGGAGCGATGATGTTTCAGGGGCGCTACAGGTGGTGGGCTTCATTGCCAGCCGGTATTGCCGTTTCCCTCTTCTTTTTCGTCATTTTTGAAATCGGATTCAAGGTTCCACTCCTTAAAGGTCCGGTCGAGGCTTTCTTCGGGATTTATTGATACCGGAAAGTCCGATGTCTTTGGAGGAAAGACATGGAAAACTTCAGTCTCCTGATGGATGGCTTCGCCCACATACTCAGTTTCAATCATGTTCTGCTGATGATGCTGGGGGTGACGCTTGGAATTCTGGTCGGTGTCCTGCCGGGATTGGGCGCGCCCAATGGCGTTTCCCTGCTTTTGCCGCTGACATTCACGATGGACCCGATCTCCGCGATTATTCTGCTCTCGTGCATGTATTGGGGGGCATTGTTCGGTGGGTCGACAACGTCCATTCTGTTCAACATTCCGGGGGAACCTTCGTCCGTAGCCACCACTTTCGACGGCTATCCGATGGCGAAGGCCGGACATGCGAGCCGCGCGCTGACGCTGGCATTCGTCTCGGCTGGGATCGGCGCACTGGCTGGCGTGGTGATGATTACACTGCTCTCAAGTTGGGTCGCCAATTTCGCCCTGCGGTTTTCATCCCCGGAATATTTCGCTGTTTATTTTCTGGCTTTCGCCAGTTTCATATCCATGGGCGCGCAATCGCCGTTCAAGACGCTCGTTTCCATGATGATTGGCTTCGCCTTTGCTTCCGTAGGTATGGACACGATCTCCGGCAATCTGCGTCTGACATTCGACATACCGGAACTTATCAAGGGTATCTCCTTCTTAATCGCGGTGATGGGCCTGTTCGGGATTGGTGAATTGTTGCTGACGACGGAGGAGGGGCTTCGTTTCGACGGTATCAAGGCGCGGGTGCGTCTTGGCGAGATCGGGCGCACTCTTCTCGAAATGCCGCGCTATTGGTTTACGCTCGCTCGTTCCACGCTGATCGGCATCTGGATGGGTATAACCCCCGCAGGACCAACCGCTGCATCCTTCATGAGCTACGGGGTGGCTCGCCGTTCTGCACGGGACAAATCGAAGTTCGGCAAAGGCGATCCTCGCGGGATCGTCGCGCCGGAAACCGCCGACCATTCTGCTGGCACATCCGCCCTTCTCCCCATGCTGGCACTGGGCGTGCCGGGGTCGGCAACCGCTGCCGTGATGATGGGTGGGCTGATGATCTGGGGGCTCACTCCGGGTCCGACATTGTTCACGGATCGTCCGGATTTCGTCTGGGGTCTGATTGCCTCCATGTATCTCGGCAACATTGTCGCCGTCATTCTGGTGATTGCGACCGTGCCGCTCTACGCATCTATTCTGCGCGTGCCGTTCTCGATCATTGGTCCGATCATTGTCGCGGTCATTTTCTCCGGCGCTTATCAGGTTGCCAACTCGATAACCGATGTCTGGCTGGTGATCGCATTCGGTGTGCTGGGCTACATCTTCAAGAAGCTCGATTATCCGCTGGCGCCTTTGGTTCTCGCCATGGTTCTCGGCGACAAGGCAGAAGATGCATTCCGCCAGTCGATGATGATGTCCGGCGGTCAGCTCTCGATATTCTGGTCGAATGGCCTGGTTGCCTCGTTGATGACGCTCGGCGTCTTCCTGCTGGTCTCCCCAGCCCTATTCTGGGCAATCGGCAGGCTGCGGAACCGCAAGCCCCAGGTTCCCTCCGGCAATGGCAATGTGGCCTGATCCCGATGGATGATGCAAAAAAACAGGAATGCAAGTTGAAACAGACAACTTCCAAATGGACACGCGAAACCTGGCCAATTGCAGCGGCGATGATCCAGTATCCCAATATGCTGCCGGATGGCAGTTCGGTGCAGGATCAGTCGGCGGAAGATTGGGCTTGCACCTTGTCCGATGTTGCGGACGCAGGTTTTACGGAACTTGACCCGACAGACAGCTGGCTGCGGCTCGCTGATTTGTCGCCTGCACGCCTCGCTGAATTCATGACCGTTGCCAAATCGCTAGGCTTCACCATTCCTGCAATTTCGACTTCACGGCGCAGTGTGATCGACGCCCAGCGCGGCGATGAATATCTGGCCTATGGGCATCGAGTTATCGACACGGCGAAAGAGATCGGCGCGGGCAGCGTTTCCTTCGGATTGTTTGAACCGCTGACGAATGCACAGAAACAGGCATTGTGGTTCTGGACGGTTGACGGGGCGAAGAACCCGGACGATCCGGCTGTCTGGAAAAAGGCCGTGGAGCGAATTCGCGAACTCGGACGCCATGCGGAGGAGCTCGATATAGAGCTTTCGCTTGAAATGTATGAGGATACTTATCTTGGCACTGCGGACAGTTCAGTTCGTTTTGTCGAGGAAGTCGGTCTCGACAATGTCGGGATCAATGCCGATCTGGGCAATCTCATTCGTCTGCACCGTCCGGTCGAGCATTGGCAGCAGATGATGGAAAAGGTGGCGCCTTACGCAAAGTTCTGGCACGTCAAGAACTACACCCGCACTGAAGATCCCGCATCGGGTGTAATCGTCACGCATCCGGCTCCGCTTGAAAGCGGCATCATCAATTATCGCGCCGCGATCGGAATGGCGCTGGATCACGGATTTGCCAGCCCGTTTTTATGTGAACATTATGGTGGCGACGGGCTTTCCGTTTCGGCTACAAATCGTGACTATCTGCGCCGCATCCTGCCACGCGGCTAATGACCCAGACCAAGGACTGTTTCAATGACGACGATTTTCGACGCGCCGGAGGAGTTTGCCTCGACCGCTCTTGCCGGGTTTGCCAGTATCTATAACCGCTATGTTCGCCACGTGCGGGGCGGCGTTGTTCGCTCGACAAAGGTACCTCAAGGCAAGGTCGCTGTGGTTGTGGGGGGCGGCTCCGGCCATTACCCGG
Organism: Brucella ciceri; assembly: GCF_041930145.1. NCBI lineage: Bacteria > Pseudomonadati > Pseudomonadota > Alphaproteobacteria > Hyphomicrobiales > Brucellaceae > Brucella > Brucella ciceri. The sequence continues at coordinate 34,711 of NZ_JBHEEV010000013.1, read as the reverse complement.
CGTTTGCCGGATATGTGGGACCGGGTCTAGCCGATGCAGCTGTTGCTGGCGACGTATTCGCCTCACCTTCGACAGCGGCAGTAGCCCGCGTCTGCCGCCAGGCGCATAAGGGCGGTGGTATTCTTCTGGGCTTTGGTAATTATGCAGGCGATGTCCTCAATTTCGGCGTTGCCGCCGAGCGCCTGCGTGCCGAAGGGATCGACGTACGCATCCTGCCGGTAACGGACGATGTGGCCAGCGCTCCGGCGAATATGCACGAAAAGCGGCGCGGCATTGCTGGCGATCTGGTCGTGTTCAAGATTGCTGGCGCGGCTGCCGAAGCCGGTCTGTCCCTGGATGAGGTCGAACGGCTGTCGCGTCAGGCCAACGCGAACACTGTCTCCTTTGGCGTTGCCTTCAAAGGCTGCACATTGCCTGGCGCTCCACATCCGCTCTTCACCGTACCGGAAGGCCAGATGGCGCTTGGTCTCGGCATTCATGGCGAACCAGGAATCAAGGAAGAGGCGATCCTGCCTGCCTCCGGTCTGGCAAGCCTGTTGGTGGAGAAGCTTCTGGCGGAGCGTCCGGAAGGAACGCAAAGGGTTGGCGTTATCCTGAACGGCCTCGGTGCGACAAAATATGAAGAGCTGTTTGTCTTGTGGACGGCGATCGCGTCGCTTCTGCAAAAATTCGGTCTTGATATTGTGGCACCGGAAGCGGGTGAATTTGTTACCAGTCTCGATATGCAAGGGTGCTCACTGACACTCCTGTGGCTCGATGAAGAACTCGAGCGCTATTGGACGGCAGCTTGCGATACCCCGGTTCTTCGTCGCGGCGCAGCCATTGCAGTCGAACCCGCTGACGATATCATCGCCAATGAGGATGCAGCCCCGGTTTTTGCCCAGGCGGATGAGGCAGGACGAGCAGGGGGTGCCTGCATTCAAGCTATTCTGCACACCGTCGGTGACGCACTGGTTGAAGCCGAAGAAGAGCTGGGCCGCATTGATGCCTTTGCCGGCGATGGCGATCACGGGCAGGGTATGCGACGCGGCTCCGCGGCTGCAAGGGAGGCTGCGGATCAAGCCGTGAAAGCTGGAGCCGGGTCCGCAAGCGTATTGGCTGTAGCCGGTGACGCTTGGGCAGATCGAGCCGGAGGAACATCCGGAGCGCTATGGGGGCTTCTGCTGCGCTCATGGAGCACAGAACTGTCCGACAATGGCAGCATTGATGATGGAGCAGTCGTTCGCGGCGGCAGGCGCGCGCTCGATGCCGTCACCACGCTTGGCCGGGCCAAACCCGGCGACAAGACATTGGTGGATGCTTTCGTGCCTTTTGTGGAGACGCTCGAAAATGAGTTTGCAGCAGGTGTTCGGCTGGCGGATGCATGGAATAAAGCTGCCGATATAGCAAAGGCAGCAGCCGAAGCGACGGCGCCTCTGGCCCCGAAACTCGGCCGCGCAAGGCCGCTTGCCGACAAGAGTATCGGTCATCCGGACGCGGGAGCCATTTCGCTGGCGCTGGTTGCAAAAGTCATTGGTCGGAAACTGAAGGGCTGAATGCTCAGTCCGGCGGGCCAGTTTCAAACTGGTCCGCCTTATGTACTCGGTAAAGGTCTGGAAAGCGGTCAGCCCGGAAGAATCTGGTAGTAAAAGTCGAGTTTTCCCGGCTTCGAGTGTGCCACAAGCATCACGAGTTTTTGCCGGTCGAACAGGCGAAACCAATCTTCCCATTCGACGATTTCAAGACCGCCCGCGTCCAGCGGGCGTTCGACATCGGCGACAAACTCTGGTTCGAAAACAATTCGCAAGACCGGCGCAGCATCGGGACCTATGGAGGTGCTGACAAATGCCGGATTTCCGTTGCGAGCAGCCACCCAGTCGCGAATGGCTTCATGGGTGTCGAGAGTGATCATTTCACTCATAGAGAGCATTCCTCCGGTTGTTACGATGAAGTCCGACGCCATCAGGGACAGGGAAATGCCGTCCCTGTCCCGCTTGTCATGTCCTATCAGATAGGCCTCTTTGGCGTTCCGGAAAGGCGATGCTCCGTTCACTTTCTTCGTGAATCTGCAATCGGGGTAAAATCTTTCAGTTCATCCTGTTGACGACGGCTTTGCGTTCATTCATGTCGTAAACCGACTATTCGCTGTTACAGCTTGGAAATCCCCAAAATGACTGAACGTCTCTCCCTCGCTCGCGACCGCATCAATGTTCTTCTGCTGGAAGGCATTAACCAGACGGCCGTCGATTACTTCAAAGCCTCCGGTTACACCAATGTCACGCATTTGCCGAAGGCGCTGGATAAGGCCGATCTGATCGAAGCGATTTCGTCAGCGCATATTGTCGGTATTCGTTCCCGCACGCAGTTGACCGAAGAGATTTTTGCTGCGGCTAACCGCTTGATAGCAGTCGGCTGCTTCTCCGTCGGGACCAACCAGGTTGAACTGAAAGCAGCCCGCAAGCGCGGCATTCCGGTCTTCAATGCACCATTTTCGAACACCCGTTCGGTGGCGGAACTGGTGATTGGCGAAATCATCATGCTGATGCGTCGGATCTTCCCGCGTTCGGTCTCTGCGCATGCAGGCGGTTGGGATAAGACGGCAACCGGCAGCCGCGAAGTGCGCGGCAAGACGCTGGGTATTGTAGGCTATGGCAATATCGGTTCGCAGGTCGGCAATCTGGCTGAGAGCCTCGGCATGACGGTCCGCTATTTCGACACTTCCGACAAACTGCAATATGGCAATGTCAAACCGGCTGCGAGCCTTGATGAGTTGTTGAAGATTTCGGACGTCGTCAGCCTGCACGTACCGTCGAACAAATCGACTTCGAAGCTGATTACCGAAGCAAAACTGCGGAAGATGAAAAAGGGCGCTTTCCTCATCAATAATGCTCGCGGTACGGTTGTCGATCTGGAGGCTCTGGCGAAGGTCCTGCAGGAAGGCCACCTCGCAGGTGCTGCCATCGACGTGTTCCCGGTTGAACCAGCCTCCAACAACGACAAATTCGTTTCGCCCATTCAGGGACTGGAAAACGTCATTCTCACGCCGCATATCGGTGGATCGACGGAAGAAGCGCAGGAACGTATCGGTTTGGAAGTCACCCGAAAACTGGTCGAATATTCCGATGTCGGCTCTACCTTGGGTGCCGTCAACTTCCCGCAGGTGCAGTTGCCGCCGCGCCCGACGGGTACGCGTTTCATGCACGTGCATGAAAACCGCCCCGGCATTCTCAACAGCCTCGTGAATGTTTTCTCGACACATAACATCAATATCGCCAGTCAGTTTCTGCAGACCGATGGCGAAGTGGGTTATCTTGTTATGGAAGCTGACGGCGTCGGCGACGCCAGCGAAACGGTCTTGCAGGCCATTCGCGAAATTCCAGGCACCATTCGTGCGCGTTTGCTCTATTGATCTATTTCGCAGCGCTAACTATCGCTGGCGCTGCGATTTCTCATAACGTTTGACGAGGCGGTCGCGGCGCAATCGCGAGAGGCGCTGTATCCAGAAAATACCGTCAAGCTGGTCTATTTCATGCTGATGGCAAACGGCGAGCAGGCCTTCCGATTCCTCGGTTTGCTCGTTCCCGTCGAGGTCCTGATAGCGGATTTTGATGCGGGCGTGGCGTTCGACCTCATCGACAACGCCCGGCATGGAAACGCTACCTTCCTGATGATGGATCTTTTCTTCTGAAGCCCAGAGGATTTGCGGGTTCACATAGAATTTCGGGCCTGCTTCAGGCAGTTCCAGAACCACCAAACGCATTGCAATACCGATATGCGGCGCGGTGATCCCGATGCCCGGGGCTGCTCGCATCGTGTCGAGGAGATCGGTTCCCAGTTCCTGCAAAGCGCTGTCGAACAGGGTGACAGGATCGGCTACGGCACGCAGCCGTTTATCCGGATAGCTTACAATCGGGCGAACAGTCATCGGGCCTCACAATGTGCCGCGGATTACACGCTTATCCGCATGCGCTCTTTGGTCGATTTTCATCGTGACTTGCAAACATTATTGCAGGGAGACGATCACAATCCCCGTGCAATAACGAGACGTTGTACGTCGCTCGTGCCTTCGTAAATCTGGCATACGCGAACATCACGATAAATGCGCTCAACCGGATAATCAGCCAGATACCCGTAACCGCCGTGAATCTGGATTGCGGCGGAGCAGACCTGTTCGGCCATTTCCGAAGCGACAAGTTTGGCCATCGAAGCTTCCGTCAAACAGGGTTTGCCTGCTTCACGCAATGCGGCTGCATGCAGCACCATCTGCCGGGCCGCCTCAATTTTTGTCGCCATATCCGCGAGCCGGAACGCGACCGCTTGATGCTCGATGATCGGCTTGCCGAATGTAACGCGTTCCCTGGCATAAGCACGCGCGGCTTCAAATGCGGCGCGGGCCAACCCGACTGACTGTGCGGCGATACCGATGCGCCCGCCTTCCAGATTGGCAAGCGCAATCTTGTAGCCCTGGCCCTCTTCACCCAGCCGGTTTTCCACCGGAATGCGCATGTTTGTGAAAGCGAGCGCACATGTATCAGACGAATGCTGGCCGAGCTTGTGTTCGACTGAAACGACCTCATAACCCGGTGTATCGGTCGGCACGATGAAAGCCGAGATGCCTTTCTTGCCAGCCGATGGATCGGTAACGGCAAACACGATCACTACGCTGCCATTCTTGCCCGACGTGATGAACTGTTTGGAACCATCGATCACATAATGATCACCATCGCGGCGTGCACGGGTTTTGAGCGCGGAGGCATCGGAACCGGCTTGGGGTTCGGTCAATGCGAACCCGCCAATCCATTCGCCAGACGCCATTTTGGGCAAAAACCGCTGTTTCTGCTCTTCGGTGCCGAAACGGAGGATGGGAACGCAGCCGACCGATGAATGGACCGAAACGATGGTCGAACATGCCCCATCGCCGGCCGCGATCTCTTCCAGCGCCAGCGCATAGGCAACCGTACCGAGATCGGAGCCGCCCCATTCTTCCGACACCAGCATTCCGAGAAAGCCAAGCTCTCCCATTTCGCTGAGTTCTGCGCGCGGAAAGGCGTGCTCCCTGTCGCGTGCGGCAGCACCCGGCGCAAGCCGTTCCTGTGCGAACTGCCGGGCAGCTTCGCGAATCTGCTCCTGCGTATCGTTCAAGAGCATCAGACAATCCTCTCAATGCCTACGGCGGTGGCCTCGCCACCGCCCAAACAGATGCCAGCCACGCCGCGCTTCAGGCCATGGGTTTCGAGGGCTGAAAGCAGGGTCACAAGAATGCGGGCACCCGACGCGCCGATTGGATGGCCAAGGGCGCAGGCGCCACCATGAATATTGACCTTGTCGTGCGGAAGATCGAGATCGCGCATGGCAGCCATGGCGACAACTGCAAAGGCCTCGTTGATCTCAAAAAGATCGACATCACTCAGGTTCCAGCCGATCTTTTCCGAAAGCTTGCTTATCGCGCCGATGGGGGCAGTTGGATAAAGGTTCGGCTTGTCGGCATGGGTGGCATGGCCGACCAGAACGGCGCGCGGGGTGAGCCCGCGCTTTTCCGCCTCCGATGCGCGCATGAGAATGAGTGCAGCTGCCCCATCCGAGATCGAGGAGGAATTGGCGGCCGTCACAGTGCCACCGTCGCGAAATGCCGGGCGAAGGGTCGGTATCTTGTCCAGTTTCGCCTTGCCGGGCTGCTCGTCAATCGAAACTTCAACTTCGCTGCGCCCAGCCTTCACGGTGACGGGCGTGATTTCGGCGGCGAAAAGCCCATCCTTGATAGCATTCTGCGCACGCGTCAGTGAGGCAATGGCGAATTCATCCTGAGCTTCACGGGTGAATTGATAGGCTTCCGCGCAATCTTCGGCAAAGGTGCCCATGAGACGGCCTTTGTCATATGCGTCTTCAAGCCCGTCAAGGAACATGTGGTCGAGAATCTGGCCGTGTCCCATACGATACCCGCCACGTGCCTTGGGCAGCAGATAGGGGGCATTGGTCATGCTTTCCATGCCGCCTGAGACGATCACATTGGCGGAACCCGCGAGGAGAAGATCATGGGCGAGCATGGTCGCCTTCATGCCGGAGCCGCACATCTTGTTGATGGTCGTCGCGCCAGTGGAAACGGGTATTCCGGCTTTGATCGAAGCCTGACGCGCCGGAGCCTGTCCCTGACCGGCGGGCAGAACGCAGCCCATAAAGACGTCTTCGACCGCTTCTGGCGCAAGCCCCGCTCCTGCAAGTGCGCCACGAATGGCCGCGGCACCGAGGTCTGTAGCCTGAGCGCTGGCAAAATCGCCCTGAAAGCCACCCATGGGAGTACGGGAAGCACCGACAATGACAATGGGATCGCTGTTGGACATGATCGTTCCTCGTTGGTTTTTTCCGTACGCAATTCCGGACGGAAAACCGGTTTCCACTTTTCCTGGAATGGCTTTATTTTGCTGCCATGCGAAGTGCACCATCCAGGCGGATGACTTCACCGTTGAGCATCTGGTTTTCCACGATATGGCGGGCAAGAGCCGCATATTCTTCCGGACGCCCCAGCCGAGGCGGGAAGGGCACGGATGCACCAAGCGCATCCTGCACTTCCTGCGGCATGCCGGCCATCATCGGCGTGGCGAAAATTCCCGGTGCGATGGTCATGACCCGAATGCCGTGACGCGCAAGTTCGCGGGCGACCGGCAAGGTCATCGCAGCAACGCCGCCCTTGGAAGCGGAATAGGCAGCCTGACCGATCTGGCCGTCAAAGGCTGCAACCGATGCGGTGTTGATGATGACGCCGCGCTCCCCGCCTTCACCGGGGTCGTTCTTTGCCATGGCTTCCGCGGCAAGGCGCAGCATATTGAACGTGCCGATCAGATTGATCGAAATTGCGCGCGTGAAGCTTTCCAGTCGATGCGCCCCGTCGCGTCCGAGGACCTTTTCGCCGGGCGCGACACCGGCACAATTGACGAGCACATCAACGCGTCCGAACGCTTCCAGTGCGGCTGCTATAGCTGCTTTGCCATCCTCGTCGCTGGTGACATCCGTGCGGTGGAACTTTGCTGCCGCGCCAAGCGCCTTCGCCTGCGATTCGCCTGCTTCTGCATTCACATCCAGAAGCATAACCTTGCTACCAGCATCGACGGCCATTTTCGCAACCGCAGCGCCGAGGCCGGAGCTTGCACCGGTAATAAGGAATACCCGATCCTTAATCTGCATATTCTTGTCCTCAGGCCTTCGTCTGTTGCTGTTTGTCGATTTCCGCCTTGCGCAGGAGGAAACGCTGTATTTTTCCACTCGGTGTCTTGGGAAGTTCGCTTAGAAAGTCGATTTCACGTGGATAGGCGTGGGCGGAGAGCCGCGTCTTCACGTGCAATGCCAGTTCATCTTTCAGTGCCTGCGTACCTTCGAAACCCGGCGCAAGGATAACGAATGCCTTCACAATTTCCGTGCGTTGCGGGTCCGGCACGCCCACGACCGCGGCTTCATTGACCGCTGCATGTTCAAGAAGGGCGCTTTCCACATCGAACGGTCCGATGCGGTAACCGGATGATGTTATAACGTCGTCAGCCCGGCCGATGAAACTGATCGAACCATCCGGCTCGAATTCCACGGTGTCGCCAGTGCGATAGTAACCGCCCGCAATGGCTGGCGTTTCCTGCTTGTAATAGCCGGAAAACCAGAGAAGCGGCGATTTTGCTATATCGACGGCAAGAATACCAGGCTGGTTAGGACCGAGTTCGTTGCTTTGTTCATCCAGAACGGCCACACGATAGCCGGGCATGGCGTAACCAGCCGACCCGTGCCGGACCGCGTGTCCAAGGCCGTGATGATTATTGACCACCATGCCCAGTTCCGTCTGGCCGTAATGATCATAGATCGGTGCGCCGAGATATGCGTCGAACCAGCGAATAACCTCCGGGTTGAGTGGCTCTCCGGCGCTCGATACTACGCGCAAGCGACCCTTGACGCGTTTGGCTGCTTCCGGTCCTTCCGCCATCAACAGCCGGAAGGCGGTCGGTGAACCGGCAAGGCTCGTAACACCGAGACGCTCAATGATATCGTAGGTGCTTTCAGCGGTGAAGCCGCCTTCGTACAGCGTGGTTGCGATGCCTAGCTGCAATGGTCCTGTCACGGCATAATAAAGTCCATATGCCCAGCCCGGATCGGCAATATTCCAGAAAATATCGTCGGAACGCAGACCGATGGCGTCGCGCATATAGGCGCCGAATGCCAGCAGCGCATAAAGCGGGACTGGCACGCCTTTCGGCAGGCCGGCCGTACCGGAGGTCGACATCATCATGAACAGGTCGCTGCCTGTGCGAAGTACCGGATGGCAGTCAACCGAAGCGGACGCAGTCGCACGGCGAAAATCGATGTCACCGGCGGGCAGGCTTTCACCGGATGCGAGAACGGTAGCGACCTTGGGGCATTTTTCGACTTCTGCAAGCTTGGCGCGATTGGCTGTGTTTGTGACGACCAGTTTTGCGCCGCTGGTTTTCAGACGATGTTCAATCGCTTTGGGACCGAAGGCGGTGAAAAGCGGCTGATAGACAGCGCCGATACGCCACGCGCCGAGAATGGTTGCGATGAGTTCTGGCGTGCGCGGCAACAGACCTGCAACGACATCGCCAGCGCCGACACCTGCATCTTTCAGTACATTGCCCGCACGAGCGGCCATATCGCGCAGGTTCTCGAAGGTGAGTTCAGAAAGTTCGCCATTTACCGCAATGGCACGCAAGGCGACGCGATTATCACCGATATGCCGGTCGCAGCATTCAACACAGGCATTGATGCCGGTTTCCGGATTGCCGTGAAGCTTTGCGATAGCATCTTCGATGCGAAATTGCGCAACGGCATCCTCATAACGCGCCAGCCGCGCTGAAACGGACGTTTCAGTCATCCAGTATAACCTCCCTGACCGCCACCTCCTCGTGGCCAACCATTCCTGAAGGTTAACGCGTCATGCATTGCAAACAATGACATTAGATGCATTAATGTGTGATCGATTTTGCAATATGGGAAGAGCATGGAGCGCCACAATATCGCGCCGGGCTTTGTCGAGGATGCGCTCGAAAGCGTGCGCGTTCGGGGGATAGATGTAGCTCCCCTGATGGCCCAAATCGGCTTGTCGGAAAGAGTGACTGAGCCCGTCACCAATGTCGAATACGGTCGCTTGTGGTGGCTGATTGCCGAAACGATCAATGATGAATTCTTCGGGCTGGCTGCAAGGCCGATGCGCCCCGGCAGTTTCAACCTCCTTTGTCACGCGGTTTTGCATGCAGGCACGCTGGAACGTGCCTTGCGGCGGGCCTTGCAGTTTCTCAATGTGGTATTGGATGATCCGCAGGGTGAATTGCGGATCCGCGACGGCATGGCCCATGTTGTTCTGACCGATGCCGGACCTCCGAGACCGGCCTTTGCCTATCGGGCCTATTGGCTGATCCTGATGGGAGTGGCCTGCTGGCTGATCGGACGGCGTATTCCCCTGCGGACGCTCGACTTTGCCTGCCCTGCGCCTGTCCACCGTCAGGATTATCATAAATTTTTCGGAGCGCCGGTTCTCTTTGACCAGCCGGTCACGCGACTGGTTTTCTCATCATCCTATCTGTCGCTGCCGATCATTCGGAGCGATGTGGCGCTGGAAAGTTTTCTGCGCGAAGCTCCTGCCAATATTCTGATCCGCTATCGTCATGATAACGATCTCTCTGCAAGGGTGCGGTCGCAACTGAACGCCTTGCCAATGGCAGACTGGCCGTCCCTGGAAGAGTTGGCAAGCGGACTTGGCATGTCCGTACCGACCTTGCGGCGCAGGCTACGGGGAGAGGGGCAGAGTTTCGGCACGATCAAGGACGAGTTGCGCTTCGTGACTGCCGAACGGCTTCTGCAGGAAAACAGCCTCAGTGTAGCGGCGGTAGCCGCCGAACTTGGCTACAGTGAACCGAGCGCCTTTTATCGCGCATTTCATAAATGGATGGGGCAGAGCCCGGGACGGTTTCGGACGGTACAGCAGGAGAAATAAAAAAATGCCGGGCACTGGGCCCGGCATCTCTTCGCTTGGGAGGCTGTGTCAGTCTTCCTTGATCATGCTGTCCTTGCTGGTATCGCGCATGCGCAGGTACACAATCAGGGAAATGCCGATCATGATGGTGACATACCAGTAAAAACCACGTTCCCAACCGCCATTCTTGAAGCTCAACGCGACGTATTCGGCGGTGCCACCGAAGAGGGTGTTGGCCAGCGCATAGGGCAGGGCGACGCCGAGCGCGCGAATATGCGCCGGGAAAAGCTCCGCCTTCACCACAGCGTTGATGGAAGTGTAGCCGGTGACGATGATGAGCGCACCCATGACCAACAGGCCGGCCGTGATCGGATCGCGGGTCTGTTCCAGGGTCGTGAAGATCGGATAGGTGAAAAGAACACCGGCTGCGCCGAACGCGATCATCAGCGGCTTGCGGCCGATCTTGTCCGACAAAGCGCCAGCGATGGGCTGCAGGCACATGAAGACGAACAATGTGACGGCGTTGATCTGGCTTGCCACTTCACGGCTGAACCCGGACGTGTTCACCAGAAACTTCTGCATGTAGATCGAGTATGCGTAGAAGGCGAGCGTGCCGCCAGCGGTCAGAAGCATGACGAGGGCGGTTTCCTTCGGATGGTGCTTGATAAGCGTCCAGAAACCGGATTTCGGTGCGTCCTTGGTCTTTGCATTCTTGAAGCTCTCGGTTTCCGCCAGGCCGCGACGCAGCCAGAACACGACAACGGCAAGCAGTGCGCCGATGAAGAACGGAATACGCCAGCCCCAGGATTCGAGCGCAGGGGTTTCCATCGTCGACTGAAGCACGATCAGAAGCAGGATTGCGAGAAGCTGCCCCGAAATGAGCGTGACATACTGGAAGGAAGAGAAGAAGCCACGGCGATCCTTGCCTGCCATTTCCGACAGATAGGTGGCGCTTGCGCCGTATTCGCCGCCGACCGAGAGGCCCTGCATCAAACGGGCGAGCACGAGGAGGGCGGGAGCTGCAAGCCCGATGGTCTGGTAGTCCGGCGTCAGCGCGATAATCAGCGAGCCGGCACACATGAGCGTCACGGACAGCGCCAGACCTGCCTTGCGGCCCTTGCGATCGGCATAAATACCCATGATCCAAGCGCCGATAGGACGCATGACGAAACCGACCGCAAAGACTGCGGCCGCGCTCATGAGCTGGGCGGTCTGGTTATCGGACGGGAAGAAGTGCGGTGCAAAATAGAGCGCAAATGCTGCATAGACATACCAGTCGAACCATTCGACGAGGTTGCCGGTCGAGCCGCCGATGATGGATTTCAGGCGGCTGTTGGTGCTTTGCACTTCACTCCGTTCGTTTGTAATTGAGACCATGGTTGCTCCTTCAAATCTCTCGATTTTTGAATTTCACCCCTTGTTTGCTAACCGGATCGACGAAACGGTTTCGGGGTGTTTTTCCATCGCTTCAACTTGTCTCTGCACTTCCTTTTGGGATTGTGGGAGAAGACTTGTGTAGCGTTGGTGAAGAATCTCAGTCCGCACTCCGCTTCAGCTTCGAGCAGGCAATATCAGTGATCCGGCCGGTAAGAGCGACGCCGGATATCAATTGCGGTGCTGGTGCTATGTTGAAGTGGTTCACGGCTAACTCCTCCCTTCGAAACTCCCTATTTCGAAGTGGCGCTAACATGCTGCAGCGCAGAAAACATCGCCAGACAGAGGAGTTAAAATTTTTAAGCCTTTGAAACAAAATGAAGTTTATCAATTCTCGGCATAGTTCGCAGGAAATTGTGTGCAAGATTCTGCGTGACTCCTTGCTCAAGTTTGCATAAATCGGCACAAATGAAGCTGCCATCAAAGATCGCAAAACTCGCTTTGGTTACCCTCGCTTTCCTGCTGTCACTCGGCCTGTGGTTTTCCGCCGGGCTGTGGGCGGAACGCGGGGCGCTTGATCGTCTTCGCGAGGATGCAACACTTATTGCGCGCCAGCAGACCCGACTGATTGACAGCGAACTTGCGAAGTTCCGGCTGCTGCCTGTCGTTTTAAAGGAATATAGCGATCTGCGCGATGTGCTCGCCGGTGGCTCGCGGGATGCCACAGCCCGTCTCAATCAGAAACTCGAACTTGTTGCACACCAGATTGGCTCACCAATCATCTATGTCATAGCGCGTGATGGTACTGTTATCGCGTCCTCCAACGCCAATACACCAGAGAGCTTCGTAGGGCGGAACTACGATTTCCGCCCTTATTTCAAGGGCGCGATGGCCGCGGGCTCGGCTGAATATTATGCCATAGGTGACCTGAGCGGGCGCTTTGGTCTGTTCCTCGCGCAGCGCATTGGCGATCAGGCTGACCCGGTCGGTGTGGTCGTGATAAAATTCGAGTTTCACAGGCTGGTTCAAACCTGGTCCAACGATCCTGGGCAAACCTTCGTTGTCGATCCCCGGGGCATCATACTCGCCTCTACGGATAAATTCGAAGACCTTCGTTCGTTTCAGCCGATAACAACCACAGAACGCGCGCAGATCATCGAAAGCGGGCAGTTCAATGCGGCGGATATGAAACCGAGCAATTATCGCTTTGCGCCGGAAGAAATGATGATCGAGCCTTCCGGCGGATATTCAATCGCTGTCGATGAGCCGATTGCGGGAACGGCGCTGAAACTGGTCCATATAGAACCAACGGGACCAGCGTTGCGGGCCGCAAATGATCTTGCCCGTCTGGTGACCGTGGCGGCGATGCTCGTTTTCGTCATAATAGCCGGTGCGATTTATTGGCGGGTAAGCCGCGCTGCGCGTGCTGCGGCTTATCGTACAGAGCTTGAGAGTGCGGTTGAGGAACGTACCGCGGCATTAAGTGCCGAAATGGCGGAACGGGAACTGGCTGACAAGCGCTTTCGCGATGCCCGGGAGGAGCTTGCCCAGGCAAACCGCCTTGCTTCCCTCGGATCAATCACCGCAGGACTGGTGCATGAGATCAATCAGCCAGTCGCGACCATTCGAACACTTGCGGAAAACGCGCAGCATCATCTTGCACATGGGAAGCTCGACAAGGTTGCCAGTAACCTTAGTACGTCGGTGGAGCTCACGGCTCGTATAGGTTCCATCACACAGGAGATGCGTCGGTTTGCCCGCCGGCGGAGCGGTATCGTTCGCCCACTTCCGTTGAATGAACTGGTGGATGGCACAATGCTGCTTATGGGAGACAGGTTCCGCAACGCCAATGTCCGACTGGATATACCTGAGCGATCCGACATGGTGATACTCGCCTGCCGCATACGATCCGAGCAGGTGCTGGTGAACCTGCTGCAGAATGCATTGGATGCGGTGGCGACCAGCCATAATCCTCATGTTGCATTCAGCATCCGGGAGGAAGGGGATCAAATTTCCCTTGTCGTGGACGATAACGGCGAGGGGATTGAACCGAAGCTGGCCGATGAGATCTTCAGCCCCTTTGTAACCGGAAAAGCGGATGGGCTGGGCCTGGGCCTGGGTATTGCAAGAGACCTCATGACTGAAATGGAAGGAACATTGCACGTCATTCCATCGCGGCTTGGCGGCGCGGCTTTTGCTGCCACTTTGAGACGTGCAGGAAAGGAGGGGCACCGTGACGGAAAGTGAGCCATTGCGGGTCATGCTGGTCGATGACGATGCGGCATTTCGTACGGCCTTGGCCGATTCATTCGAGATCGCAGGTCTCGATATTGAGGCGCATGGTGACGGGCAGTCGGCTTTGAGCAGTCTGACGCCTGATTATCCAGGCATCGTTGTGACCGATATTCGCATGCCGCGCGTTGATGGGCATGCGGTGATGGAAGCATTGTTGGCGCGCGACCCGGAACTGCCGGTCATTTTAATGACCGGGCACGGCGACATTGGAATGGCTGTGGCATCTCTCAAAAAGGGAGCTTTCGATTTCATTGCCAAACCGTTCGCCGCCGATCATCTGATATCGAGCGTGCGGCGCGCACTGGAAATGCGCCGTCTGGTACTGGAAAATCGTCGCCTTCGCCGGGCGGCGGCAGATGCCGAACAGGATTATCCCTTGCTTGGCGAAACGCCGGTGATGATGCGGTTGCGCGATACGATCCGCCAGCTTGCCAGCGTCGATGTCGATGTGTTGATCGAAGGCGAAACCGGTACAGGCAAGGAGTTGGTGGCCCGCCTTCTGCACCGCTGGAGCGCGCGCCACGCACGCGGTTTCGTTGCCATCGATTGCGCGGCTTTGCCGGATCCCATAGCGGACGAAGTCCTGTTCGGCAGTCGCATCCAGCGTGGAAGGATAGCGGATGCGGATCGTGGCACCCTGTTTCTCGATGAGATAGACAGCATGTCGCCAGCTGTTCAGGGTAAGCTGCTACGTGTTGTCGAGGAGCGTGAACTGCCCTCACTTTCCGGGGAACCACGGGCCGTGAATCTGAGGATCATCGCGGCTGCAAAAGGAAATCTCGAAGAAGCTGTGGCCTCGGGTCGCTTTCGTTCCGACTTGTTCTACCGCCTTGAAACGGTCAGGCTCCGTGTTCCTCCGCTGCGTGAGCGGCGGAAGGACATCGGTTTGCTTTTCTCCTATTTTCTTGATGAAGCAGCAGCTCGGTTTGGCCGGTCGCGACCGGCTATCGATGCGGCGATGGAAGCGAGGCTGAATTCAGACGAATGGACAGGGAATGTTCGCGAGTTGCGCAACTATGCCAAGCAAGTCGTGCTGGGACTGCGCCACGATCCCGTCGCGGAACCCAACCCGCCATCACTGTCGGAGCAGATGGATCGTTTTGAAGAAAGTGTCATTCGGGCGACGCTGGACCGGTTCAGCGGCGACGTCGGCGCCGCCGCAGAGCTGTTGCAATTGCCGCGACGAAGCCTCTATGCCCGTCTGCAGAAGCTCGCAATTGACGCTTCGACTTTCAGGAAGCGTGATTGATATTTTCGTGCATCTGTGAGCTGTCTCTTGGAGGAAGGTGTCACGGTCGCCCGAAGGTCGAGTTACATCGATCTAGAGCATTTCCAGCAAAAGTGTGAAACGTCTACGCGGGGAAATCAGTTCACTGGACTGATTTCTTATCCCGCTTCGATGCGTTGGATAATGCGATAAAACAAATAATTAGAGCGGTTCCGGCGATGCTGTTAGAACACGAACCGCTCTAATGTGCTGCGGCTGAACGCTGCCGGCTGATCCATGCAGCTCCGATATTTCCGTGCAGAAAACCGTTTGAGAGCGGCACATCGGGATAGATTTTTCGCAGGCGCGCGGCTCCTTCGTCCGGACTGGTTACCTGTTTCAGCACATCGTCATGAATGCGGGCCACTTCCACCATATCGCAATCCTGCGGTGACAGTCTGAAACGCCTGATCCCTGCTTGGAGCAGGTCGGGCAGGTCCTCGATCAGCGACTGACAGGTATGAGAGAGCGTCTGCACGCCATTGAGAGCCAGGAAGGGTTGGCTGTCCAGCGTTTTGACGGGCAGTCCGTCCGGTTCTTCACCGCATACAAACTGACAATTGTCCTTTATGTGACCCTTGGACCGCGCATGCGCGCAACGGGCTGAAATGGCGAGCGGCACTCGTCCGAACGTGAATATTTCGAAAGCAATATCGGGTGCAGCTTTGACAATCTCCCGGATAGAGCTGATCGGTAATTCCGGCGGAAGACAAATCGACTGCGCGCCGCGAGTGGCAAGAACCTTGGCGGTTGCCGCATTGTAAACATTGACCAGCGGACCGACCATGTGCGGCACGCCGGACAACAGTCCCAATGCAGACAGATCATTTGCCTCAACAGGCAGTGATGCTTCCTTGATCGTTTGGCGGACCTGCTTGGCTTCGCGTTCAAGCATCACCAGCGCCAGCGAACCGAGGCTCACTAGCTTTCCTGCGCGCTGCAGCCGCTCTATCACGGCGTCCATGTAAGGTGTCAGGAAATGGAACCGCTTGGAACAGACGATTTCACCGACAGTCACATTGGTAATTGGCGCTTCGTCGGCGATGCGGAAGTAAAAATCGCGCCATTTAGGGCCGTCCCACAGAAAGAGAACGGGACCAAGGCTGAGGCTCGCTCCGGACATGTCTATCTCCAGCGTTTGTCGTAAGCGCCTGAAGTCGTCTGCTGGCCCTCGCTCAGCAGTCTGAGACGCGATAGCAGGGCTGCACGGCTCTCGGGAGACGCCGCAAGTGTTTGACGCAGCGTGGAGACGACTTCGCTGACATAAGCCTTGCCGCGCTGGCGACCTTCAATCTTGAGCGCCGAGACTCCCGCCGCCCGCAACTCGTCTATATGGTTCATGACGTCGAGCGAAACGGGGTCTTCGAAGGCATAGCCTTGCTCGTCTGCAATGTTGAAGCGGCCCTTGCAAAGGGTTGGGTAGCCGGTGGGTTCGCCCACCGGGAAACGATTGATCGTATATTCACCGAGTTCGGAAACGAGTTCCTGCCGATCCTGCCGGTAGCGGACATGGCTTGCCGGTGAACAAACGCCGTTCATGTTGGGCGATCTGCCCGTTGCGTAAGAAGACAGGGAGCAGCGCCCTTCAGCCATGACGCATAATCCGCCAAATACGAAGACTTCCATTTCGCAAGTGATCTTGCGGCCCAGTTTTGCAATGTCGGGGATCGTCAGCACGCGCGGCAGCACGACACGCCTTGCCTTGAATGCATCAACGAGAAACTGGATTGCATCTGCGTTGGAAGCGGAAGCTTGTACGGATACGTGAAGCCGCTGCGTTGGATGTTTTTCAGCCGTATAGGCCATCAGTCCAAAATCGGCGAGGATCACGGCATCTGCGCCGAGTGTCGAGGCATCGTCCACGGCGCGATACCAGATGTGTTCATCGCCCGCGCGCATGAACGTGTTGATGGCAACGAAAACCTGCGTTTTGCGGGAATGGGCGAACTGGATTGCGTCGCGTAGCTCATCGCGGCTGAAGTTCAGCCCGGGAAAGTTACGCGCATTCGTTTCATCGCGAAAACCACAATAGACGGCATCCGCTCCGGCACTTACCGCTTCGCGCAAGGCCGACGGCGTGCCTGCAGGGCAGATCAGTTCCATCCGTCAGTTTCCTTGCCCAAGGCTTTGCTTCGCACAAAATTTGCGATTCCGCGCACCATCGGCGCAAATGGCCCCGCGCCGGTGCCGAGATCGGATGGAAGATCTATGTTGCAGTCGTCCAGCGCATTGCGAAGTGCGAGCATGGCTTCCATGTCGCCCGTCACGGTAATGTCCCGGGAGAAGAATAGCGCGTCCCCATCAAGTTTGCCCTCGAGGAGCGCAAGCAACATAACCAGCGGTCCTTCTATGCCCGCATCGACCGACGTCGCCTCATCTTCGCGCATGATCGTGATGCGTGGCTTGTCCGGCTCAATCACAAAAGCAAACGGAATGTCGGACGGGTGAAAACGGAAACGCTTCGTCGCATAATCCCCGAGACGTTCGAAGAGCCCCGGGTGGGCTCGCATCACGTGAAAGAACATACGCGAGACGAACGGGGCGATCAGAAACGGTGGAACAAGCCGGGCTGGCGCAGCCACAGCCGAGGGTATCTTCATCATCATCCAGCTCCGGTGAGCCTTACAAGGTGAAACCAGAATTAGGCGATTCAATACAAGGACAGTTTGATTCAGATCAAAGACGGCGAAAGAATTCGATATTCAAAAATGGGTTATGAAAACGGCCCGATCTATTCCACCATATTACGACTGCCTGCAAAGCTTCTTATGGGAGCTTGAACGTCGCAATGATCTCGTCAGGATCAGGCGTCCGGTATCGCTCGTCCAGGAGATAACCGAAATCCATAAGCGAGTGCTTGAGGATGATGGCCCGGCGCTGCTTTTCGAGCAGCCCGTCAACGCGGAAGGGCGTCGGCACTCAATTCCTCTGGTAGCCAATCTTTTCGGCTCGAGGCGGCGGATCGCGTTGGGGCTTGGCCGTTCTGTCGAAGAAATTTCCGGCCTTGCCGAGACGCTTGCGGAACTGCGCGCGCCAAAGCCGCCGCGTTCGGCGGGTGAGATATGGAGCAAGCTGCCTTTGGCAAAGGCCGCATTGAACATGCGCCTCCGTCATGTCCGACATGCGGCGGTGCAGGCTGAGGTGCTCGAGGGCGAAGCCGTCGATCTCGATCTGCTGCCTATCCAGTGGTGTTGGCCCGGCGAACCCGCCCCACTTGTCACCTGGCCGCTGGTCATCACGCAGCCGCCGGACGATCCATCCGATATCAATGTCGGGATTTATCGGATGCAGAAGCTTGGACACGACAAGCTCATCATGCGCTGGCTTGCCCATCGGGGCGGTGCACGCCATCATCGCATGTGGCAAAGGCGCGGCGAGGATATGCCTGTTGTCGTGGCCATCGGTGCCGATCCCGCGACGATTCTCTCGGCCGTCATGCCCCTGCCTGAAGGAATGAGCGAACTTGCCTTTTCGGGCCTGCTTGCAGGGCGGAGGCCTTCGGTGGTCAGTGCGTGCACCGTGCCGCTCTGCGTACCCGCCAATGCCGAAATCATTCTGGAAGGACGAGTTTCCTCATCCGCTACCGCGCCGGAGGGGCCGTATGGCGATCACACCGGTTACTATAATAGTGTGGAGGAATTTCCGGTGATGCAGGTGACGGCTATTACCATGCGAAAGAATCCCGTCTACCTTTCGACCTATACGGGTCGTCCGCCAGATGAACCCTCCAGACTTGGCGAAGTGATGAACGAACTGTTTGTGCCGCTTGTGCGGAAACAGTTTTCGGAAATCGTCGATTTGTGGCTGCCTCCGGCAGCATGTTCCTACCGCGCAATGGTGGTTTCGATCGACAAGCGCTATCCCGGCCAGGCCCGGCGGGTGATGATGGGGCTTTGGTCCATGTTGCCGCAGTTCAGCTACACGAAACTCATAATCGCAGTCGATCCAGACATAAATGTCCGCAACTGGGATGATGTCATGTGGGCGCTCGCCACGCGTTTCGATGCGAGCCGAGACGTCGTCACGTTGGCTGACACACCGGTGGATTATCTCGACTTCGCGTCGCCTCGTTCGGGTCTGGGCGGGAAACTTGGACTTGATGCGACCAACAAAATCGGGGCTGAAACCGAGCGGGAATGGGGTGCCGTGCTGGAGATGAGCGATGACGTGATTGCCCGTGTGGATGCGATGTGGGGCGAACTGGGTCTGGATAAGGAAACCATGCGATGAAACGGATTGTTGTCGGCATCTCGGGGGCATCAGGCGCTCTCATCCCGCTCAAGCTGCTGGAACAGCTTTCCGCCTTAAGTGATGTCGAAACCCATTTGGTTGTGTCGGACGCCGCTCAGCAGACCTTGCGTCACGAGCTAGGTCCTGACGGTTATGCGCTTCTGCACAGGCTCGCGAATAGAAGTTATTCTGTCAGCGACATAGGGGCCCTTATCGCGAGCGGATCGGTTGCAACCGCAGGTATGATCATTGCGCCATGCTCCATGCGTACACTTGCAGCGATCGCCACGGGGCACAGCGACAGCCTGTTAACCCGCGCGGCCGACGTTCATATGAAGGAACGACGCAAGCTGGTTCTGATTGCACGAGAAACTCCGCTGCATCTGGTGCATTTGCGCAATATGTGCACGGTAACGGAATTGGGTGCGATTGTGATGCCGCCGGTTCCAGCCTTTTATTTCAAGCCGCAATCTGTCGACGAGGTGGCCGATCAGATCGCGGCGCGGGCCATCGACCTGATCGGCATTGGCGAAAAGAGATCAGAAAGCTGGACGGGTATTCCAGCCATCCGATAACAGCAAGCAGGCCTATGCGAAAGGTTGCGTTGGGCTTTTCGCTGGCTGGGTGAACCATTTTGGCCCCGTTGCCGTCATATGGATATGATCTTCCAGACGGACGCCGAACTGGTCGGGGACCACGATCATCGGCTCGTTGGAGAAGCACATGCCTTCCGCAAGCGGGAGTGAGTTCCCGCGGACGACATAGGGGGCTTCGTGAATTTCCAGGCCAAGGCCGTGACCAGCGCGGTGAGGAAGGCCGGGCAGGGCATAATCCGGTCCCAATCCGTGCTTCACGAGCGCAGCGCGCGCTGCATCGTCAAGGGTTGAGCAAGCAGCGCCGAGCTTCGCCGCGTCGAAAACGGCTTGTTGGGCTTCGCGTTCGATCGCCCATATGCGCGAAAACTCTGCTGTAGGCTCATCCAGCATATAGGTGCGCGTGAGATCGGAATGGTAGCCGTCGATGCGGCAGCCTGTGTCCACAAGGATAACATCACCCGGCTGATAAAACTGTTCGCCGTCCGCGCCGTGCGGCAGTGAGGTCGCAGTCCCAAATGAGACGATACAGAATGTCGAGCCACCCCTTGCGCCGAGTGCGCGGTGCTGTTCATCGATAAAACGCACGACTTCGCTTGCGGCAATGCCGGGCTTGATCATTGCATGCGCACGGCGGTGGACTTCAAGCGTCAGATTCATCGCATACTGAATGATCGCAATTTCTTTGACCGACTTGCGGATACGCTGTTCCCGGATCAGCTCGCCGCCGTCGAGCAGCCGGTCCGGCTGGATCTCTTGCCTGAGAGCATTATAGAAAAACAGCGGGATGGCGTCATCGACCGCAAGTTTAGCACCTGCCGGGAGGAGCGATGCGATCAGCGCGGCTGGGTTCTCTTCCTCCTGCCAGATGCGGATTTCTCCAGCTAGATGCGGGAGGCTTTCGACGCGGCTCTGCTCAAAGCCGGGAACGATGTAAATTACCTCCGAAGGCGTAACGAGGGCGCCCAGAAAACGTTCGCTGATGTGCCAGACCAGCCCGGTATAATAACGCAAACTTGCTGTCGGCCCGAGCAGAAGCCCGCCGATACCACGTTCTCTCAACTTGCCTTGCAACGATGCCAGCCGTTCGAGACGCTCTTCCTGTTCGATTTGCGGTGGTGATGATGGCGAAGTCATAATGTATACCTTTGAGTTGTCGTTTATGCGCACGGCTGTTTGCTCGCCGGCAGATATATCACGGCTTTTGCCGTTCGGTAGTCATCTTCAGCCTTGATCCAGAAGCTTGTGCAGTTGCAGTTAACTGGCGGTGCTATGGCCGTGAGCGAGCCTGCGAAACGGGCCACCGCAGTGCTGGAAGGGTCGACTATTCACAAATAGATGATGACCAGGGACAGCGCTGTACATTGCGCGCTGGAACAGAAAGCACTAACTGGGTCACACTGTGGTAACAAAATTTGGGTAAGAAACCGCAGATTTCAAATTGAGTTAGCGTCTGTGAGGTTTCATGCCTGAGGTATGGCAGTGGGTTTCCGCTTTTGGCTTTTCGGTTGTTATTGTCGTGGCGGCGCTCGTCTATCTCAACATGTCAAACCGTGAAATGCCGGGCGACACATTCAATCTCTTCACAAAAGTTGGTGCTGTCGCCGTAGCATTCGTTGCTGCCTTTGCGAGCCTCGCCGCCGCAGCTATTATCGATTGATCTCGTCGTTCATAGTTTCAGCGAAGACACTGCCGCTTCGCTTTTATGCACGTAATCGCTGGCATCTGATTGTCGCTGAAACAGCAAGATAAAGAGCAGGTCCGTCAAAATAAGTTGCGCGTCGCGCGCGGTTATCGATGATGAGCGAACCCGCTCTTCATCCGCAACGGTATACAAGGGAATATCGGCAATTTCATTAAGCGGATTCCTGTTGAGACCTGTAACAGCGATTACGGTTGCTCCGCATTTCCTGGCTTCTTCCGAGATGCGGAGGGTTTCGATGCTCGTTCCCGAATAGGAGAGGGCAAACAGGACATCGCCCTCGTGCAAGGTCGAAACATTGGCCATCTGGATATGACTGTCGCTATCGTGCATCACGTTGCGGCCGAGTTTCATCAGCTTATAGGAAAAATCGCGCGCCACGAGTGACGATGCGCCAACGCCGGCGAGGTGGATACGTCGCGCGCTGATCAGCGCTTGCAATGCATCGTCGATATCCTGCTCGCTGTTGGCGGAAACCGTTCGTTGCATCGACTGCAGCTTGCTGCCGATAAGCTTCTGCAGAACGGTGATGTAACTATCCCCGGTTTCGATGGAGCCGTGCACCATGCCTGCTGGAACTTGCCATTCCTTGGCCCGGGCTTCGCTGACGGCGAGTTTGAGTTCCTGATAGCCGTCAAATCCGAATTTCTGGCTGAACTTGACCACGCTTGACTGACTGCGTCCGGTCGCCGCCGCGAGCGCGGAGGAAGAAAGTTTCAACACCTGTTCCGGATGGTCGACGATAAACTGACCGATCTTTCGATCCGCAACGGTCAGTTCGTTCAGTTTGGCGCTGATCTTTTGTAGAATCGACATATGTAACTATTCCCGATTCCGGTGCCGGAAGGTTCGATACTCGATTGCCTCGGTCGTAAGACAATTCGATTTGCTTTGGAATACAGAATTCCAACATAAACGATTATGCGTAATTGCCCAACGGTATGTGTGGAATGCGGCGCGGAGACCGGAACGCTTCAGCGGATAGCTCGCGATTAGATTCGATATCGGCAGAATTCACCTCTTTCCGCCGATGGTGATCCGGCAATATGTCTGATGCGGTGTTATCCGATTGGACCGTACTTCGGTGAAGGTAAGGAATAAAATATTCCGTATTTGAATTGACGAAAAGAATTTTCAATCCTAGCATATTAACCATAAAGGCGCATTTGAACGCCGCTCGACAGGCAGGCAGAGCATGACAGAACAGGCGTTGTTATCTGAACTGGATAAGCTGGTTTCAGAAGAGCGAAATCCGCGCACGATGGATATCGATCTGCTGGCCAGTCTTGCTATCGTGCGCCGCATTAACGACGAGGATCATCTGGTACCCGCCGCTGTCGAAAAAGTTCTGCCTCACGTCGCGCAGGCGGTCGACAGAATTGTTGACGCCTTTCGGAGGGGCGGTCGGCTGATTTATCTGGGTGCTGGAACGAGCGGACGTCTTGGCGTTCTTGATGCATCGGAATGCCCACCGACATTCAGCGTACCGGAAGGAATGGTGGTGGGCTTGATTGCAGGTGGCGCCGATGCGCTGCAACATGCAATCGAAGGCGCAGAGGACGATCCCTCACTGGGGGAGGCCGATCTGCGCAATGTGAGTCTGGCCTCAAAGGATGTCGTCGTGGGAATCGCGGTCAGTGGACGCACTCCTTATGTGATCGGAGGGCTGGCTTACGCGGCAACAATTGGTGCTACGACTGTGGCGCTTTCCTGCAATCCGAACTCGACGATTGCGGCTATGGCTGAAATTGCCATATCGCCAGTTGTGGGGCCTGAAATACTGACTGGTTCAACGCGCCTCAAATCCGGCACGGCGCAGAAGCTGGTGCTCAATATGCTGACGACGGCAAGCATGATCCGGATAGGAAAGACATATGAGAACCTCATGGTGGACGTCAGTGCCACCAACCACAAGCTTGTCGCACGTGCTTCGAGAATTGTCATGCAGGCAACCGGTTGCGGGGCGGGGGAGGCAAAACGCGTTCTCGCCCTGACGGATAATGACGTCAAGCTTGCAATCCTCATCACGATTACCGGAATGCCAGTGGATGAGGCAAGAAAGGCATTAAAGAATGCTGGGGGATTTCTTAGACAGGCAATAAATGCCAATAAAGCGTGAGCCGAAGCGGGGAAGCGGTCGGACATCAGCATTGCAGTGATTTGCGAGGGAAGAAAATGGGAGCGATTTTCAAAAAAAGCCTGATTGCGGGCGCCGCCACATTGGCATTGAGCATTGGGAGCTTCAGCGGGCTGGGCCTGTCTACGGCTTCTGCCGCGACGCTTCGCATGGCCTGGTCACAGGATGCCACCGGTCTTGATCCGCATAAGCAGCCGGCGTTTTCATCGATCCGGCTGCTTGAACTCATCTACGAGCCGCTCGTTCGTCTCGGTTCCGATCTTCAGATCGCGCCTGCCATTGCGAAAAGTTGGGAGTTTTCCGATGGCGGCAAGATTCTGACATTCAAGCTCGACCCGAATGCCAAGTTCCACAACGGTCAGCCGGTTACGCCAGCCGATGTGAAGGCATCCTTCGAGCGTATCCTGGACGAAAAAACGGGTGCGGTGGCGCGTGCCAATTTCGGTTCCATCGCCGCTATTGAGACGCCGGACAACGAAACGGTTGTCTTCAAACTCTCGCAGGCAGACGCCCCGCTATTGGCGGCCATTGCCAGCATCAATGCGGCTATCCTTCCTGAAAGCGAGATCAAGGCGGGCAATATTGGTACAAAAACCGTTGGATCCGGCCCGTTTGTCCTTGAACGTTGGGAACCGAATTCCAAGGAAGTACTGAAAGCCAATCCCGGTTGGGCCGGCGGTAAGGTAAGGGTCGACGGGATCGACATCAGTGTTCTGCCAGATGAAACGGCGATTCTCGCCGCGCTTCGCGCCAAGCAGATCGATTTTGCGCTTCTCAATGACCCGCTGGTCGCAACGATGGTGCCGAACGAAAGCGCTCTTGAGTTGGTGCGCACGCCGGCGCTTGCTTATCATGTCCTGCAATTGAACCCTTCGCGCAAGCCCATGACGGAGCTGGCCGTGCGTCAAGCTATTTCCTGCGCCGTTGACCGGCAGGATGTTCTCGACACGGCCTTGCTCGGCGAAGGAAAGGTGACGGGCCCGCTGACAATGCCCGCCTATGCAAGCGACCCCAGCACGCTTTTCTGCTATAAGCCCGATGTAGAAAAGGCGAAGAAGCTGATGGCGGATGCGGGCTATGCGGACGGTTTCTCGGCAACGATCATCGCGGCAAATGGAGAGCCTGCGACCGCTGCGGCCGAGGCGCAGGTGCTTCAGTCGCAACTCGCCGAAATCGGTGTAAAGCTCGATATCCGGATGATGGAACTGAACGTCTATGTCGATACGTGGCTGAAGGGGGACTTCGACATGGCGGTGGCGTTGAACGGCGGTTCGGCTGATCCCTATACGATGTATGGCCGATACTGGACCAAGGCGGGCAACCTTCAGAAGGTCGCGCAGTATATCGACGATACGCTTGACGATCTGATGCAGAAGGGGAGAGCCGAAACGGACCCTGAAAAGCGCAAGGTGATTTTTGCCGACTTCGATAAGCACATAACGGAAGTTTCTCCGTGGGTATGGCTCTATACGGCTAACACTTATGTTGCTCACCAGAAAAACGTTACCGGTTTCGAGCCTCGCGCAACCGGATCGCTATTCGGCATAACCAAGCTGCAGATCGGGCAGTGATGTCACGAAATCCGCCACGTCTTCCTGCGAAGGCGTGGCTTGCAAGTGCCTTCCGGAACGGCAGGCCGTGAGTAATCTGACATGAATTATCTGACACGTCGGCTGCTGACATTTCCTCTGGTCATGCTGGGGGTGTCGATCCTTGTCTTCGTTGCGATCCGTCTGGTGCCGGGTGATTCCATCACTGCCATGCTCGGAACGGAGGCAGGGTTGTTGACCCCGGAACAGCGGCAGGCGCTGGCGCAATATTTCGGTATCGACCAAAGCTGGACCACCCAGTACTGGCGATGGCTGGGTGATGTGCTGCAAGGTAATCTTGGTGTCTCGGTGACATTCGGAAAGCCGGTTTTGACGGTTATCCTTGAGCGTTTTCCGCTGACACTCCAACTTGCATTGATGTCGGTGTTTATCGCTTTGCTCGTTGGACTCCCTGCTGGCGTTTATGCGGCAACGCGCAACGAGAAAAAATCCGATCTGGCGGTGCGCATTTTCGCAATGATCGGGCAGTCGACTCCGAGCTTCGTTCTCGGTCTCCTCTTTATTTATATACTGTCGGCGGGGTTTGGGGTTTTGCCTGCGATGGGCGAATTTACACCTTTCTGGGTGAACCCGTGGCAGAATTTCCTGCAGATGATCTTGCCGGCCCTGACGCTCGGCTTTGCTTTTGCGGCATCGGTCACACGCATATCGCGTTCGGCCATGCTGGACGTTCTCAGCGACGATTACGTTCGCACGGCTCGCAGCAAGGGAGCATCGGCTCGCTCTGTCATCTGGCGGCACGCATTGCCTAATGCGCTGATACCAGTAGTGACCCTGAGCGGAGTGGAGTTCGGCTATCTTCTGGGCGGAGCTGTGCTGGTTGAGCAGATATATGCTCTGCCGGGGCTTGGACGCATGGTGCTCG
Organism: Brucella ciceri; assembly: GCF_041930145.1. Taxonomy (NCBI): domain Bacteria; kingdom Pseudomonadati; phylum Pseudomonadota; class Alphaproteobacteria; order Hyphomicrobiales; family Brucellaceae; genus Brucella; species Brucella ciceri. The sequence continues at coordinate 8,698 of NZ_JBHEEV010000013.1, read as the reverse complement.
ACGCCATTCTCCAGCGCGATTATGCTCTGGTGCAGGGCAGCATTCTTTTCATTGCCTTCAATTTCATGATCGTCAATCTGCTGGTTGATCTCCTGTATGTAGCGCTCGATCCGCGCATTCGTCTGGAGGAAAGCTGATGCAGATATTGCGTTCTGTTTTCGCTCATCCCAGCGGTCGTATCGGCGGGTTCATCGTTCTGGTTTATCTGATCGTGGCTTGTCTCGGCTATTTCGGCTTCACGCCGCATGATCCGCTGATGCAGTATCGGATAGACAGGCTGCGTCCTCCAGGTGCTCCCCACTGGATGGGAACCGACCTTTTCGGACGTGACGTCATGAGCCGCCTGATGGCTGGTGTCGCGCAATCCTTCATGGTGGGCTTTTCGGCAGTCGGGATTGCCGCTTTCGCGGGAACTGTTCTGGGATTGACCGCGGCGTGGTTCGGGCGCTGGTGGGACGGTGTCGTCATGCGCATCATGGATGTGCTTCTGGCGTTTCCGGCAATCTTGCTTGCGCTTCTCATCATTGCTGTTGTCGGGCCGGGAACAGGAACAAGTGTCGCCGCCATTGCCATCGTTTACACCCCGATCTTCACGCGGGTTGTACGCGGCCCGGCCTTGTCGATCAAAACACGCGAATTCGTTGATGCGGCGCGTACGTTCCACAGCAGCAACCGTTATATCCTTTCCCGCCATCTGCTGCTTAATCTGGTGGCCCCTTTGACAGTGCAGATCACCCTGGCGCTCGCCTGGTCGTTGCTGACGGAGGCAGGCCTGAGCTTTCTGGGTCTGGGCACACAGCCACCCGCTTCGTCACTTGGTCTCATGCTGGCCGATGCGCGTAATCTCATGGAGATCGCGCCATGGCTGCTGGCCTTTCCGGGACTTACGATCATGATCGGCATTCTTGGCTTCAACCTTCTGGGTGATGCCCTGCGCGACATCCTCGACCCGAAGATGCGGAGAGCGATGGCATGAGCACGCTGCTTTCTGTCTCGAGCCTTCGCGTTGGATTCGGTCGCAATCCTGTAGCCAACGAGATTGTGCGTGGCGTAAGTTTTGATCTCGCTGTGGGCGAAACACTGGCAATTGTCGGCGAAAGTGGTTCCGGCAAATCTGTAACGGCCCTGTCGCTCAATCGTCTGGTGGATTTTGGCGGCGGTCGCGTCATCGACGGATCAATCAAGCTGAATCGCGCAAACGGTAGCACAATCGATCTTGTAACTGCGAACGAAGCAGAGCTGACGAAAATCCGCGGTGCAGAAATCGGTATGATCTTTCAGGAGCCGATGACATCCCTCAATCCTGTACTGACGATAGGCACGCAGATCGAGGAATCATTCCGTCTCCATCGTGGGCTCACAGGAAAACAGGCAGCTTCCGCTGCCAAGGACGCGCTGGATCGCGTGCGTATTCCGGACGCCGCACGGCGGCTCAAATACTGTCCGAACCAGCTTTCCGGGGGCATGTTGCAGCGAGTGATGATCGCCACGGCGCTTGCATGTAATCCGCGCCTCATGATTGCCGACGAGCCCACGACGGCGCTCGATGTTACCGTGCAGGCGCAGATCATGGCGCTGCTCGCACAGCTGAAGCGAGAAACCGGCATGGCGATGATCTTCATCACGCATGACATTGGTCTGGTCGCAGGAATGGCCGACAAGGTCATGGTGATGCAGCATGGCAAGGCGGTTGAACAAGGACAGCTGAGCACTGTTCTCGACCAGCCTCAGCATCCCTACACACAACATCTCCTGAAGGCCGTTCCGCATTTTGAAAGCGGCAAAGCGGTGCGAACCGATACCGTGCGCACCACGCTATCGGGAACAAAACCGATCCTGTCGGTGAAAGGATTGACGGTCCGTTTTCCGGTCAAAGGCGGTTTTCTGGGTCGCAGGCTGGGGGCAGTTCATGCGGTGGAGAACGTCGATCTTGATCTCATTCCCGGTGAAACGCTTGCGATCGTGGGGGAGAGCGGTTCGGGAAAATCGACAACTGCGCGAGCCATTCTCGGGCTTGTCAAAGCTTCACGCGGAAAGTTGGAAATTGGTGCGGTTAGCACCAACGATGCGGGAAATTTCTCTTCGGTGCAGATGGTTTTTCAAAACCCCTACGCATCGCTCAATCCGCGTCTGCGCATAGATAGTATCCTTGCCGAGCCGGTTATCGCAGCTGGCGGGCGGGACGGACCGGAGACGCGGCAGAAGATGCTACAACTGCTTGACCGCGTCGGGCTCCCCGGCAACAGCTTGGAGCGCTACCCACATGAGTTTTCGGGCGGGCAACGCCAGCGGCTCTGTATCGCCCGCGCGCTGATGCTGAACCCGGCGGTCGTAGTTCTGGACGAAGCCGTTTCCGCGCTGGATGTATCTGTGCAGGCCAAAGTTCTGGACTTGCTGATCGACCTCCAGAAGGAGCGTGGCCTTGCTTACTTGTTCGTATCGCACGACATGGCAGTGGTAGAGCGGATCGCGCATCGCATAGCAGTTGTCTATGCCGGGCAAATCGTGGAAATCGGCGATGCCGCAACAATCCTTTCTGCGCCGAAACACTCTTATACGAAGCGGCTGATTTCTGCTGTTCCAAGTATTGATCGGCGCAACGAACATTTCGCCCTCGACACACGACAAGTGCCCTCGCTTGTGCGCCCGCTGGGTTATGAGCCGGAGCCGGCAAACTGGCAGACATATGGCCGGGATCACATGGCCCGGACCGAGGCATAATTACCATGGCAGAATCAAATATTCCCCGATCCGATACCGCCTTTACGGCTCGCTTTGAAAAAGCGTTCGCTTTGGTGAAAGACGCTTGCGACTCTTATCGCATTCCCGGCGGTGTTCTTGGGATGGTCGATCTTTCTGGCAACCGCGCTGTCAGGGCGACCGGCTTTGCACAGATCGTCCCGACCAGACGGGCAATGAGCATCGATACGTGGTTCGATCTTGCTTCGCTGACAAAAGTCATTTTCACGACGCACCGCATTCTTGCGCTGGCTGAGGATGGCGTCATTGATCTCGATGCGCCATTGACCACCTTGCTACCCGATCTTCGGCAGTATGATAATGACGCCTGGGAGCGCAAGGTCACGTTCCGTGAATGCCTTGGCCACCAGACGCCTTTTCCGTCCGTCGAACCGATCTACACTTACGGGCGTGATCCGGAACTTTTGCGCGCGTTCGTTCTGCAGCGCGAATGGCGCAAATGCCAACCGGTTTATTCGGACATCAATTTCATCCTGCTCGGCTTTGCGTTGGAAAGGCTATACGGCAAGACCATTCGAGAGATGGAGCCCGGCGAGGGCTTCGCTTTTTCTGCGGAGCCGGAAATGAGTGCCGCGACGGAAAACTGCACATGGCGCAATCGTGTACTTTGCGGCGAAGTACACGACGATAATTGCTCGGCATTGCAAGGGGCCGCGCATGCCGGTCTGTTCGGTACTGCCGCATCCATACTCGATTTCGCGCTTGGTCTGCTTGACGGAACGGGAGCACCGCGAAACGTGATCGCCCACATGCGTCAGCCACTATCCGCAACCCGCACGCATGGCTGGGAACGGCCTTATGATGGCTGGTCGGGCGGCAGCTTCAATTCGAAGGATACGATTGGCCATACCGGGTTTACCGGAACCGGCTTATGGATCGATTTTGAAGCAGGCCGGGCATGGACCCTGCTCACCAACCGCATTCATCCCACCCGTCATTTCGACAGCGGTATCTTGGCACTGCGTCAGGGCGTTGGTGACGCAATCTCATTGGGATAGGAGACATCTATGCAGCCAATATGGGCCGTCGGACTGATGACCGGCACAGTTCTTGACGGAAACATCGACGTCGCTCTGTTGAAAACAGATGGGGAAACGGTAACAGAATTCGGAGCGTATGCGCTAAAGCCTTATCCGCGCTGGATTCGCGACCTGTTGGAACAGGCACAGGCCGAAGCGCGCATCTGGAATTTCGAAGGATCGGAGCCCACTGTTTTTGCCGAGGCGGAAGAAGCGCTGACGCGCGCGCAATCTGCGGCTGTCCGCGAATTGGTAGAGGAAAGCGGGCTCTCGATGGCGGATATCGGTGTCGTCGGCTTCCACGGGCAAACGGTTTTGCATCGCGCGCCGCAAACCGGTCGAATCGGAGACACAAGGCAACTCGGCGACGGAAGGCTTATGAGCGAACTCCTGGGGACCAAGGTCGCCTATGATTTTCGCACCGCAGATATCCGTGCTGGCGGGCAGGGTGCTCCGCTTGCTGCCATATATCATGCTGCCTTGCTGCGCAGCGTGGATCCGAGCGGCAATACAGCGATTCTTAATCTCGGCGGTGTCGGTAACATCACCTGGTGGGATGGTGAGGATGCGCTTGTGGCATTCGACACGGGACCAGCCAATGCGCCCATCAACGATTTCGTGAAAGCACGCGGCTTGGGGGAAATGGATCGCGACGGAGCGCTGGCGGCGAAGGGCAGCGCGGACGAGGCACGGCTCGCCGAACTGCTCAAACACCCCTATCTGGCCGCGCCATATCCTAAATCTCTGGATCGGTTCGATTTTACGGATGCAATGGCTGATGGTCTGGATGAGGAAGATGGGGCGGCCACGCTGACCGCGTTCACGACTTCGGCAGTAGGCAAGGCTTTGGACCTTCTCCCCCGCCGACCTCAGCGTCTTGCCGTCAGTGGGGGTGGACGCCGTAACCCGACAATGATGCGCATGTTGGTTGAGCGTGCGAAAGTGGAACTTGTTCCAGTCGAAACGCTTGGCTGGCGGGGCGATGCCGTGGAAGCGGAATGTTTTGCTTTCCTGGCGGTACGTGTCCTGCGCGGCCTGCCCATCAGCTTTCCAAGCACAACGGGCGTGCCGAAAGCCATGACAGGTGGAAAACTGGCAGGCTGAATCAACGATCCATATCGATTATTTCTACAGGGCGGCGTCATGACGTTGCCCTGTTTTGGTATGGATCGACACTCCCGCCTCAACTGATTATCGGGCATGGCATGTTAAAATGCGACCGTTATGTGAAAGCTATCTAATATTAAGATGGTTCTCCAACTGCGACCCTTTGAAGTTACGTTGCGTCAGGGGAGCTTTTGATATTTCATTTTTATTGCAGATAAGCATGAAAAGGTACAAAACTGGTGCGATCTTCACGTTGATTTAGGCAATTCTCTTTAATGGTTTAGTTTATTATGGAGAATGCAATGAAACTTATCCGAGCCCTTTTCTGCCTGGTCTTGCCTCTTGCCTGGTTGTCCGGGGCAGCTGCTGAACCCTTGGCGAAGCCGACCGGTAAGCCGATTCTCGTCATATCCGGCAAAATCTCGAATACGAATGTTGGCGATACGGCCCAGTTTGATCGGGACATGCTGGAAGCGATGGGGTTGGTCACCGTGGAAACGGCAAATCCTTGGTATGACGGTCGCGTGCGTTTCGAGGGCGTATCGATGGACAAGCTTATGTCGCTCGTGGGCGCGAAGGGAACGAAGGTGACCGCAGTTGCTTTGAACGATTACGTTAGTTCGTTGCCGTTGGAGGACTTCAAGAGATTCAACGTTATTCTTGCCATGAAGCGGGATGGGAATTACATGCCGGTTCGTGACAAAGGACCGTTGTTTATAATTTACCCTTATGACAGCGACCCACAACTTCAAACTCAGACCTATTACACACGTTCTGCCTGGCAGGTTGCCAAGCTGATAGTTGAATAGAGGCAAGTGTGAGACGAATTCTAGGCGTTATTATCTGTTGTTTCGTGGTGGCAACGGCGTATATCGCCTATGTCATTGCCGAACGGCAGACAGCGCTTCAGAAATTCTCCCGTTATAACGACTCCTGGGCCGTCGGGCAGACGGTGTCCGAATATATGCGGCTCGAGCATGTTCTGGCTGGATATGCCCTGAACATGAACGAAGAAAGCCGCGACGAATTACGGCTTCGTCTCGATATTATGTTGGGTCGGTTGGAATTGCTGCAACAGGGCAATCTGCGATCCTTCATTCAGGACGATCCGCAGCGCCGTGATCTGTTTTTGAAACTGAGCGATGTTCTGCAGGCGCTTGATCGTCAGTTCGATAAGTTGGACATAGACAGTATCAAAACTGTCCTGCACTCCATGACCATACTTGATGGACCGATGACAGCGCTTGCCTCGACGGCCGTCGAATATGACGTAGGGCTTATCGATGCCGCACAGGCGGAAGTGCGTCAACTGCATCTCATCTACACTGGTTTGGCGGCGGGCCTCATCATTTGCGGGGTGGTGCTGGTTATCCTTCTGCTTCGCCACAACAAGCTTCTTGATAGGGCGCATGGTAGCATGCAGCGCCTGACGAGCGATCTTCGGCAGGCGACTGGGGAACTGCAGTCTCAGAACTTTCGGCTTGAACATGATGCGCACCACGATGCTCTGACCGGTTTGCCCAATCGTGTTCTGTTTCGGCAGGATCTGGAAAAAAGGCTGGAAGCCGCACATGCCGGAGGTCAGTCGGCGGTCATTCTTCTTCTGGACCTTGATGGTTTCAAAGACGTCAACGATACACTTGGACATGATGTCGGCGATGCGTTGTTGCAGGCTGTCGCGCGGCGTCTGACCAAACTGGGCGGGCGAGGCGACATGGTCTGCCGGTTGGGGGGCGATGAGTTTGCCTTGCTCTCCACGGGACTTCAGGAAGATCAGGCCCTGGAACTTGCAGACCGCCTGATGGAGGCCATCAGTGAGCCATATCATGTGGGCGAATTGGAAATAAAAATCGGAACTTGTGTCGGCGTCGCGATCTCTCAGGGCGAGCCCGATACGGAAGAGCTTTTCAAACACGCCGATCTTGCGCTCTACGAAGCAAAGGCGCTTGGACCCGGTCACGCGAGTGTGTTCGAATCCCAGATGCAGACACGCTTGCGGGAAAAGAAATCATTCGAAGCCGATCTTCAGAAGGCGCTGGAGAACCGTGAGATGGAGGTCTACTATCAACCGCAAGCCTGCACCGTAACGCGGGAAATATGCGGTTATGAGGCCCTGCTTCGTTGGACACACCCGGTCCGAGGCTCGGTTTCACCGGTCGAATTCATTCCAGTCGCCGAAAAGATAGGCTTTATTCATGCACTGGGGGATTGGGTGCTCAAGACGGCCTGTCTGGAGGCCGCACATTGGAACAAGCCTCTCAAGATCGCGGTCAACCTCTCTCCTGTTCAGTTTCGCAGTCTGAACCTTATTCAGAGCGTTATTGATGCGCTGGAGCAAAGCGGGCTTGGTGCGGACCGGCTCGAACTTGAGATTACGGAATCGGTGCTGCTGGACAAGAACGAACAGACCTTGAGCACGCTGCGCCAACTGAAAGCACTGGGTATTCAGATCGCCATGGACGATTTTGGCACAGGCTATTCTTCGCTCGGCAGTCTCAGCGGATTTCCCTTCGACAAGATCAAGATTGATCGTACTTTCGTGAGCGATGTGACCACACGGCCCGACGCACTTGCGATTGTCGAACTCGTAACCGGAGTAGGGCGCAGCCTCAGAATGGTGACGATCGCGGAAGGCATTGAAACCGAGGAGCAGTTTGAATGCCTCAAGCGGCTAGGATGCGATCAGGTCCAAGGCTATCTAATTGGTAAGCCGATGCCCGCTTCAAAGCTCAAACATCTCCACGGACACCCGCGAGACTTGAAGACAGTCGGTCTGGCTTCCAATCATTGATGATATCATCGCGTTGCAACTGGCTTCAAAGGCACAAATCAGTTTATGCTCATACGCTGATTGCAGCGCAAAATTAGATTGCGATGTAATACATCAATATGTCGGAACTCTTTGCTCGTTTGTTCGAACAAGATGTTCCGTGGGGAACCGGGGCGCAGGAATTGCTGAAAGTACATGGGATTAACGTACCGATAACGTCTGACGAAGTTTCGCCGGTTATCTGGCAGGCTTTGACAAGTGGCAGCTATGAGGCCAAGGAAGCACGTTCGATTTTCAAGGCGGTCAAGCCAGGGGATCGTGTACTGGAACTCGGTTCAGGCATCGGAATTATCACCTCCATTATTGCCAGGATAGCGGATGTGTCGGTTTGGGCTTTCGAGGCGAACCCGACAACAGCGGCACTGGCCCGGCGTGTTGTCGATGCCAACGGCCTCAACAATGTGGTGCTGTCACAAGGGATTCTGACTGCGGGTGAGCCCAGTTCGTTCCGCTTTTATGTGCGGCGTGATCTCTGGATGTCGTCCATGGACGAGAATCAGGGGCCTTACGAACATGCCATAGAACTGTTCTCGACCAATATTGACGAATTCATCGCTCAACACGGCATCAATGTCCTCGTTATGGATATCGAGGGCGCCGAGCGTGATCTGCTGCAAAACGCGGATTTGACAGGCGTGGAACGCATCTTTCTTGAATTGCACGACCATCTCTACGGCCTGGCTGGCATTCGGGACATGACCCAGGCGCTTGCGTCTAAGGGCTATGCATATGATCCCCGCGGTTCCCAGGGACCATGCGTATTGTTCTCCAAGGATGATGGTGCGCGCGAATACGAACCCGATTAGCGCATCGCGTTCCTACATACTTTTGAAAAAGGGCCGCTTTGAGCGGCCCTTTTTCTTTGATGCCTGTGGAAAGAATTTTTGGAAAAAGTTATGATTGGTCGTTGACAGTTTTGTTTGGTGGGGTCTATATGGCGCCACAACGAGGGCGGCGGCGCCGCAAGCGGCAGGCTGATGCG
>NZ_JBHEEV010000012.1:0-113682 GCF_041930145.1 Brucella ciceri | reverse complement strand
AAAATGGCCTCCCCAAGGGAGTTCATCAAAGCATTGTCTCAATAGCTGATTTGTCCGGCGAAATGGGGGGCACTCCAAAAAGACATCTATGTCGATAAGAGATATTGCGCGCCATTTGAGCTTTTCCAGCCAGAGCCACCTAACCACAGCTTTGCGGAAATATCGGCAGCTCACCCCGGGTGAGCTGCGCAGATAGATCGGAATTCAATTCCCAGGTGCTGCCCCGTCGGTGCTTGTTTCGTCCGGTTGCCGACTCATCGAGCAGTTGGCGTGTCGGTTGGCTTCCGCTTCAACCATTTGCGCCAGATGTGAATTTCACTTCGGCGGCGCCAGCGGCGGACGCGATGAGAATCGTGCGACAGAACGATAAGTCCGAGGGGAAGCATCCAGAAGCCTAGAATCGGAAGAAACCCCAGAGACCCGCCCACTACGAGTGAGCCGCCAAGCATACGACGCATCATGACAGATTGCGGCATGGGGATTCGCCGACCAAGAATCACAATGGCTTTTTTTCGGGGCATTTCGGCGTACTGATCACTCACTGGGTCGTCTCTCAGGCTGATATGTTACAATTCACAGGCGGAAAATCTCCCAGAGAATATAGGGTTTCGAGGGCAGAATGCAAAAAGATGAAAAAAAATGGATTTAGCCCTTTGCAAAGGCGAAATCCTTTTGCTATACGCCACCTCGCTGACGCAACGAGCACCTGTTCCCCGGTAGCTCAGCGGTAGAGCAACCGGCTGTTAACCGGTTGGTCGCTGGTTCGAATCCGGCCCGGGGAGCCACTTCGCGCTCGATAATTCTATAAATCCATAATCATAAGGCCTTGAGCTTCGCTGAAGCCATCTCACTCGTATGCTCAAACGACTCTGTTAAGGAAGATTGAGCGGCACGTCATAAACCTGACATGTCAGCCTTGCGCTATAAGGTTGCCCATAGCTAAGCTGTTATCTGTTTCGATAACCAGTATGCGCGTCCCACTAAAAATGCCTGAGCAGGCGGCCGATTTGCGCTTGGTTCCGCTCATCAGTATAAGTTCGAGCGCTACATTGTTCGGGAGTGATTTATGCGTTTGGCATCCAGTTTTATTGTTATGAATTTAGCCTTGGTTTCCGTATCTCCGGCTTTTGCTGGTGCGAAAGAAGATGCGTTGACGCTTCATAAAGCCGTCGTTTCGGGGATGATGACTTATATCGAACTGGGCGAGAGTTCCGATGGGCGATCCAGGGAGCTGGGCGTCGCGATGGAAGAAAAGGTGACGACTCCCGTCGCACGTGCTCAGTCTGACTGGCGACAAGCCGCAGACGCGGATGCAAGCTCCGCTGAGTATAAGGCATTCGTAAGTTGTGACGTCGCTGCTGGCTCCCTCATGAAGGTTTCGCAGACAATATCCGAGTACGTTAAAAGCGACAGCACTGATGAACCAGACTACGATCCTTTGCTGACGAAATTTTCCGAGGATTTGACCCTGTGTGAAAAGGAACTTGGCGTTCCTTTGACTTTCTAGACATAGTGGTAGCGAGCGTCCAACCGCTTCAGGTGAGGAACATTGTCACTCCGAATTTCGTTGAACCTACTATTGGTCCAACTGTCGGAGTGAAAAAATGAAACTTTCAGTCCTTATGGCGCTACTGTTAAGCTTTTCGAGTGTGTCTTTCGCCCAGGAATCGGGGATGCCGACACAGTCAGGCACACAGGAACCCGAAGTGCCGGGCAACCCGCCGCCGGCACCGGGACGGCCGCCGTCTGATCCTGACAGCGTTGACGTACCTAAAGCGTCCGAATCGCAGAAACAGGATCGACTTCTGAACTCCAAAAAGGATCAGTGTGTTCCGGGGCAGGACGCAAGGAAGTGTGTTGAACAGCAGCGCGGCCGTAAATGACCCTCACGGTGTCGTATACTGGGAAAGTACTCGATCTGACAGCGGTCGGATAACTCTGCCACAGGCTTCTTGTCACCAGCAGAGGCCCGGCGGAGGATTTAAAAGTCTTGTATTAATCTCGCTTATCGTTGCGAGTTCTTATTTCCGATTGGACTGGCGATAAGCCACTCGATAACGTCTTCTCTGTTTGATTGTTGAGCGTGATCAACAAGAACGTCGTAAATGGCGGCGATGGTTGCTCTCGCCATCACGTTATTCATTTGCAGAATGTCGACAGTTTCCCAGCCACATTGTTCAATTGCTGTGGCTACTTTATCGATGAGAAGGGGATGGGCCACGTTGAGTTCCATTATGATAAAGAGATGCCACTCTACCATAAGAAGCCAGCGATGAAGTTGATTTCAATCAACCGCAGGTTTGGGTGACGACTGAGGGTTTCGCTGAGCGGTTTGGTTGGCTAGGAATGGCGGGGTTTGACACTGGGGCTCGCAGGTCCGCGCTGCATAAAAAAATCTTGGGAAATCGAACGAAACTTGAAATACCAAATGAGTTTGAGAACGGAATGACAAAAAAATGTATGAAAGGCTGTTCAACGGGGAAGCGCCGACAGGGAGTAAAGATTGAGATGAAGATTCTTTTTTGGGTGATCGGTGTTGCCGGTCTGCTTTCAGCCACTAATCTGGGGCTGGCGCAGGATCTGACACGACTATGCCAAACCGTTGAAATGCAGTATCGAAACCTGCATCGCAACGGCAAAGTCAGCACCAAGACCCCGGATGTTCTCGCCCAGTTGGTCGCGACGGCGTCCACCGGCATTACCGGAGCCACGACGACTGTCGAGGATGTTACGCCGGAAAAACTGGTGGAATGGGCTAAAGCCGGGACGCCACCTGTCTCGTTACCGAGCGAATTGGTCGAACAGATAATAGGCAACACCGATACAATACAGGATATGAATCATTTGCCGGGTACGAATTTTTACGTTGTGAACGGCACGGCCGGATCGCTGTCCTGCTATCAGCCGGGCGTATATTTCAGGATAGAGAACGGACAAGTCGTAAATGCCAAGGGGCCCGACAACTGGCTTGAAGAAGGAAGCGGATGCCAGGTCATTCGATCATTTGGGACCATCGACTCGGTTCCTGTTGCCTTTGAAAAGGGATATAATGGCGAAGACAGCGACTATGTTCTCAATATCTCGCCATGGACAGGAGCTGGTTTTGGCCCTGCGTGCACCGCGACTTTTCAGTTTGAAAACGGTCGGCTTTCCCACGTCACTGTGAAGTGAGCCGTCTAGCAATGGAGGTGACTGTCAGATGTCACTAAGCCGTAGCGAATTTGAAAAGAGCTGGATATCGGTGCCGGAAAAAGCGAATTTTCCGGCACCGATCCGAATCCGACGCTATGTAACCGTCAACGCTCGTATCGGGGTGCCGACGCATTGTGGTCGCGAGGTCCTTCTAGTGCCAGCAATCAATGGAATCGTTATCGAAAGGCTTGATATCTACGAGCCAAACTGCGCCGGGCTATAAAGCTCTCTCCGGCGTAACGCCACGAACAATCGGGGAGATGTTTGAGACGGGCGGCTCACAGAGCATGCCTGTGAGTTTATCGGGCTGGCGTTCCGCTACCTTGCTTGTTTATCATAACAAACGGAATCAGATGTGTTGGGTGGATTTGCCAGACCTTTTTGTAAACCCTTGTAATTCAAGGGAATCAATTTGCAGAATGGCGCAATAAGGCTATCTGCTCCGATATCAATAGCAATCTAGACAAATTATTGATTTTATTTGAGAAAATTTGGAGGCCTCGCCCGGAATCGAACCGGGGTGCAAGGATTTGCAGTCCTCTGCGTAACCACTCCGCCACGAGGCCTTCCGTAAAGCCGTTGCCAAATCACTTGGCATTGCCTTGGTCCGTTCCAATATTGATACAGACCGGTCTCGTCAAGCCGTTAGAGGCAAATGTAGAAAATTTCTCCATGGGTTTCCACGACGAGAAAACTCAAGGCTGTTCATCTCTGTCTGGTGGCATTTGCGGGCGGGCCAGATTACCCTTGGAGAAAGTATAGCCTGTTTCGACAACACTCACCCCGAACTTGTTCCTCAACCGGTCGATGGCATTCTCGGCGACGGCGCGTTTGGTGGCCTGTGTGTCCACAAGATCGGGCGGATCGGCCCGGTCGCTTGAAGAAAGTTCGCTAACGCCAATTCCAAGCAGACGAAATTTCGTTCCATCCAGCTCTTTTTCAAGAAGCTGCAATCCATGGCGAAAGATTCTATCTGCAAGTTGGGTGGGGTCGGAAAGCTGGCGATTGCGGGTACGCAATTTGAAATCGCGGGTTTTCAGCTTCAGGACGACGGTGCGTCCGGCTATGTCACCAGCTTTTAGTCGCCGGGATACTTTTTCGGCAAGTGCGCGAAGCACCGGAACGAGATCATTTGCGTCCGACAGGTCGTTGTTGAAGGTCGTCTCGGCCGAGACGCTTTTCATGTCGTGATCAGGCTCGACCTTGCGGCTATCCTGTCCTCGCGACAGTCGGTACAGACGCTGGCCCATGGTGCCATAGGCTTTCATGAGCGTTCCTTCCTCCATCGTCTGGAGTTGGCCAATGGATCGGATTCCGTCACTTTCCAGTTTGGCTGCAAAGGCCTTGCCGACGCCCCAGATCGTGCTGACCGATCGGTCCCGCAGAAAGGTTAATGCCTCCGCTTCGCCGATAACAGAAAAACCGCGGGGCTTTTCGATGTCTGATGCAACCTTGGCCAGAAATTTGCAGTAGGAAAGTCCTATTGAGGCGGAGATGCCTATTTCGTCCTCAACCCTTTTGGCAAAGCGCGCCAGAACGATTGCGGGCGGCGCTTTGTGCAGTCGCTCGGTGCCGCTCAAATCCAGGAATGCCTCATCGATAGAGAGTGGCTCGACGAGGGGCGTCAGGTCACGCATCATCTGCCGTACGTCGCGACCGACGCGCACGTATTTTTCCATATTGGGTTTGATGACAACTGCGTCCGGACAGGCTTCCAACGCCTTGAACATGGGCATGGCGGACCGCACACCATGAATACGGGCGAGATAGCAGGCAGTCGATACGACGCCGCGCTTCCCCCCGCCGATGATGAGGGGTTTGTCCCGTAACTCCGGATTGTCGCGCTTTTCGACCGAGGCGTAAAATGCATCGCAATCAATATGGGCGAGGGAGAGCCTGTAAAGCTCGCGATGGCGAAGAAGACGCGGACTGCCGCATGCATGGCAACGCCTGCCTGTATCCGTCTTTTGCGGCGCAAGGCAATCGCGGCATACACCTTTTTCCGGACTGTTAGGGGCAGTGGTGTCAGCCATGAGGACGAACCGTCTGATGAACATAAAAGGAACATCCTTTTATAGCATCGAAAGGCTGAAGCGCCAACGGCATATAGGTCCTGCAGGTTCTTACACTTGACATTGCCGGGAATATCACCAAGTTTAGTGCCATGAACAACCGTTTTGCATCCATACTCCATCGGGTTCATCCGATCACGGGATAGCTACCCTCGAGTTCTGCCTAGCGCAGGGGAACTCCGGGGGACGGTACGCCGCTTGTCCAAAGCGGATTTCGAATAAGCGCTTTCTCCAAAATCAATCTGAACAGCTTCGTGCATAACAGCACGGAGATTTATTACCTTTCAACAGCAGTGAGCACTCGCCATGAGCGGAAAGAATCGCAAGAAGCCCAATATCGTCGTCAGCGAAATCGACTATGAACGCCTGATGGGGTTGGCCACCAATGTTTCGGAACGTCTCGAGGAGATTGCCGAGGAACTGATGGCCGAGCTCGACCGTGCAAAAGTCGTGCCTGCAAAGCGCTTGCCGCAGGATGTGATCCACATGGGCTCTACTGTCGAGTTTCGCTCCAATGACGGACAGCAGCGCCGGGTGACGCTCGTATATCCTGGCGAAGCGGACATTGCGCAGGGAAAGATTTCCATACTCACGCCAATCGGCACCGCGTTGATTGGCCTTGCACCGGGCCAGTCAATCTCCTGGACGGCGCGCGATGGCAAGCAGCACGAATTGAACGTGTTGTCGGTTTCGAATGAAGTCGAGGTTGCTACAGCAACTCCTGCTGCTGAATGATCAATAAGAAAGCCCGGCTTTGCCGGGCTTTGTCATGCGGTGGTTGAGCACACTCCTAGAGGTGCTGGTTCAGACCGCCAGGCAGGTGCGTGAGGGCTTTGTCTATTGTTGCCGGATCTCGTCCTGCTTCCTCGCAGTAGCGCAACAGTGTCGGTTCATGAGACAGGAAAAATTGCAGTACTCCCGCGAGAAAGCCGGGCTCAAGCGCGGCCTGCCGGATGGACGTCGCTTCGATGCCGGTCAGGGCGAGAAAGCGAGGCAGCAGGTCCTTGTCTTGCGCCAGCCACGCTAAAGCTTCAATAGCGATCGCTTCCGCATCCGCCTGACTCATCAGCGTTTTCATGTGGTTTCTCCGCTTTTTTCGTTGTCTGGCCGAATGTGTAGCTGCCGCTCCGTCGAGGAACAATGGAATTATTTGCCTTTCATCAATGAAATGAGGTTAAACTGATCGTGGTCTGAAAGTGGAGAACTTTCTAGTGGTCTATTTCGGTCCATTGTCAGATAAGAAGATCGAGAAAATGCCGGTTTGCTGCAGGGAATAAGACCAAGGAATATTCGATGCCGAAAAGCGTAATGATTGTCGAAGACAACGAACTCAATATGAAGTTGTTTCGCGATCTAATCGAAGCCAGCGGATACGAGACCATCCGTACGAGAAACGGGCTTGAGGCGCTGGACCTTGCGCGAGAGCATCGACCCGACCTGATTCTGATGGACATACAGCTTCCGGAGGTATCGGGGCTGGAAGTCACGAAATGGCTGAAGGACGATGATGAGTTGCGGCATATTCCGGTGATCGCCGTAACGGCATTTGCCATGAAAGGCGACGAGGAGCGTATACGGCAGGGCGGCTGCGAAGCCTATATATCCAAGCCGATTTCGGTGCCCCGCTTTATAGAAACAATCAAATCCTATATGGGCGACGCTTAGCGGAAATCAGGGCGGGGGCATCATGACTGCAAGAATTCTCGTCGTTGACGATGTGGATTCCAATGTAAAGCTCCTCGAAGCCAGGCTGCTCTCCGAATATTACGAGGTCGTTACGGCCCACAGCGGGCCGGAGGCCATAGAGATTTGTCTGGGCGGACAGATTGATGTCGTCCTGCTCGACATATTAATGCCGGACATGGACGGTTTTGAAGTCTGCCGTCGTTTGAAGGACGATCCCCGCACATCCAACATCCCTGTTGTCATCGTAACGTCGCTTGATGGTGCGGAGGACAAGATCCGCGGTCTCGAAGCTGGTGCCGACGACTTTCTGTTCAAGCCCGTCAGCGATCTTCAGCTTATGTCGCGCGTAAAGAGCCTGGCGCGGCTGAAACTCGTCTCTGACGAGCTCTTCCAGCGAACGGGCACCGTAGCGGACGCAGAGGTGGAGACGCTGCTGGCAAGCAAGATGGGCGGGAATTATGCCGATAAGGATGAGGTGGCTCGCATTCTCATCGTCGATGAGGATGAACTGGCGGCCGCGCGCCTTCGTCTCATTCTTGGAGAGACTTATCGCGTGGACGTGGCCAGCGATGCGAACACAGCCCTGATCCGGGCGATAGATACCGATTACGACAGCATCGTCGTTTCAGCCAATTTCACTTACTATGACCCGCTGCGTCTATGCTCCCAGTTGCGAACTATCGAGCGCACACGGCTGGTGCCGATCATTCTTGTCGTGCGGGAAGATGAAGGGGCGCTGGTGGTGCGCGCACTGGAACTGGGCGTAAACGACTATCTCATGCGTCCGCTTGAGAAGCTGGAGCTATTCGCACGCTTGCGAACGCAGATAAAACGGAAGTGCTATAACGATCTCTTGCGGCAAAGCCTCAATCGCACGATTACCATGGCAGTGACGGACAGCCTGACGGGGCTGCATAATCGCCGCTATCTGGATACGCATATGCCGGTCCTGCTTACACGCGCCATGGGGCGCGAGCGGCCATTGTCCGTCATCATGCTCGACTTCGATCACTTCAAACGGATCAACGACCAGTTTGGGCACGATGCGGGCGACGATGTCCTTCGCGAGTTTGCGGCACGCCTGCGCAAGAATATTCGCGGCATGGATCTTCTATGCCGCTACGGCGGAGAGGAGTTCGTCGTGGTGCTTCCAGACAGCGATGTGGAGGCCGCAAGAGCCGTCGCGGAGCGAATCCGGACGGCCGTATCGGAGGCGCCTTTTTCTGTCGCCAACGGCAAGCACAAGGTCAATTTGACCGTTAGCATGGGCATCGCCGGATTGAGGCTGATAGGGGACAGCGCCGAAGCCCTTTTCTCGCGAACTGATGCGGCGCTCTATCAGGCGAAAAAGGGAGGACGAAATCGCATCGTCTCCTCGGCTGCCTGAAAGTTGAACATGGGCAGAAAACGAAAAAGCCGCCTCGAAGGAGACGGCTTTCTATTTCAATCGTCTTGTCGATGACGACCTGAAACGAATTACTTGATCTTCGTTTCCTTGAACTCGACGTGCTTGCGCGCAATCGGGTCGTACTTGGTCTTTGTCATCTTTTCCGTCATCGTGCGGCTGTTCTTCTTCGTTACGTAGAAGAAGCCGGTGTCAGCGGTCGACAAAAGCTTGATCTTGATCGTCGTAGCCTTGGCCATATCGAATTACCTGCTCTGTATCTTTGCCGGAGCATGATCTTGCCGAAAACCGGTTCCCAATTCTCGGGATCATGCTCAATGGATGGAAACCTCCAGCGATTCCGGTAATCTCATCCGGCAGCGGAAATTTGGCGCGACACTACGTATTGGCGGCGAAAAGTCAAGCCCGCTTCTTCCGCAAAAGCAGCCTTCCTGCTGCAAAGAGTGCATATGCGGCAAAAAACACACCGAGAGTCATCGGGAATCCCTTCGGGCCCATCATGTCCATGCCAACGCCGACGGCCTGCGGTCCGGCAAGCATGCCGATGGCATAGCAGAACACGAAGGCGGCATTGGCGGACGCCAGTTCCCGCCCCGTCAGTTCGGAACCCAGATGCGCGAGGCCGATCGTATAGAGGCCCGCCACCACGCCGCCCCAAAGGAACAGGATACCCGCCATGAGATACCAGTGCTGCATGAGATAGGGCAGTGCGATCATGCCGATGAGGCCGGTGGTGGCGCAGAAAAGCAGAAGCTTGCGGCGGTCTGAAATGCGGTCGCTGACAATGCCAAGCGGAATCTGCATCAGAACATTGCCAAGCCCGATCATCGTAAGCAGCAGGGCCGCATCGGCCTCAGGATAACCTATACGCGCGCCGAAGACTGGAAAGAGGGCGAAGCCACCGGTTTCAACAGCGCCGAACACGAAGACGGCCATGGTCGCTGTCGGTACGGCAAAAATGAAGGGCAGAAACGGGACGTGTTCACCTTCCTCGAAATCGGGGCTGTCACGCCAAGCGATCGCAACCGGTATGAGGGCGATCATGATGATGGCGAAGCCGACATAGAAAGGCAGTCCTCCCGTACTGCCGATCTTCGAGAACAGCCACGGTCCGAGCGCAAAGCCCAGCGAAAGCGATGTGGAGTAGATGCCGAGTACCAGGCCACGTTTTTCAGGCGGCGCCGATGCGTTGATCCAGTATTCCGACAGAACGAAAAGGACGGTCAGCGCGAAATGCAGAACGATGCGCAGCGCAAACCAAGCCCAGAGGGGCTGAAAGAAATGGAAGCCGAGAAATGCCCCGCTTCCAATGACAAGCATAAGGAAAATCGCCTTGACCACACCCAGCCGCGCGGCAATAGGCGCGGCAAGGGGGGCGGCAACGATGGAGGCCAGGCCCGCAACAGCGGTATTGGCTCCAATCAGGCTAGCAGAATGGCCACGGCTTTCCAGAAGAACGCTCAACAGTGGAATGCCCAGGCCGATTGCTGCACCAACCGCGCTGATTGTGGCGATGGCTGCAGCGAGCGAACGCCAGTGCAACTGGCCCTCTGCCGGCCCGCCGCCTGGTTCTTGCGGGACAAGATCGGCGGATTGGATTTCTTGATTCATGGAGTTCAGATCACTTCGCGGACAAAGCGGCCATGCCGCTTGCAATATTGTACCACCGGCAAGGTGGCGGGCAGTTCAGAGTCGGCATTTGTCAGAAGCGCGCGCGCTTCTTTCAGGATTGCCTGGGTGATATGGGCCACATCGAACCTGTCGATTTGATCGATCGAAACCCAGTCCAGATCTTCCAGTTCCCCACTGGGAACGAGCGGTTGTCCATCAAGTTCCGGTATATGATCGCGGAAGGCGATAAAAAAGCGGGTATCGAAACGGCGAACATTGTCTGGCGGCGTAACCGCGCGGGCAAAGTAGCGCAGGCTGCTGAGCGCCGGTATCATGCCATTGTCGAAAAATGCCGACCAGTCGCTATGTGCAGGCAAGGTAACCGGTGTCGATGCCGCTTGCCCTATGCGAAGGCCAGTTTCCTCGAAAGTCTCTCGGATGGCGCATAGGCCGAGTGCCCGGGCGCGGCGCAGCGACGCACGGGCTCCCATGCCGGCAAGCAATTTGGCAACATCATTGTTGTGCAGTTCTGCTGTCGCGCCGATAGCGCCATCTATCGGATCTGCCCGGCCGCCTGGAAAGACGAATTTGCCCGGCATGAAGGCAAGGCTGGCGTGGCGTCGACCCATGAGAATGCGCGGCTTGCCCCCCGACCGGTCGACAAGCAGCAGCGATGCCGCGTCACGCGGCCGCAAAGCTTTTCCGGCTTTGATTGGCGAGGATGGAAGCTGAACCATGGCGGTCACGGTGACGTTTAGGTCACGTCGCCATATTCGCCGTCACCCTTGCCTCCAAAACCGTGCATGTACAGCGCCCATTGCAGCCCGATGGTTGCGCCTTTGATTGGCTGCAAAAGCAGCAGCGACATGATCACGGTCAGGGGGCCCCAGATCGCCATATGAGCCCAAAGCGGAAGATTGGTGGTTGCTTCAACGCCCATGAAGGCACCCACGACCACGTGCCCTACGATCAAGATGGTCAGATAGGCAGGAAGATCGTCAGCACGTTGTTCTGTGTAGTCTTCATCACACACGGAACATTGCGCCACGGGTTTCACAAAGGCCCGGAACAGTTTTCCTTCACCGCAATGCGGGCAACGTCCGCGAAATCCGCGCCACATGGCTTCGCCCAAAGGGCGTTTCGGGTGGGCCGCCTTGGGGCTTTCCCCTCCGAAAACCTGTATATTCTGCGCGGAATTGGCCTCTAGCGTGCTCATCAGCGACCTCTTCTCTTCTGACGCGGGATGCCCGCGGGTTTACCCCTTCGTCCACGCATCGTCCGGCTTGCCTTGTGATGCGAGCGGGTCGCCATCGGCAGAGGATGCGGTTCCGAAACCATCTCAAAACGAAGCGCACCCGCCACGGGGAGCGCTTCCACAAGCCGAACCGTCACTGTATCGCCCAAACGGAAGCCCTTGCCGCTCCGCTCACCGGCAATCGCATGGTTCGCTTCGTCATATAGATAGTATTCATGACCCAAAGTTGAAATGGGCACCAGCCCGTCTGCGCCATATGTCGCAAGGTTCACGAAGAGGCCCGCTCTCGTCACCCCGGTAACGCGTCCCTCATATTCATCACCGAGATGTGCGGCGAGGAAATGAGCGATAAGACGATCCACCGTTTCGCGTTCGGCCAGCATGGCGCGACGCTCGGTCGAGGAAATCAGCGCAGAGATTTCCTCCAGATGCGCTTCTTCATCGGCGGTGAGGCCATCGTTGCCGAGGTTCAGGGCCTTGATCAGAGCGCGATGAACGATAAGGTCGGCGTAGCGGCGGATCGGCGAGGTGAAGTGCGCATAGCGACGCAAATGCAGGCCAAAATGCCCGATATTGTCGGGGTTATATTCTGCCTGGCTCTGTGTGCGCAACACCACCTGGTTGACTAGTTCCTGATGATCAGAGCCCTCGACGGCCTCAAGAATCCGATTGAATTGCGCCGGCTGCAACTCGGCTCCCTTGGCGAGGCTCAGGTCCAGCGTCCTCAGAAATTCACGCAAGGTTTCCTGCTTTGCAAGCGCTGGGGCGTCGTGAATGCGGAAAATAAGCGGCTGGCGGCGCGCTTCCAATGTTTCAGCGGCGGCAACGTTCGCCTGAATCATGAACTCTTCGATGAGCTTGTGCGCATCGAGCCGTTCGGGAACGATGACCTTGTCGACCTTGCCGTCGGGCGTGAGCAGGATTTTCTTTTCCGGCAGATCGAGTTCCAGCGGTTCGCGCGCGTCACGCCCCCGCTTCAGCACGGCATAGGCGTTCCACAGCGGTTTCAGTATGCTGTCGAGAATAGGCGAAGTCTTGTCATCCGGCGCACCGTCGATCGCGGCCTGCGCCTGCGAATAGGCCAGCTTCGCCGCCGATTTCATCATGATGCGGTGAAATTTGTGCGATTTCTTGCGTCCGTCGGCCGCAAAAACCATACGGACCGCAAGGGCAGGGCGGTCTTCCAGTTCACGAAGCGAACAGAGATTGTTTGAAATCCGCTCTGGCAGCATCGGCACGACGCGGTCCGGGAAGTAGACCGAGTTACCGCGTTTTTGGGCTTCGCGGTCGAGCGCAGAATCGGGACGGACATAGGCGGCGACGTCCGCTATAGCCACAATGACGATCTGGCCTCCCGGATTCTCGGGGTCCTGGTCCGGCTCGGCGTAAACAGCATCATCATGATCCTTGGCATCCGCCGGATCGATGGTGAGAAGTGGAATATCGCGCCAGTCTTCGCGGCCATCCATCGTGGCTGCGGTCGCAGCTTCTGCTTCGCTCAGCGCTTCAGCCGGGAAAACATGCGGGATTTCATGCTCGTGGATGGCAATCATCGACAGGGCTTTTTCGCTGTCGATCGAGCCTACCACCTGCCGAACCTTGCCGCGCGGCAATCCCTGACGCCGGGAGGAAATCAGGTCGACTTCAACAAGATCACCGGCTTCCGCATTTTCCAGATGGCCCGGATCGAGCTGCACTTCCGGCTGCTTGCGGTTTACCGGGTCAAGCCGCCATTCACCATTGCCGAGCTTGCGCACAATACCGAGCACCGCATTTGTTCGGTGCTCGAGACGCTTCATCACTCGCGCGGTATAGTCCGGCCCGTCACGATCTTCATTGCGGAATATTTTGGCTAGAACGCGATCCCCAACGCCGACGGCCGGGCCGCCTTCAGACGCTTTGTTGAGCCGGGTGCGGCGGATCAGGATGGCGGGTGGCTTGCCATAACCTGCTTCATCCCATTCCGACGGGCGTGCGAGCAAACCGCCATCTTCGTCGCGTCCGGTAATATCAAGCACAGTGACGGCAGGTAGCGCACCGGGGCGAGATAGCCTGCGGGCGCGTTTTTCAACAAGGCCCTCGTCAGAAAGTTCGCGCAGAAGGTCTTTCAGATAGACCCGCGCATCGCCCTTGATGTTGAAGGCTTTCGCCAGTTCCCGCTTTCCCGCCCTGTCGGGATTCTCCTCAATATATTTGAGAACCTCTTCGCGGGTCGGCAGAAACGCGTGGGGATCGCTCTTGCCCTCGGCGGATTTTGCTTTGGCTGCACGCCGTTCGGTCCGCGCGGAACGACCGGTATCGGATTTGGAAAAACGGCGTGCCAATTGTTACTCCTCTGCCGCCTCGGCCTTGGATTTGGCTTTCGGCTTGGCTGTCGACTTGGCTTTTGCTGGCGCTTTCTTGGCCGCAGGCTTCTTTGCAGCAGCTTTCTTTTCCGTGCTGGCCGAAGCTTTGCGGGCAGGGGCTTTCTTGCTCTTGGAAGAGCCGGCTTTTTCCGTAATCAGCGCCAGTGCTTCTTCCAGCGTAACGCTCGCCGGGTCCTTGCCCTTCGGCAAGGTGGCGTTGACCTTACCCCAATTGACATAAGGTCCATAGCGCCCGTCGCGAACAGTGATTGACCCGCCGTCTGGATGGTCGCCAAGCGTCGCCAATGCTGCCGGAGTAGAACGGCCACGACCGCCACCCTTCGATTGCTTGTCGGCCAAAACCGATACCGCACGGTTAAGACCGACAGAGAAAACCTCTTCGGCATTTTCCAGATTGGCGAAAGTGCCATCGTGGCTGACATAGGGCCCATAGCGACCAATCCCGGCGGAGATCATCTTGCCGGTCTCAGGATGCTGACCAATATCACGCGGCAGCGACAGAAGCGCAACGGCTTTCTCATGATCGAGCGCATCGACGGTCCAGCCTTTCGGGAGGCTGGCGCGCTTGGCTTCCTTGCCTTCGCCGCGCTGGACATAGGGGCCGAAACGGCCTGTCCGTGCAGTGATTTCCTCACCGGTGAACGGATCTTTGCCGAGCGATTTCGGTTCATCCGCAGCCGCGGCTTCGCCATTGGCGTCACCGCCGAGCTGGCGCGTATATTTGCATTCCGGATAATTGGAACAGCCGACGAAAGCACCGTATTTACCGAGTTTCAACGACAGGGTGCCCGTGCCGCAGGTCGGGCATGAGCGAGGGTCACTGCCGTCTTCGCGCGCCGGAAACACCAGCGGTGCCAGCTCTTCGTTCAGCGCATCGAGAACATTGGTAACGCGCAGTTCCTTGATGTCATCGACGGAGCCGGAGAAATCGCGCCAGAAATCGCGCAGCACATCTTTCCACGAAAGCTTGCCGTCGGAAATGAGATCGAGCTTTTCCTCAAGGTCAGCCGTGAAATCATATTCCACATAACGCTCGAAGAAGCTTTCGAGGAAGGCCGTAACCAGACGCCCCTTGGGCTCTGGAATAAGCTTGCGCTTGTCGATCGTGATATATTCACGGTCACGCAGCGTGGCCAGCGTGGCGGCATAGGTCGAAGGACGGCCGATGCCCAGTTCTTCCATCTTCTTGATGAGCGAAGCTTCCGAATAGCGCGGGGGAGGCTCGGTCGAATGCTGCGTCGCATCGATCTTTTCGCGTGCCAGGGCTTCGCCTGAACGAATTTCCGGCAGCTTTGCGCTATCCTCCTCGTCGTCTTCTTCCTCGCGGTGATCCATATAGGCAGCGAGAAAGCCATCGAACCTGGTGACCGATCCATTGGCCCGCAGGAGGGCCGAACGCGAGCCATTGACCGCCTCGATGTCGACCGTGGTACGCTCGATATCGGCGGCCTGCATCTGGCTTGCGATGGCGCGCTTCCAGATCAATTCATAAAGCCGTGCCTGATCGTCGTCGAGATAGCGGCGCACGTCCTTCGGATGGCGGGAGAAATCCGTCGGGCGGATGGCTTCGTGCGCTTCCTGCGCGTTCTTGGCCTTGCTGGAATAATAGCGAGGCTTTTCCGGCACATATTTCGCGCCGAAGCTCTTGCCGATTGCATCGCGGGCCGCATTGATGGCTTCCGGCGCCATCTGCACACCGTCGGTACGCATATAGGTGATCAGGCCGGCAGTTTCGCCACCGACATCGACGCCTTCATAAAGCCGCTGCGCCACCTGCATCGTGCGCGATGCGGAGAAACCGAGCTGGCCGGATGCCGCCTGCTGCAAGGTTGACGTGGTGAATGGCGGTCCGGGATTGCGCTTGGTCGGCTTTGCCTCAACGGACAGCGCCTTGAAGCTTGCGCCTTCAAGCATGGTGCGAATGGCGGTTGCCTGTTCGCCATTCTTGATATCGAGCTTGCCGAGCTTCTTGCCGTCAACAGCCGTCAGGCGGGCAGTAAAACTGTCATTGCGCGGTGTCTTCAACAGCGCGGCAATGTTCCAGTACTCCTCCCGAATGAAGCGCTCGATCTCGGATTCGCGATCCGCGACGAGACGCAGCGCTACTGACTGAACGCGGCCAGCCGAACGCGCGCCCGGCAGTTTGCGCCATAGCACGGGCGAAAGCGTGAAACCGACGAGATAGTCCAGTGCGCGGCGCGCCAGATAGGCGTCAACCAGAGGCTCATCAATATCGCGTGGATTGGCAATGGCATCGAGAACAGCTTTCTTGGTAATGGCATTGAATGCCACACGCTTGACCGTCTTGCCTTTGAGCGCCTTCTTCTGGTTCAGTACTTCGAGCACATGCCAGGAAATGGCCTCACCTTCGCGATCCGGATCGGTTGCGAGAATGATGCCGTCGCTGTCTTTCAACGCTTTGACAATATCTGCAAGACGTTTGGAGGAATTGCTATCCACCTCCCACGACATTGCAAAATCTTCATCGGGGCGAACCGAGCCGTCTTTAGCTGGCAAGTCTCGCACATGACCGAACGAGGCCAGAACCTTATAGTTCGAACCAAGATATTTATTGATGGTTTTTGCCTTGGCAGGCGATTCGACAACAACGACGTTCATTTAAAGCAGCCCAGATTCGCGTCCCATGGAGACAAAATATCTCCTCTCCGCGAGAAATTCGTTGCCTTCACATGAACAGCAGGCAGCGTTTGGTCAAGAGCAGGACGACAAAAATAACGAAATACAACTTAAGATTGCTGTTAAGTTGAGTGTAACCAGTAGTAGCATGAAATGAAACAAAGAGCGATTTATCTCGCGGGGAGATAGGTATGGGTGATACAACGAGTTTTCCAGATATGGAAGACGATGACGATGTACAGAGCGCGACTCGGCACGAGACGCTGACATATATCGAGCAGATGCTGGAGCAGCTCAATTTAATGGCAAAGAATACAGATTATCTGTTGCTGTCCTATATGATCGAGATGGCTCTTGTCGAAGCGCGAGAGGCACTTCACAACGAAGCCAAGACATAAGAGGCTATTCCAGAGGGACAAGGGCGGCCTGATTACGGGCATATCGGTGCAGCCTCCCGGCCAGGTCCAGCTCCAGAAGAATGAGCTGGATAGCACCGGTATCCAGACCCGTATGGCGAACCAGCGTGTCGATATCGGTCGGCACGGGGCCAAGTGCATCAATAACAATGTCCCGTTGTTCCTCCGTCGCAATCGGTTGATAAGATTCTGGTTCTTCCATGGCCGGAGACAAAAGATCCGGTTGTGTCGGCATATCCGTTGGATACGCACTTGAACCGGCCAGCGGCCGGAGCATCTCGATAACGTCGTTTGCTTCCGTTACCAATGTTGCGCCTTGTTTGAGAAGCAGGTTCGTGCCGCGCGCACGAGGATCGAGCGGTGAGCCCGGCACAGCGAATACTGTACGCCCCATGTCGCCGGCCATGCGTGCGCTGATAAGCGAACCGGATCGTTCGGCAGCTTCGACGACGATCAATCCCAGCGAGAGCCCTGCAATGATGCGATTGCGACGGGGAAAATCGCGCGAGCGAGGCTCCGCGCCCATCGGCATTTCGCTTATGAGTACGCCACCCTCTTCCGGTATGGCGCGATAAAGGGGCAGGTTTTCGGGTGGGTAGGGGCGATCAAGCCCGCCTGCCAACACGGCGACGGTTCCTGTCTTCAAGCTTGCGCGGTGGGCAGCGGCATCGATGCCGCGGGCAAGTCCGGAAATAACAGCAAACCCGGCTTCGCCAAGATCATTCGCCAAGCGTTCGGTGAAACGCGCGCCAATTACCGAGGCGTTCCGGGAACCGACAATTGCAACGGGAGGCTTGTTGAAAACAGCGGCGTTTCCCTTAATCGTGACCAGCGGGGGTGGGGCCTCACAATTTTTCAGCTGTGGCGGATAATCCGGTTCGCCCATTCCAACAAGGCGGGCACCGGCTCGATCGATGGTTTCAAGCTCGCGCTCTGCATCGTCCATGGACATGACGCGGATGGGGCGTGCGCTGCCGCCCCGGATGTTGAGATCGGGCAGCATTTCTATCGCGCTTGAAGCTGAACCGCAAAACAGAATCAGGTCGCGAAACGTGACAGGGCCGATATTGTCGGTTCGGATGAGGCGCAGCCAGTTGAGACGCTGGCGGTCGGAGAGGCGAATTCCAGTTTTCGAATTCGCGCTTCCCTTCACCCCTTGGCTCCGATCTTGTTTTCGGTGCCGTTTATCAGGCGCCCTATATTCGTCTTGTGTTTGTAGAAGACAAAGACTGTCATGATCGCGAAGAGGACCGCGATTGCGGGACTGCCCTGGAAGTAAAGCGCGATTGGAACAATGATGCTGGCGACAAGCGCTGCAAGGGAAGAATACCGCGTGAGAAGTGCGGTTACGATCCATACGGCGGCGAAGACGAGCGCGCCGGGCCATGCCAAACCGATCAGGATACCGAGATAGGTGGCAACGCCTTTACCGCCCTTGAAGCCGATCCATACCGGAAAAAGATGCCCGATGAAGGCACCGAAGCCCGCGCCGATTGCGGCATCGGGCCCGTAGCGTGAAGCGATCAGAACGGCGACCGTGCCTTTGAGGGCGTCGAGGATCAGGGTTGCTGCGGCAAGCTTCTTGTTACCGGTGCGCAGTACATTCGTCGCCCCGATGTTGCCCGAGCCGATGGACCTGACATCACCCAACCCTGCAAGGCGGGTCAGAACCAGGCCAAAAGGAATCGAGCCCAGAAAATAGCCGAAGACAAGCGCTCCTACGAGCGTCATGCTGACAAATCCCGATTCGGCCATGAACATCCCCTGCTGCTTCTTGATTCCGCCTACCCGGAATTTTCGGTTGATTGTTCCGGGTTATGCGGTGTTTTTCAAGCCGAATATACGGTCTTTCCGGCCACTAATGTGTGGACGACGCGGCCTTGAAAACGCGCACTTTCAAAGCAGCTGTTTTTTGAGAGTGAGTGCAGGTCTTCCGCTCGCACGACCCATGGTTCTTCCAGATCGACAATGGCAAGATCGGCCTTGGCGCCCGGTTTGAGCGTACCGGCATCCAGACCGAAAATTTTCGCCGGAGCTGTCGATAGAACCTCCACCAGCCGCAGGAGCGGAATGCTGTCATTGTGATAGAGGCGGAGTGCAGCTCCCAGGAGTGTTTCGAGGCCGATGGCACCGGCTTCGGCATCCGAGAAAGGCAGGCGTTTGGTATCGACGTCCTGCGGGTCGTGAGCCGAAACGACAATGTCGATGGTGCCGTTTTTCACGGCTTCGACCATGGCAAGGCGGTCCTGTTCGCTGCGCAGGGGCGGGGAAAGACGGAAGAAGGTGCGGAATTCTCCAATGTCATTCTCATTGAGCGACAAATGGTTGATCGATACACCTGCCGTCACCTTGGCGCCCAGATCCTTGGCGCGGCGTACGGCCTCCGCCGACATTTCGCAGGAAAGCTGTGCGGCGTGATAGTTGCTGTTGGTCAGCGCTGCCAGACGCAGATCGCGCTCCAGCGGAATCACTTCCGCTTCCCGGGGACTGCCGGAAAGTCCAAGCCAGCTTGCAAACAGACCTTCGTTCATCACGCCGTTTGCGCCGAGATAAGGATCGCGCGTTTCGCAGGCAATCACGGCATTGAAATCGCGAGCATAGGTCAGCGCGCGCCGCATGAGCTGTGTGTTGGCGATGGTCTGCCTGCCTTCCGTGAAGGCAACCGCACCTGCATCGCGCAAGAGGCCGATTTCGGTCATCTCTTCGCCGCGCAAGCCTTTGGTGATCGCCGCTGCCGGATGCACATTGACGACGGCCGTATCGCGTGCCGTGCGCTTGACGAATTCCACGAGCGCCACGTCATCGATCACCGGATCGGTGTCGGGCATCATGATGATGGAGGTCACGCCGCCCGCAGCTGCCGCACGGCTTGCCGAGGCGATGGTTTCGCGATGTTCTGCGCCGGGTTCACCGATAAAGACACGCGCATCCACCATGCCGGGTAACACTGCCTTGCCGTTCAGGTCGACGATTTCGGCACCTTCCGGCGCACCCTGATTGCGGGCGTTGGCACCGGCGGCAACGATCTTTCCATCGCGGATCAAAACGCTGCCGGTTTCATCGAGACCACGCGACGGATCGACGATGCGCGCGTTTTCAAAGAGGATCGCGCTCATGCATTTTCTCCATTGCCCAGGTTGCGTCGCGGGTCGAGCAGGGCTTCCATTACGGCCATGCGCATGGCAACCCCCATTTCAACCTGTTGCTGGATGACGCTTTGCGGCCCGTCGGCAACGTCAGATGCGATCTCAACGCCGCGATTCATCGGGCCGGGATGCATGACAAGGGCGTCCGGCTTGGCGTGTTTCAGCTTTTCCTTGTCGAGGCCATAGAAGCGGAAATATTCGCGTACCGAAGGCACAAATGAACCGGCCATGCGCTCACGCTGAAGCCGCAGCATCATGACGACATCCGCGTCCTTCAAGCCTTCTTCCATCGAGTTGAAGACCTCGACGCTCATGTCCGCCATGCCGGAGGGCAGGAGCGTGGATGGCGCGACGACACGCACCCGCGCGCCAAGAGCATTGAGAAGAAGAATGTTGGAGCGTGCCACGCGGGAATGCAGTACATCGCCGCATATGGCGACGATCAGATTTTCGATCTGGCCTTTGGCGCGGCGGATAGTGAGAGCGTCAAGAAGTGCTTGTGTTGGATGTTCATGCGCGCCATCACCGGCGTTGACGACCGAACAGCCGACTTTCTGCGCGAGCAGGGCGGCAGCGCCTGCCGAGGCGTGACGGATGACCAGTATATCCGGCTGCATGGCGTTCAGCGTCATCGCGGTATCGATGAGCGTTTCGCCTTTCTTGACCGATGAATTACCGACCGACATATTCATGACGTCCGCACCGAGCCGTTTTCCGGCCAGCTCAAACGATGATTGCGTTCGTGTCGATGCTTCAAAGAAGAGATTGATTTGCGTGCGACCTCGCAGCACGGACTTTTTCTTCTCGGGCTGTCGGGAAACAGCGATTTCCTGATCGGCGAGATCAAGAAGGCAGAGAATGTCCAGGGGCGAAAGCCCCTTGATGCCCAGCAGGTGGCGGTGAGGGAAAAGCGGAGGGACCGTTTGATTTGTCATGGCAAGTCACCCGTATAGGACCATGAGGCAGGTCCCGCAACCGTCCTTATAATGGCTATGGGCGATTCACCAAGAAAAACCTGTGCTGTCCTGACGACAAATTGCGTTCGGGATGGCAAAATTTTAGCAAATGCGATGCAAGAACCCTAAATAGAACTGAATCGCACAAGACGGAACGAGCTTTTGAAAACGCACGACGTGACCAACCAGACACCGCCCATGACGGGCAACAATGCCTATCTGGGCGATCCGCTTCTGATGCAGATTGCGGCACGTTTCCCGAAGGAACTGCATACGGATCTGGAGCAGACGGGCCGTTTCGTCATGTCGGCTGAAGCACAGGACCTTGCGCGTCTCGCCAACACCGAGCTGCCGAAATTGCGCACCCATGACCGGCAGGGCAACCGTATCGACCTGGTTGAATATCATCCAGCCTATCATGCGCTGATGCGCCGCTCTATCGCGGCTGGCCTGCATTGTTCCATCTGGGAGGGCAACCCGCTGGAAACCGGTCGCCGTCATCAGGCACGCGCCTCGCGCTTTTTCCTGACGGCGCAGCTTGAGGCGGGGCATCTTTGCCCGCTGACCATGACGAGCGCATCGCTTGCCGCGCTCATGGCCTCGCCGGAAATTTACAAGGAATGGTCGCCGGTCATTCTTTCAAGAAAGTACGATTTTTCGCAGAAGCCAGCATTTGCCAAACAGGGCATTACGCTTGGCATGGGTATGACCGAAAAGCAGGGCGGAACCGATGTGCGGGCCAATACGACCCGCGCCATCCGCAACGAAGACGGCACCTATGCCATTACTGGCCACAAGTGGTTCATGTCCGCTCCTATGTCGGATGCGTTCCTGACGCTGGCGCAGGCAGAAGACGGTCTTTCCTGTTTTCTGCTTCCGCGCCTCACTTCGCAGGGAAGCGGGAACGGGTTCTTTTTCCAGCGATTGAAAGACAAGCTCGGCAACAAGTCCAACGCCTCATCGGAGGTGGAATTTGACGGCGCGGTCGGTCATCTGATCGGTAATCCGGGCGAGGGCGTCAAGACCATCATGGATATGGTCACGCTGACGCGGCTCGATTGCGCAGTGGCATCGGCTGGACTTATGCGATCTGGCCTCGCCGAAGCCGTGCATCATAGTCGTCACCGGCAGGTGTTTGGCAAGGCTCTTATCGAACAGCCATTGATGCAGCGTGTACTCGCCGATATGGCGCTCGATGTCGCCGGCGCGACCGCGCTTTCCATGCGGCTGGCACGCGCCTTTGATATGGCTGCAAGTGATCGCGCAGAGGCGGCGTTTGCCCGCTGCATGACGCCGGTGGTGAAATACTGGGTTTGCAAGATCGCGCCTGCCTTACTCTATGAGGCAATGGAGTGCCTTGGCGGCAACGGCTATATCGAGGAAGGCAATCTTGCGCGCGCCTATCGCGAAGCGCCGGTCAACGCGATCTGGGAAGGGTCCGGAAATGTCATGGCGCTGGATGTCGCGCGTGTGCTGTCCCGCGCGCCGGCGCTTTTCGATGAAGTACTGGAGTGGATCGGCGGACAGCTTGGCCCGCGCGGGCAGGGAACGCTTGATGTGCTGCGTGCTGCATTGCAGCTCACTGAAACCGATCCGGGTGTTGCACGCCTTCTGACCGAGCAATTGGCCTATGCCGCCGCCGCCGCAGAACTGCGCCAGCTTGGTGCCGACGATGTGGCTGACGCATTCATTGAAACCCGCCTCGGCGGACAGTGGCGGTCGACCTATGGCATGCTGGATGCACGCCACAATGCGGAACGCATTCTCGACCAGCTTTATCCGGCGTCGTAATCGTCGGATACCGACCGCCTGATGCTGTGCAGGCGGTCGAGCGCCCCTTGAAGAATGAAAGCTGCGGCCGCCGAATCGATACGTTCGGCCCGCTTGCCTCGAGAGACGTCCATGCCGATAAGCGCCCGTTCGGCGGCGACCGTCGACAGGCGCTCGTCCCAGAACACAAAGGGCAAGTCGGTGAGCGGCTGCATGGTGCGCACAAATGCCCGCGTGGCCTGAACGCGGGGACCCGATGTTCCATCCATATTCATAGGCAAACCGATGACGATAACGCCGACCTTGTCGGCGTCGAGAGCTTTCAGAAGCACTTGTGCGTCGATCGAAAACTTCACCCGTTTGATGACCGGGCGCGGATGGGCGAAGGAAAGACCGAGGTCCGATACCGCAAGGCCGATGGTCTTGGTTCCCAAGTCCAGTCCGGCAATGGTCTTTCCGGGCTGAAGCAGCGCCGGAATTTCCTCGATTTCAACGACAGCCATCGGTCCTCATCGGATTTTGAAGTGGTTTCTATTGCCTTCAACTTTATTGGCGTCATATCTGTTCGCAAACTGGAAATCGAGCCGGAAACACAGATTGAGGAGAGAGTTTATGAAACTTACATGGCTTGGCCACGCCGCCTTCCGCGTTGAAACTGCAAGGGCCGTCATTCTCATCGATCCGTTTCTCAACGGAAATCCCGGTGCGAAGGGCATAGATTTCAAGGAAGTAACCAGCGGTGTGACCCACATCGCGCTGACGCACGGCCACGGCGATCACGTCGGCGATACGGTAGCAATTGCAAGGGAACATGGTGCGACGGTTATCGCCAACGCCGATCTTGCAAGCTGGCTCGGCAGTCAGGGCGTGGAAAAGGTCGATCCCGGCAATACGGGCGGCACGGTGGCGCATGACGGCTTTACCATTACATTCGTCAACGCACTTCATTCCTCGGCAATGCTGACGGAAAACGGCGTATCGCAGGCATTGGGCAATCCGAACGGTCTGGTGTTCCATTTCGAGGATGCGCCGACGCTTTATCATATGGGAGACACGGATATCTTTTCCGATATGGGGCTTATCAACGAGCTTCATCAGCCAGAGATCGGGATCGTTCCCATTGGCGATCGCTTTACGATGGGCGGTGCGGTTGCGGCTCTCGCCTGCCAGCGTTACTTCAATTTCAAAACCGTGCTGCCGTGCCATTACGGCTCGTTCCCCATCATCGATCAGACGGCGGACAAGTTCGCTGAAGGAATGGCAGACCATCGCGAGACAAAAGTGCTGACCGATCCGGCTGGAACTGTCCACAGCTTCTAAAGGCCTTTTGAGGCGCAAGAAATGTTGCGCTTCAACAGTCGCGCCGTTATAGCCGGTAGGAAACCTTTTCAGGGGTGGCGGGTCGCCGCCCGATCTGAAGCACAACCCGGAACACGCAATGCGGTTTTCGGACAAGATGTGCGTGGGTACAAAGTTAGTGCATTTGCGGAGAACAGGATGTCCGTCGATATTTCCACCGTCAAGCGCGTCGCGCATCTGGCGCGTATCGCTGTCAGCGACGACGATGCCGAACGCATGACCGGCGAACTCAATGCTATTCTGGGCTTTGTCGAACAATTGAACGAAGTCGATGTCGACGGTATCGAGCCGATGACTTCCGTTACGCCAATGGACATGCGCATGCGCGAAGACAAGGTGACCGATGGCGGCATTGCTGCCGCAGTGGTCGCCAACGCACCGGTTACGGAAGACAATTTCTTCGTCGTCCCAAAGGTCGTGGAGTAGGTCATGGCCATTCGGGTTTCAGTCGAGACCCCTTTGCAGGACGATGTGCGCGTGCTGGTCGACGGCCTGAATGCGCATCTCCTGCCGCTGTCGCCGCTGGAATTCCAGTTCAAGATGACGGTGGAGCAGATGGCGGGGCCGGATACGTCGGTCTTTGTAGCGCGCGACGAAAACGGCAAGGCTGTCGGCTGCGGTGCCTTGAAGATGCATGGAGATGGCATCGCCGAGGTGAAGCGCATGTTTACCCTCCCGGAAGTGCGCGGCAAGCGCGTTGGCTCGGTTCTGGTCGATGCGATTGTCGATCTGGCGAGGGCGAGGAGCGTGACCCGTCTGGTACTCGAAACGGGAACTGGTCCCGGTTTTGCCGGGGCATGGCGACTTTATGAGAATTCAGGTTTTACGCGCTGCGGTGTGGTTCTGGACTATCCCGAATCTGAATACAGCGCCTTTTTTGAAAAGCGTCTCACTGAGGCGCACTGACAGGATTTGACGATGAGCGAACTGACCGCACTGACCATTGCCGAGGCGCGCGACAAGCTGAAGGCCAAAGCCATCACAGCGACCGAACTGACCGACGCCTATCTTTCAGCTATCGACTCTGCGAATGACACCATCAACGCTTACGTGAAGGTGACACACGATCAGGCGCGTTCGATGGCGAAGGCTTCGGATGAGCGCATCGCCAAGGGCGAGGCGGGCGCATTGGAAGGCATTCCGCTGGGCGTGAAGGACTTGTTTGCGACCAAGGGTGTGCATACGCAGGCCTGCTCCCACATTCTCGACGGTTTCAAGCCGGAATATGAATCGACCGTCACCGCCAATTTGTGGTCGGATGGCGCGGTTATGCTCGGCAAGCTCAATATGGACGAATTCGCCATGGGCTCGTCCAACGAAACGTCCTATTATGGCGCGGTCAAGAATCCATGGCGGGCCAAGGGTTCCAATGCCGACCTGGTACCGGGTGGTTCGTCGGGCGGTTCGGCTGCCGCGGTTGCAGCGCAGCTTTGCGCTGGCGCGACTGCAACCGACACAGGCGGCTCGATCCGTCAGCCAGCGGCTTTCACCGGCACGGTTGGCATCAAGCCGACTTATGGCCGCGTGTCGCGTTGGGGCACGGTGGCCTTCGCATCCTCGCTCGATCAGGCCGGGCCGATCGCCCGCGACGTGCGCGATGCGGCTATCCTGCTGAAATCGATGGCTTCGCTTGATCTCAAGGACACCACGTCCGTCGATCTGCCTGTTCCGGATTACGAAGCTGCCCTCGGCAAATCGCTCAAGGGCATGAAGATCGGCATTCCGAAGGAATATCGCGTCGATGGCATGCCTGGCGAAATCGAGGAACTCTGGCAGAAGGGCATTCAGTATCTGAAGGATGCTGGTGCGGAAATTGTCGATATTTCGCTGCCGCACACGAAATATGCGCTGGCCGCCTATTATATAGTCGCGCCTGCGGAGGCGTCCTCGAACCTCGCCCGTTATGACGGTGTGCGTTATGGTCTGCGTGTGCCAGGCAAGGACATTGCCGACATGTACGAACAGACCCGCGCGGCGGGCTTCGGCAAGGAAGTTAAGCGCCGCATCATGATTGGCACTTACGTTCTCTCGGCTGGCTATTACGATGCCTACTATCTGCGTGCGCAGAAGGTACGGACATTGATCAAGAAGGACTTCGAGGACGCATTCGCCAAGGGCGTCCACGCGATCCTGACGCCAGCGACGCCATCGGCTGCTTTTGGCCTAGCCGATGAGGATCTCGCCAACGATCCGGTAAAGATGTACCTCAATGACATCTTCACGGTGACTGTCAACATGGCCGGCCTGCCGGGCATTGCCGTGCCTGCGGGCGTCAATGACCACGGCCTGCCACTTGGCCTTCAGCTCATCGGACGCCCGTTCGAGGAAGAGACGCTGTTCCAGGCGGCGCACGCCATCGAACAGGCAGCCGGACGGTTTACTCCGGCAAAATGGTGGTAAAATCCGATCTTCTTATTCGCCGGGGCTTCCCCGGCGAATTTGCTTCTATGGCCGCCTTGGCAGTCAGGGCGTGGCGGATTGCGGCTCGTGGCGTGGAACTTACCGCTGATCGGCAGCACGCGCTGGAAGCCAAATTCCTGCACGACCTTCAAGAGAATGCGGATGGTGTGTTGACTGCCGAAAAGGGCGGAACTATTGCGGGCTGGGGTGCGAGAGTGCCGCGAAGCAATTACATTTCCGACCTATGGGTCGATCCGCCCTGCCACGGGCAGGGAATTGGCGGACAGCTTCTTGATGCCCTGATGGCGCAACTCCTGTTCGACGGCTTCGATGAAGCAGTGATCGGGACGCATGCGGATAATCTCCCCGCGATCTATCTTTATGAAAAGGTTGGTTTCCGGATCGAGTGGCAGGGAGAGGAGTGGTCGGAAAGCTTCAGGAAACAGGTTGAAAAGGTGAGAATGCGCGCAAAGCTTTGAAGCCAGCTTGTCGCAACCATTGCCGAACGTTCTGTCGCGCCTATCCTTCTTGAGAGTGAATACACTAGGAGGAGGGCAAGCGATGTGGATCATGCTGACGGAAGTAAACGGGGAGAAGCTCGCCGTGAATTTCAATCATGTTTTGTGCTACAATACTTATGGAACCGGCACGCGTATTGTGACGCTGAGCACGGACCAGACATTCTTCGTCAAGGAATCGATTGAGGAAATTGAAGCCAAGCTCGGCATCGATGTGAAAGTTTGAAGCTTCATTTTAACAATGGCTTAAACAGTTTTATTGAAAAAGAGAATGAACGGCATCGCGCTTGCGGGTTGCCGTTCATGGGACGCGAGCAGTTCAGGCTTTCTGGAAACGTGCTCTAAATATCCAACTCTTCGACAAAAGCCGCACGGTCCTGAATGAAACGGAAACGAGCTTCCGGCTTGGTGCCCATCAGTTCATCGACCGTGTTGCGGGTTTCATCGACATATTCTTCGTCCACCTGGACACGCAAAAGCGTTCGCTTCTTAGGGTCCATGGTCGTTTCCTTGAGCTGTTCGGCGCGCATTTCGCCAAGGCCTTTGAAACGGCCTATTTCCACCTTGCCCCGTCCGGTAAACATGGTGCGCAGAAGCTCATCCTTATGCGCTTCATCACGCGCATAGGCGACCTTTCCGCCCTGGCTCAAGCGGAAAAGCGGAGGCACTGCCAGATAGAGGTGGCCGTTGCGGATCAGGTCCGGCATTTCCTGATAGAAGAATGTGATGAGCAGGGATGCAATATGCGCACCGTCGACGTCAGCATCGGTCATGACGATGACGCGATCATAGCGCAGATCGTCTTCCCGATAGTTCTTGCGTGTGCCGCAACCAAGAGCCTGAATGAGATCTGCAATCTGCTGGTTCGCCGTCAGCTTCTCGCGTCCTGCGCTGGCAACGTTCAGAATCTTGCCGCGCAACGGCAAAATGGCCTGGTTGGCGCGATTGCGTGCCTGCTTGGCCGAACCGCCTGCCGAGTCACCTTCGACGATGAACAGTTCCGCCCCGGCGGCCGCGTTCTGGGTGCAATCGGCGAGCTTGCCCGGCAGGCGCAGCTTGCGCGTCGCGCTTTTGCGGACAGTTTCCTTTTCCTGACGGCGGCGCAAACGCTCATCCGCGCGGTCGATCACCCATTCCAGGAGGCGGGACGCCTCCTGCGGAGAAGCCGTCAGCCAGTGATCGAACGGATCACGGATTGCATTTTCCACGATGCGCTGCGCTTCGACGGTGGCAAGCTTGTCCTTGGTCTGGCCGACAAATTCCGGCTCGCGGATGAAGACCGACAGCATTCCCGCCGCCGACACCATCACGTCGTCAGTGGTGATGATCGAGGCGCGTTTATTGTTGGTCAGTTCCGCATAGGCTTTCAGGCCGCGTGTCAGCGCAATGCGCAAGCCTGCCTCATGGGTGCCGCCATCGCCGGTTGGGATGGTGTTGCAATAGGAATGGACGAAACCGTCGCCGCCAAACCATGAAACGGCCCATTCAACCGCGCCGTGGCCACCCTGCTTTTCGGTCTTGCCTGCGAAAACCTCGCGCGTGACCTGATGTTCCTTGCCAAGCGATGCCTCGAGATAGTCTTTCAGGCCGCCGGGGAAGTGGAACACCGCCTTCTCCGGCGTTTCCTTCTTCGGGTCGAGGAGGGAAGGATCGCAGTTCCAGCGGATTTCAACCCCGCCGAACAGATAGGCCTTCGAGCGCGCCATGCGATAGAGACGATGCGGATCGAACTGCGCCGTTTTCCCGAAGATATCAGGGTCCGGGTGGAAACGGACACGGGTGCCGCGACGGTTATGCACTTCGCCGACATCTTCCAGTCCGCCCTGCGGAATACCGCGCGAGAAACGCTGCCGATAAAGACGGCGATTGCGCGCCACTTCCACTTCAAGCACGTCCGAAAGGGCATTCACCACCGAAACACCCACGCCATGCAGGCCGCCTGACGTTTCATAAGCCTTGCCGTCGAATTTGCCGCCAGCATGCAGCTTGGTCATGATGACTTCGAGCGTGGATTTTCCCGGCACCTGGGGATGTTCGTCCACTGGAATGCCGCGCCCATTGTCCGAAACGGTGACAAATCCGTCGGCGTCGAAACTGACTTCGATGAAATTGGCGTGTCCCGCCACCGCCTCGTCCATCGAGTTGTCGATGACTTCGGCGAAGAGGTGATGCAGCGCCTTTTCGTCCGTGCCGCCAATATACATGCCGGGGCGCAGGCGTACGGGTTCCAGACCCTCCAGAACACGGATGGACGAAGCATTATAGTCATCGCCTGCCGATGAAGCAGGCGGCGCCTTGGCGGTTACCGGCTTTGGAACAGAGAGCGACGGCGCTGCCACCGGCTGCGCAACAGGTTGCGGCGCCACAGGTTTTTCGCTCTGTCGCCCCTGTTCCTGTTCTCGGGCCCGGGCATTGTTGACCACTCTCGAGAAGAGATCGTTGCTATCGTCCATTTGTTCCGAAAAGCTCTCTATCTGAATTTCAGGAGGCCGCTGTCGAGCCTGCTCGCCAAAGACCGGAAAATACTGTTCGCGAATCACTTGAATGATGCCACGCGCGCTCGCGAAAGGCGACTAAAGTTCGCCTTACGTTCCGTTTGCGCACGGCTTTTTCAAAGGGTTTTGTCCAGAACGGAACTGATTTGCACCAGAAAGCGGTCGAAAGTCAAACAAGCGGGGCAATTCCGGTCAAATTGGATGGAAACGCTGCGGCAGTTCGCATAGAGCCATAGCGGGGACATTCCAGATACCGAGAGTTTGAAATGCAGAGCAGCGCGACAGGCGGCATGGAAGCGCACGTAAAAGGCATGGCGATCATGGTGCTCTCGGTGCTTCTGCTGCCGCTGATGGATGCCATCGGCAAGTGGCTCGCCATGGCAGACCATATGCCTCCGGCAACCGTGACCTTCATGCGCTTCTTCGTTCAGTGCTGGCTGATGTTCTTCATCCTGCTCATGGTCGGCGGCTTTGCAGCGTTGCGAACGCAGCATCTGGCAGGCAACCTCATTCGCGGTGCGCTGATGGGGTTTGGCGGGCTCTGCTTCTTTACGGCAGTCAAGTATATGCCGCTGGCCGATGCGATGGCCGTCTTCTTTGCCGAGCCTCTTATTCTGACGCTGTTTTCGGCCATTTTCCTGAAGGAGAAAGTGGGCTGGAGAAGATTCAGTGCTGTCGGTATCGGTCTCATCGGGACGATGATAGTAATCCAGCCGAGTTTCGAGATTTTCGGCGCGGTCTCGCTTCTGCCGCTCGCGACCGCCGTAACTTTTGCGATCTATCTCATTTTGAATCGCAAATACGGTGCGAAGGAAAGCCCGCTTGTCATGCAGTTTTATGCCGGTGTGGGCGGCTGGATGTTTGCGGGGCTCGCCATGATCTATGGAACTGCGGCGGGGCTTGGCGATCTGAGTTTCGGGCTGCCGCAGGGCATCCAGCCCTGGCTGCTCCTGCTGCTTCTTGGAACAATCGGCACTGTCAGTCACCTCATGGTCGTGCAGGCGTTCAAGCTCGCACCAGCATCCATGCTGGCGCCGTTCCAGTATCTTGAAATCGTCAATGCGGTTCTGGTTGGCCTGATAGTATTCGGCGATTTCCCGACGCCATCGAAATGGCTCGGTATCGCAATCATCGTCGGATCGGGTTTTTATGTTTTCATGCGCGAGCGCCGGGTGAAGGCCGACGCAGTGGCGTGAGCAGAACTATTTGAGCTGACGCGGACCGAATACCGTCTCGAACGCCTTTCCCAAAGCGACGTCCATGTCGCCCATCGTCACCGGCAAGCCCAGATCGACAAGGCTGGTAACGCCATGTTCGGAGATGCCGCAAGGCACGATGCCGGAATAATGGTTGAGATCCGGTTCGACATTGATGGCTATGCCGTGGAAGCTCACCCAGCGCCGCAGACGGATGCCGATAGCCGCGATCTTGTCTTCGCACATGCCGCCATTGGCCAGGCGGGGCTTTTCAGGCCGCGTTACCCATACGCCAACGCGATCCTCACGCCGTTCGCCTTTGATGTTGAACTCGGCCAGGCTCTCGATGATCCATTGTTCGAGCGCCGTCACGAAGGCACGCACATCCTCGCGGCGGCGTTTCAGGTCCAGCATCACATAGGCAACACGCTGGCCTGGCCCGTGATAGGTATATTCCCCGCCGCGCCCCGTGTTGAACACGGGCAGGCTGTCGGGCGCCAGCAGGTCGCTTGCATTGGCGCTTGTTCCTGCCGTGTAAAGCGAAGGATGTTCGACCAGCCATACGAGTTCGTTAGCGGTGCCTTCCCGAATGGCCTGCACACGCGCTTCCATGAAGGCAAGTGCTTCCTCGTAGTCCGTCAGCCCGTCTGCGACAACCCAGTCCACCGGCGGTGCATCTGCCTGTTGCGGCAGAAAACGCGTCTCCAGCGCGTTGCGCTCGCGCGGCTTTGGTGAGGCAATATCGGAAACGGGGGAAACGGAGCTATTCGTCATGATGGGAGCATATGGCGGTTTTGCAGCGTAATCGCCAGATGTCAAAATGCCTCTGCAATCAATCAATCGCGAGCGGTACTTCCTTTTCACAGCGATTGCGACCGGCTTGCTTGGCGCGATAGAGCGCCCGGTCAGCAGCGTTCACGAGGTGGCTGTAATCCGGATGACCATTGAATGCCGCAACACCGATGGACAGGGTGACAGACTGACGCGCGCCATCGGGTAGGTTCATAGGTTGTTGGGCTATCTGTCTGCGCAGTTCCTCGCCGATTGCAAATGCCTTGTCCTCGTCGGCTTCGACAAGCGCGACCAGAAATTCCTCGCCGCCATAGCGGAACACGAAATCGCTTGGGCGGCAGAGCGAAAGGATCGTTTCGGCCACCTGCTGAAGAACCGCATCGCCACTGCTGTGCCCGTAGGTGTCATTGATGTTCTTGAAGTGATCGATATCGATCATCAGAACGCTTAAATCCATTGCCTTTTGGGACGCCATGCGCACTTCGCGGGTCAGGATCGAGGGCATGAAACGACGATTGAGCGCGCGGGTCAGAGGATCGCGGCCCGTTTCCATGGCCGCAGCCGCCTGAAAAAGTTCGGATAGCAG
This sequence comes from Brucella ciceri, assembly GCF_041930145.1. Classification (NCBI taxonomy): domain Bacteria; kingdom Pseudomonadati; phylum Pseudomonadota; class Alphaproteobacteria; order Hyphomicrobiales; family Brucellaceae; genus Brucella; species Brucella ciceri. The sequence goes on along the minus strand of NZ_JBHEEV010000012.1, from coordinate 81,824 downwards.
AAACTTCACTTCCCCGATCTTTGTCTGGAACAGTGACAGGGAGGCAGCGAGTTCAGTCGGGTTATCTTTGCGGGCGCCGTTGATGGCCGGAAGGAGCACATTGTCTATATGTTCTACATTCCGGCGGATATTTTCCAGCGTCGAGGAATTGGAGAACATGAGATCGGCCTTATGCTGCAACCATAATCCGAAGTCCGAGCTGGCCAGCGTGTGAAGCGGGCTGTCGGGATTGCCATAGAGATTGAAAAGGAGCGACTGGCTCCATTCCATGAGTGCGGCACGTTGCGATTCTCGCTCAAGCGGAAAATCATGGCTCAGCGTAAAGGCCCGATAGGCTTCGTCGGTCTGGGCGCTTTCGCGCGCGTCTTTCACGAAGGACTGGCTCATGATTTCAATCGCAATGTCGATTGCATTGCTGACATGCACGATCAGACGCGCCAGACCCTCGCGTGTGGCAACTTCCAGCTTCAGCTGACGGACGATCTCGTTCTTGAGCAGGCGCGCGCCCTGCATGACGACATGGATCGGTACGTCGATGCGGGCGTGGACTTCGCCGACCTTGCGCTGCTCACGGATGAATGCGTCAACATCGCCGGCGGTTCTCTCGAACATTTTCAGGAGCCAATCGCTCAGCGAGTTGTGCAGGCGCTCCTGGACCATTTTCTGGGACAGAAAAGTTGCCGCATCACGATTGCTCATCAGACGATCATAGAACACACCAACGAACTGCTCACGGTGCCGCCCGATCAGGTCGCGAAGGAAGAGCGAATCTTGCTCCGGCAAGCCGCCGACCAGTTCGATCCATTCGATCTGGGTCGTAACCAGACCGGTTTTCTCGCCCCTTATGGCGCCGATTTTAGAGGCCGAATGATCCATGTTCCTGCTCCTTGCGACAGCCGCAAAGCTCCGCCCGCTACCGGACGTGAACCGGCGCAGGATCGGCTTTGCGGATTGGAGATTCTGCAGCTCTTCCCTTGCTTCAAGGGATAGCATGCGAATTCAATTGGCTTCTGATATCCAGATTCTCTTAAAAATACCCCAGCAAAATTGCAGGTGGTGTGCGGCGTCCCGTTTGATGGGGCGGGGTCGAGATTGATAGCTCGCCGTAAGATTAAGTGACTTTACCACTCGCCTGTCTGACCTAGGTATTTGTGGGCAAGATATTCCAATTCTGGACAGCTCTGAAAAGGAAAATGGAATGAAATTCAAGTTGGTTTCTGCGGCTCTCGCGCTTTTCGCGCTAACTGCTGTTGCTGAAGCGGCCACGCCTGTTGCTCCGGCCGCACTACCGGCTGTCGGTGCCCATGGCGCTGGTTCTGCCATTCAGGTTGATTATCGCTGCCCTCGTGGTGCGGTTCGTACGCGAAGCGGTCGCTGCGTCTGGGATCGCCGCTGGCGCGATGACCGTCGCGGGTGGGATCGTCATTCACCCCGCTATTATCGCGAACGCGACCGTGCTCGCTGGCGCCATGATCGCCACCGTCATCGTGACCGCGTATATATCGAGCCGCGCCGTCGCGGCCCGCACAACTAAAGAAGAAAAGAGCAGCGTTTTCGCTGCTCTTTTTCATCAGACGGACTCAGCCTGCGAACGTGAAATGCCCTCGAGTTGCGGAAACACATCCGCTGTCATGGGAGCGAGGACATCAATTACCAGTCCGCCCGGCGCGAAGTCGATATCGCATTTTGCCTTCAACTCGCCTGCGAGAACGGAGTAGAGCAGCCGCTGGCCAAAGCCTCGCCGGGCAGGACGTTCGACTGGAGGTCCGCCGCTTTCGATCCAGCGCATATGAAGTTTCTGCTCGCCCTGCCTTTGAACGACATTCCAGTCGAATTGGACGGTGCCGCTTTCGTTGGACAGCGCGCCGTATTTCACCGCGTTGGTTGCCAGTTCATACAGGCCCAGTGAAAGGGAGACGGTTACCCGGTCGCTCACCACCAGTGCCGGACCATGGGTACGGATTCGATGACCGAACGTGCTGTTGAAAGGGGCAAGCGCGGTGTCGCAGATCTGGTTGATCGTGGTGCCCGTCCAGTCCTCACGCAGCAGCATGTCGTGGGCTTGGCTAAGTGCGCGCAGCCGCTCGCTGAACAACTCGTTCGCGGTCTGCGGATCGGTGGCGTTCCGCAAGGTCTGGTTGGCGATGGATTGCACCATCGCCATCGAGTTCTTGAACCGATGTGAAATTTCGCGGGTGACCAAAGCCTTGTCAGCTTCGGCTTTCTTGCGCTCCGTGACGTCGATGACGATACCCAGAAGCGTCGGTGACTTGCCCGTCAGTGCCTTGGCTCGGGTTTCAACCCAGCGCACCTGACCCAGCCTGTTCGTGATGCGATATTCCATCCGGAAAGACTTGCCGGTCGCGAAAGATTCCTGCGACCGCTGGATCAGTGCAATCCGGTCTTCCAGCACCACCATTTCGATGATCTTGTCATAGTTGACCGGCTCATCCGGCGTCAGCCCGAAAATACGCCTGTATTCCGATGAACAGCTGATTTCGCCCGTATGATAATCCCGCGTCCAGAAGCCAACATTCGCCACTTCGATGATATATTGCAGCTGATCGTTGCTGCGCTCTTTTTCAAGCGAAAGCGTTTCGCGTTCTTTTTCCAGCTCGACCAGCTTGCCGAGTTCCAGGGTCACATCGAGCTGTGATGAAACGAAGTGATGGAGTTCGCCTGCTTCGGTCTTGACAGGGGAGATGTGAAGCCGGTTCCAGAATGGTTCGCCTGACTTCTTGTAATTGAGAATATCGATATCGATCGACTGTTCCGTTTCGATTGCCGCGCGGATCATCTCGACATGTTTCGGGTCCGTGCCGGGGCCTTGCAGGAAACGGCAATTCTTCCCAATGATTTCATCGGCTTCATAGCCTGTCAGGTTCTGGAAGGCCTTGTTGGCAAAGACGATGGGGTTATCGGGCAGGCGGGGATTGGTGATGAGCATCGGCATGGGCGTCAGTTGAACTGCCGCCGTGAAAGGATCCGCTTCCTGGGAAAAAGATGTTCCCAAAATTTTTACGGACGGCCCTGCTTTTGTTGCCAATGCAAACCCCACTCCCTGAAAACGCTTACAAGCTGCCCTACTTCACGCAAGTTATCCGATTGTCTCGCAATTTGCTAACGAAAATAATGGAATAGCGAGAACCAATTGTCGTCTCCTCCGTTAGAAGCCGCATGAAACATGCCGCGTTGCGGGGAGAAAACAGGGAGCCGGCAGATTTTCCCCGCAACGTTCAGCGGACATTCATAAACAGACGGCAATGATGGCATCATTGAAATGGAGAAGCACAGGATGAACACCTTCAAAAAGATGATGGTCGGCCTTGTCGGTGCGAGCTTTTTGATCGGCGCGATAGTCCCGGTCTCGGCTGCGCCCGTCATGCCAACTGCGCCTGCGGCGAGCAACGAGCATGTTCAACAGGTTCGGGATGACCGCTGGCGTCGCGGACCGGGCCATGGGCACTGGGGCGGCTATCGGCCGGGGCCTCGTCCGGGCTGGCATGGCCGGCCATACCGCCCGGGGCCGGGTTACTGGAATGGTTATCGCGGTGACCGCTATTATCGCCACGGCTATCGCCGGCATAATGACGGTTGGTGGTATCCGCTCGCTGCGTTCGGCGCCGGTGCAATCATCGGTGGTGCGATTGCCGCTCCGCCGCCACCGCCCCCGCCAGTCTATCGCGCACCGGCTTATGGTTACAGCAATTCACATGTACAGTGGTGCTATAATCGTTATCGCTCATATAGGGCCTCGGATAATACTTTTCAGCCGTATAACGGCCCCCGCCAGCAGTGTTATTCGCCATATTGATAGTTGAAAACTGCTGAACACAATGAAGCCGCCCTTCAAGGGCGGCTTTGTTTTTGTGGACTAGCTTCATCATCTGTACCACCAGTAATTGTCATTCACGGCGGTGCACCCTAAAAGGCGGTCGGGGTGAGTTCCGGCAGCGCGCTTGTTGAAAAGCTTTCGGTTCCCCTCTGTTACAACAGAGCGCCAAAGGAGACAGGATGCGCGCGATTTTACCCAAAGCAATAGCCGGTGTAATTTTACTCGGTATATTGAGCGTAGTACTTGGTTCCTGGTACACGATTGATGAAGGCGAGCGTGGCGTTGTTTTGCGCTACGGTGCTGTTTCCGGCGTTGCACAACCCGGCCTCGGTTTCAAAATTCCGGTGATCGATTCTATCGTACGAATATCGGTGCAATCCAAAGCTGCGATCTATAACAGCATGGAAGCCTATAGCCGCGACCAGCAACCAGCCACGATGAACCTGTCGGTCAACTATCGCATTCCGCCAGACCGCGTGGAAGAAGTCTACGCGACCTATGGCGGTGAAGACGGGCTCCTGTCCCGCCTTGTAGAGCGGCGCGTTTTCGAGGAAAGCAAGACGGTTTTCGGCAAATTCAATGCCGTGGAGGCTATTCAGGAACGAAGCCGTCTCAATCAGGAAATTGCGCAGGCCATTCAGAACAGTGTGCGCGGTCCGGTTATCATCGACACGGTGCAGATCGAGAATATCGACTTTTCGGACTCTTATGAGCAGTCCATCGAACAGCGCATGTTGGCCGAAGTTGAAGTGCAGCGGCTTCGTCAGAATGCAGAGCGCGAAAAGGTGCAGGCTGAAATCACCGTGACGCAGGCAAAAGCGCAGGCAGATGCTCGCCGCGCCGAAGCAGAGGCGCAGGCGGATGCCGTTCGTCTTCAGGCGGAAGCCGAGGCTGACGCGATCAGGCTGAAGGGCGAGGCGGAGGCAACCGCCATCAAGGCGCGTGGCGATGCACTTCGCGACAATCCGGGTCTCGTTGCATTGACGCAGGCCGAGAAATGGGATGGTCAACTGCCGACCACAATGCTGCCCAACGGAGCGATTCCGATGCTGAATCTGAACAGTTCCCAGACGCCGCAGAAATCGCCCGATTACTGACCGGTGAATAAAGAACAGCGGGGCTCCGACTATCCGGTGGGGCGCGCATCCTGTTGAATGGGTTTCACGCCTTTCGGGATGCGCTCTTATCCGCCGCGCTGTTCATAGCCCTCGATGTTTGTCCCATCCATTTTCTGGCGCAGATACTGCTTGAGCCTTGCGATATTGTGCGCATCCCAGCCAGTTACGCCGGTAACTTCCAGCCACGCGTCGACATAGTGCTCAGGAGCATATACATGCCCGTGCCCGATCGGTGTGGCCGTTCCAAAGGCCATGTCGAGGGCGAGTTGAAGCATGGTTACCACCGGATACCATCGCAGATCGGGTGACACATCGGGCCCGCGCGGTGCCTGCATCCAATCAGGCTGGCGGTAGAAGGACAGCGTGTCGAAGAAAGTGACCGGGTCGCTGGCATATTGCAGATAAACCACACGCATTGGGCCCCACCGCGTTCCATTTCCCGGGGCTTCACCATACTGGTTCATGAAACGCGCAAAGGAGCCGTCCCTGAACACCGGCAACCATTCCGGCGTTCCCGGATTTCGCCGTCTGGTCATGGCTTTCCAGTCGCGGCTGGGGAAAGGAGGGCCGCTCCATAGCGCGCCGTTGATGGGGTCATCAAGCATTTCGAAAAGCTCGGACGAAATTTCCGAGTTCATCGCACCGAGGCTCAAGCCATAAAGATACAGGCGAGGTCGGCTGTCCCGCGGCAGGTTTTTCCAGTAGTTGTAGACGGCGATGAACAACGCCCGCGATGCTTCCGCTCCATATTCGGGCTGAAAGAGCAGCGACAATGGGCTGGAAAGATAGGAATACTGCACGGCGACGCTGGCCACATCACCATGGTGCAGAAACTCAAGACCGTCCATTGCTGCAGGGTCAACCCATCCTGTTCCGGTGGGCGTGATGACGACCAGTACCGAACGGTCAAAGCCGCGTTGCCGCTTCAGCTCTTCCAGTGCAAGCTCCGCGCGTTGTTCCGGCGTGTCGGCGACTTGCAGACCCGCATAGACCCGTATGGGGTCGATTGCCCTTTCTCCGGTCATCGCCGTGATGTCGGAAGCGGCAGGGCCCGAGGAGACAAATTCGCGTCCAGCCCGCCCAAGTTCGTTCCAATGCAAAAGCGAGGCAGCACTGCCGGTTTTGCCCGGTGCCGTCGGTTGTGGGCGATCCGGCTCGATCAGAGCGTCGTACTCGCGAAAGGAACGATCCAGAACCCTGAACGCGGACTGGATGAGCAGCCCGTTGGCAATCGTCCAGACAAGGATCACGGTAATCGTGACGCCGAGGACGTTGGCTACCCGGCGAGGCATGACGAGTTGCACTTTCCCGGAGACGAATCGCCCTAGCCGGATGAGAAGGCGAACAAGTACCAACAGAATGAGGAATGTCAGTACTGCCAAAGCCGAAACGCTCATCGGATAGGCGCTGGGCACCGGTTCCATGTCCATGACGGCTCGAACCGAATTCTGCCAGCTTGCCGCAAAATAAAGGGCTACGACAGCCACCGCGAGACAGACCACGCCGACGGCAAGATTGGCTCTGCTGCGCAGGCGGTCTTGGGGTTCGGGCAATTCCAGGTAATGCCAGAGCCAGCGCCATAGCACGCCAATGCCATAACCTGATCCGAACGCGACGCCACCGAGAATGCCCTGCATGACGTAGGTGCGTGGAACGAGGCTCGGCGTGAGCGCCGCAGCAAAAAACAGGGTGCCTAGCGCTATGCCAACGCCGGATAAGGAGCGCCGGAAATGGAAGAATGCCTTGGTGGTCAGAGACATGAAATACCGTGCCGTTAGTTCATTCCGATGAAGCTAGGGCAGAACCTGTTAATTTGGTGAAAATGGCACGAGGCTGGCTGTTTGGATGTAGTCGCCCTTCGCCGCTCCAGCAGCTCTTGTCATTTCAGGCGCCACTTCCAACAAATTAACAGGTCCCGACCCTAGCTGTAGCATGGCCACGCGGCAAGGTCCGGCCCGGAAGGCCCGGCAGTCGTCGTTCTATCACCATACGGTTCAGAATCGCTGTTCTGTTGAAGCTGCTAAGCCCTCAGAAAAACGTGAAAATGACCTATTTACCGGCATCTGGAAGCTGTTGCGCGAGATAGAGTATCCCTGACCTGTTATTTTTTTGAATTTATGTTGGAGAAACCTGACTTTATGGTGTTGACCAATCCGTAAGCCACCCTTATGTTCCGCCGCACTTCCGGGGGCGATTTGCTCCAACAGGGAGCGCGTAGCTCAGCTGGTAGAGCAACTGACTTTTAATCAGTAGGTCCAGGGTTCGAATCCCTGCGCGCTCACCAACACATTCAAATACTTAGATGTCACCGTTTGATCCCCGATTTGCGGTTGGGCGATTTTTTATACCTGATCTCTGGCGATGACCTGTCGGCGGCCTATCAACTGGCTGGTCGCGGCGGCAATCCGGCACGGCTGCGCATCTTTTCCAGAAGGCTGGCGGCAATCGGCTCATAATTTTCATCGAAATGGTGGCCGCCAGCCAGTTTCATGACTTCCATGCCCTTCAGTTCCGGAGCAGTGCAGGCGGTATCCTCTTCTTCCTGTCCATAGACACAGACGACCCGGTCGAGCGGGATTGTCGAAATGGCCGGAATGACGTCCTTGTCACCATCCATTCCGAGCCAGCCTTCAATCGAAACCTGAAATGTGGTCGTCGTTTCGACCCCGAGAAGGCCGATCATTTTCGTCCGGTCCTGTATGGCCGCAGGCAGGTATTTCCAGGCAAACGGAAATGTATCAGCGCCAAACGAATAGCCGAGAACAGCTACCGGCAATTTATTTGTCGGATCAGCTTTTTTGATCATCGCCGTCGTGTCGTTGGCGATTTCCTCCGGCGTGCGTTCCGACCAGAAATAGCGTAGCGAATCCACGCCGATCACGTGGACGCCGTGTGCCTGCAGCCACTCGCCGATGGATTTGTCGAGGTCGCGCCAGCCACCATCACCGGAATAGAAGACCGCAATCATATCGGCCTTTCCGTCCTTCGCAGGAAGGTCGACGATCGGCAGGGCTTCGTTCTTGGCGTCCTGATCCGCCATGGCCACGACATTGTCGACAGCCATTTTGAGTCTTGCCGGAAATGCAGGAGCAGATTGAAGCACGGCTAAATTTTCCTGCCGGGCAGTAACGGGATTATTCGTCGGTGATCCGGCCGGCCCGATCACCAGGGCAGGGGCGGGAATTGCCACATTGAACCCATAGGTGAAGCCTCCATCCGGGGCCTTGGTTGCTGCGGCTTTTTCCGTGCAAGAAGGAAGACGGGTCCTGGCAGGAACCGGATCAAGCGCGACAGCGCCTGCAATCGTTGCATCCGGAGAATCCGAGGCCGCCGCATAAGCGATGGTCGCGCCTTGTCCGACACCCGTCAGGACGGGGTGAAAATAGACCCCGAGATCCAGCCCGCGCAAGGCTTCCTTGGCGATGGCTTCGAAATCGGAGTCCAGATAGTTGCATTCGCCGCCCTCCTTATCGAGCGCCGCGCGCCACGGACCAAGCTCGACCGGCAGAACGATCATATTCCGGGCAAGCATGGCATCCATGAATTGTTTTTCCCGGTCGCCTATGCCGCCGTCATCACTCAGCAGGATGGCAAGTCCGACAGGATCGTTCTCTGGCATATAGACAGGAATGTTGGACAGTCTTTCGGCACTGGCATGGATAACCGGCTCGTCGGAATCGATGACTTTTGTCCAGAGCCGCGCGATTTTACCAGTATGCATTGTGCCGTACACGCCCGCTGCTGCCACCAGCGCCAATCCGAGCACAATAAAGAGAACGCGTCTTTTCGTCATTTGCGGATGAACTCCAGTGGGCTGCCATTGATGAGGGTCGTGGCATCGAGAAGGGCGCGCGGCGTCTCAAGGCCGCCCGGGCAAACCATGTAATGCGGCGTCCAGACAGGATCGAATTTTTCCTTGAAGGCTTTCAATCCGCCAAAGTGATAGAGATCGGCGCCGCGCTTGTAGATGAACGAGCCGAAGCGGTTCCAACGGGAGGCCAGCCTGCTGCCGCTCAGGCCCGATAGCGGGGCGGCGCCCAGGTTGAACCACTTGTAGCCTTCTTCCTTGCCGGCCATCAGCAGCTTCGCGAAAAGCGCGTCCATAAGGAGCTTATGCACATTCGGCATGTAGCGCATGAGGTCGACAGTGATTTCATATTTGTCCGCGCCGCGCCATATGTTGGCAAAAGCCACGATTTCTCCGTCGCGTTTCAGCACTGCAACGTCAAAGCGTTTCATATATTCTTCATCGAAATATCCGAGCGAAAACCCTTTCTCGCTGCCCGACTTGAAATCCAGCCAGGCATCCGAAATCTCCTGCAGGCGTGGGATGAGCGGAGGCACATCGGCGGACGGAATGATTTCAAACGTCAGTCCATCCTTGTCGATCTTTCTGTCGGCATAGCGGAACGGCTGGCGACGCGGTCCTTCCAGCGAGAATTCGGCGAGATCAACGCGGGCGACTTCACCGAGTTTCAGGGCGACAAGGCCCATATCCAGAAACAGGGGCAGGCTTTGCGGACCAACACCGTAAAATACGGTGCGCAGGGCAAGCTTGTCGGCCAGCCCGTGAAAGGACCATGCAAGCTCTTTGCCGGTTTGTTCATTACCGATGGGTTCGCCAAGCGCGATCAGACTGCCCCCGGACTGGGAATACATGATGAAGGAGCTGTTGTCGGGGGCCAGAAGAAATTGCTTGTCGCCAAGCAGCGCCAGGGCGGCATCCGTGTGCGGCCATTGGGCGACGAGGGCGGGCACGGCGGGGGGTATTGAATAATCCACCTTTCGCCTGCGATGACCGTTCCGGTTGATGATGGAGTAAAGGCCAACTGCGGCGACCACGGCAAAGACCAACACGGTTGCCCGCAGGAAGCGTGGGGCATTGCCGTTCCAGGCGAAATCCCACCAGAGCGTGTTGGAATATTCCACGTGGCGATAAACGAAAAATCCAAGCCATGTGGAAACGAGCACAGTTGTGCCGACGGTCGCGATCCAGTTCCAGCTCAGGTCAAACGGCCCCGAAATAGGGCGGCGATAGAACGAATCCCGGAACCCCCACAGTGTGAAAGCGAAAAGACAGAGAGTAATGGCTTCTTCCCAGTCGAGACCTTTTGCCAGAGAAAAGGCCGCGCCGCAGAGAAGCAGGATTTGCGCAGCCACCCATGCTCGCGCAAGCCTCTTTGAGAGACCGCGAGCAACGATGAGCAGCGCCACGCCGACCAGACTGGCGGCGAGGTGCGACATTTCCATGAAGGATTCCGGAACGATGTCGGAGAGCACTTCGACGCGGTAGCGAAGGTCCGGCGTGGCCCCGGAAACGAGAAGCATGATCCCGCCCAGAAAGATGATGCTGGCAGACAGACCGGGGACGAGCGGCTCGACCAGCCGCTTGGCGAAGCGTGCCTGCTTGCCGAGCATATGGCGGCGGCGCATGATCTCCCATATGAGAATGCCTGCGGTCGCCACGACAAGCGGCATAATCGTATAGATAAGCCGGTAGGCGAGAAGCGCCGCAATCGCATCCGGTTTTCCGCCAAGGCCGAGACCTGCAATAATTGTCGCTTCAAAGGCGCCGAGGCCGCCGGGCGCATGGCTGGCAATGCCCAGCACGATGGCGATCACATAGACGAGTGCGAAAACGGCGAAGCTAGGCACAGCATCGGCGGGCATGAGGACATAGAGCGTAGCCGCTGCGGCGCCCACATCCACGAGCCCGGCAAATATCTGGAGCAGCGCTCCCTTTGAGTTGGGCAGGCGCAGGCTGAATGAGCCTATCGTGAAACTGCGCTGCCCATGCGACAGCCAGTAGATCAGCCAGCCGATACCGCCCAGAATAGCGATGCCGGCAACGATATCGATGCGGGAATCGATGGCAGAGAGCCAGGGAACATCCCGTGGATCGATGAGAAGAGCGGCGCCCACCATTATGATCAGCGCGAACCAGATCGCGAACCATGACGTGCCGACGATCTTGCCGATGTCAGCAAGACTCACGCCCTCCGCGGCATAGATGCGATAACGCAGGGCACCGCCGGTCAGCAGGGAAAAGCCAAGCGCGTTGGAAATCGCGTAGCCAGCGGCGCCTGCAACGGCTGCAAGGCGGCGCGGTATCTGGTTTGGCGCGATCGTATCGACGGCCACGACATCGTAAAGTGCGACAGCGGCATAGCTCAGAGCCGTGAAAAACACTGCCAGCGCAAGCGTTGCCCACGATATATTATGCAGTGCGGCGAGCGTTTCCGTGCGCGATGTATGCTGGAGAAGATTCTCCAGCACATAGATTGCAAGCAACGCAATGGCGATACCGGCTATCGGAAACAGAAAATGTTGGTAGCGGGTGAACCAGCCATGATGTCTTGCTGACGTTTCGGATGGCATGGAAGGCACTTCGTCATCATCAATAAGGCTCATAGGAACATCGTCCGGTTGGAGCAACATATATAAATTGCGCAATGATCTCGATTTAGGGCGAACTTGTGTTCGAGCGAGATGCCGCATTGAAAATATTCAAAGTAGAGCAGAAGTTGGTCTATATAAGCCTGCGGTTGGGTCAGGCTGCAAGTGATTTGATGAATTGAAAGAGGTCTTGGTGCTCGATATTTCATACATGACCGCTGCCGGAGCCGGTGCGTTGTCTTTTCTGTCACCCTGCGTTCTTCCGCTTGTGCCGCCTTATCTGTGCTATATGGCTGGCGTGAGCGTCGAGGATTTCCGTGCAGAGAAGGCGACAACCGTTGCAGCAGCGCCTTCGGCGCGCCGTTCGCTGGCGTTTGCCGCAATTTGCTTTGTTCTCGGTTTTACCACTGTTTTTGTGGCGCTTGGCGCTGGCGCCTCTTCGATTGGCGCCTTCCTGCGCGCCTGGCAGCAGGAAATTGCAATCGTCGCGGGCGTGGTCATCATATTGATGGGATTGAACTTCCTCGGCGTCCTGCGCCTGTCGTTCCTGTCTCGCGAAGCCCGGTTCCAGGCCCGCAACGCTCCGGCGTCGCCGCTCGGAGCCTATGTCATGGGGCTGGCATTTGCATTTGGCTGGACGCCATGCATCGGGCCAGTTCTTGGGCCGATCCTGACGCTTGCGGGCGGTAGCAGCACGGTGGGCGAGGGTGCGCTGTTGCTGGCAACCTATTCGCTTGGCCTTGGCATTCCTTTTTTGATCGCCGCCCTTTTTTCCGGCGCATTCATGCGGTTTCTTTCGCGTTTCCGGGTGCATCTGGGCAAGGTGGAGAAAGCGATGGGCGCGCTTTTGGTGGTAGCAGGAGTTTTGTTCCTGACGGGCGGCATGCAATCATTCTCGTACTGGATGCTTGAAACCTTTCCTGCACTTGGGCAAATCGAAGGTCTTTTCCTGAAGACTGGCGCGTAAGTTTTCATAGACGCTTTGATGTTATGAGCGAAGATCATCTCAATTTTCTGGACGACACAATGACAGACCGTACCTGCCTTTCCATCGTGCTAGCTGCTGGCGAAGGCACACGCATGAAATCCAGCCTGCCCAAAGTGTTGCATCAGGTGGCGGGATTGCCGCTGGTTTCGCACGTGGTCAAGGCCGTTCAGGGCACCGGCAAAAGCGATGTTGCGCTGGTCGTGGGGCGCGGCGCCGACGAAGTGCGCGCGGCGGTGGAAAAGAATGCAGGGCCTGTCTCGGCCTTCGAGCAGAAGGAACGTCTCGGTACAGCGCATGCAGTTCTGGCCGCGCGCGAGGCAATCGAACGCGGTTATGATGATCTGCTTATCGTTTTTGGTGATACGCCGCTGATCGAGGCACAATCCCTGCAAAAGGCCCGCGAGCGGCTGGCCGGAGGCGCAGACGTTGTCGTTATCGGTTTCCGCCCGGAGAATCCGCACGGCTATGGCCGTCTGATCGAAGAGGGCGACAAGCTTGTCGCCATCGTTGAAGAAAAGGAAGCAAGCGAAGCGCAGAAGCAGATCGGTTTCTGCAATGGCGGGCTGATGGCTGTCCGTGGCCAACATGCTCTGGCGCTTCTGGATGCCGTCGATAATAACAACGCCAAGGGCGAATATTATCTGACCGATATTGTCGCCATCGCCCATGGCAGGGACATGAATGTGACGGCCATCGAAGTGCCGGTCGATAATGTCATCGGCATCAACAATCGTGTCGAACTGGCTGAAGCCGAAGCCATCTGGCAGGATCGCAAGCGCCGCGAGATGATGCTGGCAGGCGTGACGCTTATTGCGCCCGGAACCGTGTTCTTCTCGCATGACACGCTGATCGAGGCCGACGTTATTGTTGAGCCGAATGTATTCTTCGGCCCGCATGTGCATGTTGCGTCGGGAGCCTTGATACATTCCTTCTCGCATCTGGAAGGTGCGGAGGTCGGTCCCAAGGCAGAGATCGGGCCGTTTGCCCGCCTGCGCCCCGGTGCAAATCTGGGAGAAAAGACCAAGGTCGGCAATTTCTGCGAAGTGAAGAATGCCACCTTGCATAAAGGCGCGAAAATCAATCACCTGACCTATATCGGCGACGCGATAGTCGGCGCATCGAGCAATATCGGCGCGGGCACCATCACCTGCAATTACGACGGGTACAACAAGTACAAGACGGTGATCGGCGAAAACGCGTTCGTCGGCTCGAACAGTTCTCTGGTTGCGCCGGTAGAAATCGGCGACAATGCCTATATCGCATCGGGCAGCACGATTACCGACAATGTTCCTGCCGATGCGCTGGCCTTCGGTCGTGCCCGGCAGGAAACGAAGGAAGGCCGGGGGAAAATCCTGCGAGAGAAGTATGCCGCCATCAAAGCGGCTAAAACCGCGGCGAAATAAATCGTCCAATAGCTTAAGTGAGCGGCAATCCATTGGGTTGCCGTTCTGCGTTAGAATCTTTAAACCGCGAAACATTACGTCTCGACGTCGGATCTGGAGCAGCCCATGTGTGGAATTATCGGCATTATCGGAAATAACGAAGTCGCTCCGCTTCTCGTGGATGCACTGAAGCGGCTTGAATATCGCGGCTACGATTCTGCCGGTATCGCCACCTTGCAGAACGGCAAGCTCGATCGCCGCCGTGCCGAAGGCAAGCTGGTCAATCTGGAGAAGCGACTGGCTGGAGAACCGCTTCCTGGTGTCATCGGTATTGGCCATACCCGCTGGGCGACGCACGGCAAGCCTGTGGAGCGTAACGCCCATCCGCACATCACCGAGCGCCTTGCGGTTGTTCATAACGGCATCATCGAGAATTTCGCCGAACTTCGCGCCATGCTTGAGGCGGAAGGCTACAAGTTCCAGACCGAAACCGACACTGAAGCTGTCGCGCATCTTGTGACCCGCGAACTGGCAAAGGGCAAGTCTCCGGTCGAGGCTGTCCGCGACAGCCTGCCGATGCTGCATGGCGCTTTCGCGCTTGCTTTCCTGTTCGAGGGCGACGAAGAGCTTTTGATCGGCGCTCGCCAGGGGCCGCCGCTTGCCGTCGGTTATGGCGAAGGTGAAATGTTCCTCGGTTCGGATGCCATCGCCCTTTCGCCTTTCACGGATACCATCGCCTATCTCGAAGATGGCGATTGGGCCGTTCTGACGCGCAAGGGTGTGACCGTTTACGACGAGAACAACAGCGAAGTCGAGCGGCCGATCCAGAAGACGCAGACGGCTAACATGCTTGTCTCCAAGGGCAATCATCGTCACTTCATGCAGAAAGAGATGTTCGAGCAGCCGGAAGTGATCTCTCACACGCTGGCGAACTATCTCGACTTCACCACCGGCAAGGTGCGTCAGGAAGCAATCGGCATCGATTTCAGCAAGATCGACCGCCTGACGATATCTGCCTGCGGCACGGCTTATTATGCTGCGTCCGTCGGCAAATACTGGTTCGAGCAGATTGCGCGCCTGCCGGTCGATAGCGATATCGCGTCTGAATTCCGTTATCGCGAAATGCCGCTTTCGAAAGATTCGCTGGCGATGTTCGTATCGCAGTCCGGCGAAACGGCTGATACGCTGGCATCGCTGCGCTACTGCAAATCGCAGGGGCTGAAAATCGCCGCTGTCGTCAACGTGACGGGCTCGACCATTGCGCGTGAATCCGATGCCGTTTTCCCGACGCTTGCCGGGCCGGAAATCGGGGTTGCCTCGACCAAGGCCTTTACCTGCCAGCTCTCGGCCATGGCCTCGCTTGTTATCGCGGCTGCGAAATCGCGTGGCGCAATCGATGACAAGCGCGAACAGGAACTGGTGCGCCAGCTTTCCGAAGCGCCGCGTTTCATCAATCAGGTTCTGAAGCTGGAAGACCAGATCGCCGCAGTCTGCCATGAACTGGCCAAGGTCAATCATGTGCTTTATCTCGGTCGCGGCACTTCCTTCCCGCTTGCCATGGAAGGCGCGCTGAAGCTCAAGGAAATTTCCTATATCCACGCCGAAGGCTACGCCGCCGGTGAGTTGAAGCACGGCCCAATTGCGCTGATCGATGAAACCATGCCGGTAATCGTCATCGCGCCGTCGGATCGCCTTTTTGAGAAGACCGTTTCCAACATGCAGGAAGTGGCGGCGCGCGGGGGTCGGATCATTCTTATCACCGACAAAAAAGGCGCAGAAGCTGCCAGCATCGACACGATGGCAACCATCGTTCTGCCGGACGTTCCGGAATTCATCACTCCGCTTGTCTATGCGCTGCCGATCCAGATGCTGGCCTATCACACCGCTGTTCTGATGGGCACCGATGTCGACCAGCCGCGCAATCTGGCGAAGTCGGTGACTGTCGAGTAATCGGGAAAAGCAGCTGTTACGGCTTTTATAAAGCGTTGAAGGTGATTTCACTCCCCAATGCCTCATCCTGAGGAGGTGCGCAGCACCGTCTCGAAGGGTGAGGCATCGCTTCGCTCCGCACCTCAGGCTAAGGGGCGAGATTATTATCCCGCCCGCAGGAGCCTGATCGCTTCGTCACGCCCAAAGAGATAGAGCAATATCCGCAGCGCCTGTCCGCGTTCGGATTCCAGGTCTGGATCGCTCGTCAGAATGTAACGCGCGTCCTTGCGGGCGATTTCCAGAAGATCGCCATGCGCTTCGATGGAAGCCAGGCGGAAACCCGGCGTTCCGGACTGCCGCGTGCCAAGCAGTTCACCTTCGCCACGCAGTTTCAAGTCTTCCTCGGCGATGCGAAAACCGTCTTCCGTCTCACGCATCACTTTCAGCCGGGCTTGCGCGATTTCACCGAGCGGCCCCTTGTAAAGCAGCAGGCAGGTCGAAGGTTTGTCGCCGCGCCCCACACGCCCGCGCAGCTGATGCAATTGCGACAGACCGAACCGTTCTGCATGCTCGATGACGATGATCGTGGCATCGGGCACATCCACGCCGACTTCGATCACTGTGGTGGCAACCAGAACACGGGTTTCGCCCTGTTTGAACGCCCGCATGGCCTCGTCTTTTTCAGCACCGTTCATGCGGCCATGGATAAGGCCGATGCGGTCTCCAAAGACGGGTTTGAGGCTTTCAAAGCGTTCTTCCGCTGATGTCAGTTCAACGACTTCGGATTCTTCGACCAGCGGGCAGATCCAGTAGATTTTCTGTCCTTCTCCGACAGCCTTTCGGATGCGCTCGACAAGTTCGCCCATGCGCTCCATCGGCACGATAGCCGTTGTGATCGGCTGGCGTCCGGCTGGCTTCTCGGTCAGTTTCGAAACGTCCATATCGCCAAAGGCGGTAAGCACAAGGGTGCGCGGAATGGGGGTCGCTGTCATGACCAGCATATCCGGTGCCGAACCCTTGGCCGTTAGCATCAGGCGCTGATGCACGCCGAAGCGATGCTGTTCATCAATGATGACCAGGACGAGGTCGTGGTACTCGACCTTTTCCTGAAAAAGCGCGTGCGTGCCGATCACAATATCGATCTCGCCGCTTTTCAATCCTTCAAGCACTGCATTCCGGTCGCGTCCTTTTTCACGGCCGGTCAGGAGCGCGGCCTTCAATCCCGCTTTCTCCGCAAGCGGCGCAATAGTCGCAAAATGCTGGCGGGCGAGAACTTCCGTTGGCGCCATCAGCGCGGATTGACCACCGGATTCAGCGGCATGCGCCATGGAAAGCAGCCCCACCACCGTCTTGCCCGAGCCGACATCACCCTGCAAAAGCCGCAACATGCGTTCAGGCGATTTGAGGTCTGTGATGATCTCGCGAACGGCCTGATCCTGCCCCTTCGTCAAGCGATAGGGCAGGTGGCGCATGATTTCGGCGACGATGCGTCCTGTTCCTTCCAATGGGCGACCGGAAAGACGTCGGGTCTTGGCGCGAACAAGGGCGAGCGCCAGTTGTCCGGCGAGAAACTCGTCATAGGCGAGCCTGCGTCGCGAAATACTTTCAAGCCCAATATCGGAGGGGTCTTCCGGCAGATGAAGCGTATTGAGCGATTGCTGGAAACTGGTAAAGCGCTCCCGCGCCAGCAGGGGAGCGTCGACCCATTCCGGCATTGTTGGAACACGGCTCAAAGCTTCCTTGACGGCGCGCGCCAGCGTCTTCGGCGACAGGCCAGCCGTCAGCGGGTAAACCGGCTCGACCATCGGCAAATTGGCCGCATCTTCCAGGCTCGCAATGTAGTCCGGATGGACCATGGAGGCGCGGCCGTTGAACCATTCCACCTTCCCAGACACGATGACGGTCTCGCCTTCGGGCAGCATTTTTTGCAACCATGGCAATTGTGCATGGAAGAAGGTCAGCGCGATTTCGCCGGTATCGTCATGCGCGAAGACGCGATGCGGAACATTGCCGCGTCCGGGCGGCGCTGGCTGGTGCTGGTCTACCGTTACTTCCAGCGTGACGATTGCGCCTTCAGGCGCGTTAACGATGCCGGGGCGGTTGCGCCGGTCGATCACGCTATGCGGCGCCAGAAACAGAAGCTGGCCGACTTTCGGCTCCGCGCCCGGTATGTCGGTGCCGAGCAGTTTGCCAAGCAGGGCGGCGACCTTCGGGCCAATGCCTGAAAGCGAACGAACGGAGGCGAAAAATGGGTCGAGAACGGATGGACGCATGGCGGGAGCATTAACTGCTTCTGGCTGCCGTGCAAGGGCGGCGTGCAATCTTTCTGTGCTCTTTTTGTTCCTGTTGGATAAACGGGTTCCCGTTTGCGGCGCAGATGCTATATACCAGCAGCAATTTGGAACTGACTGGAGCTTACCAAGGATGACTGGCAGCACATTGGCGACGGAAAATCTGGATGTACGGCGCCGCAAGCTTCTGTTTCGCGCGTGGCATCGCGGTATGCGCGAGATGGATCTGATCCTTGGACAATATGCGGACGCGTATATTGTGGGCTTCACCGATCCGCAGCTTGATGAGTTCGAGCATATTCTCGAAGTGCTCGACCGCGATCTTCTCAAATGGGTGACGGGCGAGAGCCCGATCCCCGCAGACTACGACACGCCGCTGTTTCGCGATATTGTCGCTTTCCGCGACCGCATAGAATTCTGAGTTCAAGGTTCCCATGCCCGTTTTCAGCAAACTAGGTCTCAAGTCCTCCAGCGCATCCGGGGCAAATCGTCATATCGTGATCGACGGCGTCGCCGACGGTTATGAGGCGTTCTGTCTTATCCGTCTGGTGGAAGAGATCGGCGAACGCGGGCCGATCATGTATATCGTGCGCGACGGGCAGCGCATTGCGGATCTGGAACAGGTCTTGAGTTTCGTGGCGCCGGACATGCCGGTACTGCATCTGCCTGCATGGGATTGCCTGCCTTATGATCGCGTGTCGCCGGGAGCGGACGCCGCCGCGCGCAGGCTCACAGCGCTTGGCGCCCTGGCCGCGCTCAGGAAAGCGCCGCATCCGGCAATCATTCTGACCACAGCCAATGCCGTGCTGCAAAAACTGCCGCCACAGGCTGCAATTGCCGAGCAGGTGATTTCTGCGCGCCCCGGCAACCAGCTGGACATGAACGATCTGGCATCCCGGTTGGAGCGCAACGGCTTCGAGCGCGTTTCCACCGTGCGCGACATCGGCGAATTTGCGGTGCGTGGCGGTATTCTCGATCTTTATGCGCCGGGCGCGGAAGAGCCGCTCAGGCTCGATTTCTTCGGGGATACGCTGGAGACGATTCGCGCTTTCGATCCGGCCTCGCAGCGCACCACCGGCACGCGGAAGGAATTCGTGCTTCAGCCGATGAGCGAAATTACGCTCTCGCCTGACATGATCAGCCGTTTCCGCAAGAATTACGTCGCGATGTTCGGTGCGCCGCAGCGCGATGACGCGCTCTATCAGGCTATCAGCGAAGGCCGCCGCTTTGCCGGGATGGAACACTGGCTGCCGCTGTTCTATGACAGGCTCGACACCGTATTCGATCATGCGGACGATATGCCGGTGGTCTTCGATCATCTTGTCCATGAGGCGCTGACCGAACGCCACACCATGGTTGTCGATCATTACGAGGCGCGGCTGAGGCAGGCTGAAGGCAAGGAACCGGGCAGTGACGCCGTGCCTTACAAGCCGGTGAAGCCGGAAACGCTTTATCTCACGCCATCAGAGGTCGAGAAGCACGCGGAAGCCGGGGGCATGCGCATCGACCTGACGCCGTTCGGTGCGCCGGAAGTTACGGGTCGGACGATTGTTCATGCCGATGTGCATAAGGGCCGCAGCTTTGCCGAGGAGCGCGCCGCCACCGATGTGAACCTGTTCGAGGCGGTGGTGAAGCATATTGCCGAACTGCGGGCGTCGGGCAAGAAGGTGCTGGTTGCTGCCTGGACCGAAGGCTCGCTCGACCGTCTTTTGCAGGTGCTCGACGAACATGGGCTGGAAAAGATCGAATCCGTCGACAGGCTTTCTACCGTCAAGGCGCTGTCCCGCGACAAGGTGACGGCGGCGGTGCTGGCCGTCGAGAGCGGCTTCGATGCGGGCGATCTCGTCATCGTGGCCGAGCAGGATATTCTGGGCGACCGCCTCATCCGCCGCTCCAAGCGCCGCAAGCGGGATCAGGACTTTATCTCGGAGGTTGCCTCACTCAGCGCTGGCGACATTGTCGTCCACGTCGATCACGGTATCGGTCGCTTCATTGGCCTCAAGACGATCACGGCGGCAGGTGCGCCGCATGACTGCCTTGAAATCCATTATGCAGGCGACGACCGGCTGTTCCTGCCGGTTGAAAATATCGAGCTTCTGTCGCGCTATGGTTCGGAAGGCTCGGATGCGGTTCTCGACAAACTTGGCGGCGGCGCATGGCAGATGCGCAAGGCGAAGCTCAAGAAACGCCTGCTTGAGATTGCCGGTCAGCTGATCCAGATCGCTGCCGAACGCCAGATGCGCGGCGCGCCGGTCATGACGCCGCCCGATGGTCTCTATGCGGAGTTTGCAGCTCGCTTTCCGTATGATGAGACCGACGATCAGTTGACGGCCATTGAATCCGTCGCGGACGATCTGGCTGCTGGCAAGCCGATGGATCGCCTGATTTGCGGCGATGTCGGTTTCGGCAAGACAGAAGTGGCGCTGCGCGCTGCCTTCATTGCGGCGATGAGCGGCGTTCAGGTTGCGGTCGTCGTGCCGACGACGCTTCTGTCTCGCCAGCATTTCAAGACCTTCTCGAAACGTTTCCACGGTCTGCCCATCAACGTCGCGCATGCATCGCGGCTCGTGGGGACGAAGGAGCTTGCGGCTGCCAAGAAGGGGCTGGAGGATGGAACCGTCGATATCGTCGTCGGCACCCATGCGCTGCTCGGCAACTCCATCAAGTTCAAGAATCTCGGACTGCTCATCATCGACGAGGAGCAGCATTTCGGCGTCAAGCACAAGGAACGGCTGAAAGAGCTGAAGTCGGATGTGCATGTGCTGACATTGTCCGCCACGCCGATCCCGCGCACCTTGCAGCTTGCGCTGACCGGGGTGCGCGAACTCTCGCTCATCACCACGCCGCCGGTCGATCGCATGGCAGTCCGCACCTTCGTGTCGCCGTTCGATCCGCTCGTCATTCGCGAAACGCTGTTGCGCGAACGCTATCGCGGCGGCCAGAGCTTCTATGTCTGCCCGCGTATTTCCGATCTTGGCGAGATCGAAGAATTCCTGAAAACCCATGTGCCTGAGCTAAAAGTCGCCGTAGCCCACGGCCAGATGGCGCCGGGCGTGCTGGATGACATCATGAACGCCTTCTATGACGGCCAATATGATGTGCTTCTGTCCACGACCATCGTGGAATCCGGCCTCGATATTCCGACGGCCAACACGATGATCGTGCATCGCGCCGATATGTTCGGCTTGGCGCAGCTCTACCAGTTGCGGGGTCGTGTCGGTCGCTCCAAGCAACGCGCCTTCGCGCTGTTCACGCTCCCTGCGGGCAAGATGCTGACGCAGATGGCGGAACGCCGCCTCAAGGTTCTGCAGTCGCTCGACACGCTGGGCGCGGGCTTCCAGCTTGCAAGCCACGACATGGATATTCGCGGGGCAGGCAATCTGCTCGGCGAGGAACAATCCGGCCATATCAAGGAAGTCGGTTTCGAGCTCTACCAGCAAATGCTGGAAGAAGCCGTGGCGACACTCAAGGGCACAATCGAGGTTGAAGACAGCCAGTGGTCGCCGCAGATTGCGATCGGCACGGCGGTAATGATTCCGGAAGCCTATGTGCCCGATCTTCAGCTCCGCCTCGGCCTTTATCGTCGCCTTGCCGATCTGGAAGAGCCGCAGGATATCGATGCCTTTGGTGCGGAACTTATCGACCGTTTTGGCCCGATGCCGGAAGAAGTGCAGCATCTGCTCAAGATCGTTTACATCAAGGCGCTCTGCCGCCGTGCGAATGTCGAGAAGCTCGACGCCGGTCCGAAGGGCGTGGTCATCCAGTTCCGCAATGCCACTTTTGCAAATCCCGTCGGGCTTGTGAAAATGATCGGGGAACAGGGTTCTATGGCCAAGATCAGGCCAGATCAGAGCATTGTTTTCATCCGCGACTGGGCAACACCGGAGAAGCGCCTCAACGGCTCGGCAGTCATCATGACTCAGCTCGCAAAAATTGCTACAGGCGGCTGAGGCACACGGGGATAAAAATTGAGGGTTCGGAGCCGCCTGTTGGTCCCGAGATTTTAGAACGGAGAGAACTTTGATGCTAAAGAATGCTTTGCGCATTTTCTGCACTGCGGGTGCACTTGTGTTGGCTTCTCAATCGGCTTTTGCTCTGACCACACTCAACTGCAAGGTTGAAGGTATCGAGAATTTTGTCACGCGTTTCAGCCATAACATTGCGATTCAGGAAGCTCAGACCGCCAAGACAGTCATCTTTGAAGGCCTCGACATGGAAGCTGACCCGGAGCCAAAAAAGACAAGCAAGGAAGTTCCACTCGCTGACGTTGAATGGCCTGTGATGCCAGATATGGCGACGCTGGAACGTCAGAAGCTGCAGGCCGAATACAAAGATGCTGCCAATGGCAATAAGATCGTTGTCATCAAGGGCACGGACGGTGGCGAATATATGGAATATGAATTTGCCAAGCAGCCATGCTGGACTCTGGTTCGCGTGTCCGATCAGAGCATGTAGGCATTCAATTATTCAAAGAAAAAGCCCGCGCGTCCAGATGGAGCGCGGGCTATTTTATAGCTTTTCTTTCAGCGATCCTCGGCAATACCCGGTTCAAAACCTTCCGCCGTCTGGCGGATGGCGTCGGCAAGAACATCGGCCGTCTGTGCGCCCATGACGGCGTATTTCTGGTCGATGATGAAACAGGGCACGCCGCGCACACCAATGCGGCTGGCCGTATCTATCTCCTCGCGAATTGTCGCCTTGTCGGCATCGCTTTGGAGAAGCCGGGCGACTACTGCCGCGTCCATGCCGACGCTTGCCGCCGCATCAACCAGCACTTCATGGTCGCCAATATCCTGTCCCTGCTCGAAATAGAGCGAAAACAACAGGCCGACCATCCGATCCTGCGTATCGGGTGCAGCCTGTGCCGCCCAATGGATGACGCGATGTGCGTCGAGCGTATTCGGCGCGCGGGCGATGGCGTCGAAATCGAAGACGATGCCGTTTTCCTCGCCAAGCTCGGTCAACTGTTTGTGGATGTCATCGATCTTTCCGCCTGTGCCGAATTTCTCCCGCATATAGGCCTGGCGATCCTTGCCTTGTGGCGGCAGGGTAGGGTCCAACTGGAAGGGACGCCAGCGCACTTCCGCCTCCACATCCGGCACCATGGCAAGAGCCGCCTCGAGGCGCTTGCGCCCCAGAAAGCACCATGGGCAGACGACGTCCGAGACCACATCGATAGTTATCTTTCTGGCGGCCATGGTTCAATCTCCGTGCAGGAACCGGAGGCTCGGCCTCCCGTTGAATACTCATCATATATTGGGTGGATGTAGGGCGAATTACACTGACGTTAAAGCCCGGTCATTGTTTTGCGCGCCACCATGTCGGCAGTTGATAACCGTAGAGCGAAGTCTTCTGCGGATGTTCGATGCGGTCCCACCGGGCCACCCATTGATAGGGCAGGTAGTAGAGCGGAACGTAATAGTCGCCGGAGATAAGCACACGATCAAGCGCGCGGACCGCACTGACGAAATCTGCACGGGTCCTTGCGGCCAGAAGCGCTTCGATCATCGCATCGACCGCCGGATCGGCAACACCGGGATAGTTGAAGCTTCCCTGCACATCCCGCGAGGCCGCACCCCAGCGCATCCATTGTTCATTGCCGGGCGAAAGCGAACCGGTCAGCGCGCCGAGGATCATGTCGTAGTCGAACGTTTGCAGGCGTTGCTGATACTGGGCATCATCTGCGGTGCGGATTTCTGCCGTAATGCCGAGTCGCGCGAGATTGCGCTTGTAAGCAAGCGCGACCTTTTCTTCGTCGGGCGAGCGCGTCATGATTTCGAACGTGAGCGGTTTGCCCGAAGGATCGACCGCAAGACCGTGTTCAAACTGGAAGCCTGCCTCCGTCAGCAGATCATAGGCCTTCTTTGCAGGCGTGCGATCATGGCCGCTGCCGTCCGTTACCGGCGGATGCCATGTGCCATTCATGACATCCTCGCGAACAGCGTCGGGGAAAGGCGCAAGCAATTGCTTCTCGCGGTCGTCTGCAGGTTTGCCCACCGAAGAAAGCTCCGATCCTTCCCAGTAACTCTGCGTGCGCCGGTACTGATCGGCAAAGAGATTGCGGTTGGCCCATTCAAAGTCGAACAGCAGCCCCAGCGCCTGCCGGATGCGCCGATCGGCGAAGATCGGGCGGCGCGTATTGAACACGAATCCCAGCAGATTGGCTGGCGTGCCTTTTTCAAAGTTGTCCTTGATAACCCGTCCCTGTTTGACCGCCGGGAAATCATAGAGCTTTTGCCAGCGGGTCGGGTTTGCTTCGATAAAGACGTCGAGCAACCCCTTCTTGAAGGACTCGAAAAGGGAAGTTTCGTTGCGATAATATTCGACTGTCAAAGTGTCGAAATTGTTGAGGCCGCGCTGGGAGGGTAAATCCTTGCCCCAATAATCAGGGTTGCGCTTGTAGACGATCCGCTGCCCGGGCTGCACGCCGGAAACAAGGTACGGGCCGCTGCCAACAGGTGGTTTAAGGGACGAATTGCCAAAAGTTTCGCGATCGATGGCGTGCCTTGGCAGCACGGGCATAACGGACGCGATAAGCATGGGAAACTCACGGTCCGACTTGTCGTTGAAGGTGAAGCGAACGGAGCGTTCGCCCGTCTTCTCGATCTTTTCGACACGGCTCATCCGGTTATTGTAGGGAGGGCGTCCCTTTTCCGTCAGGATGTCGTAGGTGAAGAGCACATCGTCCACCGTCACCGGTTGGCCGTCAGACCATCTCGCTTTCGGGTTCAACGTGAACTCGACCCATTTGCGATCCGGATCGGTAGAGACTTTCTCCGCAAGGAGAGGATAGAGCGTAAAAGGTTCGTTTCGCGAACGCTGCATCAATGGTTCGAAAACCAGATTTCCCAGATCGCTGTCAAGAAACAGGCCGCGCGCCGTTGTACGCATGCTTTTCAGCACAAATGGATTGAGACTGTCGAAAGTGCCGACAACGCCCATTGTGAGCGCGCCGCCCTTCGGTGCGTCGGCATTTGCGTAAGGAAAATGGGTGAAGTCGGCTGGTAGCGCCACGTCTCCATGCATGGAGAGCGCGTAGTCCGGCTGGGTTTCCGCTACCGCCTGCACCGGCATTGCGGCGACAACCGCTCCGGTAAAGCTCGCAAGAACCGCTTTGCGGAGATAGGCAATCAATCCGTTCAACTTCAATCGTCCATTGTAAACAAGTTTGATGGTCGCCGCCGGGAAACGCCGATTCGGAACCGAAAACTAGCATGATCGTACATTAAGTGCGGAATTAGGGCGTGTCCGCCGCGTGACAGTAGGAGCTAAAACAAAGATTTTGGCGGATTCCGAGCATGGAATGTCGAAACTCATCTGGATTCATGCCCCTAGTCGTTGTAACACGGCTCCGGATTGGGCCCGGATAGGGCCTGAATGGGGGCTAAAACCCTCAAGGTCACGCTGTTGCCGCATTTTCAAATCAGTGACGGTCTATCGCTGACTTAACTACAGAACGGGAACTATAGATCAGAGTGTTGAAAGGAACCTGTTGATCATGTCCAGCACGAAGACAATCGCTGCCGCATCTGCCATTGCTGGCGCGTTCGCCCTGCTTGCCTCCGCGACGATGCCTGCATCGGCGCAGCAGCCGCCACAGGGCTGGTTCAAGGTCTGCTCGAAGCAGGAAGACAATGACATCTGCAACACGCAGAACATCGTCACCGCGGATTCCGGCCAGCTCCTGACCGCCGTCAACCTCATCGAGATCAAGGGCAAGATCAACCGCAAGATCTTTCAGGTGACCGTTCCTATCGGCCGTCTGATTCCTGCTGGTGTCGGCCTCCAGATCGACAACAACAAGCCGGTCAAGCTTGAATACGGCATCTGCTTCCCGGATCGCTGCATCGCCGAAGCTCCGCTGACCGACGATCTCATCAACGCGCTCAAGAAGGGCGGCAAGCTGACCCTGACTTCGGTCAACTATCAGAACAAGCCGAACCCGATTCCGGTTGCACTCACCGGCTTCTCCGGCGCTCTGACTGGCCCGGCTCTCAAGCAGTCGGAACTGGAAGAACGCCAGAAGGAACTTCAGGACGCCGTCCAGAAGAAGCAGAAAGACTTTGAAGCCAAGATGAAGGCTGAACAGGACAAGGCAAAGGGCGCAGCAAACTAAGCTGCATCCAGTCTGTCACGAGAAAGGGGCGCTTCGAGCGCCCCTTTTCTTTTCAACTATCGCTTTAAAAGACGCTTCTATCTTAATGATTATATTTCAAATAAAAGAGATTAGAGCGCCGGTTCCATTCATTGGATCGAAACGCGCCCTAGTTCGAGTGCTGCGCTTTTACGCGATATGAACCGTTATCCAGCCGGTCGAACATTTCTTCTATCTGCGGATGGCGCAGGGGCTCGCCGCTCAAATCCGGCACGAGGTTCTGTTCCGAAACGTAGGCGACATATTCGGATTCCGCGTTTTCAGCGAGCAGATGATAGAATGGCTGATCGCGATGCGGGCGCGCTTCCTCGGGAATGGATTCATACCATTCTTCCGTATTCGCGAATTCTGGATCCACGTCGAAGATGACCCCGCGGAAGGGGAATAGCCGGTGCTTGACCACCTGGCCGATCTGGAATTTCGCGTGCTTTATCTGTGTCATACCCATGCAACATTATTTAGTTCACCGCGCGACAAATTAAAGTCGGCAGCGACCGGCAATTCTGTCAGTTTGATGTGTCAGGTGGTCCGAAAATCAGGTTAGCTGGAGCGTTTTCCGTCGTCTCGGTGTGGAAGCCTCGGCAGTTTCGGAAGAAGATGCGAGAAGCCGCTGCCGGGGCGAAGCCCTTCACGCATGAAGAACGCGCGCAGCGGCGCAAAGGAGCGAAGCATTTCCAGGCCCACGCCGCGCACGATCTGCGCCGGAAGCATGCCGGACAAAAGCGAACGATTGAGTGCATCGACGGAGCCGGTGCGGGCCAGAATATCCGGGCGTCTCGCGCGGTCATAAGCGCGAATGACCCGATCCGAACCGGGATCTGCCGGATCGCTTTCTACGGCCTTGACCAGCGTTTCGACATCGCGCGATCCCAGATTGAGGCCTTGTGCGCCGATTGGCGGAAAAACGTGCGCGGCTTCGCCGATAAGAATCGTGCGTCTGGCTGCAAAAACATGAGGCACGAGGCCGGAAAGCGGCCAGGCCTGCGGCTTTATTTCGAGTTCGATCTTGCCGAGCATGGATTGCATCATGTCCTCGATGCGCCTGGCGAGCGTGGCGTCATCAAGTGCAAGAAGCGCTTCGGCGCGACCCGGATTCACAACCCAGACAAGGCTCGAGCGTTTGCCTTTGAGGGGAACCTGGGTGAAAGGGCCTTCCTCGGTGTGGAACTCCGTCGAAATGTTTTCATGATCGACAGTGTGTGAAAAGGAAAGCACAACGGCCGTCTGCGGATAGCTCCAGCGGCGTGTGCGGATGCCGGCGGCTTCGCGAGCCATCGAATTGCGTCCATCGGCTGCAACGACCAGCCGCGTATGCAGCGTGTCGCCGCCCGACAGGGTGACGGTCACGTGGTCGCCATTGTGGCGATATTCGATGACGGGTGCATTGATGCGTTGAATATTCGGATTGCGTGCGACGGCTTCAGAAAGTTTCTCGTTCAATACGGCATTGGGGATGTTGTAGCCGAACGCGGCCTCGTCGATTTCACCGGCGCGGAAGGTCACGACGGGGCTTCTCACAAGCCGCCGTGTCGCATCCACGATGCGCATGGAGGCGAGGGCTGCTGCTTCCGGCTCGATACCCGGCCAGACGCCCAGTCCCTCCAGCAATCTGATGGCCGGCATCATGAGCGCTGTCGTGCGACGGTCTCCCTTGTCGGTCTCCGGTCCGAGCAGGACGGTGCGATAGCCTTTCGCGCCGAGCGCCAGCGCAGCCATCATGCCGGCGGGTCCGCTGCCGCTGATGACAATGTCGGTGAGTGGCTTGTTCACAACAAGATCGTTCATCGTGTTTCATCCCCGGCCCGACATTGCGGGCCTCGTGCATCGTCTGATGATTCCAGCCGCACTTAAACCGAAATACAGCCAAAAGGCCATTCTTCCGTGGGATTATGGCGGATTTGCCTCACGCCTTACTTGCTCTTTTGCGCTTATTCAGGGAAAGCTGCTGCAGGATCATGGCTTTTTCCCGAGGGAAAAGGTTTCGATGATCATTAGTTTTGGGGATGTCAGTTTGTGTAGTGTACGCGTTCCCCGATAGATTAAATATACTCGCCGCCTCGGGGATTGTCTTGGGCGGGATAAGCGCGGCGACAAACTGAAATGGCGGACGGCGTGAAAACCAAACTGACCGGAAAACTCAAAGCCAAGAAAGTCACCGCGCCGCAAGCCAAGGCGTTTTCGGTTCACCTTCTGACGGCATCGGGTTCGTTTCTGGCATTCCTTTCCATCGTGGCGGCCAGCGACGGGCGCTACACGGCAATGTGGTGGTGGCTGGGGCTGGCGCTTTTCGTCGATGGCATCGATGGACCCATCGCGCGCAAGCTCGAGGTGAAATATGTTCTTCCGAACTGGTCCGGCGAGCTTCTCGACAACATCATCGATTATGTCACCTATGTTCTGATACCTGCCTTCGCGCTTTATCAAAGCGGGTTCATGGGCACCTATCTGTCGTTCATATCCGGTGCCATAATCGTGGTTTCGAGCGCGATCTATTATGCCGATACCGGCATGAAGACGAAGGAAAACTTCTTCAAGGGTTTCCCGGTCGTCTGGAACATGGTCGTCTTTACGCTTTTCATCGTCAGGCCGGGCGAGTGGGTCGCATTTGCGACTGTCGTCGTGTCGGCAATCCTTTCGTTCCTGCCGATCAACTTCCTGCATCCGGTGCGCGTCGTGCGCCTGCGCCCGCTCAACCTGACTGTTTTCCTGCTCTGGTGTGCCTTTGGCGCGGCTGCGCTCTATTATACTCTGGATGCGCCGTTGTGGGTCCGCGTCGGCGTTTCCGTGACAGGGCTTTACATCTATTTCATCGGGGCGATCATGCAGCTTTTCCCGAGTCTGGGCCGTGAAGCGGCACTTGCGAAGGCCAGAAAGGTTGTCGAAAAGAAGCAGAAGAGCGGAGAAGCACCATGATCAATGCCATTCGCGTCCACCAGACCGGTGGTCCGGACGTCATGAAGTATGAGCAGATCGAGATCGGTGAACCCGGTCCGGGCGAAGCGAAGGTGCGCCATGAAGCCGTCGGTCTCAACTTCATCGATGTCTATTTCCGCACGGGGCTTTACAAGGCGGCGCAGATGCCGTTCACGCCTGGAAATGAAGGTGCGGGCACGGTCGTGGCGGTTGGTCCGGGCGTGAGCGATGTTCGCGTTGGCGATCGTGTTGCCTATGTCGCCACACCGGGCTCCTATGCAGACGAGCGCATTCTGCCAGCCGAACGGCTGGTCAGGGTTCCCGATAATGTCGATCTGAAGACCGCCGCCTCGATGATGCTGAAAGGCATGACGGCGCAGTATCTTCTGCGGCGCACGTTCAGGGTCGAGCCGGGACAGACGATCCTTTTCCATGCTGCTGCCGGTGGTGTGGGGCTCATTGCCGGGCAATGGGCGAAGCACCTCGGGGCTACCGTCATCGGCACGGCAGGATCGGAAGAAAAGATCGCGCTCGCCAGAAAGCACGGCTACGACCACGTCATCAATTACCGCACTGAAAACTTCGCCGAAAAGGTGAAGGAGCTGACGGACGGAGCGGGCGTCGATGTGGTTTATGATTCCGTTGGACGCGATACCTATATGGGCTCACTGGATGTGTTGAAGCCACTTGGCATGTTTGCCTGCTTCGGCCAGTCCTCCGGTGTCATTCCGCCGTTCGATCTGGGCATTCTGGCCCAGAAGGGATCGCTCTTCGCCACGCGACCGACCCTGTTCAATTACATCGCCAAGCGGGCCGACCTCGAAAAGACGGCGGCAGAGCTTTTCGATGTGGTGGGAACCGGCGCCGTCAAGATCGAGATCAACCAGACCTATGCGCTCAAGGATGCGGCAAGGGCGCATGAGGATCTGGAAGCCCGCAAGACCACAGGAACGACCATTCTGCTTCCCTGAACTGACTGATGATCGCGGCGGTGTGCATATGTCCACCGCTGCTTGCTTTTGGGCTTTTCAAGAGCAGACTTGCTGGCTAAGGTCGCTCAAAAATACAAATGGGGAACAATGACAGCGCCTTTAACCGACCGGCCTCTTCTTGATGTCCGCCGGCTCACGAAAGTATTTGGTCAGCTGCGGGCCTGTGATGGTGTCGATCTCACCATCGGGGAAGGCGAGATTCACGCGCTCCTGGGCGAAAATGGCGCGGGAAAGTCCACCTTCGTGAAAATGCTGTTCGGCGCCCTGCAACCCCTTGAAGGCGAAATCGTCTGGAAAGGGCAGCCTGTCGCGATAGACGAACCTGCCGCTGCAAGAAAACTCGGCATCGGCATGGTTTTCCAGCATTTTTCCCTATTTGATTCACTTACCGCCGCTGAAAACATCGCCTTGTCGCTGGACCGTTCGCTTCCGCTTTCGGAGGTTGCAAAACGTGCGCGTGAGGTCGGCAAGACCTATGGCCTTCCTGTCGATCCGCAAGCGCATGTCGGCGACCTGTCGGTTGGCGAACGCCAGCGCATCGAGATTGTGCGCTGTCTCCTTCAGGAACCCGACCTGATCATTCTGGATGAGCCGACATCGGTGCTGACGCCGCAGGAAGCCGACAAGCTGTTTGAAACGCTGGAGCGGCTGAAAGCCGAAGGCAAGTCGATCCTTTATATCAGCCACCGTCTGGAGGAAGTGAAGCGCCTTTGTGACCGCGCGACGGTGTTGCGGCATGGCAAGGTCGTCGCGCATTGCGATCCGCGCAAGGAAACCGCTGCCTCGCTTGCCCGCATGATGGTTGGAAACGACATCAACGTCGTGGCGCGCACTCCCATTGCGGCGCAAAATGCGGGTGACGATGCGCTTTTAGAAATCAGGTCGCTGTCGCAGCCGCCGCGTGGACCGTTTTCGACGGCGCTGAAAAATATTTCGCTTTCGGTTGCCGCTGGCGAAGTCGTTGGCATTGCAGGCGTTGCGGGCAACGGGCAGGGTGAATTTTTCGAGGCCGTTTCCGGTGAAGTGTTGCAGTCCAGCGCCTCGAATGTGCGTATTCGCGGTAAGGATGCTGGCAAGGCAGGCATTAGCGAAAGGCGCATGATGGGCGCGGCCTTCGTGCCCGAAGAACGGCTTGGACACGGTGCCGTTCCGACCATGACATTGACCGACAATCTGTTCTTGTCGCGGTACAGGACCGACGCGAAAATGTTCCTGCGCGGCGGCAAACTCAGGCTGATCGCGGAGAGCGCGCTTCGGTCGGCTGCAAAGCGCATCATCGAACGGATGGATGTGCGCAAGAGCGCTGAAAATCCACCAGCATCCGCACTTTCCGGCGGTAATCTGCAAAAATTCATCATCGGGCGCGAGCTTGACCGTTCACCGTCTGTCATGGTGGTGAACCAGCCGACATGGGGCGTCGATGCCGGTGCTGCGGCGCATATTCGTCAGGCGCTCGTCGATCTTGCGCGTTCCGGTTCCGCAGTTCTCGTTATCAGCCAGGACCTTGATGAACTTCTTGAAATCAGCGACCGGATCGCGGTCATGAACCACGGCCAGCTTTCCGATCCAATGCCGATTGCCGATGTGACGCTGGAAAAGATCGGCCTCCTGATGGGCGGTGTTTCTGGAGAGGCTGCATGATGCGGATCGAACTCGTCAAACGCTCGCAACCCTCAAAACTTTTCAGCGCCTTGTCGCCGTTGCTTGCGCTGACATTGACGCTGGTTTTCGGCGGTCTCGCTTTTGCGCTGATGGGCAAGGACCCGCTGCATGCGCTCTATGTCTTCTTCGTGGAGCCCTTGTTCGACATCTGGTCGTGGCATGAATTACTCGTGAAAGCCGCGCCGCTGATCCTGATCGCGGTGGGGCTATGCATCTGTTTCCTGTCCAACAACTGGAATATCGGTGCCGAGGGGCAGTTCATTGCCGGTGCCATCGCGGGCTCGGTGCTGCCCGTCATGTTCCCCGATCTGCAGTCATGGGTGGTTCTGCCCTTGATGATGCTGATGGGCATGGCAGGCGGGATGGCTTATGCGTCCATTCCCGCCTTGCTGAAAGTGCGCTTCAACACGAACGAAATTCTGACCAGCCTCATGCTTGTCTATGTCGCGCAACTGTTTCTCGACTGGCTGGTGCGCGGCCCGTGGCGCAACCCGGAAGGCTATAACTTCCCCGAAACCCGCCAGTTCAACGATAGCGCCATTCTGCCGGAAATCTGGAGTGCATCGGGCCGTGCCCACTGGGGTTTCATCTTCGCGCTTGTGGCGGCGGTGGTCGTCTGGTTTCTGCTCAAGCACACGCTGAAGGGCTTCGAGGTCAAGGTCATCGGCCAAAGCCCGAGGGCAGGGCGTTTTGCGGGTTTCAGCGCAGGCAGGATGGTGTTCTTCGTCTTTGCGGTTTCCGGCGCACTTGCCGGTCTTGCCGGCATTGCGGAAACTTCGGGCGCCATCGGCCAGCTTCGCCCCGTCATTTCCCCGGGCTATGGCTTCACGGCAATTATCGTCGCCTTTCTCGGACGTCTTAACCCGCTGGGGGCGATCGCGGCCGGTCTGGTGCTGGCGCTTTCCTATCTTGGCGGCGAAGCGGCACAGGTTTCCATAGGCATCTCGGAAAAGTCAGCACGCGTGTTTCAGGGCATGATCCTGTTCTTCGTTCTCGCTTGCGATACGCTGATCCTCTATCGCATTCGCTTCATATCCGCAGCCCGAGCGGGAAAGGCCTGATCCCATGGATTTGACACAGGCTATTCTCCTGACAATTGCAACGGCTGCGACGCCTCTCCTTATCGCGGCCATCGGTGAGCTGGTGGTGGAGCGCTCCGGCGTGCTCAACCTCGGTGTCGAGGGCATGATGCTGATGGGTGCGGTGTCCGGCTTCGCCATCGCACAGATGACCGGTTCGGCATGGCTGGGATTGTTTGCCGCCGTTCTGGTGGGCGCTCTCTTCTCCGCCGTCTTTGGCTTTCTGACGCTCATACTGGTCACCAATCAGGTGGCGACCGGGCTGGCGCTCACAATCCTCGGCGTCGGCGCGTCGGCCCTGCTCGGCGAAAGTTTTGTCGGGCTTCCCGGCGTCCGGCTAGAAGCCGTTCATATTCCCTATCTGACCGATATCCCGCTTGTCGGTCGGTTCCTCTTTGGTCAGGACCCGATCTTCTATATGTCCATCCTGCTGGTTATCGGCGTGGCGTGGTTTCTGTTCCGTACACGGGCTGGCCTTACCCTGCGCGCCATCGGCGACAGCCACGGCTCCGCCCATTCGCTCGGCGTGCATGTGGTGCGCACGCGCTATCTGGCGGTGCTGTTCGGGGGTGCCTGCGCCGGTCTGGCGGGCGCGCAGCTTTCGCTCGTCTATGTACCGCAATGGGTGGAAAACATGACTGCCGGTCGTGGCTGGATCGCGCTTGCCCTCGTCGTCTTCGCTTCGTGGCGACCTTGGCGGGTGCTGATCGGCGCTTATCTGTTTGGCGCGGTGACGATTGGCCAGCTCCACGCGCAGGCGCTGGGCTTTGGCCTGCCATCGCAGTTTCTGTCCGCGCTGCCTTATCTTGCGACGATTGTGGTGCTGGTCATCATTTCGCGCAACAAGCGCCTGACGATGATGAATACGCCGGCTTCGCTCGGCAAGCCCTTCGTGCCGGACAGGTAAAGCCAACGGTTGAGGGGTAGACGAAAATCACTCCCAAGGATTTTCGTTCTGGTTAGTGGGTGCAAACAAGGAGTGCAGGGATCATGAAAAAGACGCTTTTGGCTATAGCCACCGCGACGAGCTTTATGCTCGGCGGCGCGGCGCATGCAGAAGATAAACTGAAGATCGGCTTCATCTATATCGGACCTCCGGGCGATTTCGGCTGGACCTATCAGCACGATCAGGCCCGCAAGGAGCTTGTTGAAGCGCTTGGCGACAAGATCGAAACCACCTTCCTGGAAAACGTGCCGGAAGGTGCTGATGCCGAACGTTCGATCGAGCGTCTGGCGCGTGCGGGCAACAAGCTGATCTTCACCACCTCGTTCGGCTACATGGACCCGACGCTCAAGGTCGCGAAGAAGTTCCCGGATGTGAAATTTGAACACGCGACCGGCTACAAGACCGCCGACAACATGTCGGCCTATAATGCGCGCTTCTATGAAGGCCGTTACGTGCAGGGCGTGATCGCCGCCAAGATGTCCACCAAGGGCGTGGCCGGATACATCGCTTCCGTGCCGGTGCCGGAAGTGGTGCAGGGCATCAACGCGTTCATGCTCGGCGCGCAGTCAGTCAATCCTGACTTCAAGGTCAAGGTGATCTGGGCCAATTCCTGGTTCGATCCGGGCAAGGAAGCTGATGCGGCCAAGGCTCTGATCGATCAGGGTGTGGACATCATCACCCAGCACACCGATTCCACCGCTGCCATTCAGGTCGCGCATGATCGCGGCATCAAGGCTTTCGGTCAGGCTTCGGACATGATCAAGTTCGCGCCCGACACGCAGCTTACCGCGGTTGTGGATGAGTGGGGTCCTTACTATATCGACCGCGCCAAGGCAGTTCTCGATGGTACGTGGAAAAGCCAGAACATCTGGTGGGGCATGAAGGAAGGCCTCGTGAAGATGGCGCCTTATACCAACATGCCGGACGACGTGAAGAAACTGGCGGAAGAAACCGAAGCCAAGATCAAGTCCGGCGAACTGAAGCCTTTCACCGGTCCGATCAAGAAGCAGGACGGCTCCGTCTGGCTGAAAGAAGGCGAACAGGCTGACGACAAGACCCTGCTGGGCCTCAACTTCTACGTCGCTGGCGTGGACGACAAGCTGCCGCAGTGAGTTTTCACCACGATCAAAAAGAAGGGCGCTCAAAGCGCCCTTTTTATTTTCTTACATTGTATTGAAGCCGTCTGTTAAAGCGATAGCTTAAGTCCTTCATGGCTGTCGATGAAGCCAAGGGACCGATAGAAACGCAATGCGTCGGCACGTGATTTGTCTGTTGTCAGTTGCACCAGGCGGCAGCCGCGTTCGCGGCACCGTTCGATCGCCCACTCGATCATCTGACGACCGATTCCACCGCCGCGAATGCGGCTCGCAATCCGGACGCTTTCGATCTGGCCGCGCCACATGCCCATCCGCGACAGGCCGGGTATGAAGCTGACCTGCATGCAGCCGATGATCTCGCCTTCCTGCTCCACGACAGCCAGAAGCTGGTTGGGGTCGGCGTCGATGGCTGCAAAGGCGCTGCGATAGGAATCCCGCAAGGGAAGGCTCGCATCTTCACGCTTTGCGCCCAGCGCATCATCGGCCAGCATGGCGACAATCGCCGCCACGTCAGCCGAGGCTGCCTTTCTGATCTTTATGGCCGCATCCGCCGCCATCAGACCGCCATGCCGTGAAGATCGTAGGCGTCGCTCGCTTCGATCTTTACCGTCACGATGTCGCCCACGCGAAGCGGGCGGCGCGACTGGATGTGAACGCTGCCGTCGATTTCCGGAGCATCGTAGCGCGTGCGGCCCTTGGCAACCGTTCCGTTCGACTCGTCGATGATGACCGGCAGGCGCTTGCCGACCTTCTTCTTGAGGAGATTGGTCGAAATCTGCTGCTGCTTGGCCATGAAACGAT
This sequence comes from Brucella ciceri, assembly GCF_041930145.1. Taxonomy (NCBI): domain Bacteria; kingdom Pseudomonadati; phylum Pseudomonadota; class Alphaproteobacteria; order Hyphomicrobiales; family Brucellaceae; genus Brucella; species Brucella ciceri. Next base: position 46,240 of record NZ_JBHEEV010000012.1, on the reverse strand, counting down.
GCCAGCGAGCTTCCTTGATCTCTTCCGGTACCTGCTCCAGACCGAGGTCATTGGCCTTCGCACCCTTGACCGGCTCATATTTGAAGCAGCCGGCGCGTTCGATCTTGGCTTCGTCGAGCCAGTCGAGCAGCATCTGGAAATCTTCTTCGGTTTCACCCGGATAGCCGACGATGAAAGTGGAACGCACGGCCAGATCAGGGCAGGTTTCACGCCAGGCCTGAATGCGGCGCGACGTCTTTTCCTGATGTGCGGGACGGCGCATATTCTTCAGCACCGCAGGCGAGGCGTGCTGGAACGGAATATCCAGATAAGGCAGGATCTTGCCTTCCGCCATCAGTGGAATGACTTCATCGACATGCGGGTAGGGGTAGACATAATGCATGCGCACCCATACGCCCATCTCGCCCAATTCACGCGAGAGATCGAGGAACTTGGTGCGAACCGTGCGGTCCTGCCACATGGCTTCCTGATATTTGATGTCGAGGCCGTAGGCGCTCGTATCCTGCGAGATGACGAGGATTTCCTTCACGCCTGCATTAACCAGCTTTTCCGCTTCGCGCAGCACCTGATCAATCGGGCGCGAGACGAGATCGCCGCGCAGCGCCGGAATGATGCAGAACGAACAGCGGTTCGAGCAGCCCTCGGAGATTTTCAGGTAGGCGTAATGGCGCGGGGTCAGCTTCACGCCCTGCGGGGGCACCAGATCGACAAACGGGTCGTGCGCGGGAGGGGCCGCTTCATGCACCGCGCTCATCACGCTTTCATAGGCCTGCGGGCCGGTGATGGCGAGCACGTTCGGGTGGCGCTGGCGGATGACCTCGGGCTCTGCGCCCAGGCAGCCGGTCACGATCACCTTGCCATTTTCGTTGAGGGCAAGGCCGATGGCATCCAGCGATTCATCGCGCGCGGAATCGAGAAAGCCGCAGGTATTGACGATCACCAGATCGGCGCCGTCATGCTTGCGGGAGATTTCATAACCTTCGGAGCGAAGGCTGGTGATGATGCGTTCGGAATCGACAAGCGCCTTCGGGCAGCCAAGGGAAACGAAACTGACGCGCGGTGCGCTCATTGGGAGAACCTTGCAAATATCGGAAATTGCGCGCGCAATATCACGATAAAGGGGCAACGGTAAAGTTGAGATGACAAAAAAAGCCGGAGCGCAGGGCTCCGGCTTCTTGATACTTGGTGAGGTTGGCTTACTCGGCCTGATCAGCCGGAGCCGCGTTCAACTGGCCGTAACGCTCTTCGCCAATCTTGGCGAGAAGGTCGAGCTGGGTTTCGAGGAAGTCGATGTGACCTTCCTCATCGGCCAGAAGCTCATCGAAAAGCTGCTTGGAAACATAGTCGCCGAGTTCGTCGCAGATTTCGCGGGACTTCTTGTAGGAAGCGCGGGCGTCGTATTCGCCTGCAAGATCGGCTTCCAGAACTTCCTTGACGTTCTGGCCGATGCGCAGCGGAGCTACGGTCTGCAGGTTTGGAAAACCTTCCAGGAAGATAATGCGGTCAATCAGCTTGTCGGCGTGATGCATTTCTTCGATAGACTCTTCACGTTCCTTCTTGGCAAGACGCGTGAAGCCCCAGTCGTTGAGGAGGCGGTAGTGAAGCCAATACTGGTTTACAGCGCCAAGCTCGAGGAAAAGTGCCTCGTTAAGCCGCTCGATGACCTTTGGTTCGCCTTTCATTCCATGAACTCCCGAATTTGTCGCGTAGAGAACGTACACGATCCATGAACTGGATCACGTTTTCGTCCATTTGGTTATGACGAAGATGATACTCTTCAGTCACCCTTATGATCGTTTCCACGACGTTTGGGAAGCAGCCACAGCAACGGCCGCGCTTGGACATGATGTTATAGACGGTGCCGGGAACGATAAGTTGCCAGCAATCCTGATCGAGAAGCTCGATAACGACGGCTTCGATGTCCTTATCGGTAATAACATTGCAGCTGCACACTAGCATGAGGAACTATCTCCCAAGCGCGCGCAGAAAAAGTCGGATGCGAAAAGCACCGAAGGGAGGGACTTTACCGGCTCAAACTGTACTTCAACTGTGTGGCTGCGCAGAAAATCTGGCAGCTTTATTTCACTCATGGCGCAAGGCCGAACTGAACCGGTCAATGGTTCCTCCAACTGCAAGGGTTAAAGGCCCGAACATTAAAGGCGTTACTTAAGCGGTGTTTATAAAACCCACCCAATTAAGTCAGGTTATGGCCGTTCGGGTTCAGTTCTGTCAATTTTTATGTTTTTGAAATGTTCTAAAAATCAATAGCTTAGAATCATTCTAAATATGAGTTAACTACCCATCTTTAAAGGACAATTGGCAACTGCGTTTGCCATAGCGGCGCGGGAAATGCGCCGCCAGGACATTATGCGCCATTTCGCCGCACCTTGTGGATAGGCAGCGGCCTGCGGCATCACGAGCCAAGCACGGCGCTGAAGCCTTCGAACTGCGGGGGACCGAGATAGAGCGGCTTGTTATCCCCGGCATTGCGATGCGCATCGCGGAATTGTTCGGATTTGGTCCACGCGACGAAATCCTCGCGATCGCGCCAGACCGTGTGCGAAGCATAAAGCGTGTAGCCTTCTTCTTCGTTGGTCGCGCCGCGAAGCAGATGAAAGCCTTCGAAGCCGGGAAGTTCCGACAATCTGGAGTCACGATTCTTCCAGACGGTCTCGAAATCGGCCTCGCTGCCGACGCGAACCTTGAAGCGATTCATGGCTATGAACATTGCTGATCCTTTTCCATCAGGTTTGGGACTGGCTGTAGCGCATCCCGAAAAGTGCGAAGCGGAATGCTCTAACTATATAGTTTTCGGCGAGTGCAGCGGTAGGGCTGCACTCGCCGCGTCACATCTCGGGATCAGAAGGCCGCCGCGGTCAGGTTGGTCGGCCTTAGCAGATGTGACGATCTTAAACGGGAGGCGGGAACGCCTCCCGCAGTTCTAGAACTGGAACTGTGTCGAGACGAGGAAGGTGCGCCCGCGACCGGAGCCATAGGTGCTCAGCGCGGGGGTATATTCCTTGTCGGCAATGTTGAGCACCTGAAGCGAAAGATCGACCGTATCGGTGAACTTGTACTTCGCGAACACGTCCACCAGCGTGTAGGGATCGGTATCGCTGCCGCTGATGGTCCGCCCGCTTGAAACGTGCTGGACACGCAGGCCGCTTTCAAGCTTGCGTTCGAAGAAGCGCGCGCCGGCGGTAACAGTCACCACATCTTCCGGCAGATACTGGTTGGCGCCAAGCCCCGCCGTCTGCTCAGGCAGTTCGGAAGTGGAGTGCGTATAGGCAATGCCACCGAACGCGAAGCCGGCATCGTAACGGGCATCGAGTTCGAAGCCCTTCACATCGGACGTGCCGTCAACATTGATGAACTGGCTGTTGGTGCTGGAGGCGGTGATATAGTCCTCAACCCGCATCATGTAATAGTTGGCCTTGATGCGCAGGCCGTCTTCTGCGGTCAGGATGCCATCGCGAGCGATATTGACGCCGAATTCCCAGCCGCGCTGCTTTTCAGGACGGAGATTGGGGTTTCCATGCAGCCCCGCGGTTCCGGCATGGGCGATGCCGCCAAGGAAGGTTTCCTGCAGGGTCGGCGAACGCATGGAATGCGCATAGGTAATGTAGGGCTGCAACCAGTCGGTTACGTTGTAGGCGACTGTGACCTTGGGGCTGAACTCGCTGTCGCTGTTCGAGATCGAACTGTCTTCGCTTTCGAGCTTGAAGTAATCATAGCGAAGGCCTGTAACGACTTGCAGCGCCTGATAATTCCAGGTCGCTTCCGAGAAGACCGCACCACGATTGGATGTGGCATCTGTCGGGTTGACGCCCGTCTTGGTGCCGCCCGCATTGTCGCGGTTGATTTCAAAGCCGTTCTTCCATGCAACCGCCACATCGCCAAAGGTGAAGCGCGACGTGTTCGAGGCGGTCATGCCGGTGGTTTCGGCCGAGACCTGCCGCCCGACGAAGCCGCCATTACCATCCACCCAGTTCTGCAATGTGCTGTTGTGGTAGAGGTTGACGTCGATGCCGATGAGATCGTTGTCGGACGGGTTGTAGTTATACTGTGCGAAGAACGTGCGGTTCTGCAGGAACATATCGTAGATCGTATAGGTTCCCGGACGATAGCCCGCAGCATATGTGCCATAGTGGTTGTTGTAGAGAACGCCGCCAAGCGTCAGCTTCTGGTCTTCGCCAAGGCCGAACTCGGCCTTGAACAAGCCGGAAGTCAGTTCCTCGCCGGTCTTCTCGACAGTCACGCCGTCGCCGTTCTTGTAGTCGTTGGAATCGTGGCGGCTGATGGCCGCGACAAGCCCGATCGAATTGACGCGTGCCGCGCCCGCCAGCATTTCGGAGAATCCGGTGCCGTTGCTGCCCCAGGAAGCACGTCCCAGAACGCCCTTGTCCTCGCCGTCGAGAATGACATCGTCCACGCCGAGCGTGCGGAAATTCACACTGCCGGCAAGCGCAGTACCGCCTTCGGTCGTAACAGCGCCGCGCGCCACGTCAATTTCAGACAGCAGATTGGGGTCGATATAGGCATAGCCCTGCGCGTCATGCGCGGTGTTGCGATAGCTCTGCGGCACGCCGTCGATCATCATGTTGACGCGGCCGGAGCCTTCAAAGCCACGGATATTGACCGCCACGCCCGGATTGGAGCCACTCTGGAGGGTGAAGACGCCTGCGGTTCCGCGCAGCACATCGTCCAGTTTCGCGCCACCGAAACGATTGATCTCTTCGCGGTTCACCTTGCCCACGGGCGCCGTGACCGAGGTCGGCACTTGTGTGTCGTTCGCGCGGCGAATGGTGATCGTCTTCAGCGCAACGCCGGCTTCGTCGTCAGCCGCTTTCTGCTCCTGCCCGAATGCTTGCGACGTCATCGCCGCCAGAATGACGGCAAGTCCCGTGCTCGCCTTAAATGACCTTCTAGGAACCCCACCAGTCGCCCGCATTTCCAATGTTTCCTTCATGACCAGACACGCTTCGCCAGTCCTTTGGACAGCGAAGAAACCGAAAAATTTCAATTGTTTATGACTTCCCCCTCAAGAGAAGGCCGCGTGCTGGCTGGGAAGAAAACATCTCCCTGGCTTGCGTGGAAAAAGCGAGATTTAAACTTGACTCGTTTATTCCAGTAATGCAGTGATTAATAAACATGAGTATTGATGTCAACAAAACAAATTTGCTGTCATCACCGTGTGGAAAGTCGATGCTGAGGCGAGAAAATGAACAGGCGTATCCATATCGACATGCAGGTGCGGTTGCCGCGCGGACCCGTTTCCGAGCGGGCCGCAGATCGCATTTCCGAAAGCCAGCTTCACAGCGATTCGACCGGATCTGTTCCGGCTCAGATAAGACCTCGCTTCGGCGAGAGTGCGCTTGAGCCGCAACTGAAAACCTATGGCAGCCGCGAACTTTTCGACGGCTCCCGGGAAGTGGGCATAGAGCACGGCGGCTCGCTCTATCGCCTCAAGATCACCCGCCAAGGCAAGCTCATCCTAAACAAGTAGGCAACATCAGATGACGACCCATACCAAGCCCTCCCCAGAGGAGATTCTCAAGGCACGGGCTGATAATCCGAAAATGCGCGAACGCGATTTTGCGCAGAGTCTCGCTATATCAGAAGCCGATTTTGTTGCAGCGCATTGCGGACAGCCCGAGATGGCGTCGATTTCGGCGCGACGCATTCGTGCCGATGTTGAAACGCTGTTGAACCGCATCGCGTCTGTCGGCGAGATCATGGCATTGACGCGCAATGAAAGCGTGGTTCATGAAAAGATCGGACCTTTTGAAAAGACTGTCTGGGGAGCGCACGCTTCGCTGGCGCTCGGCAAGGAAATCGATCTTCGCATTTTTCCAAAGCACTGGGTTCACGGTTTTGCGGTCGCCAAGCGGGACGGTGAAGCAACGCGCCGCAGCCTGCAGTTCTTCGACGCCACGGGCGAGGCGGTCTTCAAGATACATCTGCGCCCGGCTTCCGACGTTGATGCCTATGAGGCGCTCGTTAGGGATATGCTGCTGGATGATCAGTCTCCGGTCATCGAAACAAGCATCCTCGCTCCCAAGGGACCGAAGGCGGATGTGTCGCTTCTCGATATCGACGCTTTCCGTGAGCGTTGGGGCGCTCTCACCGATGTGCACCAGTTTGTCGGCCTGCTGAAGGATTTCGGCGTGGACCGGCATCAGGCCGTGCATCTTGCCGGTCATGATTTCGCCTGGCGGGTCGACACGTCGTCAGTCGAGGCCATGATGAACCATGCGGTGCAGGAAAAGCTTCCGATCATGTGCTTTGTCGGTAGCCGCGGCTGCATCCAGATTCACACGGGGCCGATCCACGAGATCAAGATGATGGGCCCTTGGCTGAACGTGCTGGACCCGACTTTCCATATGCATTTGCGCCTCGATCACATCTCTGACGTCTGGGTTGTGCGCAAGCCGACCAAGGACGGGCATGTGACCTCGCTCGAAGCTTATGATGCCAGGGGCGAACTGATTGTTCAGTTCTTCGGTGAGCGTCATGAGGGCGAAGCGGAACTGGCCGATTGGCGCATGATCGTGGAAAATCTTCCACGTCTGCCGCAATCCTCCGCTGCATAGGGTGACGGCGATGTCGTTCATTTCCTTGCGCCTCAGGCACGGAGCCGCCCTTGTCGCCATCGCACTGTCGCTGGCGACCGGCGCTGCGAGCGCCGACACTGTCGATCGTTTCACCGATACGTCGCGCATTGTTTCCGTTGGCGGATCGCTGACGGAAATAGTCTACGCTCTCGGGGCGGAAAATATGCTTGCCGGTCGTGACCAGACAAGCGTTTATCCCGAAGCCGTCAAGAAGCTGGCAGATGTGGGATATATGCGCCAGCTTGCCCCCGAAGGCGTGCTTTCGGTCAACCCGACCGGCATTCTGCTCCTCGAAGGCAGTGGCCCGCAGGATACACTCGATGTCCTGAAAAAAGCGTCCGTGCCGATGATCGTCGTGCCGGAGACCTTTACAGGCGAAAGCGTCGTCAGGAAAATCGAGATCGTGGGCAAGGCACTCGGTCTGGAAGACAGGGCCCGGACGCTTGCTGCAGAAATATCCAGCGACATTGAGGCGGCCGAAAAGGCTGCGGCAGGCCATAACCCACGCAGGCGTGTGCTTTTCGTATTGTCGGCTCCCGGCGGACGCCTGATGGCATCAGGCACCGGCACGGCGGCTGATGGCATGATCAAGCTTGCCGGTGGTGAAAACGTCATCAGCGAATATCACGGATACAAGCAGTTGACCGACGAGGCCGTTGAGAAGGCGGCGCCTGACATGATCCTGATCATGGATACGGGCGCGGATGGGATGACGCCGGAATCGCTCATGAAAAACCCGGTTATCGCGGCAACACCGGCGGGGCGGAACGGAAACATCGTTTCTATGGAGGCGTCCTATCTGTTAGGTTTCGGGCCGCGAACCGGCGCTGCCATTCGTGACCTGTCGGCAAAACTCTATGGCGCTCCTGCGGGGCAGTAACATGGTCGGGCTTGCGCGGTTCCAGCGCAGGCCCGATTGCAAGGATTATTGGAAATGACGATCCAGGGTCGCGTGGCGCGCATGCAGCGCATTACAGCGCGTCATTCAGAAAATGACACGGGAGACCGCGCGGTACGCGCACGGCTCACCATCATATTGCTCGCGGCGGCCTTGTGCTTCGCTGCTCTGTTCAGCCTCACGGCTGGCGCTTCGGATGCGTCCGTGCTTTCGGTTCTGCGCACTCTGACCTCCGCTGGAACCGAGGGCGCGGATGCATTTCGCCGCGATCATCTGATCATCATGGAAATCCGCCTGCCGCGTATCGTCATGGGCATGCTGATAGGGGCGGGGCTCGCGGTTTCCGGGGCTGTCATGCAGGGGCTTTTCCGCAATCCGCTTGCCGACCCGGGCCTCGTCGGCGTTTCCGCTGGCGCGAGCCTTGGAGCGGTTTCCATGATCGTTCTGGGCGGCACCGTTCTTGCGCCGGTCATAGCTGCTCTTGGTGTCTATGCTCTGCCGCTGGCGGCATTCCTTGGCGGGCTGTGCAGCACGTTTCTGCTCTATCGTGTTGCGACGAGGCGGGGGCGGACCTCTGTGGCGACCATGCTGCTTGCAGGTATCGCACTGGCGGCTCTGGCGGGCGCTGCCACCGGCGGGCTTATCTATCTGGCCGATGACCGCCAGCTCCGCGACCTGACATTCTGGGGCCTTGGCTCCCTTGCCGGTTCCACCTGGGCGAAGATCGGCGCCGCAGGTCCGATCATTGCCGTCGTCCTCGCCGTATCGCCCTTGCTGGCACGCGGTCTCAATGCGCTGGCTCTCGGAGAAGCTGCCGCTGGCCATCTTGGTATTCAGGTGCAGCGCGTCAAGAACATCGCCATCGTCACGGTCGCTGCCGCCACCGGCGCGACGGTCGCCGTCGCAGGCGGGATCGGCTTTATCGGTATCGTCGTGCCGCATATGCTGCGCCTTGGCATCGGTCCGGATCATCGCTATCTCCTGCCGGCCTCAGCCCTGCTGGGCGCGACGCTTCTGCTGCTCGCAGATGCGGTAAGCCGCACGATTGTGGCTCCGGCGGAATTGCCGATCGGCATCATCACCGCGCTTTTCGGCGCGCCGTTCTTCCTCTGGATATTGCTGCGCCAGCGCGGCCTGCTCGATCTGTGAGGCTGTCATGATTGAAACAACTTCATTGGGCGTAAGCCTGTCGGGCAAGACCATCATCAGCGACGTTGCCTTTTCCGCCAAACCGGGCGAGGTGACGGCAATCGTCGGGCCGAACGGCTCCGGCAAGACAACGCTGCTGCGTGCGCTTTCCGGTGATATCGCCTATACGGGAACAGCCTGTCTGGACGGCAAGTCCTTCGCGGAAATCAAGCCCTGGCAGATGGCGGCGCGCCGCGCGGTGCTGCCGCAGGCGAGCGCCCTGTCATTTCCCTTCACGGTACGGGAAATCGTGAAGATCGGGCTTACGGGCGGCTACAGCGGTGTTTCTCGCGATGAAGAAAAGCGGCTGCCCGATCTCGCCTTGCAAAGGGTTGATCTTGCCGGTTTCAGCGGGCGGCTCTATCAGGAGCTTTCCGGCGGAGAGCAGCAGCGTGTGCAGCTTGCCCGTGTTCTGTGTCAGGTCTGGAAGCCCGTCGTGGGCGGCAAGGCGCGTTATCTGTTTCTGGATGAGCCGATTTCAAGCCTCGATATACGGCATCAGATCGTCGTGATGGAGATTGCGAAGGATTTCGCGGCGGCAGGCGGCGGCGTGATCGCGATCCTGCACGACCTCAACCTGACCGCCATGTTCGCCGACCGTATAGCGGTGATGAGCAAGGGCAAGCTCGACGTGATGGGGACGCCGCGCGAAGCGTTGACTGACGAGCGGCTCGAACGTGTCTACGAATGCTCGTTACGGGTCGGCGTTCCGCCCGAAAAGGGCGTGCCTTTCATACTGCCGCAATCCGCCTATCGCGCCGCCGCAGAATGAAAAAAGGTCCGGCAGCAAGCCGGACCTGTTCGTTCGCACCCTGGCGCCGAGCCGTCAGCTCGCGACGCGCTCCGGTTCCATCTCATCGAGACCAAGCAGGTGCCGCACATTCGGGCGCGCCTTGACGAGGTCGGCAATGCTGTACTTCATCAGCACGGCAAAGAAGGCATTGAGCGCTTCGCGCAGCGCCGAATTCAGTGCGCAGCTATCAACCAGCGGGCATTCGGTGGCGTCGTTTTCGAAGCACTCGGCCATGGCGAAGTTTTCTTCCGTCACCCGCACGACGTCGAACAGTGAAATGTCCTGTGCCGCGCGTCCGAGCCGCACGCCGCCATTGCGACCGCGCACCGTTTCTACCAGCCCATGCTCGACGAGCGGCTGAAGAATCTTGAACAAAAACAGTTCAGAAACGCCGTATGCGCGTGCAATTTCCGGAATGCGGCTGAGCTTGCCGTCATTGGCAGCGCAGTACATGAGCATACGAACGGCATAATTCGTCTGGCGGGTAAGACGCATCACTGTTCCTTTCAACACGTCTTGAAGCAATCTCGCCTCCACAGAGGCAGCGATGCTCCAATCCTTGAGTTTGCAGCTCCAACCGAAAACGTTCATCCCTGTTTCGGAACTGCTTTTAAATTCTGGTCCTGTCGCATCTGCTTTTCCGAAAGGTTCAAGGCGCGATCGGAACATGCGCTAAAGCGAGTATCTGTTTCTTAACCCACTTTAGAATCATTCTTAAAATATATGAAGTCTTTTCTCACCTTTAAAGGGGAAAAGTTGTTGCCGGCATCAATTCGCTGCGAGTTCCTCCCAGACCGGCCGCAAACGTCCATTTTGGCGTCACTGGCAAACATCTATCCACTCGGCGCTGACGAGTTCGGCCATCCTGTGCGGAGCGATGCGCACGGCGCTGTTGGTAGCCCCGGCTGCAGGCACGACTTCCTCATAGGTCTTCAGCGAAACATCGCAATAGACGGGCAGGGCGCTCGGCAGGCCGAACGGGCAAACGCCTCCGACGGGATGGCTGGTTTCAGCAAGGACAGTCTCGGCATCCAGCATACGCGGCTTCGTTCCAAACTGATCCTTGAACTTGCGATTGTCTATGCGGGCATCGCCACGGGTAACGATGAGAATGGTCTGCTCCTTGGCCGAAAAGGAAAGCGTCTTGGCGATCTGCCCCGGTTCCACGCCATGCGCTTCGGCGGCGAGAACAACGGTGGCGGTGCTGGTGGGCAGTTCGATCACTTCGATTTCAGGCGCTTTGGCCGCAAAAAAGGCCTTTACGGAATCCAGACTCATAGCTTCCCTTTTCTTATTTTGATTATTACACTCAAGTTTAAGCCGCATTATGACAAAGGACAAGTCCGGTCGCTTCATTGCGGCATTTTTGCATAAAAACTCTATCAGACCGGCGTCCGGATCTGCAACAAATGATGAAGGTGTTGGAGACGGCAGCGCGCCTCATAACACGGCAGCCCGCCGCGCCGTGTTATGAACTGGCGTTCGGGCTGCTTCAAAGATCGACCGGGCGACCGGAGGCTTCTTCTTCCAGGGTGACCGCCACATTCGCATTGGCGGAAAGTCTTACCTTGTCGCCTTCAACGTCGGCAACGAAGCCAAGTTCGATATAATGGTGATGGTCGGCGTGCTGGCCGGAATTATCGGTCTTCTTGAGCTTGATGCGGTTATCTTCAATGTGGTCGACCGTGCCGACATGAACGCCATCGGCTCCGATTACTTCCATATTTTCGCGGATTTCGTGCTGCATGGGATTTCTCCGTGTTGAATTCTGCCGAAATGGCGATCTGTGATAGAGGCTTGCTCGCAAGAACCTAGTGCGCATCCGGGCGCTGGCCATGGCATCGACATCGAAAGTTGCATTTCGAGCGCCGGATCGAACTGTTGTCCTCTCAACCTGCCGCCGTTTTGATCTTCGCTATTCGGAATGCTGGCAAATGAAACAGTGCACGTTGACGTGAAAAGAAAAGCTGCTAAGAAGTCACTCGCTGAGCGATTGGTCGCAAATCGGTAGCTTGCTGCGGTTTGCTGTTTTACCGGAATCGGGAAAAGCACGAGAAATCAATTGCCTGGAGGGGTGGCCGAGCGGTTTAAGGCACCGGTCTTGAAAACCGGCGTGCAGGAGACTGTACCGTGGGTTCGAATCCCACCCCCTCCGCCAGTATCAAATCCACTTTCCGCTGTGTTGCGCTATTTCTCTTGCATATCCGGGCGTTTTTCCTCATTTCACTATCCAGCGCGATCTACCGCCAGCTACGTCAAGCTTCACATTTTGTGTATATGATGTGTATAGCGGCTTCCGGAAATGTGTACATCGCGCAGAGTACGATGTGTATACGGTCTGGGAGGGCTGATGCTTACAGATACGGCCATAAAGAAAGCGAGGGCGGGCGATAAAGGTTATCATCTGACCGATTCCCACGGGCTATCCATTTTTGTGACGCCTGCCGGCTCAAAGGTCTGGCGTTTCCGATATCGGTTCGCCGGTAAACCCAAAGTGCTTTCTTTCGATTCCTATCCCGAAGTTTCGCTCGCGGAAGCTAGGCAGCTCCGCGATGAGGCGAAGAAGCTGGTGAAGGCTGGGAAAGATCCGGCTGTAGAAAGACGGAAATTAAAAGCAGGTTTGCCAGATCCCGGCGCAAACACATTTGAGAGGGTGGCGCGAGACTGGTTCGAGCTGCAGAAATCATCTTGGGTCGAACGGCACGCGGATGATGTGATTACCAGTCTGGAGCGGGACGTATTTCCCGATCTCGGTTCAACCGCGATAAACGATATCACTCCGCCTGATGTGCTTGACGTGCTCAGAAAGATCGAGAAACGCCCAGCTATCGAGACGGCACATAGAGTTCGGCAGCGCATGTCTGCTGTGTTTGTTTTCGCCATCGCTAGCGGCAAAGGTTTGAATGATCCTGCGGCAATCGTTCAAAAGGCACTCACGCCGATCCAAAAAGGACGTCAGCCTGCGGTCGCGACATTGGCCGAAGCGCGAGAGATAATTGCAGCGCTCGATCGTGAGCCTGCACATCCCGTTACACGGCTTGCCATGCGGCTGCTGGCGCTGACCGTTGTTCGCCCCGGCACGTTGATTACCACGCGGTGGGATGAGTTGGCTGACGTGGATCCGGAGAAACCAATATGGAGGATCCCGGCAGCGCGGATGAAGTTGCGCAAAGCGATGAAGGATGATGATCGTAACGATCACGAGGTTCCGCTATCGCGCCAAGCATTGGAAACGCTCAAGGCGGTGCATACTCTTACCGGAAAGGGGCCTTATGTATTTCCGAATGCGCGGCATGCGCACAAACCAATGAGTGAGAACGCGCTTGGATATCTTCTCAATCGGGCCGGGTTTCCCCAAAGGCATGTGCCGCATGGCTGGCGGTCCACTTTTTCGACCGTTATGAATGAAGAATTTCCCGCCGATAGGTTCGTTATCGACGCCATGCTTGCACATAAGCCGAAGGATAAGGTTGAGGCCGCGTACAACCGGGCGCAACACATGGCTCGCCGTGCGGAATTGGCTCAGATATGGGCCGATAAATTGTTGGAAGGAGCGTTAGTTGCCGCTGATCTTCTCGGCGGACGCAGGCGGTCATCTCCGACGATATTTGGCGATATCGGCGAATAGGAAAAGAGCGGGCTTCCCCCGCTCTCTAATGCCTTGGCAATTCTTCGACCCACCGTTCAATCTCGTCTGAGCGCCATCTGACGCAAGTGGGACTGAGCTTAACCGCTTTCGGAAAGCTGCCTTCGTTAATTTTCTTGTATATGGTTGCCCGTCGGATTCCTGTGATCTTTATCACTTCCTGCAGAGGCATCAGCCGAGTGGTCTCGCTGTCAAACATTATCGCCTCCTGATGGGGCTTCAAAAGGCGCTTCTTCGTGGGCGACATACGCGTGAAACACCACGTCGCAGATGAAGTCGTAGAACTCGCGGGAAATTGCCATGCCCGCTGCGCCACCTTCTATATGACCGGCTTCTCGAAGCTGTGAAAGGATCGATCGTTCATCCTGATTGATCTTAAGCGGCTCAATCCTTTGCTCGTTGACCATCACATAGTGCAAGTAAGGCAAGAGGCGCAGTTCCGTTCTTGATGTTTCCCGACCAAGAAACGCTTCCATTTTGGATTTGATGAATGGGGTAAATTCGCCGCGCTTGCTCATTCCGCGTCCTCTGAAGTTGGTGCAGATGGGAGAGAAAGCGGGTGCGGCATATATTCGATAGGATCGACAGGGCTTTCGCCTTCCAAATCCCACCAGTATCCGCCCTTGTGATCGGACCATGTTGCCTCATAGACCCGACCGTCTGCGTCTCGCACCCAGTAATGATCCGAATTACGGATCGTCATCGACTTGCCGTCGCCAAGATCGAAAGTCTCTTCGAACGTGATCGACTTATCGGCCTCGGAAATCGGACGCCAGAAACGTTCAAGATCAGCTCGCCCATCCCCCTCGACCTTACCGGCGTCGGCATGGTCCGGGGAGGATAGGGCGGCGCGGAAATTGACTAGAACATCATGGAATGCGCTGTAGTGTGCGAGCACCCATTCATAAAGCTCGTCGCTTACGTCCTTATCGCCAACCTCATAAGCCGCGTGCATCGTGCAATAATCGCGGGTTTTGCGCTCCAGCCACTCACCAAAGAATTTCAGATCGGTCATGCCGGAGTGAACGCGCCACTTGTCGAGCGGCAAGCTCCCCATCATTTCATCGATGGAATACATGCCCTTTGCTTTAAGGCGGGCGTTTAGATCGCCTTCCTCCGACGCCAGCTCACGCGCTGCGGATGGCTCCGTTGCGGAGAGGATGCGCTCTAGGGCCGCATATGAAGCGTCAAATTCAGCCTTTGTGTCATTGATGATGGCGTCGTTTGATCCCTGATCCGCTTGCCAGGCCCATTGTTGGGCCGCAAAACTGAAACGATCCAAGGCTTGGCGGGCATCTGGGCGCACACCTGCCCCTTGCACGGAGAGGAAGGGGAACGCGGAAAGCTTGGCGATAAGCTCCTTGGCTTTGACCATGGGTTCGGCATGTTCAGCCAGCCCTTCATCGTCATCCTGCAGGATTGCCAAACGCAGATCGGTGATGACCCGAATGATGTCCGCCGAGGTTACGGCTTCTTCCGGTAGGGTGGTCATGGCTGGACCTCCGGCGCGATAAATTCTTCGTTCCGGGTATCGGTGAAGCACCATGTCGTGAATTTCAGGCCGTGCTTTTCCTGCCAAGCATTAACAGTGGCCGTAAGCATAGCGCGCAGGTCTTTTTGCTGATCGCCGGACACATCGAATGTTACATGGTCGCCGTACTCATCAGCGAGATCAGCAACGCATTCCTCGGCATGCTCAAGAAGCGTCTCGACCAAATCTCTTGATATATACGACGATAGCTTGAGAGGTTCTTTGTAAGCCTCGGTCACATAGACGCCCACGTCATCACCATATACGCCGCGCACTTCGTCAATTGCTTCTTCGCGGGTATCGAACGGCCCGAACGAATAGCTTTCGTTATTGTCGCCGGAATACCATTTCCAGTTTTTCTCGTTCATGCTCGCGCACCTTCGCTAACAGGGCGACCGAATATGTCGCGCTTACGGGGAGGGAGGGGCTTGGAGAGGCGCTTCGGCTCTTTGATGGTTTTTGCCAGCTTGGAAGAAGGCTTGATCGCGCCATTGTTCTTGTCCCGCTGGCGGTCGGCCTTACGGGTCCGACGAATATCGTCAGCCGTCTTTTCCGCATGGCATTGCTGGCAAAGCACCTGCGCATTGGCCAATACCGGCTCGCCGCCGAGAACGTCAGGCAAAATGTGATCTACCTCACCCTCTCCCTTTTTGAGAGCGGCCTTGCACTTTTCGCAGTGACCGGCGGCGCGCTCGATGGCGGCGGTGCGGTTTTTCCGGGAGAACTCTTTCCGGGCCATATCAGTGCCTCGCATAGCCGAGTTCTTCGGCCAGTTGCTCGGCCATCAGGCCGTTGAGTTCGTCGTAAAGGTGGCTTCGCGGGCGGTGCTGGCGCTTGGCCGTCTCAATTTCCGCAATCTTGGCGTTAATCTCGGCCTGAAGGTCGCGGCGCTCCGGTTCGGGGAAAAGCCAGTTGAAGAATTTTGCAATGAAAGAGGGGATCATGCAGCGGCCCTCGCGGTTGCGCCGGGTTCCACGCCAAGCAATCTGTCGATTGCGGCGAGAACGGCTTCTTTGCTTTCCTGAAATTCGCGCTTGCCCATGGCCTTGAGGCTTTGGCTTTGCGCGGTGTAGACCTTCACAACAGCCTCGTGGAAAATCACGACAGCGTAGTTGTCCATCGGCTTGATAAACGCGGCCACGCGCTCGGCCTCCGCCTTACTGGCGCACACTACGGTCCGTTCATCTGCGTAGCCGCATTTGACCAGCATCTTTTTGCGCAGATGCTCGGCAGTTGGGTACTCGGCCAGAAGATGATCCGGCAACGTGTTCCAAGCGTTGGCGATGGAAGCGAAATAATGATTGTGGCTCGCTTCCGAACGGTCGTGATGCTCGACAAGCTTGTAGGTTTCGCCAACGACAAACTGCCGATCTGCGCGGGATGCCCAGTAAGGGGAGGCCGGATAGAATGCCTCTCCATCCCATGACAGGAGAATAGGAGCGCTGGACATAATCAACCTGCCATCATCAACCGGACTTCGTCCGTGATTTCGGTCGTGTCGTAGCCACCGCCGTACTTACGGGTCAGGGTTTCGACGGTTGCGGATACTTCTTGCAGGAACTTGACGACTTCGGCCTCAAGCTCGGCAATCATCTGCTCGTCACGATCCAGCCTCTTGATAAAAAGGCGCATATTCTCCGGCATGCGAGGATCGAACGAACAGAAGTCGCACCACGCGCGCTTTGTGCATGCCATCTGCCACATCATTTGCGTGGCGTATTTGGCCGGGATCGCTTCCGACATGAGTGTATCGAGATGCGTAGCCGAGTTCGGGCATTTGATTTCCAGCAAGCCATCATCACCGACCAGACCGTCAGGAGACGCGCCAGTCATTGCGATTGACGGATGAGCCACAAAGCCAACCTGCACAACGCGCATGTTCTTTTCAAACTGGTAGGCCGAACGTGCGTCAGGCTCGTTGTCTGTCCCCCATTGCATGGCGGCAGAAGTGAAGCCCTCCGTTGCTGCTCCAGTCAGCCGCTCAAGAACAAGCTCGGCATGATAGTTCTTGCGAGACGCGCCGTAACCGGTTTTCGTTTTGGCTATTATATCTGCGACACGTGATGCAGTGACACGGCCAAGGCGAGCCGCGAACCATTCCGGGGAGCCTTGAATAATCTCGGTCATTTCGCACCGCCGTTCGCGCGCTGCTGGCGCTTCCACCAGTTTTCAATGTCGCGGAAGCATTCATTGAACCGGTTAGCGGGAAGGTCAGGGATTGCGTCAATCTTGTACTTTTCACAGACCAGATCGATAGCCGCACCGGACTTCTCGATAAGTTCACGCAGCGCGGAGGCCTGTTCTTCGGTAATCGGCCCTAACTGTTCCGGTACCTTATTGCCGTCGCGGTCATCGCCAGTGCTAATATTGAACAGCATGCAGAGCAGATAGCGCCGCCCATAAGTTGCCGTGCTGCCAAATGCCTGCGTGCCGGTCTTATTGACCTTGCCCTGCGATCCAGCGCCATCCACCGGAATTTCGCCAACGCCGTTGCGGGAATGTCCGTCAGCATGGGAGATTTCCCAAAGGATGCGAAGCTCACCCTTTTCGTTGTATCCGTCTGGCTGAAACGAGACTGCAAAGCCGTGCTTATGAATGATCGGCATAGCCTGATCTTCAATTGCGGCCAGATCGGCATATGTTGAATTGGTGTGGCTATTCCTGCGCGTCTTCGTGACAACCGGCAATTCAGCCTGACACTTGGACATGGCGGCGAAATACGCTTTCTTGGCCTGCCGTTCCTCGTCTTCTCGGGCGCGGTCTTCCATACGCTCCTTCATGTCGAGCATCTTTTCCAGACGGTCGAGAGGAATATTCGGGTCCATGGCGATGCGCTCGATCATGGAAATCATAGGCGCGTCTCCGCGCTGAACCGGCATGCTGTTTTCGTGGTGAACATCAATGGCTTGAGCGGTCATGCTGCAATTCCTTCCTGTTCCTGTAGAAGGTCGGTGAGTTCGAAAAGCTTTTCAGCGAGATAGCGGCGGGTCGGCACATGCGGATCGGTTTTGAGACGATGCTCAATTTCAGCGATCAACCGCCTGACCTCGGTTTCGGTGAGGTGGTCCGGCATCACATGAACTCCTCAAGCATTTCCGCGAAGATGCGCAGGGCTGCGTCACCCTTGAGGGCTGTTTTGTGAGCGCCTTCTATCGTCGCGCCAAAGCGGGACTGAAACATGCGGCATTGCAGCTTGAAGAAGGCAATATCGTCGTCGCCGCGAGCCTGTTTGATTTCCAGAACGTCTGAAAGGTAGCGGGGGCGATTGATGGAGTTCGAGACGCCTGCGATCGTGCTGGCAATTCCTGAAATCGTGGATTGGTATGAGGGATGCATTTGTGTCTCCTCGAATAAGCATTCGGGAAACCGCCCTTCCGGGCGGAAACCGGAAGGCTTAAGCGGGACGGATGCTATCGAAGCCGTCGAGCCATGCACGGATGCTATCGCCGGTCATGTATTCCGGAACTTCACGCGACTTGGCCTTGTAGGCAGCGTACTGACCAATCTGGAAAGCTTTTTCGTTGTTCAATTCGGGTGTCTCCCATCTCGTTTGTTGAGAGAACCGTACAAAACGTACGAAGATCAGTCAAGTACAAAATGTACGATACTGGTGCAAAATGTACGATTGATTTTGACGCCTGCCCGCATCATGGTAGAATCAGAACGAACAGAAGCCAGCCGAGAAATGCAGCAGAGAGGTCATTTTGGCTTTTAAAACCTTAGGGGCCGAGTACTATTTCTTTATCTAGGAATCTCTGAGGGGGCACCAATGAAGCGCGTAAATCTGCTCGATTATATGAAGCTGTCAGACACTATGGCCGACGCAACAAGGGCTTTGGCGCTAGATAACACTAAGCACGGCTATCTTTATTTCACTTTTGACAATCTGATGAGAACCCTGGTCGCCTTTCTGGAAGATGACAACGGTTTTGATACGTCGAAGATCGTAGCGAAGGAACTTTACGAACTGTTGACCGATTGGCAGCAATCGCACCATTCAAACGGAATTGACGCCGATAAATTCGGCCAAGAGGTCCATAGCTGGGAATATCATCATATTAGTATGCGGCTGAATGCCTTTAAGCACGTGCTAGAAGCAGAATGTCGGCAGGTAGATGTTTATTCTGTGGGGCAGGTCTCGATTTATAAGACGTCTTCTTTGGTGTCTAACGGCTCAAAATTCATTCCGGCTTCATCATACGAGTTTTTACCGATGGAAGCTAAAAAAGAGTTCGATGACGCCGGTCGGTGCCTAGCGTTTGATCTCCCCACCGCGGCAGGTTTCCACGCCCTACGAGGATTGGAATTGGCGATCCACAAGTATCTGGAAGGATTTGGGAAAACGACCGAAAGCCTTAAAAACTGGGGAGCATACGTGAAGGCAGTACAAGATCTGGCAGATGATGACACAACTGCCGTGCGCCCATCCCGAAAAGTTGCTGCCATGCTAGACCGCATTCGAGCGTTAGATCGAAATCCTCTCATGCACCCTCAGGACACGCTCGATCAAGACTCTGCTGATATGCTTTTCCGGTTGGTAGCTGTTACCGTGTATGAGATGGCCAAGGATGCAAAAGACGCTTTCGGGGAGGCTCCGCTTCTAACCGACCGAGATGCGAGTAAACCAGCAACCGGTTCAATCGCGCACCTTTTTGCTCCTGAATGATTGCAACCCCAACATCTCGCGGCGGCAAAATGCCGTTAACCTCTGATTAAAAATGTTCTTGTTTCGTTCTCGCCCGTGAGTCATCCTGTCGCACATATCAGTGTAACAGGGAATAATGAGTATGAGCATGCAAACGAATTTCATCGTGCAGAGCTACACGAAGATAAAGGGCGGGAATTTACGCCCCGACACACCTTTCATCGCGAAAGATGCGGCTCACGCTAAGCGAACAGCCGAACGAATCGCAGCGAGTAGCCCGATGGTGATTGCCTTCGCCAATACCGGCGATGCAGAAACAGGTGATTTTGACCCGCCAAAGCTGATATTTGCTCATGGCGACAGACTGCCGCCAGAGGTCGAAGAAATGGAAAAGATATAGCGGCGGGGAGGAGTGAATGATTAAATTCGTGACCATTCAGCCGGGTAAGGAAGGTGACAGGCTGGAGCTTTTGCGAGTTGCCACGCTGAATGGTGGCCTTCTTACCGCAATGAGAAAGGCTGAGTTCAAAGCCAACGAGTTAGCTGAAACTATGGCTTCACTTTATGGTGGTCAGTGGTCAGTCCAGATTGATCATCAGGCTGAGTTTGTTCTTGTTCGTCGCCATTCACGCGAATTGCGTTCATAATGACGCTCATCACGACAAGTATGTCTTGATCGTTCAGCCCTTTGATGCGGCGCAACATGGCTTCTATCTGTGTTGCCCCGCTAATTTTATCTTCGGGTGAGCCGCCTTCACCGAAAAGTATCCAGCCCGGATCGACGCCGAACAATTCACCGTATTTTTCGGCTGCTTTGCGCGAGATTGGACGATTGCCGTTCTCATTGCTTATCAGAGTGTTCTTATTGATCTCTTTGAGCACGCGTGCGGCATCACTCGGGGTTTCAAACCCGGCCTTAATGCGCGCCTCTTTCAAACGGTCTTTCGGTTCCATTCGTACATTATGGCTTGGAATTGTCGTTCATAGTGTACGATTTGTGTTGCATTGCTGTCGTACGTTATGTACGATATGGCCATGATGAACACGCCAGACACTATTACCGACCTGATTGATAGCTGGGGCAAAATTTCAGATTTCGCCCGGGACGTTGGCTGCGGATACGAAGCGGCGAGGCAAATGCGACGGCGCGACAGTATCGCTCCCGAGCATTGGGATAAGGTTGTTTCGGCGTGTTCAAAGCGAGGGTTAAAGGGCGTCACGTATGTGTGGCTCGCCTCGCATCGATCCCGCAAAGAGGTCCGTGCTTCTGCGCAACAACCGCAACCTTCAACCCTATCAGGAACCGTGTAATGAGCGACGATATCACATCGGAAGCGCAGACGATTGCCGTTGGCCAGCTTCGGGCTTTCATTGAACGTTACGAGCGCCTTGAAGAAGAAAAGAAAACTATCAGCGATGACCAGAAAGAAATCATTGCTGAACTGAAGGGCAGCGGTTTCGACGCCAAAGCCTTCAAGGAAATCATTCGCCTTCGCAAGAAGGAAGACCATGAGCGTCAGGAAGAAGAAGCGATGCTTCAGCTTTACATGGACGCTCTGGGGATGTCGTAAGCCATGACTGCGACCGTTTTCCCAACCCATGACGGAACATTCATCGCCTCTTGCCGTAAGACCGGCAGGAGCGCGAGCGGTCGCACGCATGAACATGCATTGCAGAATTTTCATTCGTTGGTGAACTCCTCCCACACTGACGAAGAAAGCCGCGCCACCTTCAATAAGCGTGGCGCGGCTTCCTTTTCGAGCGAGGGGCGGCGATGAGGAACAAGCCTCGCTCAATCTCCAATTCAAGAACCCGTCGAGCGTCCTTTGTGTCGCGATCTTTTCCGTTCGCCCGGATAATCGACGGTAGCGGGTGCCTCCGGGCGAAGTGCAGCGTTCAAGGCAGAAATACCTGGAACACCCTCTGCGCTGTGCGATTCGGTACCCGCGCCTTTTTCGTTTCGGGCAATCGCTGCTTTTCGTGCGTTCTGCAAAACGCGCCATGCGGCATGCCCGATGTGCTCCAAATCTCAACTCCTGCTCTCGTTTCGCTTCAGGGCGCTTGTCATGTCCTGAAACGTAGCTGGAGAGCTTTGCAATGTCCGACAAAGGTTTTGAAGGATCTGACAAAATGAGTGTCGAGTTTGTCAGCAGCGCCAGAGGGATGAGTGATTTCATTCTTCAAAGTACCTACCGGGGGCCGGGTGATACCGTTGACGCTGCCATGCACCGGGCCGAGCGCATGTATGGCGCTCCGGCATCTTGGATGCATCGCCTCCGCTATCGATCGATCAAAGACATGCCTGTTTCCGCATATGCGGCCATCGCTCGCGCCTACAAAGCGGCGCTTGAAGCATCAGAACAAGCCTATGCGGCTGAGAGGGAACTAGCCCATGCGCGCAATTCGAAACTTCTTGGCATCGCGGATGCTCTGGCTGGAACGCCTTTTGCAAGCAGCGTGGCAGAAATTGCGCCAGTACTGGTTAAGGCTGACGCAGCGGCAGAAGGACGAAAAGACCTTCCCGACGCGAATAGAGAAGGGTGAACGATGAACCCTTTCGCCGCCGCCATTCTCTCAACTCTCCTGACAATCCTGCTGGTCTGCATGATCGGCCTCTATCTCGCATGGAGGATGCAATGACGGCCACAGCACGCGGACTTTTCAAAGCGACGGGCAATAAGGCCAAGCCAGTGCACATCATGCTCGATGGTGAGATTGTTAAGTCCGATTCCCTTGTTCGTGAAAAAGACGATTTCTATCCGACTCCTCCAGAACCCACGCGCGCATTCCTCCATGCTGAGATTGAGCGACTGCGCGACTTTCCTTGCGTTTGGGAGCCAGCAGCAGGCGACGGCGCAATGGTCCGCGAAATGGAATCGCTCGGGCTGGTCGTTCGTGCATCGGATTTGATCGACCGCGGTTGCGATGCGGATGTCCGATCTTTCTATGAGTTCCCGATAGCTCCGGCTCCGGCTATCGTCACGAACCCACCATTTCAAGAATGCGGCTGGGGCAATGGAAAAGCTCGCTGGCTATACCACGCTCTCGAAACGCTAGACATCGACTATATGGCGCTCCTGCTCAATTGGTCTTGGCCCGGTGCCGGCGGTCTTGCATCATTCTGGAGCCGGTTCCCCGCCGCTCGCGTCTACCTCATGCGTTGGAAGATCGATTTCACAGGGCAGGGCGCACCGCCAATGCTCAATGCTTGGTTCGTCTGGGACAAGGAACACCGAGGCGAAACCGTTCTTCGCATGCTCGACCGCAAGGACGCCAGGCAAGGCGAACTCTTTGAAGGTGCGTTGTGATGGTCGATCCGAAGTCACCAGAATTTCTCGAATATTATGCCAAGGTCTGTGAGCGAGAAGCGAACTGCCGTTCTGGAGAATTTGCGGAATGGCTGCGTGGTTGTGCTTCCCGTGCTCGTGAGCAGGCGATTATGGCACGCGCCCCTCTGCAGCCTGATTTGTTCGGGGGCGCGCTATGACGCTCACCATTCAGGAAAAGCTGGCAGGAATTGAGAAGATCAGAAACGAA
The DNA here is from genome assembly GCF_041930145.1 of Brucella ciceri. Taxonomy (NCBI): domain Bacteria; kingdom Pseudomonadati; phylum Pseudomonadota; class Alphaproteobacteria; order Hyphomicrobiales; family Brucellaceae; genus Brucella; species Brucella ciceri. The sequence continues at coordinate 23,388 of NZ_JBHEEV010000012.1, read as the reverse complement.
CGCCTGTGGTGGCTCAGTGATTTCTCATCTGGCAAAAACAAGCGGCCCGACCACGAGCTGGAAAACCGCCGTGGTGACGTAGCCGTGCTTGAAGCAGTGGCACAAGATTACCGCAACGCCATCGCCCGCAAGGGAGAAGGCGAGGCGGCATGAGAATTTCAGCCGCAGAATTTCGCCAGACAGCCCGCCGCAACAAGTACGGCGCGAAGAAAACCACGCTCGACGGCATCACCTTCGATAGCAAGGCAGAGGCGCGCTATTACGCAGCACTCAAACAGCGTGAAAAAGCAGGTGAGGTCCATTCGGTCGAGTTGCAGCGCCCGTATGTCCTCGCTGTCGATGGCTTTCTGATCGCCACCTATAAGGCAGATTTCTCCTTCTGGGATCAGGTTGAGGAACGCCAGCGCGTCATCGACGTGAAAGGCGTTGTCACGCCGGTATTCCGCCTCAAGCAAAAGATGATGAAAGCGATCTACGGGATCGATATCGAGGTGGTGAAATGAGCCGGGACCGTATTCCTTATTTCGATTTCTACCCCTCAGACTTCATGCACGGTGTTCGCGGCCTGTCTGCTCAGGAGGTCGGCGTTTACACGATGATGCTTTGCCGCATCTACGAGGAAAACGGCCCGGTTGAATTTCACGTCATGCGCCTCGCCACCTATTGCACCATGCGTGAGAGCACGTTCGTGAAGACGGTCGAAAAGCTTGTCGAACTTGGCAAGCTTCAGCTGATCGATGGCATGATAACGAACCATCGTGCTGAAACCGAAATTTCAAGTCGTGCGAACAAGTTGAAAAATAATTCCAAGGCCGGAAAAGCAAGTGCCGAAAAAAGGCAACAAAAACAAAGGCTCGCTTCAACAGATGTTCAACAACCGTTCAACCATACAGATACAGATACAGATATAACATCTTCACTTCGTTCAGATGTATCGATCAAACCGGACTTCGATAGCGAATTCGAGCAACAGTTCTGGCCGATCTATCCGCGTCGTGTCGGCAGGGGGCAAGCCCTCAAGGCGTTTCGTTCGGCTCGCAAGCAGACTGAGCTTGAAACGATCCTCGCTGGCGTCCGGCGCTACGCCGAGCAACGACGCGGCGAAAATCCCGAATACACCCGGCACGCTTCCACATGGCTGAACGGCCAGAGTTGGCTCGATGAAGCCAACCAGAAGTTTACCGCTCACCGGAACGAACCGCCTCCCAAGCCCCGAAACATCGGGGATGCAATACGCGACGAAGCAAGGCGACTTGGAGTTTTGAAAGATGAACCAGTTAGCGAAAACCGAGGATTTCACGACGAAGGCCACTCAGCAGGAAATGTTCGAGTGCTTGACCTTGCTTTCCGGCCTTCGCTCAAGGGCTTCGGATAACGACAGTCTCAACGTGGCCCTTTACTACATCGCTCTGGAGGGTGTTACCCGCCACGGCTTGCAGGTAGCCACAAGGAACATTCTGCAAGGCTCGCTAGGACACCCGTTCCTGCCTGACCCGCCAGAACTGCGCCAAGAGTGCAACAAGGTGATGAAGCCAATTCTCGACGCGATGGCATGGGACGCCAATCGTGACCGCATTTTGCGAGAACAGCGTGAGGAGCAGCGCCAGCGCTCACAATCACAATCCACGTGGACGCCAGAAAGTCGCGCCCGTGCAACCGAAAAATGGCAGTCGGTCAAGGCCGCAATGCAGGACAAGAGGGACGAAGAAAACTCCTATGACGCCGCAATGGCTCGCCTCCAGGCGGCAGCAGAGGCCAATGGACATGAACTCGATCTGGAAACCATGAAGCCGGTTTCAACCGGATCGTTTAAGCAAGCGGGGAAGGCGGCATGACAACCTACAGCCCGCATACCTGTCCATTGTGGCTCTTTCGAACCGGCAAAGACACATTCGAGATCGCCGCGATACTCAGACTAACTGAGCCAGAAGTCGAGCGGCGTATCCACATCATACGAAGCCATGAGACGCGCAGGAAAGCCCGTTTCGAGCGGCACAATGAACAAGCAGCATAACCAAGTCAACGAGGAACAGACATGGCGGCGATGACTGAACAGCGAAAGATTGCAGACAAGAGATTGCGCGATGCGCTTAAAGTCGCGCGGCGTAAACATGATGAGCCGGGTAGCCTCAAATCATCAGTGCGGGTGTGTGAAGCCCCGAACCCTCATTTCAATCCGGCGCATCAGCCTTCCAGGTCGAACCCGATCAAGGTTGAAGCATTGGTCAACATCAGGGAAAGCGCCGTAGGAACGCTTTACGCGCGCGGCCATATCAATGATGCGCAGTGGGCGGCGGCTGGACGGTTTCGCATGTACTGGGAACAATCCGGCGCAAAGGGGGCCATTGCTATCGACTACGGCCGAGTTCAGGTTGACGGAGGAAAGGCTATCGATCCACTGCCTGATCGGATGGTAGAGGCAACGCATCATCTGAATAGCTGCCTGCCGGTTCTCGGCAAGCGCACCTTCGATATCATGATCAAAGTCGTGGGGCAGGGCATGGAAATTGCCGACATCGCCAAGACACAACGCGAGAAGACCACCTTCAGCGATTACATCAAAGATGGCCTTGAAGAATTGTCTGTGCATTGGGGGTATAAAACGCGATAGGTAGTTGCCCGCTTAAGCGAATTACACTATATTTTGTATCGTGGTGATTTGCGCTTAAGGCGCAATCCGATTTGCAAGGCGGCTTTCGGGCCGCTTTTTTATGATCTTGATGAGGCGCTTGGATTTCTATTATTGTGCTGTCTCTAACGGGGATGGGACATGAAAGAAAAGATAGGCAGTGCGTTTGTTGCTGATCGTGGCGATAGGCGCTCAGGCCGTAGGTTCAAGTCCTGCTGCGAGCCTGCCACTCGGACAGTAATCAGAACGGCGGCGCTGAAAGCATCTGTTGATAGAAATTGGTAATGACTCGCCTTTGGCTCAGGAACATGCTGCATATGTAAAATGTCAACGAATGAGCCGCCTTTGAATTTTGCACAGACGCCATCTGTCATCTCCAAACTGGGTGATGCTGAGGTCTTGTATTCAGCCTCAGTGGTTATACCGAAAGGCATTCCGTTAACGTTGGACATCGCTAATTTGCGATATCTTCTCGTTTTGGAAAGCAATGGCGGGGAACACAACATTACGACCCGTGATCAGAATGATCGTGGGTTTACAATTGTTTTGACCAATTTTGATAATCCGCTTGGTACCTCCCTAAGGCCAATTCAAGTTGGAACTGTGCAAAATAAACCTTTGTGGCTTACTTGTTTTGTACAGGCGCCTGCTGGCGACAAGGGGCCTCACGTGATGTCCTACTCGGTTTACTGGGGAGGTCAATTTGATTGATCGTCCAGAACTGCCGAGGAACGCCGAACTAGCGGGAAAGGTTTTAGACGCACAGTCTAAGGAGAGAGGTATGCTCGGTCATGTTTTCGGTACGAAGGAGCATGCGCCAACTAATATCGCGGCTATGGCGTTAATTCTTCTGATTATCCTATTAGCTGTATTGATATTTGCTCCATTAGCGCCTGATGTGCAGCGAGGCTCATTGATCACGGCTGTTTTGAGTGCCGTCACATTTACACTTGGGCTGATCTTTGGGAGAAGTTCGAGTGGGCAATAGCACCTGTTGCGTTATGATCAATTTCGCCGATAGAAGTCGGCAAGCATGAGCATGAGCATCAGTGTGGCGATTATGTCGGAATAGCTGAGAGCGTTCATTACGTTGAACCGTCGATTGTTGAGCCGACAGTTCTATTAGCGCTCAGATAGTTTCCACACAAAGCACAGGTTTCAACCCCGCCATCGTGCGGGGTTTTTCATTCGAAGAATAGGTTTGCCTGGTGATTTTAGGGGGCATTCGGGTTGGCTTCTGGCTTTTTGAGCGCCCTAAGTTTTGAAACAAGATTCGAGTACTGATAAACCGCCTTGAGAAGCTCTTTCGTGAGTTCTATAGCGATTTCGCACTCATACGAGCCGATGGTATCATAGGTCTTCGCCTCAATGTGCGCAGCATCGTTCCCAAGAAGACGCAGTTCATCAGCTGCATCGAGCAACTCTTGAGGTATAATAACAGTTGAATTGAGCGACTTCAGGCGCTGCATTAGGTTATTGCCTTGCGCTTGCTTATCTTCGCAAAGTTCTTCGAGGACGCGCCTAATCATTAAAGCTGATGCGCGAAAACACCCAGCGGCATGTGCCTTGATTGCTTCTTCGAGTGAGGCAAGAATTCGTGGCGGAAGGTTCGACCCGTCAAAGTCGATAACTTCCGGAGGATATGTAGTCAGCGATCCGTCGCTATCTGCAAAAAAGACAAGAGCTCGACAGTCCTCATTTGGGCAACACCGAAGTCCTGCACGCAAGGTAACATACGTCTTGTTCCCGTGGACATCGCGTTCCTCCCAAACAGCATCAACAATATCTTTGCCGATTGATGCGAATGCACCCCGGTGAGAGCAAGCAGGGCAACGGATGTTGATTGCGCCCAACTTGTATCCAACGACGGAATCTCTAACAAAAAACATGAAGCCCTCCTTATTAACCCATCAGGAATACAACCGTGAGTCTCACGCCGAAACAAGAGCGGTTTGTCGCTGAATACCTGATTGACCTGAATGCCACACAGGCGGCGATACGGGCAGGATACAGCGAGAAGACGGCTCAACAGCAAGGTTCCCGCCTGTTGTTAAATGTTTTGGTGCAGGAAGCGATTGCCAAAGGGCGGGAAAAGACCGCTGCCAAGCTTGAAATCACGAAAGAGCGCATTGTCGAGGAACTGGCAAAGATTGCGTTCGCGGACATTCGAAAAGCCGTCAGGTGGGGAAAAAGCCCGATAGATACGACATCTGAGAATGCCAGTCCGAACGGCCTTGGCATTTATCCGGTTGAACTGGTTCCTAGTGAAGAGATCGAAGACGAGATAGCAGCGGCAGTATCCGAGGTTTCGTTGACGCAGACGGGTATCAAAATCAAGATGCACGATAAAAAGGCGGCATTGGTCGATATAGCAAAATTGCTGGGCTTCATGGTCGAGAAGCACGAGCATTCCGGCGATATATCCCTGACTGTGTCGCAAGAGGACGCCGAACTGTGAGACATGGCTGCAATTCAACTGACGGAGAAGCAACGACAGGCTAACCGGCTATTAGCTGGCCCTGCCCGCAATATCATGTTGCGCGGCGGCTCCCGGTCGGGGAAGACGTTCGTACTTGTCCGCGCAATAATCCAGCGGGCAATCAATGCCCCCGGTTCTCGGCACGTCATTTTCCGTTTCCGGTTCAATCACGCCAAGACTTCCGTGTGGTCCGATACGTTGCCCAAGGTTCTGAAGCTTTGCTTTCCATCGCTGCGAGTGCGGTTCGATAAAACAGACTTCTATGTCGAGTTACCGAACGGTTCTCAGGTCTGGATTGCGGGTCTGGATGACAAGGAGCGTGTCGAGAAGATCCTCGGGCAGGAATACGCAACGCTGTATTTCAACGAAAGCAGTCAGATTCCTTGGGCATCGGTTGAAACCGCAATGTCCCGACTGGCTCAAAAGTGCGAGCTGGCAGCGCAAATAGCAAAGGCCACCGGACGGCAGTATCTGGCGCTTAAGGCCTATTTCGACTGTAATCCGCCGTCAAAGCTGCATTGGAGCTTTCAGCTATTCCGGTCGAAGATGAAGCCCGGCACGAAAGAGGCGCTTCCTAATCCCGACGACTACGTCGAGATGAAGGTAAACCCTTCGGATAATGCCGATAATCTGCCGGCGGAGTATTTCGACGTTTTGGCTTCGATGTCGGCGGCAAAGCGGTTACGTTTTGAAGCAGGCGAATGGGCAAGTGAAGTCAATGGTGCCTTGTGGGCGCTGGATGACCGCACGGCTGCCGATGGCAAAATCATGCCGGGTATAGACAGCCTGCGCGTGAAGCAGGCCCCGGAACTGGTTCGAATTGTGGTTGCTGTCGACCCCTCGGGTACGCGAGGTGATGACGGCGGCGACGACATCGGCATTGTTGTCGCAGGTCGTGGAATAGATGGTCATGCATACATTCTCGAGGACGGCACTTGCCAGTTGTCGCCCGAAGGATGGGGGCGGCGCGCAGTCGACCTGTATCACCGTTTCGAAGCTGACCGAATTGTCGGTGAGCGGAACTACGGCGGCGACATGGTCCGCTTCACCGTTGCGACTGCCGATAAGAAGGCGGCCTTCAAGGAAGTTGTTGCCAGCCGGGGTAAAGCGGTTCGCGCCGAGCCGATCAGCGCCTTGTATGAACAAGGCAAGGTGCATCACGTGGGCATATTCCCCGATCTTGAAGACCAGATGTGCAACTTCACTGCCTCCGGTTACGTGGGTGAGGGATCGCCCGACCGTGCCGACGCCCTTGTATGGGCAATCACTGAATTGATGCTTGGTGCTGAGATGCCGAAAGCTGTCTTCGGAACCTATGGACGATTAAATGGCTGATACAGATTATCTCGCAACATCAGCCGATTATAAGGCGATGCTAGGCTACTGGACGAAGGTTGCAGCTATCCGTGGCGGTGTGGATGCGATGCGGAAGGCGGGCGCGGCTTATCTCCCGCAATTCCCGAACGAGAGCGATCCGAACTATGCCTACCGGCTGGCGAACTCGAAGTTCACTGACATCTATTCGGACATCGTGGAGAACCTGGCATCCAAGCCGTTCTCAAAGGAAGTCACGCTTGCCAACGATACCGTACCGGAAGCAATCAAGGTTGTGACCGAGGATATCGACGGCGGCGGCAATCATCTGCACGTCTTTGCCGACAATGTTTTCTTCAATGGTATTCACAACGCCATTGACTGGATACTGGTCGACTATCCGACGGTGCCGGAAGGTGCCACACTTGCCGATGAGAAGCGGATGGGTGCGCGGCCGTACTGGGTGAATATTCCAGCCACAGACATGCTCTGGGTCGAAAGCAAGGTCATCAACGGCAAGGAACAGTTCACCTACGCAAAGATCTATGAACCCGTCACCCAACGCGACAGTGCCGGCAATGAGAAGTGCATTGATCGTGTGCGAATCCTGATCCGAGATGAGCTCGAAGGTGGTCAGTATGGACCGGCCCGGTATGAAATCTGGGAGAAAGGCATAACGAGCAATGCTGGCTGGTCGCTGATTGCTGAAGGTCCGATCTCGATTGGTGTTATTGCGCTTGTTCCGTTCTTCACCGGCAGGCGTGAGGGATCGACATGGCGCATTCGCCCACCGATGCGAAACGTTGCCGAATTGCAGGTCGAGCATTACCAGCAGGAAACCAATCTCAAATCTGCGAAGGAACTGACCGCATTCCCGATGCTGGCAGGTAACGGCGTGACGCCACCGGTGGATGAGAACGGCAGGCCGATCATGGCGCCTATTGGCCCCTCGGTGGTTCTTTATGCGCCTCCGGCTCCTGACGGCGCGAAGAGCGGACAGTGGCAGTTCATCGAGCCGTCAGCCTCATCGCTCAAGTTTCTGTCTGAAGAGGTGGACAAGACCGAAACCCAGATGCGCGAACTTGGCCGCCAGCCGCTGACAGCAGGCACAAGCGGGATAACACAGGTTGCAGCCGCCTTCGCCTCCCAGAAGTCAGCCAGCGCCGTACAGGCGTGGGCTTTCATGCTCAAGGATTGTCTGGAGCGAGCTTATGTCTTCACATCGATGTGGTTGAACGTGAAGCTCGAGCCGACCGTCTACGTGAACACTGACTTCGCTATCGAGCTTGGTGAGGACAAGGCACCTGAAACGCTTCTGACCATGAATGAGCGCGGCAAGCTCAGCACCCAGACACTCTGGCAGGAAATGAAGCGTCGAAGCATCCTTTCACCCGAGTTTGACGCGGATGAAGAGGAAAAGCGGATTATGGACGAACTTCCCGGCGACGATACCGAGGATGATCTGACCGCTGCGGTCACTCCACCGGCGCAAGAGCCGGCGGAATAGTTCAATCGACAATCTGACTTCACACGGCTCGGTAGGGTGATCCTTCCGGGCCTTTTTCAATGCGCGGGAAGCGCACAACTATCCGGGATGGATAAACATGGCTCTCAAAGCAATTCTGGCATCGCTCGACGGGATCGATGATGCAATCAAGGCTCTGTATGTCGAGAAGGACGGCAAGTTCGTTCTCGATGTCGAGCCGGTCGACGGTTTCGCACTGGAAGACGTGAACGGCCTCAAGACAGCTCTCGGCAAGGAGCGCACCACGCGCGAACGTCTGGAGCGCGATGTTGTCAAGTTCAAGGATCTCGACCCGGACAAGGCCCGCGAAGCGCTGGCGAAGCTGGAGGAACTGACCAGCATCGACCCAGCCAAGGAAGCCGACAAAATCGCAAACACGAAGTTCGAGGCTGCCAAGGCCCAGCTTCTGGAAAAGCACACTGGCGAAATTTCCAGCCGCGATGAGCGCATCGGTCATCTGACCAAGACCGTTGAAAGCCTGCTTATCGATGCTGCTGCGACGTCCGCTCTGGCTGAAGCGAAGGGTTCGGTTGAACTGCTCCTTCCTCATGTGCGGGCTCATACTCGCGTCAAGGAAGTCGACGGCAAATTCACGGTCGAAGTGGTCGACAAAGACGGCAACGCAAAGATCGCGGATTCCAAGGGTACGCCCATGGATATCGCCGGCCTGGTTGCCGAGATGAAGGAATCTGAAGCGTTCGGACGTGCATTTGAAGGATCCGGTCAGTCGGGCAGCGGCAAGCAACCCGGCCCCGGAGGCGTCGGTAACCCTCCGCAACGCGGAAATTTCGGTGGAACCCGTGAAGAACGGGCGGCGGCTATCGCAGCCAAATTCCCTGAACTGAAGGGCTGATCGCCCTGAAAACTTTGCTGCTGTCTCGGGATGAGAAGCGGCACCCAGCGGGCGGGAAGCCCATCAACCAACAATCCCGAGACACAGCATAGGAGCTTTCCATGTCTCTTTCTCAGATGCAGGTATTCAACAAGTACTTCATGCCCGCGATCATCGAAACGCTGGCGCAGATGGTGCAGAAGTTCAATGCCGCCTCCAACGGCGCAATCCGTCTCACGACGGATGGTTTTGAGGGCGACTTCCTTCAGGAGTCGTTCTTTGCATCCATCCACTCAGCGCAGCGTCGTGTTGATCGGTATGCGGCACAAGCCGCAGCAGCCGCGACTGATCTGACCCAGCAGAAGCACTCTTCGGTCAAGATCGCCGGCGGCTTCGGCCCGATCCGCTACGAACCATCGCAGATGACCTGGCTTCAAAAGCCGACCGCTGAAGGCATCGAAGTGGCATCCCGCAACTTTGCCGAAGCCATGATGGCAGACCAGCTCAACACGGCTATTGCTGGACTTGTCGCCGCCATCGGCAATCAGCCGGACGCGACGAATGATGTGTCCGCGGCAACCGATCCGGCCCTGTCCTACGTGGCAATGAACGATGCGCATGCAAAGTTCGGTGATCATTCGGGCAACCTGATCGCTCAGGTCATGAACGGTACGGCCTATCACAAGCTCATCGGCGCCAATCTCGTCAACACGGCTCAGCTCTTCCAGGCGCAGAATGTCCGTGTGGTCGATATCCTCGGCAAGCCCGTGATCGTCACCGATGCACCGGCGCTGTATGAGGCGGGAACGCCGAACAAGCTGAAGGTGCTTTCTCTCGCGGAAAGTGCTGCCATTGTTCATGACGGCAGCGATGTGATCACCAACATCGAAACCTCCAACGGCCAGACCCGCATCGAGACGACTATGCAGATGGACTATTCGTTCGGTCTGGGACTCAAGGGCTACACTTGGGATGAAGCCAATGGTGGGAAGTCGCCGTCCGACGCTGAGATCGCCACCGGCACGAACTGGGACAAGGTCGCGACCAGCATCAAGCACACGGCCGGCGTTCTGACCGTGGCCGCAGCCTAATCATCAACCCGGGCGGGCTTCGGCTCGCCCTTTTTATTTGAGGGTTTCCCATGTCGAAAGAGCGTGAAATCGCATATGTCGTTCACCCCGTATCGCAGAAGCTCAAAGAAAAGCTTCGGGCCGATGGCTTCAAGATCATAGACGCTCGGTTCGCGCCGGAAGACGCAAAGGTGATCAACCCGCACAAGAAGCGCGGGAAGGACGAAGGCCAGCAGCAGGCGCTATCGACTGGCGGCATCGGCACAGACAGTGGCGACCAGTTCAGCGAAGAGCAGCTCCGGGCGGCAATTGAAGCCGCAACCGGCAAGGCTCCTCATCCTTCAGCCAAACTTGAAACGCTGATCGACAAGTTCAACGAACTGAATGCGGTGGCGGGCGCAGAATGAGCGAAGTGGTCAAGCTCCAGCCGGTTGAAGTTGGGGAGGGGTTTAGGTTCAACCCTGACGCCATTCTCGAAGCCGCCAAAGGGAAGGGTTTCACAACTGTGGCTGTGCTTGGGCAACTTGAAGATGGCTCGTTCTGGGTGAGTGGTTCTGCCAACGCAGGCGAAACGCTAATCCTGATGGAGCGGGCAAAGCGTCAGATTTGTTTTGGAGATGAATAGTCATGGCACTTATCGTCAGCCCCGGCGATCCTGACGCTGACAGCTACGTCGATCTGAATGAGTTTAGGGCCTATTGCGGGAAGGTCGGCTACGATCTGGCCGACAAGACCGATCCCGAAGTCGAACAGGCCTTGCGCCGCGGTACGACATGGCTGGATGGCACATACGGCCAGCGGTTCATCGGTGAACCTGCGACGGTAGAGCAGGCGCTTGAATGGCCTCGAAAGAACGCCGTGTGGCGCGGTGCGCTGCTTCCGAGCACAACGATACCACAAAGGATCAAGAATGCCTTGTGTGAGGCTGCTTGGCGAGAATTGATCACTCCCGGAAGCCTTTCGCCAGACTATGTGCCAGCAGAGGCGATTAAGCAGGAACAGGTCGGTGATCTGTCCGTCACATACCAAGACACGGACGGCAGGATTGATGACGTCCTGCCGGTAATCAGCGTAGTCGAGGGCATCCTAGCCGGGTTCATCCGAGGCAAAGGGCCGGGAGTTTTCGGTTCAGCCGCAAGAGCCTAAAGCATATCGTTATAGGGCTGCTTGGTTTCGCCAACCAGGCGGGCGAGTTCGGTAAAGCTCCACGGGCGTTCCGCTCCAGTCGTATTGGCGATCTGAAGTACCCTGATCGGAAAGCAGATCGCATCGCGGTTCGATGGATTGAGGTCTTCGACAAATCGATCATCCCCACGAGCGGTTGCTTCGGCTTTTCTGAGGGCGTCGTCTAACTCGACTTGGGACAGAATGCCTTTCTCGACCAGTGCATGGTTGATCGCGGCAATAGCGAGGCATAGGCCTTCGATCTGCAAGTTTGCGACGTTCATGTTGTCCTCCTTCGGTTCCCGATGTTTTCCAACGCATTTGGTCGGGGATTTGATCCATTGGAGATTGCCAAATGGCCAGGTTCAACTATGCCCGCTCGGTTCAAACGGCGAACCGCCTAATCGACAAGTTCGGTCAGATCGGAGCTATCCGTCGAACGGAGACATCTGGCGATCCATGGGACCCGGGCACGAGCGATACGGACTATCCGTGCACACTGGTAGCGCTGGATTACAACCAAAAGGATGTTGACGGGACGCTGATCAAGTCGACGGACAAGAAAGTCTACGTCGCCACCAAAGGTCTGACGATCCAGCCGACGACAACCGACAAGGTCATCATCGGAGGGATTGTAAGCACCATTGTTCAAGCAAAGCCGCTTAATCCGGCTGGAATGATCGTTTATTTCGAACTGCAAGCGAGGGCGTAAGCAATGTTGAAGCGTCTCACGCCTCGCGAACAGTTTGAAGCTCTTATCGCGACATATGAACCGATCCTGCGCGCCGCGTTCATAGCAGCCGTTGATGATATCCGGTCGAACATTGTCCTTCGCAGAATCGTTGAAAGGCTCGAAAAGGGCGATATATCCGGCGCGATTGATGCAATGTTCATTGAAGAGGCAGCGTTTAACCCGCTCGAAGAGGCATTGCGTCAGGCGTTCAATGCGGGGGGAGTCGACACGGTTTCGACCATGCCGGCACTGAAAGACCCGGAAGGCCATACTGTGGTCATTCGTTGGGATGCTCGGAACGTGGTTGCTGAAAACTGGCTGCGCGATCATTCGGCCAGTCTCGTTTCAGGAATCGTTGCCGACCAGGTCGAAAGCATCCGTACCGTTCTGACGGATAGCGTTGCTCGCGGCGACAATCCGACGAAGGTCGCCAAGGCTATCGTTGGACCAGTAAACCGGGCTATTGGAACGCGAGAAGGCGGGATTATCGGTCTGACGGCAGGACAGGCCCGGTTCGTCCAAAGCGCTCGTGACGAGCTTCTTTCCGGCGATCCTGCGCTGTTGCGGAACTATCTGGAGCGCGGCCGGCGAGACAAGCGCTTTGACCGAACGGTGACGAAAGCTCTTAAGGAGCAAACCCCATTGCCGGCGGATGCCGTGGACAGGATCGTCAATCGATATAGTGCAGGCCTGCTGAAGCTTCGCGCTGATACGATAGCCTTGAATGAAACATTCGATGCGATGGCAGCGGCAAAAGACATCGCCTTTCGTCAGCAGATCGATAACGGAAATCTCTCGGCAGACATCGTCACCAAGACTTGGCGACACACACCGCAGGAGCACCCGCGAGCGCAGCATGTTGCGATGCGAGGACAGAAGGTCAGGTATGACCAACCATTCGTCGCGCCAGACGGCACCTTGATCATGTATCCGCATGCTCCAGGCATTCCGGCCTGGCACAAGATCGGATGCAAGTGCGTGGCCGAATACAAGATCGATTTCGTCGCTCAGTTGGTGGAATAATGGCCAAGTCTTTTGCCGCAACCGTCGGGCAGTGGGCCGTTAAAGTCGATGGCGCGCTTGAAGTCGTGTTTAGAGAGAGCGCGCAAGAGCTCGTCGGACAGATGGACAAACTTCTGTCGGACATGGTCTATGACCAGCCTTCATCTGAGAATTACCGGCGAACCGGGTTTCTCCGTGCGTCTCTGATGGCGTCGCGGGAAGCCATGCCAAGGCTGTATCGAGACAATCCCGGCGGGTCGGTTCCGCCTGATCTGCAGCCAGTCATTCTGGTCATCAATAGCGCGGACCTCGGAGATACCATCTATCTCGGCTACACCGCGAACTACGCGGCGTATGTGCATTACGGTGCCAAAGGTGCGGCTCCCCGTCCATGGGTAACGCTCATCGCTCAGCGATGGGAGGAGATCGTTGCCGCCAAAGCCAAAGAAGTGAAGCAAAGGCTCAAGCTCTGACATGACGATCGAGAAGAGTATAGAAAACGCTCTGTTCGAGCGCGTTGCGTCTTTGGTGCTTAATCCGGCGCTTCCGGTCGCTTGGCCGAATGTCGGCTTCCAGCGGCCCGCTACGGGATATTTGCGTGTGACGCATGTGCCGAACACTTCGCGACGGCGGTTCGTCGAATCGACCGCGCCTCATCAAAGACGCGGCATTCTACAGATTGATGTGTTCATGTCTCTGAACGGTGGAGCAACGAAGTCCACAGAGAATGCCGGGAAGGTGGCCGAACATTTCCCGACTGACCTTAAGCTGCCGAAAGACGGGTTGACCGTTCGCATCACCAAGGCACCTGACATCGCACAGGGGTTCAGCGATGAGACGCACTGGCAAGTGCCTGTGACGATCTCATACGACTGTTTCGCATAACATTCATCCGGCCTGAGCCGTTAACAGCCCCGATACGGGGGCTTTTTTCATATGGAGAAGACCCATGATTACAACTGCTTCGGGCTCCACGATTGCGATCGGGCCTGCAACTCCTGTCACCGGTGCAAATGAGGCCGCTATCATCGCGGCATATAAGACTCTGACGTTTGTTCCGGTTGGCGAGGTCCAGAACCTCGGGGAATTTGGTGATGAGGCGAACGACGTCACGTTCACGAGCCTTTCCGATGCCCGTGTTCGCCACCTCAAGGGCGCTCGTGATGCTGGCGTTCTCGCTCTGGTTTGTGGTCGTGATCCGCTCGATGCAGGTCAGATCGCGCTGCGGGCGGCTGAAAAGACCAATCTCGCCTATGCTATCCGGGTTGTTGCGAACGACGCTCCGGATGAAACAGGCACTCCAACCGAGTTCTATTTTCATGCGCTCGTACAGTCGGCCAAGGAAAGCTACGGCGAAGCTGATGATGTGGTCACCACAACTTTCAATCTCGGCATTACGAGCGCCATTTTTGAACAAGAGGCGACTGCCGGAACCCCATAATTCCAACAGCTTATCAACCGTTTCTCCACAGACGTATCAATAGGAAATTCACAGATGGATCTGTCAGTATTTGACGGCGCGGCGAAAGCATTTGACGAAGGTTTCGAGGTGGACATCGTTCACCCGACCACAGGCAAGAAACTGGGCATGAAGGTTCGGGTTGCGTCGTATCAGTCGCAGCGCGTTCGTGATGTTCAGCGGCGCCTGGCCAATGCCAACATTCGCGACCAGAAGCGCAATCCGAAGAAAGTCCAGACGGTCGAAGAAATTGAAGATCGCGCAGTTGATGTGATGGTGGCCGCTGTTCTTTCGTGGGAAGGATTCGAGCGAGGCGGGAAGGCCATTGAATGCACGACGGAAAACGTCCGGGCAGTGCTGACCAATCCGGATTTGTGGTTCATTGCCGAGCAAATCGACGCTGCGGCGGATAATCAACTGGCTTTCGTGAAAGCCTCGCCAGCGAGCTAATTTCGTTCGGCGAGGCCGTCTTCGCTAAACGACGGCCGACCGTCCTGCCAGACTTACCAGACGATTTACGGCACGTCTGGGGCTGGTTCCTCGATCTGAACGCCCGCCGATCAGTCGGCATGTCTGCAAATCCAATCTCGTATGGAGAGATCGACGCCTATAGCCGTATTCACGGCATTTCTATGCTGACATGGGAGGTCGAACTAATCTGCTTACTGGATAACGCCATCCTTGCTGTCACGCGGGCAGGCCAAAAAACCAAATCCAGCGACCAGTTGAAGAACGAAACCCCTGCCAGTGACGGGCATGGCGTTGCATCGCTGTTGCGTGGGTTTAAGCGGAAGCCGAAAGCCAGCCGATGACACGGAAGGTTGAAGAAATCAAAAGGGTTGTAAATGCCTTCAGCCAGCTAGCGCCCGATATAGTTTATCGATTTCGCCTTGCGTCCATCCGTTACATTCTGCCCATACCTCTTTATAAGGGCGTTTCGAATGAGCCGGGTGGTCCCTATGCCAATCGCTCGTTGCGCTAACTATCACTGGATGAAGGTCGATTCCGGCTTGATCGCCTGTGATATCGATTACTTGATCATCCAACTCTAACCAAACGTGGGAGAGGAGGAATTTTCCACTGTGCCACTCAGCAGTTACAAGTAACGGGCTTTCAAATCCACATTTCACTAAATGATCCGCCAATAGAATGCTGACAAACTCGCAACAAGCGTCGGGGAAGCCCCGAAATATTTCGGGAAGCTGATCGCGTTGTTCGGCGAACAGCAAGTCTAAACGTTGGCGAAACTCTGTCGCAACCTCAGCGACTGGTTTAACCGGCATTTGAAGAGCCGCTTTCTAGACGTTCGTTGCGGATCAGGGTCATCCAGTTACAACTCTCGTTTCGGTATCCCCGCAGGCTTCGCACTTCCAGACTTCATCTTTCGCGCCAAGTCTTCCCAGGTTCCCGGCTTTTCGCGTGGAGGATATCCGCCGAACCGCAGACTCACCACATGCGGGGCAAATAGCGCCGAGGGCCTTCTTCGGTAATTCCAGCAAACTCTCTAGTCGAGCGCGCAGCTCCTTGTTCTCAGCCTCTAACGCATCAACCCGTTTTGGAAGATCTTTTACCGTCCGCCAGATCGGAACCTGATCAAGGATTCTCAGAATGTCAGAAACGGAAATCATTAAACGTCCCCGCGAAGATAGAATCGACCCTGAGTTGAGGGCGATGCTGGATTATTTCGGTGATCGTGTCGAGTCGGTGACTATCGAGTACAAGGCAAAGGACGTCACGTCAAAATCAACCGTCCGCGTCACAAGAACCCCAAAATAGGAATTCCGGGTCACGGGCCGTCGAGCACCGATCAACCTAACTGATAACAACCCAACTGCGCCGCTTCTGTTCTGGCTTGTACGCGCTCGATTTCCCGAATGGCCGGATATTCCGTCCGACTAAGCAACTGCTTGCAGCGAACTTCTTTGTATTCATGGTCCGGCGCCCGATTGCTTGTGCAACCGGAAAGAACAAGCAGGGCGAGGCTGGTGAACACGAGTGCTTTCATGTGGGTTCCCTCTTTCGGGGGATTATAGCGCGTGTTGCGAGGGTGGGTAGATGGCGGAGCAGGCTGCCAGCATAAGGAGCGCCATACGGGCCGCTTTTAACCTTCAACCAAGATGGAGATTTTTGGACTCGCGTTTCGCGACAATTTTTGGTTGAAAGAACCTATTCCGCTAGGGGTAGGGGTCATGTCACCATTCGTTGCGCTTGCATTAGTAGCTTTATTCGGTTCGTTGCCTTTCGTTTTGGTATACGTCTGTGTCCGCCTTTTCAAAGAGAAGAAGGCCCGCAAGGCTGCTGAAATATCATTCAAGGAAAAGGCAGAATTAGCCGATAAATTGGGGAAAGTAGGGAAAACCTTGCTTTTGGCGAAACAGGAAGCTGATGCGAAAGTTACTGCTATCGAAGGTCGCTTCAAGCCGGTACTCGACTTGGACCAAGAAGCTGAGATGGTGAAGGCGCAGATAGCTAATTTGCAAGAGCAACTGTCTGACTTGCGCACGTCTTACACTGATAAGAAAGCAATATATGACCGCCTTATAAAAGAGGTCGCTATCTTCGATGAAAAGCTAGCGTTTGCCGAGATGGGCGTATATGAGCCGCACTTCGATTTTACTGATAGCGAAGAATATAAGTCGGCAATTCTCCGGGTGCGAGATCAGCAAAAAGCAATGGTCAGCGCAAAAACAGCAGTGGTTTGCCCCACTGAATGGACCGTTGAAGGCAGCCGCGCGAAAGGAAAAACTCTGGCCAATCGGAGCATTCGTTTGACACTGAGAGCGTTTAACAACGAATGCGATGCGGCGATTGCGAATGTGCGGTGGAACAATGCCAACGCAATGGAAAAGCGCATCGTCAATGCGTATACTCAAATTGACAAGCTTAACGAAACAAACACTACTTATATTGCAAAAGAGTATCTTGGTTTGAAATTGGAAGAGCTCTTCCTGACGCATGAATATCGCGAAAAACTGAAACAAGAGCGCGATGAAAAGGCCGAAGCAGCGCGCCTTGCTCGTGAAGAGCAAAGACTGATCCGCGACATGGAACGGGCAGAAGAAGATGAAGCCAAGTATCAGAGGCTCTTGGATAAGGCGAAGGCGGACGCTGAAAGAGCAGTCGGGCCGAAGCTCGAGGCATTTAATGAGCAAATCAAAATGCTTGAAAAGGATCTGGCTGAGGCGCATGCGAAGTTTGAGCGTGCCCAAGCCATGGCAGAGAAAACACGGTCGGGTTACGTGTATATAATCTCGAATATCGGGTCGTTTGGGGAGGATATGATCAAAATCGGACTTACTCGGCGGCTTGACCCAATGGATCGAGTAAGAGAGCTTGGCGATGCCAGTGTCCCTTTTGTTTTCGACACTCATGCGATAATATACAGCGACGACGCTCCCACATTAGAACGAGCACTGCACAGCGAGTTCGAGCCCACACGCGTCAATACACAGAATTATCGTAAGGAATTCTTCCGCGCGTCTCTTGATGATGTAGAAGCTGCTGTCAAAAGGCTGGCTCCGTCAGCGCCCTTCTTCAAGGACATTGAGGCACAGGATTACCGCGAGACTTTGGCACGGCGGCATCAGGTATTACTCTTAAACGAGAGCAAGGAAGGGATTTTACCTGACGCGATCTGAGAGGAGAGGGGGAGCAAAGCTCCCCTTATTATTTGAACGGGTTAATAGCTGCCCCATCTTCATTTATGGTCATCCGAAATTTGTTAAGCCCTACATCGCCACCTTGGTATGGGGAACACATCTCAATGGCTTTAGATGCCGACTTGACAGCTTGCTTACCCAAGTCGTTCCGGGGCTTATATGACGTTACGGTGATATCCTTGACCGCACCGCTCTCGGTCAACAGAACATCAAACTCAGCGTCAATCTCTGCATCAGCTGAAAATGGTGGTGGATTCCAGCATTTTTGAGCTTGTCCAGCCAATGTTTCAGCGTGAGCCGCACCGGCCCATACGCCTAAAGCAACCGCACCAACGAATATGAATCTCATGCCCCGTCTCCTTCTAGGTGACGAGGACGATAGCTCTCGCCTGAAAGGATCGCAACATGGCTGATATCGCTACACTCGGCTTGGAAGTGCGCAGTGATCAGGTTGAGAAAGGCACTCGTGCGCTCGACAAGATGTCCGGTGCGGCGAAACGGGCAGAAGCAGCGGTAAACGGCTTTTCCTCGACCAGTTCAGGTGCCGCATCTGCGGCTTCGCGGCTTGCGGCAGGAACGAGTAACGCCGAAGCCGGACTGGAACGTGTTGCGGGCGCTGCAAGGCAAGCACAACAGTCACTTCGGTTGGCGAGTGCTGCCGCAAACGACAACATCAAGGCAGCGAGCAAGTTCAATACAGCCAACATCGCGGCACAATTTCAGGACATCGCAGTTTCTGCGCAGATGGGAATGGGCGCATTCCAGATCGGCTTGCAGCAGGGCACTCAGCTTGCAGCGGTCATCAGCATGATGGAGAACCCGTTACGCGGTCTCGGCGCGGCATTCATGTCCGTCATCTCGCCAGTCAGTCTCTTGACTATCGGCCTTGTGTCGCTGTCTGCGGCGGGCCTGCAAATGGTCGATTGGCCAAAGCGCACCGCTCAGGCTCTCATCTTCCTTGCCGACAATCTTAAGGCCATCGCTCCTTACGCTGCAACGGCTGCTGCGGCATTCGCGCTAATCTATGCGCCATCCGTGATCGCCGGAATGGTAAATCTCATCGCTTGGATGGGACGTGTATCGGTCGCTGCGATCAGCATGGGTGCATCGTTCGCGCTTGCTAATCCCGCTACCGCTCTGGTGGCTGGTTTTGCCGCAGCCGTCATTGCTGCAAATATATTCCGCGATGAACTCAACGACATATTCGGGCGCGATGTCGTTTCAGATGTCAAAAAAGCGGTAAATTGGATCGTGGGAGCATTCGTCGGAGGCTTCAACGCGGCGAAGGTAATCTGGAATGAATTCCCAGATGTCATGAATGAAATTGGCGCGTTGGCGATGCACAATCTAATGGAGCAAATCCGCTGGGGCCTTCGTCAAATGGTGCTCGAAGTCAACATGGGCCTGAAGTCGATTGGCGAGCGGTTCAATATAACGCTGCCCGACTTGGGCAACCCAAACAAATTGTTCCCGCCTCAGAAGGGCCCAAAGGTTTCAGGCCGAACTTCCAATGCCGTGGCAAAAGTCACCGCAGCATTCAGTGATGCCCAGAATACGGATTACGTCGGCGGGATGTACTCGGCCATTGAAAGCGGGGCATCTGCCGCAGCGGGCAAGCTGAGAGAGCTTGCCAAGGGCCTAACCGACGTTGACGAAAAGTCGAAGAAAGGTCGTAAGCGGAGGGGCAAGACCGATGCCGAATATTATCAGGACATCATTGACGGTGCTGACCGACGGATAGCATCGCTTTTGGTCGAACAGCAGGCACTCGGGATGACCGAAGAAGCAGCAAATGCGCTTCGGTATGAACAGGAAATGCTCAACCAGGCACAACAGCACGGCATCGAGCTCACGCCGAAGCAGGCCGACTATATCAAGATGCTGGCAGGCACGATGGCGGGTCTGGAATCTGCAATTCAGAAGGCGCAGGACGCGATCAACTTCGCCAAGGATACGACGAGGGGTTTCTTTTCCGATATGGCGAATGGGCTTGCGAATGGTCGTGGCCTGTGGGGTTCGTTGGCTGATGCGGCTGTGAATGCCATCAACAAGATTGCGGATGCCCTCATCGATAGCGGGATTGAAAGCCTGTTTGGTGGCGGTGGAATCAGCAAGTGGATTGGCAGTCTGTTTGGCGGAGGGGGGTTGGGAGGAGCAGCTGACCCTTGGTCAGGCCTGCGGCTTGCAAGCGGCGGCTACGTGACTGGTCCCGGCTCTGCAACCTCTGACAGTATTCCGGCTTGGCTGTCGAACGGCGAATTTGTCATGAACGCAAAGGCGACAAAAGCTTTCGGCCCGTGGCTTCAGGCTATGAACGATAACAAGGTCCGCGGTTTTGCATATGGCGGTCCGGTCGACGGGAATGTCGTCTCTATGCCGTCTCGCTCCACCTTGCCGAGTGTTCGAGAGGCTGCTGTTGCTGGCGGTCAGCAGACCGTCCGTATCATCACGGAAACCCGCTTTGTGAATGACGGGAACTTCCAGAACTACATCAAGAGCGAAGTCTACGAAGGGGCGGGAGAGGTCGTGAAAGCAAATAATAAAATGCGTGACAAGAGTGCAGCCGTGACAACAGCGAATGCCGTCCGAGCCGGAAACCCACGTGGATATTATTCGAGATAAGGAGGCCAATTTGGCCTCCGGTTATTCTTCTTCGGGGAAAAACGAATGTAAATCTTGGAGTTTTTCGTCCATCTCAACGTTATGTTTGTGGAGATCTTGCCAACTTTTGCCGGCGATGTGCCGATGCGATAGGGCAAGTATCTCTTCCGCTTCTCGAAGCACCAACTCTCGCACTTTGGCATAACTCCAGTCGGGATCGCCTTTGAGACGGATGGTAACTTTGATTTCCTGGCTGGCAATGCGATGGCCGCCTTCAAGCCGGTCATCATCCGTTTGGAACATCACTTCCCCGACATATACCCTGTCGACGTCGATGAACGATATGTCTCCGACGCCAACAAAAGAAATTTCCGTCATATCCCACCCTTTCAATTGCTTAGGATGATCAAGTCATGACGATTTGATCAAGCAAGTCAACGTGGTAACCAGATGACCATTAACCTGCCCACAAACATTGAGTATCAGGCTGGCCGTCCACGGCTGAATAAACCGGTTTCAATGTCTCGGTATGGCGAACGGGCCATATCGATGATCCAGAACGGTGATGAGTGGTGGACGGTCAACATCGAAACCCAGCCGATGTATGACGATGATCTGGCTGAGTTCGAAGGCTGGCTAGCTCAGGCCCAGAACGGCATGGAGACGATTGTTTACACAGTTCTCGGTAAGCAATCGCGTCCCCGAGCCTACTGGAACAATCCGAATAGCTCCGTACCGGCCGGGAATGGTTCGCTGACATCGGTCACGAATGGGAAAACGCTACTGATCGGCGGCGTGACTGTGGGATTGGCGATGACGAAGGGCGATCTGATTTCGCTCACGTCCGCCGACTATCACAGTCTCCATCGTGTAACGGCCAACGCCACGGCGGGGGCGACAATCACGCTACCTGTCGAGCCGCCGGTGCCGTCCTACATCGCAAATGGCGCAACGGTTCGCTTCAAAGATCCAGTTCTGAATACCCGGATTGTGCCGGGATCGACTGAAGTTGAAGATGGCGTGATGCCAACGGCAAAGTTCCAGCTTGTTGAGGTGCCGAGGTAATCCGTTAAGGTAAGCACTCGGTATCGGGAGAAAGAGGACGCAAATGCAGATAAGCGATTATGAAATACGGCCCGGAACACTTGCCGATCTTTCGCTGCTGTCCCTCCATGACTTTTCATTTGAAGTTCAAGATGAGCTTGTTGAACCATTTGAAAGTATGGTTTCCGTTTCGCTGATGGAGCCATATCGCAAAGACTATGGCTTTGATGAAACCGATCTGACGGAATTTCTGACAGACCCTGGCAAACAGCTTTTCATTGCAGTTCGGAATGATGTTCCTATTGGGTATCTTGCAATCAGCGAAGGCTGGAACAAGTACGCTATTGTGGAGGACGTCGCGGTCGCCGCTGGCAATCGAAAGGGAGGTGTCGGAAGACTTTTGTTGGGCTCAGCCGTCCAATGGGCCAGAGATACGGGAATGGCCGGTGTCCGCCTCGAAACCCAATCCACCAACGTTTCTGCGTGCCGCTTCTATAGCTACTACGGATTTTCGTTAGGCGGATATGACAGGTTTCTATATCGCGGCCTTTATCCGGAAACACGGGAAGTAGCATTATTTTGGTATCTGCATTTCTAAGGGCGCTGTCGACGTTCCCGAATAGCCCGGATCCATGTGTTGTTGAACATGACGGCTCCGATCACCAATGCGACGGCACCCATGGCGATCATGCCGACGGCAATGCCTTGGTCACCGAACTGCTGATACAACCAGCCCGTTTTTTCTACTGCCTGGGCAGGATTTCCAAGGCGAAGAACGCCTTGGATCAAGGCGCCAAAACCGACAATCAACATGCAAACGCTTCTAATCATGCCCGGCCAGATATCAGTTGGGCGCGGTTCAATCCACCCTTTCATTGGTTTGACGGTAACTCATGGCCTTTCCAGCACGTCTACAGCAACTGCTCAACGAGGGCAGGGGCAAGATCGCATCCGCCGTAAAGTTCGAGTTCGGCACCGGCACCTATGGATTTTTCTCAGGCAAGGGCAGCGTCGATTATGGCGGCCTGACCTATCACGGTAACACCATCATCGACATTGATGAGCCAATGTATGCGCTTGGTACTGCGGCCCAACCAGTCACCATGCGCCTGCCCGCTGCCGCCGACTTCGGCCTGACGCCGGATAAGCTCGGATTGATCGAGCAAGAAGATTATAAAAATCGACCTGTCACGTTCTACGACTTTTATTTCGACCCGGACAACAACGCTTTCCTTCATGCCGAGCCGACCTGGTACGGCTATGTCGATTACATCGACCACCGCGAAGAAAGCGACGAGGTCTGGTTAGAAGGCCACATTGAAACGGGCGCGGTCGACAACTTCCGCGAGGGCTACCGCTACGCCTCGCATGAGGACCAGCAGCTTGTGTCGCCCGGGGACATGCTTTTCGAATACGCCGCGAGGATCAAGAATGAGTTCTTCAAAATCAAATTCGGCTAGGGTTCCCGGTTGGGATCGGGCGTTGGAAGACCTTGCGACGGCTCATGTATCGATCACGCCGGAATGGGGCGTTTCGGACTGCCTCATGACTGCCGCCGATGCCATCAAGGCCGTAACCGGCGAAGACCCGCTTGCGGAGTTCCGGGGCAAGTACAAGACGGAAGCTGGGGCAGCCCGGAAGATGCGCGCCAATGGCTGCGAGAACGTCAAGGACGTATTCGAAACCTATCTCCAGCTTGAGCCGATCAATCGTCTTTCAGCCCGTCGGGGTGATGTGGGCGTTATCCGCATCAATGACGAATACGTGGCCGGGTTCATTTGCGGCTCCGGTTTCGCGGTCAAACAGCCGCATGGGCTCGCGTTCTTGTCCGTGACCGACATCGAGCAGGCCTACAAGGTCGGCCTGTAACCACTTCG